>JBKCXU010000127.1:0-3693 GCA_046316025.1 Betaproteobacteria bacterium | reverse complement strand
TGGTTCAGCCTGCAAGTGGGTGATGCTCCGCGCGCACAGATCGCCGAACTGGGCGCCGAGCCGCTCTTCACCGACCTCGCACCGGACTTGACGGACTTCGGCGATACCGCTGCGGCGCTCGCCGCGCTCGACCTGTTGGTGACGCTCGATACCGCCCCGGTGCACCTTTCGTGCGCGCTGTCGCGGCAGGTGTGCGCGCTGATGCCCTCCGCGCCTGTCGTTCCGAGCGCAGCAAGGAAACTCCGGCTTAGGCACGCCGAGACTCCTTGCTGCGCTCGGAACGACACCTTTACCAGCCGGCTGACGGGCCGCAGTGCCGAGCCGCCTGCCCTCCGGCTCCAACGTCGGCACGCAATTGCGGGCGCGACGCGCGCGGCTGCTGCGCGAGCAAAGGCGCGCGGCCGAGCAGGCGCAGACTGCCGTGCCCGAGCCGCCGCGCCAATTGGCGCTGCCCAGTGCGGACGGCTGGTTCGCGGCGCACGGTTACGCGCCCTTTGCTTTTCAGCGCGAGGTTTGGCAGCAGATCGCGGCGGGCCGCAGCGGATTACTGCACGCGGCCACTGGTGCCGGCAAGACCTATGCAGTGTGGTTCGGACTGCTGAACCTTGCGCTCGCCGGGCAAGTGTGCGGCGGCGGACTGCGGCTCGTCTGGATCACGCCGATGCGCGCGCTGGCGGCGGACACCGCGCGGTCGCTCGCCGCGCCGCTCGCCGACCTGGGCCTCGAATGGAAGGTCGGTGTGCGCACGGGGGACACCGATTCGGCCGAGCGCACGCGCCAGTCGCAACGCCTGCCGGAAGTGCTGGTCACCACACCGGAGAGCCTGTCGCTGCTGTTGGCGCGTGCCGATGCGCGCGAGATTCTCGGCGGCGTGGCGGTGGTGGCCGTCGATGAGTGGCACGAACTGATCGGCAGCAAGCGCGGCGTCCAGACGCAGCTGGCGTTGGCGCGGTTGCGGGGGTTTTTCGCTACGGCAGGCTCACGCCCCCACCCCGTCCCTACCCCGCAGGCGGGGGAGGGACGGGGTGCGGGTATCGCAACGAAGCTCACTGTCTGGGGCCTGTCCGCCACCCTCGGCAACCTCGACCAAGCGCTGCACGCGCTGCAGCCGCGGGGCGACGGCGTGCTGGTGCGCGGCGAGATCGACAAGCAAATCGTCATCGACACGTTGCTGCCGGCCGAAGTCGGCCGCTTCCCGTGGGGCGGGCATCTCGGCATCCAGATGCTGGCGCCGGTGATCGAGCAGATCGAAGCCACGCGCGGCAGCACGCTCGTCTTCACCAACACGCGCTCGCAGGCGGAGATCTGGTACCAGTCGCTGCTGACCGCGCGGCCCAGGTGGGCGGGCGAGATCGCGCTGCATCACGGCTCGCTCGACAAATCGGTGCGCGACTGGGTCGAAGCCGGCTTGAAAGACGGCCGGCTGCGCGCGGTGGTCGCCACCTCCAGCCTCGATCTGGGCGTGGACTTCCTGCCGGTGGAACGCGTGCTGCAAATCGGCAGCCCCAAGGGTGTGGCAAGGCTGCTGCAACGCGCGGGACGCAGCGGGCATGCGCCAGGGCGCGCTTCGCGCGTGACGCTGGTGCCGACCCATGCGCTGGAACTGGTCGAGGCCGTCGCCGCGCGCGAGGCCGCTGCGGCGCGCCGCGTCGAGTCGCGCGCAGTACCGGCCAAGCCGCTCGACGTCCTCGTGCAACATCTGGTGACCGTCGCGCTGGGCGGCGGCTTTACCGAAGACGAACTGCTGGCCGAGGTGCGCGGCACCGCGAGCTACGCGACGCTGACCGACGAGGAGTGGCACTGGGCCTTGGACTTCGTCGGCCGCGGCGGTGGCGCGCTCGCCGCGTACCCCGAGTACCAGCGCGTGCGGCGCGGCGCCGATGGCGTGTACCGCGTGGTCGATGCCGCCATCGGCCGCCGGCACCGGATGTCGATCGGCACCATCGTCGCCGACGCGGCGATGCTCGTGCGCTACGCCAACGGCGGCAAGATCGGCACCGTGGAGGAGAGTTTCATCGCGCGGCTGCGGCCGGGCGACGTGTTTACGTTTGGCGGCAAGCGGCTGGAGCTCGTGCGCATCCGCGAGATGACCGCCGAGGTCGTGCCGGCCAAGTCCCGCAGCGGCGCAGTGCCGCGCTGGGCCGGCACCAAGATGCCGCTGTCTTCCGAGCTGGCCGATGCGCTGCTGGCGCAACTGGAAGCGGCACGCGCCGGCCGCTTCGCCAGTCCCGAGTTGCAACAGATCCGACCGCTGCTCGAGTTGCAGGCCCGCTGGTCATCGGTGCCGACGGCGATCACGCTGGTGGCCGAGACGCTGCGCTCGCGCGAGGGGCGGCACCTGTTCGTCTACCCGTTTGCCGGCCGCAGCGCGCATCTGGGCATTGCCTCGCTGCTGGCGCTGCGTGCCGGGCGGGTGCAGCCGGCCACGTTCTCCATCGCGGTCAACGACTACGGCTTCGAGCTGCTGACGCCAACGGAAGTCGACTGGCACGCACTGTGGCGTCCGCGCGCTGGGCTGCTCGCCGAGGAGGGCTTGCTCGACGACGTGCTGGCGAGCCTGAACGCCGGCGAACTCGCGCAGCGCCGCTTTCGCGAAATCGCGCGCGTGGCCGGGCTGATTTTTCAGGGCTACCCGGGCGCGCCGAAATCGGTGAAGCAGTTGCAGGCCTCGTCCGGCCTGTTCTACGAGGTGCTGCGCAAGTACGACGCCGGCAATCCGCTGCTGACCCAGGCCGAGCGTGAAGTGCTGGAGCAGGAACTCGAACTCGCCCGCCTGCGCGCGGCGCTGGCGCGGATGCGCGCGCAGCGCCGCGTGCTGCATGCAATTTCGCGCCCCACGCCCTTCGCCTTTCCGCTGCTCATCGAGCGGCTGCGCGAGCAACTGACCACCGAAAAACTCACCGACCGCATCGCGCGCATGGTCGCCGAACTGGAAGAACTCGCAGGCTGATCGCCGGTTCGTGCGATAGCGGCCTGAATATTCACGTGGTCGATTGCCGATTTGCGGGACGACGGCCCTGTCGCCTGCGTGCTGCAATGCCTGCGCTGCATCGCCTTGCCGCGATGCGCCTGCCGGGCAAAGCGGTGGTTCACGTGCGACGAGGGATCCAATGACTGCATTGCGCTGCGCGCTCGTCGATCTGGGCGCTGCGCCCGAGGTGGCCGCCGTGGCGACCGCGTTGCTCGATGCGCAACCCGATCTGCGGCTGACGCCGGCGCCGCAGGCCGACACCGACGCCCTGATCGCGCTGGCCGTCGGCCTGCCGCATGCGCAGGCGACGGCGGCGCTGGTGGCGCTGCGGGGGCGATGGCCCGCCTGCGTGCTGCTGGTCGTTTGCGACGAGATCGACGCCGAGCGGATGCAAGCCTGGCTCGCTCTGGGCGCGACCGACTTCGTGGCCGCGGGCGGCACGCGCTGCGAGCTGATCGCGCGGCTGCGGCGGGCCCTCGGGTCGCACCGCACGCCGCCAACGGCGCGCGTCGACGCGGGCGCGGAGGCGCTGCACGTCGATCCGCGGCTGCGCGGCTTCATCGGCGCGGTGCCCGGGTTCGTGCAGCAGGTGGCACGGCTGCCGGCGGTCGCGGCCTGCGATGCTGGCGTGCTGATCCTCGGAGACACCGGGCCCGGCACAGAGGTGTTCGCGCGGGCGGTTCACTTGCGGTCGCCGCGCGCCGCGCGCCCGTGGGGTGCCG
>JBKCXU010000126.1:0-19620 GCA_046316025.1 Betaproteobacteria bacterium | reverse complement strand
GCCGTGCCGTGGCGGCCGCCGCCGCGGCCGCCGACGCGGCGGGGGCAACCAGGGCGGCGGGACAGCAGCGCGGCCAGGCGGTCTTTTTAGTTGCCGCCGGCGGGGAGTCGGCCCGGCGGGCCGAGACGGTAGCGACGGTCGAGGCGCGGCGCGTGAAGGCCGACGCCAGCACCGTGCTGCGTCGTCTGGACGCGGAAGAGCGCAAGGCGCGCCAGTCGGCCGAGCAGGCGCGTGAGCCGTCGCCCGAGCAGAAGGCCGCGCGCGAAGCGCAGGCGCGCAAGCAGGCCGAGCAGCGTCGGCAGCAGGCCGAGGAGGATGCGGCCGACCGCGAGCGGCGCGCCAAAGAGGCAGCGGCGGAAAAGGCTGCCTTCGAGCAAAAGCAGGCGCAACAGAAGGCTGAAGAAGCTGCGCGCGCCGCCGAAGCACAGCAGCGCGCCGAGAACGCCCGCGCCCACGAGCAGCGCCAGCGCGAAGCACAGGAGCGCGCCCGCAAGAAGGAAGCGGAACGCCAGGCCAACGAACAACGACGTGCGCAGCGCGCCGAGGAGCGCGAGCGACGCGACGCCGAGCGCGCCGGCGCCGCCAAGTAGTCCGGCCGGGCGGCGGACCGGCGCCCACTGCGCCGGCAGCGCATCCCGGCGATGGCGCCGGGCCGCTCAGTACAGCGTCGTGACCATGGACGCGGTCTCGGGCGGGGGCTCCAGCTTGACGATCGCCAAGCTGACGTTGTCGCCACGCCCGCCGGCGCGGTCGCGCGACATCCGCAGCAGGTGGGCCGCGGCCTCTCGTGGCGGCAAGGCGTTGAGCATCGCACCCAGCTCTTCCGGGGCGAAGTAGCACCACAGTCCGTCGCTGCACAGCAGGAACACGTCGCCCGGACCGAGGTCGCTGGTCTCGGCGAACGTCACCTGCGGGGTCGTCGCCAGCCCAAGCGCGCTGACCAGCATGTGCCGATAGCGCTCGGCAACGGCTGCACCCGCTTCTGCGCGAATCCGGCTGGCATAGCTGTGGTCCTCGGTGCAGTGGCGCAACTTGCCATGGCGGAAGACATAGAGCCGGCTGTCGCCGGCGTGCGCCCAGGCTGCGTGGTCGCGGTGCAGCAGCAGCGCCACCATCGTGCTGTGCGGTTCCTTTTCCGCCGACAGCGCGGTCAGGCGAATCACGGTATGCGCCTCGTTGGCCACTTGCTCGAGCAACTGGCGCGGATCGGCATCCTGGGCGGACAGCTCCTGAAAGAGGCTGGTCGCGGTCGCAACTACCTGATCGCTGGCCAAACGCCCCCCAGTGCGCCCGCCCATGCCGTCGGCAAGCACGGCCAGCAGGGCACCCGGATTGCGCGGGCTGGAGATCAAGGCAACGCGGTCCTGCTGCTCGCTGCGGTCGCCGATATGGTCGGCCGTGCAGGCGTTGACGCGGTAGCGGGCTTTGCCGCTGGCGGACCGGGGAGGCGGGAGATTCATTACAAAAAGTCTAGCAATGCGCGCCGCGGCCGCGGTGCCGCTGCTAGGATCGACGCACGCGCAGCGCCGCTGCGACTGAAGAATTTACTCCCATGGATGCCGAGGACATCAAGCGTCGCATCGTCGAGCTACAGATCGAGCATCGCGATCTGGACGAAGCCATCGCCCGCTTGGGGCAACAAAGTGGTGTCGATCAGCTGCAACTGCGGCGGCTGAAGAAGCGCAAGCTGCAGATCAAGGACGCCATCGGTTTGTTGCAGATGCAGCTGGTTCCGGATATCCCGGCGTGACCGCCGCGCGGTCGCAGGGGGCGGCCGGCGCGGCCGTAGCCGCGGCGTTTGCCGCCGATGGGGCGCTGGCGCAGGCGATTCCGGGCTTTCGCGCTCGCCCGGGCCAGCGCGAACTGGCCCTGGCGATCGCGGCAGCGATTGCCGACGGCGGCACCTTGGTGGCCGAGGCCGGCACCGGCACCGGCAAGACCTTCGCCTACCTTGTGCCCGCGTTGCTGGCGGGCGGCAAGACGCTCGTCTCCAGCGCGACGCGGGCGCTGCAGGATCAGGTTTACGGCAAGGACCTGGTCGCCGTGGCGCGGGCTCTCGGGCTCACCGTGCGCGCGGCGGTACTCAAGGGCCGGCAGAACTACCTTTGCCTGCACCGGCTGGCGCGCACCGAACGCGAGGGCCTGCTGGCGACGGCGACGGAGGTGCAGCATCTGCGCGCCGTACTGCGCTTTGCCGTAACCACCAGCACCGGCGACCGGGCCGAACTGGCTGCCGTTCCCGAGACCGCCGCGCTGTGGCCAGCAGTCACCTCGACCCGCGACAACTGCCTCGGCAGCGAATGCCCGCGCCTGGACGAGTGTTTCGTTTATCGGGCCAGGCGGGCAGCGCAGGCTGCCGATATCGTCGTCGTCAACCACCACCTGTTTCTGGCCGATCTGGCGCTGCGCGACGATGCGTTGCGCGAGTTCCTGCCCGCCGCCGACACTGTCGTCCTCGACGAGGCGCACCAGTTGCCGCGCATTGCCGCGGACTTTTTCGGCAACGTCTTCTCGGCGGCGCAGCTACTCGACTTCGCCGCCGACGCCCGCGTCGCCGGTCTGGCCGCGGCGGCCGATGGTGCCGCCTGGGTCGGCCTGACCCGCCGGATAGAAGACAGCGCGCGCGGACTGCGACTGGCGCTCGCCGAGGCCGGCGTGACCCCGGGCACGCGCGTGGCGCTCGATCGCGTGCCGCATCCGGCGCGGCTGGCAGTTGCTCTCGAGCAGGCCGAACTTGCGGTGTGCGGGGTCGGGGCGGCGCTGGCGGCCAACGCCGACCGCAGCCCCGAACTGGACGCACTGCGCGCTCGCGCCGGTGGCCTGGAGGCCGCGCTGGCCGAATGGCGTATCCAGGTGGCCCCCGAGCAAGAGACCGCGGCGACAGACGAGACCGGCGCCGACGCTGTCGTGCGCTGGATCGCCCTGAGTGCGCAGGGCGTGCAATTCGCGACCACCCCGTTGGCGCCGGGCGAACACTTCGCACGCATCCGCGCGCAGCAGCCGCAGGCGTGGATCCTGACCTCGGCGACGCTGACGGTGGCGGGGCGCTTCGAGCCGTTCCTGGGCGAGATCGGGTTGCCGGAGGCCGCCACCGCCCGCTGGGAGAGCCCGTTCGACTTCGACCGCCAGGCCTTGCTGTACCTGCCGCAAGCGCTGCCTTCGCCATCGGCCGCCGACTTTGCCGAGCAGGTGGCCGACGCGGTCTGGCCAGTGATCGAAGCCGCCGGGGGGCGAACCTTCGTCCTGTGCTCGACGCTGCGCGCAGTCGATCGCGTCGCCGCCCGCTTGCGAGAGTTGCTGCATGCGGCCGGCGCGCCGTGGCCACTGCTGGTGCAAGGCGGCAGCACCCGCCAGGCGCTGTTGCGCGCCTTTCGCGAACACGGCAATGCAGTGCTCGTGGGCAGCGTGAGCTTCTGGGAAGGAATCGACGTGCAGGGGCCGGCGCTGTCGGTGGTGGCCATCGACAAGCTGCCGTTCGCCCCGCCGGACGATCCGGTGGTACAGGCGCGCATCCGCCGCTTGCAGGCGCTCGGGCGCAACCCCTTTGCCGAGTACCAGTTGCCGCAGGCCGTGACACTCGTCAAACAGGGTGCGGGCCGGCTGATCCGTGCCGAAACCGATCGCGGCGTGCTGGTGCTGCTCGACGGACGGCTGCTTAGCCGTGCCTACGGCAAGACGGTGCTCGCCAGCCTGCCGCCTTTGCCGCGCACGCGCGATCTGGACGACGTGCGTCGCTTCCTCGCCGCGGCGTAACGCGCAGCGCGTCTTGCCTGCGACCGATCACGCCGTCGCCGTGCGCGCCAGGTCCGGCTCGAAAAACACCCAGCGCGCCTGCGGGTAGGCGGTCTGAATCGCCGCCTCCACACGGTTGATCGCGGCGACGAGTTCCGCGGCGGAGGCCGCTTGCGCCATCTCCGCCTGTACGGCGATCACCAGCTTCTCGCCCCATTGCAGGGTAATCAGGTTCAGCACCCGGCCCACCTCCGGTTGCGCGGCGATGAAGGCGGCAATCTCCGCGCGCAGCCGCGGCTCGGCGGACTCGCCGACGATCATGCCTTTTACTTCCAACAGGATCGCTGCCGCCACCACGATCAACAGCACGCCCACGGCCATGGAGCCCAGCGCGTCGTAGAGCGGGTTACCGGTCGCCATCGTCGCCAGCACCGCGACAAACGCCAGCACCAGGCCGCCCAGCGCGGCAATGTCTTCGCCGGCGACCACCATCAGCTCGGACTGGCGCGTCTCGCGAAACCAGCGCCAGAAGCTGCGGCCGTGCTGCTCTTTGCGGATCTCGCGGAGCGCGCCCCAGAGCGACACCGCCTCGAGCGCAATCGCCACGCCCAGAACCGTGAGCGCCACCCATGGCGCGTGCAACGGCTCGGCGGCGTGCAGCCGGTGCCAGCCCTCGTAGACCGAGAACAGGCCGCCCACCGTAAACAGCAGTAGCGCGACCATCAGCGCGTAAAAGTACACGACCCGGTAGTGGCCGAGCGGATGCTCAGCGCTTTCCGGCCGCCGCGCGCGGCGCAGGCCCAGCAGCAGCAGCAACTGGTTGCCGCAGTCGGCCAGCGAATGGATTGCCTCGGCCAGCAGCGCGCCGGAGCCGGTATACGCGGCGGCGACAAACTTGGCGACCGCGATCCCGCTGTTGGCGCCGAGCGCGAAGAGGATGGCGCGAACGCCGCCGCTGGCCATCAGTTGGCGATGCCGAGCAGTTCGACCTCGAACAACAACGTCGCGTTCGGCGGAATCACGTTGCCGGCGCCGCGCGCGCCGTAGGCGATGTTGGGTGGGCAGGCGAGCTTGACCGTGCCGCCGGGCTTGATCTTTTGCACGCCCTCGGTCCAGCAGGGGATCACGCGGTTCAACGGGAACTCCGTCGGCATGCCGCGCTTGTAGCTGCTGTCGAACTCCTTGCCGTCGGGGAAGGTGCCCTTGTAATGCACGCGCACGGTATCGGTGGCGGTCGGGTTGCGGCCCGTGCCTTCCTTGACGACCTTGTAAACGAGGCCGCTATCGGTCTTGACGGCGCCCGGTTCCTTGGCGGCGTTGTCCAGCACCTCGTTCTGGGCGAGTGCGCCGGTGGTGGCAAAGGCGAGCGCGAGCGCGGCGGCGGTGTGTGTGAGCTTCATCGTTGACCTCGAATGTCGGGGGCGCGATGTTAGCCTTCCGCGGATGAACGATCTCTTCGCGCCGCCGCCGGCCAGCGCCCCGCTGGCGGAACGGATGCGCCCGCGCAAGCTCGACCAGGTGATCGGCCAGTCGCACCTGCTCGGCGCCGGCAAGCCGCTGCGCGTGGCCTTCGAGTCGCGCCGGCCCCACTCGATGATTTTCTGGGGGCCGCCCGGTGTCGGCAAGACCACGCTCGCCCGGCTGATGGCCGATGCCTTTGGGCTGGAGTTCATCGCCATCTCCGCGGTGCTGGGCGGTGTGAAGGACATCCGCGAGGCGGTCGAGCGTGCGCAGGCCACGCGCGCTGCGAGCGGCAAGCCGACGGTGGTGTTCGTCGATGAAGTGCACCGCTTCAACAAGGCGCAGCAGGATGCGTTTCTGCCGCACGTGGAGTCGGGGCTCTTCGTCTTCGTGGGTGCCACCACCGAGAACCCGTCCTTCGAGGTCGTCGGCGCGTTGTTGTCGCGCGCCGCGGTGTACGTGCTGGAGCCGTTGACCGCCGACGAACTCGGCACCTTGATCGAGCGGGCCTGCGCGCACGCGCTCAGCGGCCTCTTCGTCGAAGACGACGCGCGGCAAATGCTGACCGACGCCGCCGACGGCGACGCGCGCCGGCTGCTCAACGCGCTGGAGGTCGCCGCGCACGGCGCGCACGAGCGGGGTCTGGCCAGCGTCGGCGCCGATTACCTGCGCGAAACGCTGCCCGCCACGCTGCGCCGCTTCGACAAGGGCGGCGAGAACTTCTACGACCAGATCTCGGCCCTGCACAAGTCGGTGCGCGGCTCCGACCCCGACGCAGCGCTGTACTGGATGGTGCGGATGCTCGATGGTGGCGTGGACCCGCATTACATCGCGCGGCGGGCGATCCGCATGGCGACGGAGGACATCGGCCTGGCCGACCCGCGCGCGTTGCGGCTGGCGCTCGACGCGGCGGAAACCTACGAACGGCTCGGCTCCCCCGAGGGAGAACTGGCGCTCGCCGAGGCGATCGTCTACCTGGCGATCGCCGCCAAGTCCAACGCCGTGTATCGCGCCTACGGGGCCGTGCGCGCTTTCGTCAAACAGGACGGCAGCCGCCCCGTGCCGCTGCATCTGCGCAACGCCCCCACGCGGCTGATGAAGGAACTCGGCTATGGCGCCGGCTACCGCTACGCGCACGACGAGGACGGCGCCTTTTCCGCCGGCGAGGATTACTTGCCTGAGGGCATGGCGCCGCAGCGGTGGTACGAACCGACCGATCGCGGACTGGAGAGCAAGATCGCCGAGAAGCTCGGGCAACTGCGCGCGCTGAACCGGGCGCAGCCCGAGCGCAAATGAAGTGTCTCGCCATGCACGGCTGCCGGGCAACGCAGGCCGCTGTGCCCGCTTGCCGCCTTGCGTGGCGCGCTGCGACAATGCGCCCATGACGCCTTTTTGTCGCTTGCGGCCTCGCGCCGCCCGAAGTTCGTCCGCCTCCTGTTGATCGCGGCGCGCCGCTGCGCACCGCAAAAGCCCATTACCTCTCATGTACCGCGGTGCGCCGCCGGCGCGCCGCTCAAGGACTCACCATGCTCGATATCAATCAACTGCGCAAACAGCTCGGCGACGCGGCCGCGCGGCTGCGTACCCGGCACTACGAGTTTCCCGTCGATGCTTTCAACGCGCTGGAAGCCGAGCGCAAGACCGTTCAGGTACGCACCGAGGAGTTGCAAGCCCGTCGCAATGCGCTGTCCAAAGAGATCGGCGTCGCGCGCGGCAAGGGCGAAGACGCCGCCGCGCTGCTGGCCGAGGCCGCGGCGATCCCCGACACCTTGAAGGCGCTGCAAGCGCAGTTGGACGACATCCAGGCGCGGCTGACCACGCTGCTGCTGGACGTGCCCAATCTGCCGCACGAGTCGGTTCCGCTCGGCCGCTCGTCCGACGACAACGTCGAAGTGCGCCGCTGGGGGGTACCGCCGCAGTTCGCCTTCCCGGTGCGCGACCACGTGGACGTGGGCGCGCCGCTGGGACTGGACTTCGACACGGCGGTCAAGCTTTCCGGCTCGCGCTTTACGCTGATGCGCGGACCGGCGGCGCGGCTGCACCGTGCGCTTGCGCAACTGATGCTCGACATGCAGACGCAGGAGCACGGCTATACGGAGTGCTACACGCCGTACATCGTCAACGCCGACTCGCTGCGCGGCACGGGCCAGTTGCCGAAGTTCGAGGAAGACCTCTTTGCCGCAAAGAAGGGCGGACAGGAGGGCGCGGGCGAGGTGTTGTACCTGATCCCGACCTCGGAGGTCTCGCTCACCAACATCGTGCGCGGGCAGATGCTCAAGGAGGCCGATCTGCCGGCAAAACTTACCGCGCACACGCCGTGCTTCCGCTCCGAGGCAGGCAGCTACGGCAAGGACACGCGCGGCATGATTCGCCAGCACCAGTTCGACAAGGTGGAAATGGTGCGCATCACTCGCCCGGAGGAGTCCTACGTCGCGCTGGAAGAGATGGTCGGCAACGCCGAGGCGGTCTTGCAGCGGCTGGAGCTGCCGTACCGAGTGGTGCTGCTCTGCACCGGCGACATGGGCTTTGGCAGCGCCAAGACCTACGACCTCGAAGTCTGGCTGCCGGGGCAGGGCGCGTACCGGGAGATTTCGTCGGTGTCCAACTGCGAGGCGTTCCAGGCGCGCCGGATGCAGACCCGCTACAAGAACGCGCAGGGCAAGACCGAGTTTGTGCACACGCTAAACGGCTCTGGCCTCGCCGTCGGTCGTACATTGGTCGCCGTGCTTGAGAACTACCAGCAGGCCGACGGCAGCGTGCTCGTGCCGGCCGCGTTGCGGCCGTATATGGGCGGCGTCGAACGTCTGCTTTGTTAGACTCGCGCCCCTGCTGGAGAGGTGGCAGAGTGGTCGAATGCGCCGGACTCGAAATCCGGTGTACGGTTCTACCGTACCGTGGGTTCGAATCCCACCCTCTCCGCCAAACCGAACGGCCGCGCGAGCGGCCGTTTTTCCGTCTACAGCACCTCCGTCGCGTGGTCGGCCAGGCGCGAGCGCTCACCGCGTTGCAGGGTCACGTGCCCCGAGTGCGGCCAGCCCTTGAAGCGGTCGACCACGTAGGTGATGCCCGAACTGCCTTCTGTCAGATACGGCGTGTCGATCTGCGCGATGTTGCCCAGGCAGACGACCTTGGTGCCGGGGCCGGCACGGGTGACCAGCGTCTTCATCTGCTTGGGTGTCAGGTTCTGCGCCTCGTCGACGATCAGGAACTTGCCCATGAAGGTGCGGCCGCGCATGAAGTTCATCGACTTGATGCGGATGCGGCTGCGGATCAGGTCGTTGGCGGCTGCGCGGTTCCACTCGCTGCCGCCGTCGCCCGACTTGTTCAGCACCTCCAGGTTGTCTTCGAGCGCGCCCATCCACGGCGCCATTTTTTCTTCCTCGGTGCCGGGGAGGAAGCCGATGTCTTCGCCCACCGGCACGGTGGCACGGGTGACGATGATCTCGCTGTAGCGCCGCGCATCCAGCGTCTGCGCCAGGCCGGCGGCGAGCGTCATCAGTGTCTTGCCGGTGCCGGCCTGGCCGATCAGCGTGACGAAGTCGCAGTCCGGGTCCATCAACAGGTTCAGCGCAAAGCTCTGCTCGCGGTTGCGCGCGGTCACGCCCCACACCGCGTTCTTGCCGTGGGTGAAATCGCGCAGCACGCGCAGCACCGCGGTCTTGCCGCGGATCTCCTTGACCTGCGCGTAAAACGGCGTGCCTTCGTCCAGATACACGAACTGGTTGACCAACCAGTCGGCCACCAGTGGGCCGCCGACCCGGTAAAAGGTGTAGCCGCCCTGCTGCCAGGACTCCATGCCCTTGCCGTGCTTGTCCCAGAAGTTGGCCGGCAATTGCAGGGTGCCGGTGTAGAGGATGTCGGTGTCCTCAAGCACCTTGTCGTTGAAGTAATCCTCGGCCGGCAGCGACAGCGCGCGCGCCTTGACGCGCATGTTGATGTCCTTGGACACCAGCACCACATCGCGCCCCGGGTGGATGTCTTGCAGCGCGCGCACCACGCCCAGGATTTGGTTATCCGCCTTGCCGGTGGGCAGGGTCGCGGGGAGCGCACCCGCCGCCGCCTGGGTCTGGAAAAACAGGCGCCCGCGCGCCTCCTCGTGGCCCTGGCCGGCGAGCGGGATGCCGTCTTCGATCGGCGTCTTGCACGCGGCCACCAGCGCGTCGAGCGAGCGGCTGACCTGGCGCGCGTTGCGCGCGACTTCCGACATGCCCTTTTTGTGATTGTCGAGTTCTTCCAGCGTCACCATCGGCAGGAAGATGTTGTGCTCCTCGAAGCGGAACAGGCTCGTCGGATCGTGCATCAGCACGTTGGTGTCGAGCACGAAGAGCTTGCGCGGGCCGGTGGCGGCGCGCGGCTTACGCCCGCTTTTGGGCTTGCTCTCCACCAGCGCCAGCCGGGTGGCCGGCGTGGGCGGTGCGACCGGTGGCACCGGCGCACGGGCGACGGGCTCGGTCGCGACGGGCTTGGGTGGCTTGGCCGCGGGGGGCAGGGCGACGAGGAGGGTGGCGGGCTTGGCGGGGGGCTTGGGCAGGGGCATCGAGGGGGCGGGGTCAGCGAGAGCGGCAGAAATCGAATGCACAACTCCGACTGCCGCAGCCTTCCCTCAGCCGGCCGCTTCGCGCGGACCCTCTCCCGGTGGGAGAGCGTTGGCAAAGCCCCTCTCCGACCGGCAGTGGGGTTGGGGTGAGGGAAGACCGCGGCAATCGAAGCTCGGCGATGGATGTCGGAAACAACTCGGGTCCGTCAGGCGAGGCTTTGCACGAAGGCCAGCACCTCATCGACGTGCCCCGGCACCTTCACGCCGCGCCACTCGCGCGCGAGCTTGCCGTTGCCGTCGATCACGAAGGTGCTGCGCTCCACGCCGCGCACCTGCTTGCCATACATGTTCTTCATCTTCATCACGTCGAACAGCGCGCACAGCTTCTCGTCGGGGTCGGAGATCAACTCGAACGGAAACCCCATCTTGGCCTTGAAGCCTTCGTGCGACTTCAAGCTGTCGCGCGAGACGCCGTAGACGACCGCGCCAGTTTTTTTGAACTTCGCGTACGCGGCGGCGAAGTCGCTGCCTTCGGTGGTGCAGCCGGGCGTGTTGTCCTTTGGGTAGAAGTACAGCACGACGGTTTTGCCCTTCAGTGCGGAGAGCTTCACCTCGCCGCCGGTGGCCGCGGCTGTGAAGTCGGGGACTTTCTTGTCGAGTGCAACGGGCATGGCGGTCCTTACGAGTCGAACAGAAAGATCGCGAGCACCCGACGGTCTTCGGCCATCAGGATGTTGTAAGTGCGGCCCGCGGCTTGGGTGTCCATCGCTTCCACCCCGATGCGCGCCTGCGCGAGCGTGCGCGTCAGCCGCGGGTGCGGAAAGCGCTGGCGGCTGCCGGTGCCGAGCAGCACGAGCTCGGGCCGCAGGTCGCCCAGCGCGTCGAAGTGCTCAGGGAGCAGCTCGTCGAAGGTCGCGGCGGCGAACGCTTCGACTGCCGCATCGGGCATCACGACCACGCTGCGCTGGTGGCGAACCCGATTGATTTCGATGAAGCCGGGACCGTAGGCCGTGACGGTGTTCAGGGCAGTCGGCGCGTCCGCGTGCAGCTTCAAGAGGGCTCCGAGAGCGATGGGCTCGTTTCCGGCACAATTATGCACAGGTTTATCCACACGACAACGCGCCCGCCGCGACCGCCTCTGCCACATGCCCGAATTCCCGCGCATCAAGCGCCTGCCGCCTTACGTCTTCAACATCACCGGCGAGCTGAAAATGGCCGCGCGCCGCCGCGGCGAAGACATCATCGACATGAGCATGGGCAACCCGGACAGCCCCACGCCCAAGCACATCGTCGACAAGCTGGTGGAAGCCGCAACCCGGCCCAGCACTCATGGCTACTCGGTTTCAAAGGGCATCCCGCGGCTGCGGCGCGCGATCACCAATTGGTACGCCAGCCGCTACGGCGTGGAGTTCGACCCGGACTCCGAGGCGATCGTCACCATCGGCTCCAAGGAGGGGCTGGCGCACCTGATGCTCGCGACGCTCGAGCGCGGGGACACCGTGTTGGTGCCTAACCCGAGTTACCCGATCCACATCTACGGCGCGATCATCGCCGGCGCCGACATCCGCTCGGTGCGCATGACGCGCGGCGTGGACTTTTTCTCCGAACTGGAGCGGGCGATCCGCGAGTCTTTCCCGAAGCCCAAGATGATGATCCTGGGCTTCCCCAGCAACCCGACCGCGCAGTGCGTCGACTTGGAGTTCTTCCACCGCGTGGTGGCACTCGCCAGGACCCACGGCATCTACGTCGTGCACGACCTGGCCTACGCCGACATCGTGTTCGACGGCTACCAGGCGCCGTCGATCATGCAGGTGCCGGGCGCGCGCGACGTGGCGGTCGAGTTCTTCACCATGAGCAAGAGCTACAGCATGGCCGGCTGGCGGATCGGCTACATGGTCGGCAACAAGGACCTCGTCTACGCGCTCGCGCGGATCAAGAGCTATCACGACTACGGCACTTTCACGCCGATCCAGGTGGCCTCGATCGCCGCGCTCGAAGGCCCGCAGGACTGCGTGGAGGAAGTGCGCCGCGAATACCAGAAGCGCCGCGACGTGCTGGCGCGCGGCCTGCACGAGGCGGGTTGGATGGTCGAGGTGCCCCGCGCCTCGATGTACATCTGGGCCGAGATCCCCGAGCCGTACAAGGCGGCCGGCTCGCTGGAGTTTGCCAAGCGCCTGCTGGCCGAGGCCAAGGTCGCCGTGTCGCCGGGGATCGGTTTTGGCGATTACGGCGACGACCACGTGCGCTTTGCGCTGATCGAAAACGAGCAGCGTACGCGGCAGGCGGTGCGCGGCATCAAGGACATGTTCCGCCGGGACGGGTTGATGCCGGTGCGGGCGGTGGAGAAAGCGGCGGCCTAAAGTCTTCTGCCTCCCCTTCAAGGGGGCGCAGCGGGGACTTCGCGGCGCCGCGAGCGCCTGCCGGTGCGAGCGTGGGCGGGGTGGGATGGGTTGGCGGGGGGCAGTGCCGGTATTGGAGGCTGACCCTTACAACCCATCCCCCTCCCAACCTCCCTCTTGAAGGGGGAGGAGTAACAGAGATGGAAAGTCAATGATCCAACCCATCAAAGTCGGCCTGCTGGGCCTGGGCACGGTCGGTCGCGGCACATTTGAAGTGCTGCGCCGAAACCAACACGAGATTCAGCGTCGCGCCGGGCGCGGCATCGAAATTGCCGCCGTTGCGGTTCGCGACGTCGCCAAAGCGCGCGCTGTCGTCGGCCCCGACCTGCCGATCGCGAGCGACCCGCACGACATCGTCCGCCACCCGGACATCGACATCGTGGTCGAGTTGATGGGTGGCTACGAGCCGGCGCGCACGCTGGTGTTGGAGGCGCTTGCGCACGGCAAGCACGTGGTCACCGCCAACAAGGCGCTGTTGGCGGTGCACGGCAACGAGATCTTCGCTGCCGCGCAGGAGCGCGACTTGATGGTCGCCTTCGAGGCGGCGGTGGCCGGCGGCATCCCGATCGTCAAGGCGCTGCGCGAGGGCCTGTCGGCCAACCGTATCGAGTGGATCGCCGGGATCATCAACGGCACCAGCAACTTCATCCTGTCCGAAATGCGCGCGCGCGGCCTGCCGTTTGCGACCGTGCTGGCGGAGGCGCAAGAGCTCGGCTATGCCGAAGCCGACCCGACCTTCGACATCGGAGGAATCGACGCCGCACACAAGCTGACGCTGCTGGCGTCGATCGCCTTTGGCGTGCCGATCAATTTCGACGCGGCGACGATCGAAGGCATCGGCCAACTCGCGGCCGAGGACATCCGCTACGCCGAGCAGTTGGGCTACCGGATCAAGCTGCTCGGCATCGCCAAACGGCGGCCGCAGGGCATCGAACTGCGCGTGCATCCGACGTTGGTGCCCAAGGAGCGGTTGCTGGCGAGTGTTGAAGGCGCAATGAACGCGGTACTGGTCAAGGGCGACGCGGTTGGCGTGACGCTGTACTACGGCAAGGGCGCAGGCGCGGAGCCGACCGCCTCCGCCGTGGTCGCCGATCTCGTGGACGTGACGCGGATGCACACCGCCGACCCCGAGCATCGCGTGCCGCATCTGGCCTTCCAGCCCGACGCGCTGGCGGAAGTGCCCTGGCTCGGCATCGAGGACACGGTCACGTCCTACTACTTCCGCATGCGCGTGGCCGATCAGCCCGGCGTGCTCGCCGACATCACGCGCTGCCTTGCCGATGGGCGCATCTCGATCGACGCGCTGTTCCAGCGCGAGCCGTCGGAAGGCGAGAACCAGACCGACATCATCATGCTCACGCACGATGCGGTGGAGCTTGATGTGAACGTCGCAATCCGACGCATCGAGGCGCTGCCGACGGTGCTGGCGCCGGTGATCCGGATCCGGCAGGAAGAGCTGGTCTAGCGGCATGCGTTACATCTCCACCCGTGGCGGCGCGGCGCCGCGGCGCTTCACCGACATCCTGCTTGAAGGCTTGGCCGAAGACGGCGGGCTCTTTTTGCCGGAGTCTTATCCGCAAGTCGGCGGAGCCGATTTGGCCGCGTGGCGCGAACTGCCTTACGCCGAGTTAGCGGCGGAAGTCCTTGCGCGCTTTGCCGACGATCTGTCGCGTGCGCAGATCGAGTCACTGTGCCGCGCCACGTACACCGCCGACGTCTACGGCAATGGCCGCGCCGACAGCGACTTTGCGCAGATCGCGCCGCTGCGCTGGTTGGAGCCGGGGCTCGCGCTGCTGGAACTGTCCAACGGCCCCACGCTCGCCTTCAAGGACATGGCGATGCAGTTGCTCGGCGCGCTTTTCGAGCGCGTGCTCGCCGAGCGCGGCGCCACGCTCAACATCCTGGGCGCCACCTCGGGCGACACCGGCTCGGCGGCCGAATACGCGCTGCGGGGCAGGGCCGGGCTGCGCGTTTTCATGCTCTCGCCGCACGGACGGATGAGCGCCTTTCAACGCGCGCAGATGTTCTCGCTGCAAGACGCCAACATCCACAACCTGGCGGTACGCGGCGTGTTCGACGACTGCCAGGACATGGTCAAGGCGGTCAACGGCGATGCGGCGTTCAAGGCGCGCTACCGGATCGGCGCGGTCAACTCGATCAACTGGGGCCGGATCGTCGCGCAGGTCGTCTACTACTTCAAAGGCTGGCTCGCCGCCAGCGCGACGGGCGCGGCGCGCACTTCGTTTTGCGTGCCGTCGGGCAACTTCGGCAACATCCTCGCCGGCTGGATCGCGAAACAGATGGGCCTGCCGATCCACCGTCTGCTGCTTGCCACCAACGAGAATAACGTGCTCGACGAGTTCTTCCGCACGGGTCGCTATCGACCACGCGCGGCGGCCGAGACGCACGCCACCAGCAGTCCGTCGATGGACATTTCCAAGGCGTCGAACTTCGAGCGCTTTGTGTTCGATCTGGTCGGCCGCGACCCCGCCGCGCTGCGCGCGCTGTGGGGCGAGCTGGCTGCGCGCGGCGCGTTCGACCTGAACGGCACGCCGGCTCTGGCGGCGTTGCAGGCGAGCGGCTTCGCCTCGGGCACCAGTACGCACGCCGACCGCCTGTGCACGATTCGCGCGGAGTACGAGCAGGGCGGCCTGATCGTCGATCCGCACACCGCCGACGGCCTCAAGGTCGCACGCGAGCTGCGCCAGCCGGGCGAGACGGTGATCTGCCTGGAAACCGCGCTGCCCGCCAAGTTTGCCGAGACTATCGTCGAGGCCATCGGCCGCGCGCCTGAGCGGCCCGCCGCCGATGCCGATCTCGAAGCGCGCCCGCAGCGGTTCGAGGTGATCGACACCAATGTGGAAGCACTGAAGACTTACGTCGCCACGCGTGCGGATTGAGTTTCCGATGCGGCGTTACGCCATCGCGTTGTTCAAACTCCCTCCCCTCCAAGGGGAGGGTTGGGGAGGGGATGGGTTGGGCGCGACGAAACCCATCCCCCTCCCGACCTCCCCCTTGAAGGGGGAGGAGGGGTGGGTATGAAGGCCATCGGCATCATCGGCTACTCGAGCACCGGCAAAACCACGCTGATCGAAAAGCTGATCCCGCTCTTCCGCGCGCGCGGGCTGACGGTGTCGGCGCTGAAGAACGCGCATCACGGCTTCGACATGGATCGGCCGGGCAAGGACTCGTTTCGCTACCGCGAGGCGGGCGCGGGCCAGGTGCTGATCGCGACCGGCCAGCGCTGGGCTCTGCTGACGGAGACGCCACAGCGTGCCGCCAGCCTCGACGAACTGCTGGCGCTGCTCGCCCCCTGCGACCTGGCGATCGTCGAAGGCTTCAAGAGCGAAGGCCATATTCCGCGCATCGAAGTGCGCCGCACGACGAACACCGAGCCGCCGATTTTTCCGCACGATCCCAACGTGATCGCGGTGGCTGCCGATCATCCGATCGAGACGAGCCTGCCCGTGCTCGACCTGAACGACGCCGCTAAGATCGCCGCGTTCATCACCGAGCGCCTGCAACTTCCCTGATGCTGTCGGTCGAAGAAGCCTTGCAACGGATGCTGGCCGCCGCAGTGCCGGTCGCGCAGACCGAGTCCGTGCCGACGCTGGAAGCGCATGGCCGCGTGCTGGCGCAGCCGGTGGTCTCGCCGCTGGCGGTGCCACCGATGGATAACTCGCAGATGGACGGCTACGCGCTGCGCTGCGCGGATGTGCCTGCGGTTCCGGTGACCTTGCCGGTCAGCCAGCGCATCGCCGCAGGGCACGTCGGGGCGCCGCTTGAGCCGGGCACCGCGGCGCGCATCTTTACCGGCGCGCCGTTGCCGCTGGGGGCGGACGCCATCGTGATGCAGGAGGCCACCCGCGCCGACGGCGACCGCGTGACGGTTCTCGAGGCACCCAAGCCCGGCGCCTGGATCCGCCGCGCGGGCCTCGACGTGCAAGCGGGCAGCACCGTGCTGGCTGCGGGCACCCGGTTGCGAGCGCAGGAGCTGGGCCTGGCCGCGTCGGTCGGCGCGGCCACGCTCGCCGTCCATCGGCGCGTGCGGGTCGCCGTGTTTTTCACCGGCGATGAATTGGTCATGCCGGGCGAGCCGTTGCCGCCGGGGCGCATCTACAACTCCAACCGCTTCACCCTGCGCGGGTTGCTCCAGGGGCTGGGCTGCGAGGTGCTCGATCTGGGCATCGTGCCCGACGACCGCAGTGCCACGCGCGCGGCCTTCGTCCGCGCCGCCCAGCAGGCCGACCTGATCGTGACCTCCGGCGGTGTGTCGGTCGGCGAGGAGGATCACGTCAAGCCGGCGGTCGAGTCCGAAGGCGAGTTGGCGCTGTGGCAGATCGCGATGAAGCCGGGCAAGCCGCTCGCCTTTGGCGCCGTGCGCGGCGTGCCGTTCATCGGCCTGCCGGGCAACCCGGTGTCGAGCTTCGTCACCTTCGTTCTGTTTGCGCGGCCGTTCATCCTGCGGCGGCAAGGCGTGGCGCAGGTCGAGCCGCGCGCGCTGCCGCTGCGGGCCGACTTCGACTGGCCGCGTGCCGACAAGCGGCGCGAGTTCCTGCGCGTGCGGGTCAACGCGGCGGGCGGGCTGGAGTTGTTCGGCAACCAGAACTCGGCCGTACTCACCTCCGCGACCTGGGCCGATGGCTTGGTGGACAACCCCGCCGGCCAGACTGTCGCGCGCGGCGCCGCGGTGCGCTATCTGCCGTTTGCCGATCTGCTGCAATGAAGGCTCCCCGGAACTGGCGCCATGTCGCCCCGACGAAGGCCGGGGCCCAGTGGCTGTGCAGCAACAACGCTGGGACCCGGCCTTCGTCGGGGCGACGGGAATTGAACTGCGCATCGGCTACGGTGCCGCGATGAGACTCGTCGTCCTTTACTTCGCCCGGCTGCGCGAAGCCGTCGGCCGCGACCGCGAGGAGCTCGATGTTCCGCCACAGGTCGCGACGGTGGCGGACCTGCGCGCCTGGCTCATCGCGCGCGGCGACCCTTGGGCCACCGCCTTCACCGAGGTCAAGCGTATCCGCGCCGCGGTCGGTCAGGCGATGGCCACGGACGCCACGCCGCTCGCCGACAGGTGCGAGGTGGCGTTCTTCCCGCCGGTCACGGGAGGCTAGGGTGCCTGTCCGCGTGCAGCGCGAGGACTTCGACGCCGGTGTCGAGATCGCCCGGCTGCGCGGCGCCGATCCGCGGGTGGGGGCGGTGGCGAGCTTCATCGGCGTGGCGCGCGACCACAACGACTGTGCGCAGGTCGGCACGCTGACGCTCGAGCACTACCCCGGCATGACCGAGCGTGCGCTCGAAGACATCTGCGCGCAGGCGCGGCAGCGCTGGGACATTCTCGACGTGTTGGTGATCCATCGCATCGGCCAGCTGGCGCCCACCGACCAGATTGTGCTGGTCGTGGTCACCGGCAGCCATCGCGGGGAGGCCTTTGCCGCCTGCCAGTTCGTAATGGATTACCTGAAGACCGAGGCGCCGTTCTGGAAGAAAGAGAGCACGGCCGCGGGCGCCCGCTGGGTCGAGGCGCGAGACAGCGATGACGCGGCGCGCGACCGCTGGAGCACGACCGAATGACCCGCGACGGACCGTTATGGCAGGTGCTGCTCGCCGTCGGTGTGGGCGCCGCGGTCGGCGCCTGGCTGCGCTGGGGCTTGTCCTACTGGCTCAACCCGCGCCTGGCCCATCTGCCGCTCGGCACGCTCGCCGCCAACCTGATCGGCGGCTACCTGATCGGCGTGGCTATTGCCGTGTTCGCGTTGCAGCCGGGGATCTCGCCGGCCTGGCGCCTGCTGATCGTGACAGGTTTTCTCGGCGGGCTCACCACGTTCTCGACATTCTCGGCGGAATCGGTTGCCTTACTGCAAGGCGGCCAGTGGGCGGCGGCGGCGCTTCACGTGGCACTGCACCTCGTCGGTTCGGTCGTGGCGACGCTGCTGGGCTTGGCGTCGGTGCGTGCGCTGCTGGGTTAAGTGGCGCCGACCCCTTCGCTATATTGCCGGCCAAACAAGCAACAAAGAGGATCATGCGTTTTCTGCTGCGCCGCGCCCCGGTGGCCGCTCTGCTCGCAGTCGTACTGGCCGCCTGCTCGCGCACCGTGCCGAGCGGCGACGACATCCGCCCGGTGCGCGCGATGGTGGTGGCTCCGGCCGCAGTGAGCGTGGTGGCCGACCTGCCCGGCGAACTTCGCCCACGGCTGGAAACGCGCGTGGGTTTTCAGGTCGGCGGGCGGATCGTCGCCCGTAACGTGGAGCTCGGCCAGGCGGTCAAAGCCGGACAGATCCTCGCCACGCTCGACGCCGCCGACTACAAGCTCGCCGCCGCCGCCGCGCGCGAGGCTTTGGTGGCCGCGCAGACCGACCGCGACCAACAGCGCGCCGACTACAAGCGCTTTCAGGAACTGCACGCCAAAGGCTTCATCAGCGCCGCCGATCTGGAGCGGCGCAAAAGCGCGCTGGATGCGGCCGAGGCCCGCTACAAGCAGGCGGCGGCGCAGGCCGAGGTGAGCGGCAACCAGGCCGATTACGCGGTGCTCAAGGCGCCCACGGCCGGCGTGATCACCGGCGTGGACGCTGAGGCCGGACAAGTTGTCGCCGCGGGCCAGTCCGTCGTGCGGCTGGCACCGACCGCCGAGAAAGAGATCGCCATCGCCATCCCCGAAAGCCGGCTTGCCGATCTGCGCCGTATCCCTGAGGTGCGCGTCTCGCTTTGGGCAGGCGGCAAGGACCTGCGCGGCAAGGTGCGCGAGATTTCCCCGGTTGCCGATCCGGCCACCCGCACCTTTCCGGCGCGGATCACGCTGCTCGACGTACCGGCCGATGCCGCCTTCGGCATGACCGCGACCGTCAAGTTTGAAACCCCCGTGCCCACCGCAGCGGTGCTGCTGCCCTTGCAGGCGCTGCTGCGCGAGGGCGACGCCACTTACATCTGGCTGCTCGACCGCAACGCGATGACGGTCAAGCGGGTGGCGATCAAGGTCGCGTCCATCGCCGGCAACGAGGTCGCGGTCGCGGGCGGCGTGCAACCCGGCGACGCGGTGGTCACCGCCGGCGTGCATCTGCTCAAGGACGGTCAGCGGGTCAAGCTGCTCGACGAGAAGCTCTTCGCCCCCGCCGCGTCCGCCAAACCGTGACCGCGCCGCGTCTACCGTCCGTCGTCGCGGCGGCCAAGGGCTTCAACCTCTCGGCCTGGGCGCTCGACCACGGCCCGTTGATCCGCTACCTGATGGTGGCGCTGCTGATCGCCGGTGTGGGCGCTTTCTTCGCGCTGGGGCAGGACGAAGACCCGCCGTTTACCTTCCGCGCGATGGTCGTGCAGGCGTTCTGGCCCGGCGCCACCGCGCAGCAGATGGCCGAGCAAGGGTTCCCGTACTTTCCGTGCTGATTTTGGCGGTAACGAAGTCGGTCGACTCGGAACCGACGCGACCGCTGGCCGATTTCACGGCGGCCCACCCCATCCGTGACTGCCCCACAGCAACCCGGTTGAGCGGAGGTC
>JBKCXU010000125.1:0-19953 GCA_046316025.1 Betaproteobacteria bacterium | reverse complement strand
TGGGGTTGGGGGTACAAAAAACCCCCCACCCCCGGGTTGGGGGGGGCGCAAGGGGGGGGGTGGGGGAAGACCGCCGCCACGAAGTCCTTTGCTGCACGGCAGCTCGCCCGCCCTAATCCTTCGCCGCCCGCATCGCCGCTTCGAGCTTCTGGATATCCTCGGGCGACAGTTGCGGCCGGTCGATCTTGATCGTCAGCTTGTTCAGCTTGCCGGTGAAGGCAAATGGCGGCCGGTAGTCGGCGTCGTTGACCCCGGTCAGCGTGTCGGAGCCGACGTCGAAGCTCTCGTCCCATTGCAGGATCATCGGCAGCGTACGTTCCATCTTTCTGGTGGCGACCACCTTGCCGTCCACCTTGAGCGTGCCTACGCCGGGCCGGCCCACACCGCTGAAATTGTTGAAGACGAGCGTGCCGGCGCCCAGGCCGTCGTACTTGAAGTCGAATTCGACGACGTGCTTGCCCGGGGTCAGCGCCTCGGGGCCTTCCCACTTGATCCGCTCCAGATCGACCAGGTTCCACAGCCACACGGGCTTGCCCTTGAGCAGGTAGAAGCCATAGCCGGCAAAGCGCCCGCCGGAGGTGACGATCATCCCCTCGGCGCCGCCGGGCGGCACCTCGATCTCGGCGGTGAAGTTGTACGAGGCGTTCAGGATGAACGGCGAGTCGCCCTGCGGCAGCCCGACCATCGGCCGCGTGTAGACGAACTCGCTGCGGCCGGCGGTGATGTTGGGCCGCGGGGCGACGATCCGCGCCGCCACCGACGCATCGAGCGGGAACACCTGGTACTTCTTCGCCTCGGCGACGAACTTCTCGCGCAGCTCGGCAACCTTTTGCGGGTACTTGGCGGCCAGGTCGTCGAACTGGTTGAACTGCCGCGACAGGTCGTACAACTGGAACGTCTGGTTGTTCAACGGGTCCGGGTTGGCCGGGCCGAACGCTTGCCACGGTGCGCGGTTGACCTTGGTGGAGAGCAGCCAGCCGTCGTCGTACAGCGCCCACTGGCCCATCATCTCGAAGTACTGGGTCTTGTGGCGTGACGATGCTTTGGCGTTGGCGGCGTCGAAGGTGTAGAGGAAGCTCGTGCCTTCGATCGGCGCCTGCGGAATGCCATCGACCGACTGCGGCGCATTGATGCCGGCGGCTTCGAGGATCGTCGGCACCACGTCGATCACATGCACGAACTGCTCGCGCAGTGCGCCCTTGTCCTTGATCTTCGCCGGCCACGACACCACCATGTTCTGGTTGATGCCGCCCAGCCGCGAGGCGTTCTGCTTGAACCAGTCGAACGGCGTGTCGAAGGCCCACGACCAGCCCGCCGACATGTGGTTGTACGTGTATTCCGTACCCCACACCTCGTAGAACTTCATCTGCACGTCCACCGGCACCTGCACGCCGTTGAAGAACGCGACCTCGTTGGGCGTGCCCAGCGGCCCGCCTTCGGCGCTGGTGCCGTTGTCGCCGTTGATGTAAACGATCAGCGTGTTGTCGAGCTTGCCCAGGTCCTGGAAGTGCTGCACCACGCGGCCGATCTCGTAGTCGCTATACGCGGCGTAGGCGGCAAACACCTCGACCTGGCGGATGAAGAGCTTCTTCTCGTCGGCCGACAGTTCGTTCCACGGCTTGAGCATCTCTTTCGGCCAGGGCACGAGCTTGGTGTCGGCCGGGATCACGCCCAGCCGCTTCTGGTTCTCGAAAATGCGCTCGCGCAGCTTTTCGTAGCCCTCGTCGAAGAGCTTCATCGACCGGATCTTGTCCACCCATTCCTTGGTCGGGTGGTGCGGCGCGTGGGTGGCACCCGGCGCGTACTTGATGAAAACGGGCTTGGACGGGTCGATCTGATGCATCCGCGTCATGTAGTCGATCGCGTCGTCGGCCATCGCGGTGACGAGGTTCCACTTGCCTTCCTGCCCCTTGAACGGATAGATCTGCGTCGTGTTGCGGAACAGGTTCGGCTGCCACTGATTGGCGTCGCCGCCGATGAAGCCGTAGAAGTACTCGAAGCCCATGCCGACCGGCCATTGGTCGAACGGCCCGACCTCGCTCGCCTGGAAGGCCGGCACGTTGTGATCCTTGCCGAACCACGCGGTCGAGTAGCCGTTGTCCTTGAGCATCCGGCCGATGGTCGCCTTGTCGCGGCCGATGATGCTGTTGTAGCCGGGGAAGCCCGTGGACTGCTCGGAGATCACGCCGAAGCCCACCGAGTGGTGGTTGCGGCCGGTGATCAGCGCCGCCCGCGTCGGCGACGACAGGGCGGTGGAGAAGACGCGGTTGTAGCGCAGCCCTTCCTTGGCCAGGCGGTCCATCGTCGGCGTTGGAATCACGCCGCCGAAGGTGCTGGGCACGCCGAAGCCGGCGTCGTCGGTGATGATCAGCAGCACGTTGGGCGCGCCCTTGGGCGGGGTGACGCGCGGCGGCCACCAGGGCTTGGATTGCAGCGCGCCGTTCTTGATGACGCCGCCGAACTGCAGGTTGGGCGGCGGCAACTGCTCGCCGTTCAACGCGATGGTGGCGCTGGGCGAGCCCGGTACACCGGTGATGGTGCCGATACTGGTACGCGCATCGCGCGCGCCCATGTCTTGCGCACAGCCGGCGATGCCGATCGAGGCGATCGCGGCGGACAGGGCCGTGACGGCCCACTGGTGGTTTTTCATTGTCGTTCCTCCCGTGGATGGCGCCGGGACGCACGTCCCCCGCGCCGCTTCGATCGAATGCGGGTGGACACTAGGCGCAGATGGTGCGCGCCGCTTGACCGAATCGGACGGCGTGCCTCGCGCCTCGATGGGCGTCAGTTCTGCGCTGCGCGCCGCCGCCAGACGGACGGGCTGCATCCCGCCCAGGCGGTAAACGAGCGTGAGAACGAACTCAACTCCGCGTAGCCGAGCGCCGCGCCCACGGCTTCCAGCGGCAGGTCGGTCGAGCGCAGCAGCAGGCGTGCCGCCTCGAACTGCGCGCTCGCCTTGATCTGGCGGAAGTTCACGCCTTCGGCCGCCAGCCGCCGGTTGAGCGTGCGCGGGTGCAGGCCGAGCCGCGCGGCGGCGTCTTCGACGGTGACGATGCGCTCGGCCAGCGCCGCATGCAGCAGCCGGCGCAGCGTCTCCGGCAGCGGCAGATCGTTTAACGCCAGAAAGGCCGCGCGCTGGCGGGCGAACTCCGCGCTCTGCCGCGCCGGTGCGCCGGGCGGCGGCCAGGCGAGGCAGCGCCCGTCGAATGCCACCTCGCTGCGCTCGGCGTTGAAGAACACCGGGCAGCGGAACACCTCGCGGTAGCGGGCGACCTGGGCCGGCCGCCGCCGCGCCAGCCGCACCTCGCGCGCATGCCAGCTCGAACCGCACCACTCGCGCAGCAGGCGGTGGGTGAGGGCGAGCGCGACATCGACCACGATCTCCACGCCTTCGGCCCCCGGTTCGACCACCGTGTAGCCGAGATATGCAGTGTTGCTCGCGATGCGCAACGTGGCCACGCCGCCGCGGTCGTGCAGATGCAGCCCGTCGACGACTGCGCGCAGCGCGGTGCCCAGGTCGGGGGCTTGCAGCATCAGCGTGGCGAGCGGCCCCAGCATGGCCGAGCCGCCGCGGTCGCCGAACAGCAGGCCGATGTAGGGGCAACCGGAGTCGCGCGCCGCCGCCGCGAACACGCGGGCCCCGCGCGCGTATGGCATCGGCGTGTTCAGGTCGGCCAGCAGATCGGCCGGCAGCCCGACCTCGGCCAGCAGTGGCTGCGCGTCCAGCCCGAAGTCCGCCAGCACCGCCGGCAGCGCTGCGAAGGCACCCGCCCGCACTTCGGCCGGGCCGACGCCGCGAAACGGCGGCGGCAGCGCGCGGCTGCCGGCCGAGACGACCTCCGACTCGCTGTCCAACCGCTCCAAGGACACCCCCGCTTTCCATCGCGCAAGCGACGCGAAAGTGTCGCACGCTGCTGCGCTTCCGTGCACATCGCTTGCGCATGCGCAAAGCGGGCGAGCCATCGCCCGTGGGCTTGCGCCTGCCCTGTTTCGCCGGGCGGAGTCGGCGGGCGGGTGAGTGGCCAACGCCCAATCGCCGCGGCGACCGCGCTTGGGCTGGGATCGCGCTTCTTTGTGGTGCTCAGGTTCCGGCCGTACCTGCGGCCCGAGTGCGACACGCGAGTCGCCAAGCGGGAGCCCCGAGCGACGCTTGCACGGAGGATCCGTGCCGGTTTTGGATCGCCGGGGCGATCGCGTCCGTGCGCGCAGGTTCAGGCCGAACCAGCCTCATGCCCGCGCATCCTGCACTGTCCGCGGCGGCGGCCCGATCGCGCCCTGCTCGACGAGTTCGATCGTGCGAAAGCCTACTCGCAGCAGCCCGCGCCGCCGCAGCCGCGCCAGCGCGGCGTTGAGGGTCTGGCGCGACACGCCGAGCATGCTCGCCAGGTGCGACTGCGAAAGCTGGATTTGCGGCGTCGTGGCGCCATGCTCGCGCTCGATCTGCGCCACCAACCGCAGGCGAGCGTAGACCCACTCGTCGTGCGATAGGGCCTGCGCTTCGGCATAAGCGCGGAAGGCCATGGCAAAGCGCTCGGCCAAGAGTTGTGCGAAGTGGCGCATCCAGTGCGGCTCCTCGCTGACGATACGGTGCCATTCCCTCGCGCTCAGGTACACCGCCGCGGTCGGTGCGTCGGCGATCACGCTGTTGATCGAGCGGGCGCCCGATATCAACGGGTACTCGCCGGTCCACAGGCCCGGGCCGCCCACGTGCAAGAGCACCTCGCGCTCTTCGCCGACCGTATAGACATGCCGGGTGCGCCCACGCACCAGGCCAAACATGCCGCGCGGCGCATCTCCGGTGCGCAGCAGGTACTGGCCAGTGCGGAACTGCCGAAGTACCGCCAACTGCGCGATGCGGTCTTGCAGGGCCTGCGGCAGCGAGGCGAACCAACGGCCGCGGCGCAGGACCTCGATTTCGGGAGCGTCAGGCGACATGAGCGTGCGGCGCTTTTTGGAAAAGCGGGCGGGAGTCTGGCGGCGGGCCGCAAGTTGTCAAAGCTTTGACAACCGGCCGCAAGGTTAGCGGTAATGATCCGCCCCCGAAAGGCGCCGTCGGCGTCGTGGCAAGGTCATCCTCACGCGTCACCCATGTCGATCCCGGCACTTCGAATCGCGACTGCGCGGTTGGCGTTGGCCCTGACCACGGGTTGGGCTTTGCCCTCGGCGGCGCAGGCGCCCGCGGCGGCGGCCGAGGCCGCGCCCGAATCGCTCTGGACCCGCGTCGCGCTCGGTGGCGACTGGGGCGGACACCGTGGCGCGCTCGGCCGGCAAGGCATCCGCTTCGACCTCTGGGCGGCCGCTCGACTGTTTCGGCGTCGGTTGCTTCTTCTACGATGTCGGCGACTCACTGCAAGATGCCGTTGCGTCGGTCGGCAGCTTCAAGGACGAGCAGGGCGTCGAGGCCTGCTACGCCGTCGTGCCCGTGCCCTGGCTGCGTCTGACCGCCGACGTGCAGTGGGCGAATCCGGCCAACGGCGCCAACGGGTCGACGTGGCTGGGTGGCTTGCGAATGCGCGTCGAGTTCTGACCGGACCGATCAAGAAAATCGAAAAACCAACTCCAAAGGGAAAGACGATGATCGAACGACTTCAACAGCGCATGCGACTCGTCGCGACCGCCGTGGCGGTCTGCGTGGCCGTCGCTGCACCGGTGTCGGCCCAGCAGACAGCAGACAGCATCTGGTCCGGAGGCACCATCCTGACCATGAACGACAAGGCCATGCGCGCCGAGGCGGTGGCCGTGGCCAACGGCAAGATTCTGGCCGTGGGCACGCGTAGCGAGGTGATGAAGCTGAAAGGCCCATCGACTCAACTCGTGGATCTCAAGGGCCAAACGCTCGTCCCCGGCTTCGTCGACGCCCACGGGCACATCGTCGTCGGTGGCTTGCAGGCGCTTTCCGCCAATCTGCTGGCCCCGCCCGACGGCAAGGTCCAGGACATCGCCTCGCTGCAGCAGACGCTGCGCGACTGGGTGCAGAAGAACGCCGCCGCTGTCGAGAAGACAAAAGTCATCATCGGCTTCGGCTATGACAACTCGCAGCTCAAGGAACTGCGCCACCCGACCAAGGAAGAACTGGACGCCGTTTCGAAGGACATTCCCGTTCTCATCATCCACCAATCCTCGCACCTGGCAACCGCCAACTCCGCGATGCTGAAGGCCATGGGTTACGACTCCAACAGCAAGGACCCGGCAGGTGGCGTCATCCAGCGCAAACCCGGCACCAACGAGCCCAACGGCACGCTGGAGGAGACTGCGTTCTTCAACGGTGCCCCGGTGGTGCTCGGCCGCGTCGGCCCGGAGGGACTGAAGGCCTTCGCGCGCGAAGGTGCCAAGCTCTGGGCGCGTTTCGGCTACACCACGGCCCAGGAAGGCCGGGCCACGCCGCAGGTGGCCGACGTCATGAAGCAGGTGGCTGCCGAAGGCGGCTTCGCGAACGACGTCAATGCCTATCCCGACGTGCTGGTCGACCGCGCCTACATCAAGGCCAACCAGAGTGCGACCTTCACCAACCGCTTCCGCATTGCGGGCGCCAAGCTCACCATCGACGGCAGCCCGCAGGGCTTCACCGCCTGGCGCGACCGGCCCTACTACGATCCGGTCGGCAATTACCCAAAAGGCTATTCCGGCTATGCCGCCGCCTCCGCCGAGGACGTCATGGGTGCCGTCCAGTGGGCGGCCGAGAACGGCATCCAGGTCATCACCCACTCCAATGGCGAGCGCGCCTCCGACCTGCTGATCGCCGCCCATCGCGCAACGCAGGCGCGCTTCCCGCAGGCCAAGGCGACGCGCCCCGTACTCATTCATGGCCAGTTCTTGCGCGAAGACCAGCTTGATAGCTACAAGGCGCTGGGCGTCATTCCCTCGCTGTTCCCCATGCACACCTTCTACTGGGGCGACTGGCATCTGGATCACACCGTTGGCCCGCAGGCGGGCATGAACATCTCGCCCACCGGCTGGGCGCTCAAGCGCGGCATGATCTTCTCCAGCCACCACGACGCGCCGGTCGCTTTTCCGGACTCCATGCGCGTACTCGACGCCACCGTCACCCGTCGCGCCCGCGGTTCGGGCCGCATCGTCGGCCCCGAGCAGCGGGTGGATGTCATCACGGCCTTGAAGGCGATGACGATCTGGCCCGCCTACCACCACTTCGAGGAAAAGACCAAGGGCAGCCTGGAGCCCGGCAAGCTGGCGGACTTTGCCATCCTGTCGAAGGACCCGACCAAGGTGGAGCCGACGACCATCGCCGACATCAAAGTCACCGAGACCGTGAAGGAAGGCAAAACGATCTTCCGGCTCGAGCCCGGCGCGCGAGCCGACAACAGCGCACCCGACATCACGCCGCTGCTGCTGGCCTTCGGCGGCCATCGCGGAATGCAAAACGACGCTTGCGCGCACGACGCGATGTTTCGTATGACCGCGGTGATGGCGAGCGGCCTGGCAGGTCGCTGATGGACGTGTCGCCGTGTTGGCGGGGCGACGCTCGAGCTTATTGAGATTTCGCCAAATGGTTGACGAACCCTCACCCCCGGCCCCTCTCCCGCTGATGCGGGCGGGGGGAGCAAACCCTCTCCCACATCAGTGGGAGAGGGTGGCGCCGCAGGCGCCGGGTGAGGGTGCACTGGCCGTCAACCAGTTACCGGATTCTCAATAGAGCTGCCGTACGAACACACCGTCGTCTCGGCAGCGCGCGTCGTGGCCACGCCTTCGACAATCGAAAGCCCCATCGGGAGTACAACGTGAAGAAGAATCGAATGGCTACCGTCAACGCATGGCGCAAGTCCGCCGCCGTCGTCTTCGGCATCGCCCTTGTCGCCTTCATGGCGCCTGCACAGGTCGCGTCGGCGCAGGAAGCCGGCGGCGGCACAGCGCCGTCCGGGCCGAGCGCCACTGACCTCGCAAAGAAGCTGTCGAACCCTGTTGCGGCACTTATCAGCGTCCCATTGCAGCTCAACTTCGACCGGGGCATCGGTCCCGCCGACGAGGGTGAGCGCTGGCTGCTCAACGTCCAGCCCGTCGTTCCGGTGACCCTCAACGCGGAGTGGAACCTGATCTCTCGCACCATCGTGCCGGTCGTACTGCAGGACGAGATACAGCCCAACTCCGGCAGCCAGTTTGGCCTGGGCGACATCGTGCAGAGCGTGTTCTTCTCGCCCAAGGCGCCGACGGCAAACGGCGTCATCTGGGGCGCCGGGCCGGTGTTTCTGCTGCCCACGGGAACCGATGCGCTGCTGTCGGCGCGCAAGTGGGGCGCCGGGCCGACCGGCGTTGTCCTAAAGCAGCAAGGGCCGTGGACCTATGGGGCGCTGGCCAATCACATCTGGTCGGTGGCGGGCAGCGATGCCCGGGCCGACGTCAGCACCACCTTCCTGCAGCCGTTCCTTTCGTACACCACGGCGGACGCCTGGACGTTCGCGCTCAACACCGAGTCCACCTACGACTGGGAGAGCCGGCAGTGGACCGTCCCGGTCAATGCGACGGTGTCCAAGGTGACCAAAATCGGCGATCAGTTGGTGAGCTTCGGCGGTGGCCTGCGCTATTGGGCGGACGGTCCCGACGCGGCGCCTTCCGGATGGGGCGCGCGTCTTTTCGTGACGCTGCTTTTTCCCAAGTAACCGCCGGTGGATCGCAGGACTAAACCGCCGTCTTCGAGGACGGCTCTACCTTTTTCGGGTCTTCGGACTTTGTTGGGGCCGACCCTACCTCTAGTTTTGACCTGTACGGGTTTTCCGAGGGACGTCACCCGCGCAAGCGGGACTCCAGCGGGTTTCTCGACCAAAGCTGGATTCCCGCTTGCGCGGGAATGACGTGCCTTGGTTATCCGATTGATGTGGAAGTGAAATGAGTCGCACACCGGCGCCCGTCAGGGCACCGAGTGCGAGCAACGACAGCGAAGTGGCGATTGGAGGAGTAGCCGCGCCTGCGGCCAGAGCGCCGCGTCGGTGCCAGGGTCGCGCGCGCCGTGCACGCATTGCCTTGGCGCGTCCGACGCGGCTCGCTCGCCGGTTACTTCGCCTCGACGATGCCGATCTCGACCCGCCGGTTCTTGGCGCGGCCGGCGGCGGTGTCGTTGGACGCAACCGGTTGCGCTTCGCCCAAGCCGATGGCGACCATGATTCCGGCCGGCACGCCCCGTGCGACCAGGAAATTCACCACCGCGTCGGCGCGCGCTTTGGACAGCGCCAGATTGGTCGGGAACTTGGCGCGCAACTCGGGGCCGATCGGCACGTTGTCGGTGAAGCCCTTGATCTCGATCTTCTGGCCGGTCAGGGTCTTGAGCACGGGGGCGATCTTGGCCAGTGTGGCCTCGCCGGCGGCGTTTAACTGCGCGCCACCGTCGGGGAACAGGATCGCGTTGGCCAGCGTTACCTTGACCAGGTTCTGCAACTGCGTGGTCTGCACCTGATCGGCCTTGACCTCGCCTTGCAGTTGGTTGTTCAGCCGTTGAAAGGTGTTGGCCTTGTTGACCTCGGTGTCTTAGGTCTTCTCGGTCACGCAGGCGGTCATCAGGGTGGCGGCGCCAATGGCCGCGACGAGCACTTTGAACGACATGGTTTCTTCCTCGGTGGGTCGGTGCGGCCTATGGGCCGCGACCGTCGGACGCTAACACCGGGCGATGTTCGTTACTTGACGCTTGCGGCCATCCGCTCGGCCGGCGCCGGCGGCGCCGCTGCGATCTGCCGCGCCAGCCGATCCGCGGTCGGTGCGGCGTGGGCGAAGAACTTCTTGAACGCCGGGCACAGGTAGTTCAGCCCCGGCTCGCCGTCGGGCGTGCGCAGCAGGCGGTTCTTTGGGCACTCGCCCCAGCAGTCGGTCAGGTGCGGGCAGCGGCGGCAGTACTGCGGCAGGGTGTCGGATTTGTCGTAGCCGAACTTGACCTGCCGCGGTGAGAAGACCATCTCGCCCAGCGACTGCTCTTCGATGTTGCCGATCTTGTATTCCGGATACACGAAGTGGTCGCAGGAGTAGATGCTGCCGTCGTGCTCGATCGCGACACCCTTGCCGCAGTGCTCGGAGAACACGCACATTTGCGATCCCAGGCCCAGGTGCTGGGCCACCAGCGTCTCGGCAAAGTTCACCAGCACTTTGCCATAGTCGCGCGCCAGCCACTCGTCCCACACCTTGCACAAGAAAGTGCCGTACTCCTCCGGATCGACCGACCAGTCGGTCACCACCGACTGCGGGTGCCCGGGCCGCGCCTGCGGGGAGCCGACGATGGGCGCCTGCTTCGGGTCCCAGGTGCCGGGGGCGACGAGTTCGAAGTCGCGCGGTTCCACGATCGGGGTGAACTGCAAGTAGGCGGAGCCGAGTTCGCGCCGCAGAAAGCGATACACGTCGAGCGGCCGGCTCGCGTTCTGGCGGTGCACGCAGGTCAGCGTGTTAAACGGCACACCATGCCGCCGCAGCAGTTGCGCGGCGGCGACTACCTCGTCGAAGGTCGGCTCGCCCTTCTTGCTGACGCGGTAGGCGTCGTGCAGCTCGCGCGGGCCGTCGATCGACAGGCCGACCAGCCAGCGGTGCCGCTTGAGAAACTCGGCCCACTCGTCGTCGAGCAGCGTGCCGCTGGTTTGCAGGTCGTTTTCGATCCGCTGGCCGGGCTTGGCGTACTTGGCTTGCAACTCCACGGCGCGGCGATAGAAGTCCAGCCCGCGCAGCATCGGCTCGCCGCCCTGCCAGGAGAACACGACTTCGTCGCCGGTCACGCTGGCGATGTAGTCGCGGACGAAGCGTTCGAGCAGCTCTTCGCTCATCCGTCCCGCGCCGGGGCCGCCGGGCAGCGTGCGCTTGGACAGATAAAAGCAATAGGTGCAGTCAAGGTGGCAGGCCGAGCCCTGCGGCTTGGCCATCACGTGGAAGCGCCGGGTGCTGCGGTCGCCGAGCCACTGTGGCGCGTGGTACTTGTCGGGCGGCGGGGTGGGCGTGTCGGGCATCCGGTGGCCTCCTTGGGCGGGGAAGTATGCCCGCAACGGTCGTACAAAAGCCCCTCGAAGCGTCATGCCCGCGAAAGCGGGCATCCAGCCGCCATGGCGAGCGGCGCTGGATTCCCGCTTGCGCGGGAATGACGGATACGGGTGTTGCCAGCGTCTCCTTAACGTTCGCCTAACCTTGCCCTAACGCTGCGCTCATCGCCGCTGCCTATTGTGTGCGCCATCGGATTCGCATCCGCTGGACAATCCACAAAAGGAGCAAGGATGAAGCACAAGACCATCGTTACCGCCGTTGCGGCGGCGTTGTTTGCAGGCGCCGCGGGCGCCTGGGGCGTCAATGAAGTGATGCAGAACAAGACCGCGGTCGCGGCCACCGCGACCGGTGCCGCGGTCGTGCCCATGGCGGTGACCGCTGCCGCGGTGGCCCCGTTGGCCGACGGCGCGCCCAACTACCGCGCGATCGTCAACCAGTACGCACCGGCCGTGGTCGGCATCACGGTCGAAGGCTCGCGCCGCGCCGCCGCGGCGCAGGGCGATGAGGAAGATTTCTTCCGCTTCTTCCGCGGCCTGCCAGGCCCGCGCGGCGGCATGCCGCGCGGCGAGGCGCCGGTGATGGGCAAGGGGTCTGGCTTCATCGTCAGCGCCGACGGGCTGATCCTCACCAACGCGCACGTGGTGCAAAACGCCAAGGAAGTTACGGTCAAGCTCAAGGACCGGCGCGAGTTCACTGCCAAGGTGCTGGGGCTCGATACCGCCACCGACGTGGCGGTGCTGAAGGTCGAGGCCACGGGCCTGCCGACCGTGCAACTGGGCAACTCCAGCGACGTGCAGGTGGGCGACCGCGTGCTGGCCATCGGCGCGCCCTACGGGCTGGAGCAGACCGCCACGCAAGGCATCGTCAGCGCCAAGGGCCGCTCGCTGCCGGGCGACACGCAGGTGCCGTTCATCCAGACCGACGCCGCGGTCAACCCCGGCAATTCGGGCGGGCCGCTCTTCGACGGTACGGGCCGCGTGGTCGGCATCAACGCGCAGATCTACTCGCAAAGCGGCGGCTTTCAGGGGCTGGCCTTCGCGATCCCGATCGAGGTGGCGTTGAACGTCAAGGACCAGATCGTCGCTACCGGCAAAGTGCAGCACGCGCGCATGGGCGTACTGCTGCAAGAGATGAATCAAGGCCTGGCCGAGTCCTTCGGCCTGAAGAAGCCCGACGGCGCGCTGGTCGCCAAGGTCGAGCCGAATAGCGCCGCCGCGGGCGCCGGCCTGCAAGCGGGCGACGTGATCCTGTCCATCGACGGCAAGCCGGTCGAAGCCGCCGGCGACGTGAGTAGCCGCATCGGACTGGCCAAGCCGGGCGAGACGGTCAAGCTGTCCGTCTGGCGCGACAAGGCCGAGCGCATGGTCGAAGTCAAACTCGGCACCGCCCGCGCGGAGCAGACGGCCGGCGCCGAGCCGGTGGTCGAGAAGGGTCAGTTGGGTCTGGCGGTGCGTCCGCTATCGCCGCAGGAGAAGCAGCAGTCCGGCACCGACCACGGTCTGGTGGTGCAGCAGGCCGCCGGCCCCGCCGCGCGCGCCGGCATCGCGCAGGGCGACATCCTGCTCGCGATCAACGGCAAGAAGGTCGAGTCGGTGGAAACCGTCAAGCAGGCGCTCGCCGACAAGCCCAAGCGCGTGGCGGTGCTGATCCAGCGCGACGAGCAGCGGATTTTTGTGCCGATCGACCTCGGTTGATCGGCTGCGCCGCGTCAAGCAAAAACGCCCCGGCTTGACGGGGCGTTTTCTCGTTACTTGACCTCCACCACGCCGGGCGGCTTCCACGTGCCTTCGCCCGCCGGCAGGATCGACGGCGGCTCGGTCTTCGGCCAGTACAGCCGCATCACCATGTAGATCGGGCCGTCGGGCGCGGGCAGCCAGTTGGATTCCTTGTCCTTGCCCGGCGAGTCCTTCTGGACGTAGAGCGTCAGCGAGCCGTCCTTGTTGGTCTTCATCTTCGGCAGCATCGGCGAGTTGATCAGGTACCGGTCGATCGGATTCTTGATCAGCAGTTGCGTTTTGCCGTCGTACATCGTGACCGACCAGAAGGCGTTGACCGGCGGCAACTGACCCTTGGCGAAGGTCAGCGTGTACTTGCCTTTGCTGCCGTCGAGTTCGGCCCCGGCAGCAGTGGTGCGCACCTGCGGGTACATCGCCTCGATCGCGTCGTTGCCGTAAATGCCGGCCTTGGCCGCGCCCGCGCGCAGCAGCCAGTCGCCGTTGAAAAACGCGCGGTCGCCAAAGGCGGCGCCGACACTCCAACCGTCGATGTTGCGGCCGATGCTGCGGGCTTTCTCCTCCGCCTTGCTGTCGCCTTCCTTCATCGCCAGCAGGATCGCGGCCTTGTGTTCGACCGACAGATCCTTGAACGCGAACTTCTTGCCGGGGCCGATGCCGATGGTGGCGAGCTTGGCGCGGATCGCTTCTTCGTCCGGTGTGGCGGGGATGAACTGCAAGAGGAAGTCGAGATACTCGAAGAAGTTCGTCTTGACCAACTCCTTGTCGATCTTCGGCCAGTCGATGGCCGGGGCGGGCGCGGGCGCTGGCTGCTTGAGGAAGGCGGAGAGCGGCTGTGCCGCATAGCCGTCCTGCACCTTGATGACGTTGGGCAGGTCGGCTGCGTCGAACAACTGGGTGCGGAAGATCGCGATCGAAAAATCCGACCCCGCGCGGAACACCTTGTCGATGCCCGCCGGCGTTTCGCCCTGCCAGCGCGGGCCGACGATCAGGAAATTGCCGCCGTCGTTGCCGGTGGCGCGGCTGCCGATGTAGCCGTAATTGAAGGTGCTGCTGTCGACCAGTTGCACCGAGAAATAGCGCTTCTTGTCGATCTTGGGCACGGTGATCACCATCGGCTCGGCGCGCAGGTCGAGCCAGACGAACGAGTACGGCGTGTCGCTATTGGGGGTGACGACGGCCGTGTCCTGGTAGGTGAACACGCGCCGCTCGTTGAACAGCGTATTGAGCGGCGCCTTGTACTGGCTGGAGGACTTGTCGACGGTGAACTCGTACTGCACTGCGTAGTTCATCACCAGCGGCAAGCCGTAGACGAAGCCCGCTTCGGCGATGGCTTTGGTTTCTTCGATGCTCGGTGCGGGCACGCCGGCCGCCACGTCCTTCTTGGCGGCCTGGGCCACGGGGTCTTCTTTCTTGCCGCAGCCGGCGAGCAGGGCGATGGCGGCCAGGCCAACCAGGGCGGCTTTTCTTCCGAGCGACAGACTCATTTTCGCCTCCGGGCGAAGTGGGGATGTTGGACGACAAGCGCGCGATGGACGCGCCGAGCCGGCTACTTCAGCGGGCCACCACGGTGGCGTCGGCGCCGGCAATCGCGCCGATGCCGAGCTGGTGCGGGTGATCGACCTGCACTTCGGTGATCTGCTCGACGCGGCCCTGGCGCACCTCCACCGGCGCTTGATTGGGTATGGCAGAGACCACGACTGTGGCCACCACCGGCAGCGGGGCGGCAAGGCGGAGCAATGAAGTCATGAACAATTCCCGCGGAGAAAACGGTGCGCAGCGTGCACCGGACAAGAAGCGCGCGATTCTCGCGATCGACGACCGAGTCGGCTTTGCAGTTTCCGACAGGCGATCGCGGCTAACCGGTACGGCGCAGAGCAGGAGGCGGGAAGGGTGGTGGCCAAGGACGGAATTGAACCGCCGACACAAGGATTTTCAGTCCTCTGCTCTACCAACTGAGCTACTTGGCCGTGCCGGGCGCGAAGCGCAATTTCGGCTTCGCGTCAAAGGGCGCACAGTATAGCCGACCACCCCTTGCGCGAACGCCCCGCCACGTAGAATCGCGCGCTTTGGAGCGCCGTTTTGCCCGCCTCTACTTCCGATTCGTTCGATGTGGCCGTCGTCGGCAGCGGCACCGCCGGGCTGACGTGCGCGCTGGGCTGTGCGCAGGCGGGCCTGCGGGTGGCGCTGATCGGGGCGCGCGCGCGGTGCTTCGCGCCGGCAGCGGATGCGCCGTGGGATGCACGCATCTACGCCTTTGCACCGGCCACGATTGCGGAGTGGCAGCGGCTCAAGGTCTGGCCGCAGGTGGACTCAGCGCGCATGCAACCCGTGGCGCGGATGCGCATCGCCGGCGACGCCGGCGGCGAGCTCGTCTTCGATGCCTGGCGGGCACACGCGACGGAGCTCGCCACCATCGGCGAAGAAGGCGAACTGTTGCGCGTGCTGGCCGCCGCCTGCGCGTTTGCCCCCGGCGTGACGGCGCTGGAGTCGAACTTCGAGTCGATGGCGGTCGGCGCCGACGCGGCAACGATCGCGCTGGCCGACGGGCGCAGCCTTGCCGCGCGGCTGGTGATCGGCGCCGACGGTGCGCACTCCGCGGTGCGCGCCGCGGCCGGCATCGGCGCGCGCAGTGAGCCGTACGGACAGACCGCTGTCGTCGCCAATTTCGCCTGCGCACGGCCGCACGAGGCGACCGCCTGGCAGTGGTTCACCGACGAGGGCGTGGTCGCGCTGTTGCCGCTGCCGGGGCTGGCCGTGTCGCTCGTCTGGTCCGCACCGCAGGCCGTGGCCGATGAACTGGCCGCGCTGGCACCCGCGGCGCTGGCCGCGCGCGTGCAGGCGCGCAGCGGCGGCGTGTTGGGCGAGTTGACGCCGTTGGGCGGCAGCCATGCCTTTGCGCTGCGCAAACTGACCGTCGATCGGTTGGTCGGACCGCGGGTGGCGCTGCTCGGCGATGCTGCGCACGTCGTGCATCCGCTCGCCGGCCAGGGGCTGAACCTCGGGCAGCAGGACGTGTCCGAGTTGCTTCGCGTGCTGGCTGCGCGCGAGGCGTTTCGCGATCCCGGCGACCTCGTGCTTCTGCGCCGCTACGCGCGGCGCCGGGCCGAGGCGATTGCGCTGATGCGCGGCGCCACCGACGGGCTGGCGCGGCTGTTTGGCGCCGACGATCCGCTGCTACGGCGGCTGCGCAACTCGGGCTTGTCGCTGGTCGACGCGGCGGCCCCGGTCAAACGCGCGTTGATCGGGCACGCACTGGGTTGAACTCCGACGGTTAAACACCAACGAAAGGACAAGAATCGTGAATGGCAAGACCATTGTGACCCTGATGACCGCGCTGGGCCTGCTGCTCTGCGCGCCCGCCTGGGCGCAGACCGGCACCAAACCCAAGGCGCCCACTGCCGAGGAGCAACAGATCGCCACCCGCTACCAGCAGCGTTTTGGTACCGCGCCGGATTCGGTGGCGCGCACGCCGTTCGGCTGGTGGGAGGTGGCCATCGGCACCGAGGTGTTCTACGTCGATGGCGAGGTAAACTACGTGCTTGTCGGGCAGGCGTTCGACGCGCGCACGCGCGAGAACCTGACCCAGAAAAAGCGCGACGAGTTGATGAAGATCGACTGGAAGTCGCTGCCGCTGAACTCGGCGATCAAGATCGTCCGCGGCAACGGCTCGCGCGTCTTTGCCAGCTTCGAGGATCCGAACTGCGGCTTTTGCAAGCGCCTGCAGACCGAACTGAAGGATCTGAAGGACGCGACGATGTACGTGTTCCTCTACCCGATCCTGTCGCAAGACTCGTTCGAGAAGAGCAAGGCGATCTGGTGCGCGAAGAACCGTGTTGCCGCCTGGGACGACTGGATGCTCTCTGCCAAGGCGCCTCCCGCGGCGCCGGCCGACTGCAAGCACCCGCTGCAACAGACGCTCGAGCTCGGGCAAAAAGCGGGTGTGAACGGCACGCCGACGATCTTCTTCCCCGACGGCAGCCGGCTGCCCGGCGCGGTGCCGCTGGCGCAGATCGAAGCCAGGCTGGCAGCGCAGTCGGGCAAGAAGTAAGTCACCGCGCGAGCGCCGCTTCCGGCCGCAGCCCCTTGGGCAGCAGCAGGACGGCAGCGGCCTCGCCGCGCTGCTTGCCGGCAATTGCGCCGGCCTCGCGGCCGAAACCCCAAAAGAAGTCGAAGCGCAGCGGCCCGGTAATCGCGCCGCCGGTGTCCTGCGCCAGCATCACGCGCGCCAGCGGTGCGCCGGTGGCGGGGTGGGAGGTGTCGAGCAGCAGCGGCGCGCCCAGCGGCACGAAGCGCGGATCCACCGCCAGCGAGTAACCGGGGGTGAGCGGCACGCCCAGCGCACCCACCGGCCCCGCGGCGGGGTCGCCCAGCGGCAGTTCGCGGAAGAACACCACGCTCGGGTTTTGGTTGAGCAACTCGTTCAGGCGCTTGGGGTTGGCGCGCGCCCAGGCCTGAATGCCCTGCATCGACGCCTGCTCGAAGGTCAGTTCAGCTTGGTCGATCAGCCAGCGGCCGATGGACTTGTACGGGTGGCCGTTCACGTCCGCATAGCCGACGCGCACCGTCTTGCCGTCGTCGGCCAGCCGCACGCGGCCCGAGCCCTGCACTTGCAGGAAAAACGCTTCGATGGGGTCGTTGACCCAAAGCAGTTCGGCGCCGCGCAGCCGCTCGGACGTCATCTCCGCCCGCGACCAGTAGGGCACGACGCGCTTGCCGTCGAGCCGGCCGCGCACGCGCTTGCCGGAGAGTTCCGGATAGAGGCTGCCGAGGTCGATGGTCAGCAGATCGTCGGGCGGGCGGTACAGCGGCACCGTGTACGGCGGGCGCGGCGTGCGGCTGCCGTCCAGTTGCGGCTCGTAGTAGCCGGTGATGCGGCCGCGCTCGGCCGAATCGACCGTGCGGCCGTCGCCGTTGGGTTTGTCTTCGCGCGTCTCGGCCAGCACGCGCCAGCCGTCGAATTCGGTGGCGAAGTACAGCCGGATCGCCGCCGGCTGCACCGGCGTCTGCGCGGCCTTGGCGCAGACTGCGCGCCAGACCTCGCGCCGCGCCGTCGCGCCGCGCTCGAAGGCGCGGCACGACGCCAGCCACGCCGGCCACGCGGCGAGCAGATCGGCGTCGGCGGCGGCCGGCAGCGTGCTCAGCGACACCGGTTCGTAGCGCGCCTGGGTGATGGTCTTGACCTGCGGCGGTGGGGAAGCGGCTGTCGGGGCCGGCGGCGCAGGTGCCGGGGTCTGGCAGGCGGCCAGCAGCAGCGCTGCCGCGCACGCAAGCCCGCGGGCGCCCCATCGCGCGTGCCAGCGATGCGCTGCATTGCTTTTCTCCCTCCCCTTCAAGGGGAGGGCAGGGGCGGGGATGGGTTGCCGATCGCCGTCGCCGAACCCATCCCCCACCCGACCTCCCCCTTGAAGGGGGAGGAGCTGTCCCTCCAAGCGCGGTTCGAGACAAAGTCCGCTGTCCCTAGAATGCGGAGCCATGTGGCTGATCATTGTCGAAGCACTGCTCGCGCTGGGGCTGTTGATCTTCATCGTCTGGTGGACGATGTTCCACGGGCGCAAGAAGTAGCCGAGCTCAGTGCAAGACCCGCGGCGCCGATAACACAAACTCCGGAATCGGCGCCTCGAAGCGCGTGCCGTCCTCGGCGATGCAGAAGTAGGTGCCGCGCATCGTGCCCACCGGTGTGGGCAGCGGGCAGCCGCTCGTGTACTGGAACGCCTCGCCCGGCCGCAGCACCGGCTGCTCGCCGACGACACCCTCGCCGCGCACTTCTTCCACGTCGCCGTCGGCGTCGGTGATGATCCAGTGCCGTGCCAGCAGTTGCGCGGCGACCTGTCCGGTGTTGGCCACCGTGATCGTGTACGCAAAAACGTAGCGGCCGGCGCCCGCATCGGACTGCTCCGGCACGAAGCGCGGCTCGGCGCGCACGGTGAATTCATATTTCCCGCCCATTGCAATACTCGCCCGTAGAATGCCCCGCACTTTACCGGTTCGGAGTCGTCAGATGGACGCCAAGTTCCGCATTGCCCCTTCGATCCTGTCGGCCGACTTCGCGCGGCTGGGCGAAGAAGTGCGCAACGTGATCGGCGCCGGCGCGGACTGGATCCACTTCGACGTGATGGACAACCATTACGTGCCCAACCTGACCATCGGCCCGCTGGTGTGCGAGGCGATCCGCCCGCACACGAGCGCGCCGATTGACGTGCACCTGATGGTCGAGCCGGTGGACGCGCTGGTGCCGATGTTCGCCAAGGCCGGCGCCAACGTGATCACCTTCCACCCCGAGGCGTCGCGCCACGTAGACCGCACACTCGCCTTGATCCGCGATCAGGGCTGCCAGGCCGGCCTCGTGTTCAACCCCGCCACCCCGCTGGCGTGGATGGACCACGTGATGGACAAGCTCGACATCGTGCTGCTGATGAGCGTGAATCCCGGCTTCGGCGGCCAGTCCTTCATCGCCAGCGCCCTGCCCAAGCTTGCGGAGGTGCGCGCCAAGGTCGATGCTTGGAAAGCCAAGACCGGCAAGACCATCCTCGTCGAGATCGACGGCGGCGTGAAAGTGGACAACATCGCCGCGGTCGCCCGAGCGGGCGCCGACACTTTTGTTGCCGGCAGCGCCGTCTTTGGGGCCCGCGATGCCGACGGCGGCTACAAGACCGTCATCGGCAAGCTGCGGGCGGAACTCGCCAAGGTCGGATGAGCCTCGCTTGCAAGGCGGTGCTGATCGACCTCGACGGCACCCTGATGGACACCGCACCCGATCTAGCCGCGGCGGCCAACGCAATGCGCGCGGATTTTGGGCTGCCGGCGCTGCCGCTCGAACGGATCGCCGCCTTTGTCGGCAAGGGCGCGGAGGTGCTGGTGCATCGAGCGCTGACCGACAACCCGGCCGGCCGCGCCGACGAGGCGAGCTTCGCCCGCGGCCGCGCCGCGTTCTACGCGCACTACCACGCGGTCAACGGCCGGCATGCGGCGCTCTTCGACGGTGTGCCGGCGGCGCTCGACCAACTGCGCAGCGCGGGCCTCAAGCTCGCCTGCGTGACCAACAAGCCGCGCGAGTTCACGCTGCCGCTGTTGGCGAGCATGGCGGCGGCGCCGTACTTCGACGCAGTGGTGGCCGGTGACGAGGTCGCCGAAAAAAAACCGCACCCTGCACTGTTGCTCGTAGCCTGCGCGCGGCTCGGTGTGGCGCCCGCTGAGGCGCTGTTGATCGGCGACTAGATCAACGACGCGCTCGCCGCCCGCGCCGCGGGCAGGCCGGTGG
>JBKCXU010000124.1:0-4611 GCA_046316025.1 Betaproteobacteria bacterium | reverse complement strand
GCGCAGCGGCCGGGTGAGGGTGCTCTGGCTGCAATGCATGCGCGTGATCGCTACTCGGCGTGCGACGGCTCTTCTTCGGCCGCGGGCTCGGTTTCGCTGCGCTGAGTTTTGGCGTTTTTCTTGCGCGGCGCCTCTTCAGCCTTCGGCGCCTCCGCCCACCGCCCCTCATGCCGCAACAATTCCTCGAACTTGATCGGCACCCGCGCCAGCCAGCCGCGCCGTTGCCAGTCGCCGATGAAGACGTTGCCGGCCAGGTCTTCGTCGCGCAGCGGCGGTGACAGCTGCGCGGGCGCCAGCGTCAGCGCCGCGCCGCCGCGCAAGTCGACGGTGAGCGGCTGCGAGGAGAGGTTTTGCAAGCGACAGGCCATGGCGGTGTCTTTCGCGGAGTTCAGTCGATGGGAAGCAGCTCGGCGTAGCGGCCGAAGTCGGCGGCCGGCGCGCGCCGCCCGCTCTTGATGAGTTCCTGCCGCAGCGCGCCCAGCACCTGACGCATGCCGATCGGCGCGACGTCGTCTGCCGCCAAATACGCGGCGCCGAGCGCGGCGTTGCGGATCGTGCCGCCGTTGACCTCGAAGCGCGCGGCCAGGAAGTCGAAGTCCAGCTCGTCCACCGGCGCGGCGGCAAAGGCGCGGCTCCATAACAGCCGGCGCTGCGGCAGCTTGGGTGGCGCGAACTCCACCGTCAGGTGGATGCGGCGCAGAAAAGCGTCGTCCAGGTGGTGGCGCAGATTGGTGGCGAGCAGGGCCACACCGCTGTAGCACTCGATCCGCTGCAACAGGTAGTTGATCTCGATGTTGGCGTAGCGGTCGTGCGCATCCTTCACCTCGGAGCGCTTGCCGAACAGTGCATCGGCCTCGTCGAAGAAGATCACCGCGTGCGCGCGCTCCGCTTCATCGAGCACGGTCTTCAGATTTTTCTCGGTCTCGCCGATGAACTTGCTCACTACCCCGGCCAGATCGACGCGATACAGCCGCATGCCGAGCTCGTGCGCGATGGCCTCGGCCGCCATGGTCTTGCCGGTGCCCGAGGGGCCGCAAAAGAGCGCGACCAGCCCGCGCCCGCGGCCGCCCTGTGCATCGAAGCCCCAGTCCTCCATCACTTGGCGGCGGTGCCGCACCCGGCGCACCACGTCGGCCAGCAGCCGCGCCTGCGGCTCGGGCAGCACCACGTCGGCGAGCTGCACGCGCGGCACGACCTGTTGCGCCAGGGTCGCCAGCCGCGGCGCGGCCACGTCGGCGGCGGCGGCATGCAGCGCGGCCGACCAGCCGGCGGTAGTCGTCGGCGGCTGCGGCGCGTCCAGCACCTGCTGCATCGCCTGCGCCAGCTCGCCGGCGGTCAGATGGAACTTGGCAGCGAGATCCTGGGCGAGTTCGTCACGCGCCGGCTCGGGCAGCGCGGTGGCTGCCAACAGCGTCGACCAGGCGGCGCTGCGCTCGCCGCTGGAAAGCGGCGGCAGCTCCAGCAGCACGCGCCGCGCCGACGGGCACCAGCCAGCCAGCGCATCGGCGGCTTCCACCCCGGCCAGCACGATCCAGCCCAGCTCGTAGACCAGCCGGTTGAAGATCGGGCGCCAAGTGGCGGCGTCGTCGGCCAGGATTTGCGCTTCCGCCAGATAGAGCGGCGCGCCCAGCAGCAGCGCGTCGCGCAGCGCGGCGGTCAGCCGTGCTTCGGCATCCGGCAGCTTCGCAAGCGCACGGGTGTCCAGGGCCAGGCAGGGCATCGCCAGCGCGCGGCAGGCTTCTTCGGCCGCGTGGCGCCGGCCGCTGCCGGGCCGGCCGGCGAGCGCCACCAGCAGCGGCGCGCGCCGCGTGCCGGCCAGGTGCTCGCGCAGCAGCGCGGTCAGTTGCGTGGCGGAGGCGGTCTGCACCCACAGCGTGCGGGCCATTGGGCTGTCGGCCGGGCGGCACCACAGCGGCAGCAGCGCGGCGTCGGCGCCGTCCTGGTTGAGCAGGAAGCGCAGCACGCCGTCGGCCACCCGCAGCGTCTGCCCGGCGGCCGCGGGGCGGCGCCCCTCGGCCGCCGGGGCCAGCAGCGCAAAGCGCGCGAGCTTGCCGTCGCGCGCCAGCAGGCCGGCGTAGTGGCCGCGCTCGGCGCGCGGGGCCAAGAGGCGCGTCAGCAGATCCACCGATGGGTAGCGCAGGCTCACGTCGTCGTTCAGATAGCCGTAGACGCGCTCGAAGCGGCGGTCGATCTCCGGCGCGGCGCAGACCAGCAGGCACTCCAGCTCGAAGACGCCGAGGCCGAAGCGCGCCGCCAGCTCGGTGAGCCGGGCCGGCGCGCCGCCCTGCCAGGCCGCGGCGAGCGGCCCGAGCAGGCTGCCGGCTTCATAGTCGGGGCCGGGGCTGCCGCCGGCCAGCAGGCGTTCGACTTCGTCGTCGCCGATCACCAGTGCCGACAGGGGGGCAGCGGCACCGCGCCGGCCGGTGCCGACCTGGGCCGCCAGCCGCCGCTCGAGCGCGGCGAGCGCGGCGTCCAGCAACGCGGCGTCGTCGTGCAGCGCGGGCGGGGGCAGGCCGGCGGCGGCCAGATCGTCGGGCTTCATCGCAACTGGCCTACTTCGAGGCTGCGCTCCTGCACGCGGCGCACGGTGCGGCTCAGCGCGCTGTCGATCACCGCGACCGAGACCTCGTAGGCGAGCGACAGTCGGAACGGCACCCGCTCGAAGGACTTCCACAGCTCCATCGTGTCGGGCAGCGACAGGTTGTGCGGCACGATCCGCAGCTCCTCGGTCATCGCCGCGAGGTTGGGGTCGAGCAGCGGGTCGTCGGCGCGGATCACCGCGTGGTCGTGCAGCACCCGCATCACCTCGCCCAGCGTCGCGTGGATTTCCACCTGAGTCGGGCCGTAGGCGCAGATCAGGTAATGCAGGTTCAGGCCAAAGGGCGGGGCGATCAACTGCTCGCTGCTGCCGCCCGGTTGCCAGCCGAGATTGGCGAACGAGGCGCTGCGCTCGATCCGGTACAGGAAGAGGGAGATCAGCGGCGTGGCGACGGCGAGCTCGGAGGGCGAGCGGTCGCTGTCCACCGTGATGCCGACCTCCGTGGTCAGCAGCGCATCGAGCGTGCGCGTGACGTCGCGGATCGCGGTGAAGGCGCTCACGGACGCACCTCGCCATGTGCGCTCAGCAGCGCGCGCAGCACACCGAGATCCACGCCGCGCCGGTAGCGCCGCCGGCCGTCGGCAGCCACCGTTTCTTCCAGCAGGGCGCTCGCCTTCATCCAGTCGAGCGCCGGCTGCAGCTGCCACGGTTCGGCGCCGGCCTCGCCCAGCCACCAGCGCGCGATGCCCTCGGCGGTGTCGCTCGCCAGCGGATGCTCGATCAGGTACAGCGCGAGTTCGCAAACGGTGGGTTGCAGCGATGGCGGGAGGTCGGTCGGCATCGGTCGCCTTTGGTGGCACGACGATCTACGCAACGCCGATGCCAGCGCAGGCATCCCGAGAAGTGCTTGATTCGACACAACGCGCAGGTGCGCGCCGAGGACGAAGTGGGATCGCACCGTCCTAGCGGCCACGCGCCCTCGAGTGGCTTTGCCAAGCGCCGGCGGGCGTGGGACTTTTTTGTCTCGCTCCGCGCTGTGTTTGTCCTAACCGGAACCAAGCGTGCGCCGCAGCGCATGCCGCACTCGCGTGATCGACTCGGGGGAAGCGCCGCGGCCCGGCGCCGATGAGCGCGGTCAGAGCGCGCCGCGAAAGCGATCCGGTTCGATCTGGTGCTTGCGCATCAGCTCGAAAAACGCGCGCCGGTTCTTGCGCGCCGCACTGGCCGCCTGCGACACGTTGCCGCAATGCGCACGCAACAGTCGTTCGACGTAGCCGCGCTCGAAGTCGGCCACCAGCCGCGCCTTGGCGGCGCGGAACGAATCGTCGCCGGCGGGCGGGGGCGCCCCGTCGCCCAGGCCGAGATCCTCGACTCCGACCACCACGCCGGTGGCGAGCAATACGGCCCGATCGATCACATGCTCCAGTTCGCGCACGTTGCCGGGCCAGTCGTGCGCGGCCAGGCGGCGCAGCGCGGCGGGCGTCAGCGCGACTTCGGCACGGCCCGCACCCTGCGCGCACTTGCGGGCGAAGTGCAGTGCCAGCGCCGGCACGTCGCCGCGACGTTCGCGCAGCGGCGGCAGCGTCAGGTTCAGCACGTTCAACCGGTAAAACAAATCGAGGCGAAACTGCCCCTGCGCAGCCATCTCCTGCAAACCCCGATTGCTCGCCGCGATCACGCGCACGTCGGCCTTGTGCAGGCGGTTGGCGCCGACCTGCCGATACTCTTTCTCTTGCAGGAAGCGCAGCAGCTTGGTCTGCGCGACCAGGGGCAGGCAGTCCACGTCGTCGAGGAACAGTGTGCCGCCTTCGGCTTCGCGCACCAGGCCCTCGCGACCGGCGTGCGCCGCGGTGTAGGCGCCGCGGACGTGGCCGAACAGTTCGCTCTCGATCAGCTCAGTCGGAATCGCGCCGCAGTTGACGGCAACCCACGGGCGCGCGGCGCGCGGCGAGAGGTAGTGAACCGCCCGCGCGAACACCTCTTTGCCGGTCCCGGTCTCGCCGAGGATCAGCACGCCCGCATCGCAGGCGGCAACCGCCGGCAGCCGCGCCACCTGCTGAACGAACCCGGGC
>JBKCXU010000123.1:0-35783 GCA_046316025.1 Betaproteobacteria bacterium | reverse complement strand
GCCGCGTGAGCCGCGTGTCAGCCCGCCCTTTCACCGCCGGAATCGATCGGTAGCTCAAGCACAACCTCGCCATCGTCGATGCGCCCGGTATGCCGGAAACCGAGCGATAGATAGAACGGCTCGGGGCATCCCGGGCCGGGGTTGTAGGACAGTTGCAGCGTGCGGAAGATGCCTTTGGCGCGCACGTGCTCGATGATCCGCTGCATGGCGGCGCGGCCGATGCCGCGACCCTGGAACCTGGCGTCGATCATCAGCCGCCAAACCACGGCTTTGGGTGCGGCCGGTGCGGGGCTGCACAGCGACTCGTCGGCCAGCATCACGAAGCCGGCCAGTTCGTCGCCCGCGTAGATTGCCCGGTACCACGCCTCGGGCGAAAACAGCGCCTGCGCCAGCGATACCGCGTTCGGTGCGACAAACCTGTCCTGCCCGTCGGCGACGTTCAGTCGAATGACGGCGCGCACGGTGTCGGCGGTGATCTCGCGCAGGGTGACGGTCGGGAGTGGGCTGTTCACAAGTTCCTCTTCAGGGCGGTGCCGGGCAGCACCAAGCCGATGCGACACTCGCCTTGGACGGCTGACGAGTGGCCGATCACTGTTCCGAGTCTGACGCTTTGCTCCTGCGCGAGTGATCGTTGACGGTAGGCGGCCATCGCTCATCCTTGGAACAACGCCAGCGCCGTCAAGCACCGCTCGCGGTGCGGCGCGCCGGCGTCGGGCCCGATGGTGCCGCCGGGCAGCCGCAGCCCGTAGCGCAGGTGCGCGGCTTCGGCCATCAGCACCCAGCGGGTGAGCCGCGCGAGCTTGTGCTCGGGGTCGAGCGCGGCGGGCAGCGCGCGGTAGTCGAAGAGCGGCTCGGCGCCGGCGGCGGTCTCGTACATCTTGACGGCCAGTTGGTCGGAGCGCGCGGCCAGCCGCCAGGCGATGGCGCGTGGCGCATCGCCCGCTTGGTAGGGGCGGATGCCGGCCCACTCCACACCGCCCGCAACGGTTGCGCCACCGTCGGCGACTTCGCCTTCGAGCGCGGCGGGCAGCGGCGGGGCGTCTTGCTCCGGCGCGGGGTAGACGACGGCGGCCAGCGCCGGCTGCATGTAGCTCCACGCCTGCCACAAGCCGAAGGGGAAGCGCGTGACGATCCGCAGCCGCGGTGCGGGCAGCGCACCGCGCCGCGTGGTCGGCACGGCGACGATGGCGACCACGTTGCCTTCGGCCGGCACATCGACGCGCGTCGGCGCGGCCTCTGCGGGGCGCCGCCACCAGCGGCGCGGCGGCACCGGCGAAATCTCCAGCGCGTAGCGCGCCTCGCTGGTCGGGTTGGCGATGGCGAGATGAAAGCTTGCCGCGTCGCCGGCAAAGACGTTTTCGGCGTGGTGCGCGCGCAGCGTCAGCCGCGCCAGGTTGCGGTGGGTGTGGTGCATGCCGGCAATCGCCACGCCGGCCACCAGGAAGGTCAGCAGGAAACCCAGTTGCAGCTCGTAGTTGATCGCGCCGATCAGCAGCGCCAGCAGCACGAGGCCAAAGGCCAGCCCCGCGCGCGTGGGCAGGATGTAGACGCGCCGCCGGTCGAGCAGCACTTCGCGCTGCGCCGCCGGTGGCTCGCGGGCGATCCAGTGGGCCAGGCGCAGCGTGAGGGGGTGGGTGGTGAGGGACATTCGGGTGGTTCGGGCGGTGCGAGCGTGCTTGACATTCCGGCGATTGCAAAACGAGCCCTCACCCCCGGCCCCCCCTCCCGCTGATGCGGGCGCGGGGAGCAAACCCTCGCCCGCATCAGCGGGAGAGAGCTTGCCCCGGACTTGATCCGGGGGTCGCGCCGCAGGCGGCGAAGTCATCCATCGTTCGGTGCCGCGGGCATCATGGAACGCCCACCGCCTTGACCAGCTGTGCCACCAACTCGCGCCCATGCAGCGCGCGCCCACCCTCGCGCTGGCTGGCGTGCAGGCGGTGGCCCACCACGGCGGGCAGCACGTTTTGCACGTCTTCGGGGATCGTGTGGTCGCGGCCATCCAGCCAGGCCCAGGCGCGCGCCGCGGCCAGCAGGGCGAGGCCGGCGCGCGGGCTCAAACCCTCGGCGTAGCGGCCGCTGGTGCGCGAGTGCTCCAGCAGCGCCTGCACGTAGTCGAGCAGCGCGCCGGAGACGAAGACGCGCTTGGTCTCGCGCTGGGCGGCGAGCAGATCGGCGGGGCGTGGCCGCGGTTGCAGGTGCTTGAGCAGGGCCCGCCGCGCCTCGCCGGCCAGCAGCGCGCGCTCGGCCGCGTGGTCGGGGTAGCCCAGGCTGATGCACATCAGAAAGCGGTCCAGTTGCGACTCCGGCAGCGGAAAGGTTCCGATCTGGCTAAGGGGGTTCTGCGTGGCGATCACAAAGAACGGCTGCGGCAGCGGCCGCGCCACGCCGTCGACCGAAACCTGGCCTTCTTCCATCGCCTCCAGCAGCGCGCTTTGCGTCTTGGGGCTGGCGCGGTTGATCTCGTCGGCGAGCAGCACCTCGCAGAAGATCGGCCCCGGATGGAACACGAACTGGCCGGACTGCCGCTCGAACACGGACACGCCGATCACGTCCGACGGCAGCAGGTCGGCGGTGAACTGGATGCGGCGGAACGGCAGCCCAAGCGACAGGGCGAGCGCTTGCGCCAGCGTGGTCTTGCCGACCCCGGGGGCATCTTCGATCAGCAGGTGGCCGCCCGCGAGCAGGCAGGTCAGGCAGGCGCGAATCTGCGCTTCCTTGCCGACGATCACGGAACCGATTTGTGCGGCTACGCCGCCGAGCGTGTCTCGCATTAGACTGATCGCAAAAGAATCTTCAGGGAGCAGCAAGGTGCATACGGGATTTGTCACCCACAACGTGTGCAGCGCGCACGAGATGGGATCGTGGCACCCCGAAAGCCCGGCGCGGCTGGCGGCGATCCACGACCATCTAATCGCCGTGGGGCTGCTGCATCATCTCGTCCACGTCGATGCGCCGCTGGCACCGCGTGCGGCGATCGAGCGCGCCCACACACCGAAGTACGTTGCCGAACTCGAAGCCAGAATACCAAAGCAGGGCTACACGCCGGTCGATCCCGACACGTCGATGAACCCGTCCACCTGGAGCGCCGCGCTGCGCTCGGCGGGCGCGGTGATCGAGGCGACCGACCAGGTGATGCGCGGCGAACTTGAAAACGCCTTCTGCGCGGTGCGCCCGCCCGGGCACCACGCCTGCGCCGACCGCGCGATGGGCTTTTGCTTCTTCAACAATGTTGCCATCGGCGCGCTGCACGCAATCGCGGCGCATGGGCTGGAACGGGTGGCGGTGATCGACTTCGACGTGCACCACGGCAACGGCACAGAGGACATCCTGGCGGGCAACGAGCGGGTGCTGATGTGCAGTTACTTCCAGCACCCGTTTTACCCCTACACCGGGGCCGAGGGCGAGGCCGCCAACATGATCAACGTGCCGCTGCCGGCCGGCACTCGCGGCGACAAGGTGCGCGAGGTGGTCGATCAGGTCTGGGTGCCGGTGCTGGACGAATTCCGCCCGCAGATGATCTTCGTTTCCGCCGGCTTCGATGCGCACCGCGAGGACGATCTCGGCCAGATGGGTCTGGTCGAGGCCGACTACGCGTACATGACCGACCGCCTGATGGGCGTGGCGCGCCGGCATAGCGACAACCGCATCGTCAGCACGCTGGAGGGCGGCTACAACCTCTCCGCGCTGGCGCGCAGCGTGGCGGCGCACGTGAAGACGTTGGCGCAGTTGTAGAAGCCGTTGTCTGTTGTTCGTTGACCGTTGACAGTCAACCGACAACCGACAACCGACAACCGACGACGACCAACTGCAGCATGCCAAGCAGCATCTACGACCACGGTCTGAACAAGAACCCGGCCAACTACGCACCGCTTTCGCCGCTCGGCTTCGTGGAGCGCAGCGGTACGGTGTTTCCGACGCTGCCGGCGGTGATCCATGGCGATCTGCGCCGCAGCTGGGGCGAGGTCTACGCCCGCTGCCGGCAACTGGCACACGCCCTCGCGCGGCGCGGGCTGGGGCGGGGCGACACGGTTGCCGTGATGTTGCCCAACACGCCGGAGATGGTCGAGGCGCACTTCGCCATCCCGATGGCGGGTTGCGTGCTCAACGCGATCAACACCCGGCTCGATGCCGCTTCCATCGCCTTCATGGTCGAGCACGGCGAGGCGAAGCTCTTCATCGTCGATCGCGAGTTTGCGGCGGTGGCGCGGCAGGCGTTGGCGCTGCTCGCCAACCCGCCGCCGGTGATCGACGTGCTCGATGCGCAATACGACGGCGCGGGCAAGCCGTTCGGCGAGACCGACTACGAGGGGCTGCTGGCCACGGGTAGGCCCGACTTCGCCTGGCAGCCGCCTGCCGATGAGTGGGATGCCATCGCGTTGAACTACACCTCCGGCACGACCGGCAACCCCAAGGGCGTCGTCTATTCGCACCGCGGCGCCTACACCAACGCGGTGGCCAACGTGCTGGTTTGGGCGATGCCGCATCACCCGGTTTATCTGTGGACGTTGCCGATGTTCCACTGCAACGGCTGGTGCTTTCCGTGGACGCTGGCGGCGATGGCGGGCGTGAACGTCTGCTTGCGCCGGCTCGAGGCGAAGACGATCCTCGATGCGATCCGCGCGCACCGCGTCACCCACTACTGCGGCGCGCCCATTGTGCAGTCGATGCTGGTCAACGCGCCGGCGGAGCAGAAGGTCGGCATCGCGCATCGCGTGCACGCAATGGTGGCCGCCGCCGCGCCCCCGGCGTCGATGATCGAAGGCATGGACCGGATGGGCTTCGACCTGACTCATGTCTACGGCCTGACCGAGGTCTACGGCCCGGCGACGGTCTGCGCCAAGCAGCCGGATTGGGCGGCGCTCGAGATCGGCGAGCGCGCGGTGAAGAACGGCCGCCAGGGCGTGCGCTACCCGCTCGAGGAAGCGGTCGCCGTGCTCGACCCCGACACGATGCAACCGGTGCCCTGCGATGGCGAGACCATCGGCGAGGTGATGTTCCGCGGCAACATCGCGATGCGCGGGTATCTGAAGAACGAAAGGGCGACCGCCGAGGCCTTCAAGGGCGGCTGGTTTCACTCCGGCGACCTGGCGGTGGTGCACGCGGACGGTTATCTGCGCATCAAAGACCGCAGCAAGGACATCATCATCTCGGGCGGGGAGAACATCTCGTCCATCGAGGTGGAGGACGTGCTGTACCGCCACCCGGCAGTGCTGGCCGCCGCGGTGGTTGCGCAGCCGGATGCCAAGTGGGGCGAAGTGCCCTGCGCCTTCGTCGAGTTGCGGGACGACGCGCAGGTCGCCGCCGAAGAACTGCTCGCCCATTGCCGCCGCCACCTGGCCGGCTTCAAGCTGCCCAAAGCAATCGTCTTCGGCCCGCTGCCCAAGACCTCGACCGGCAAGATCCAGAAGTTCTTGCTGCGCCAGCAGGCGAAGTCGGTTGGGGCGATCGACGTTTGACCGCGCAAGATGGGCTTGTACCTTGCCCGGCTCGATCTGCGTCAGACCGCGCGGGCCTCCGCCTTGCATCGCCTGTGGCGCATCGCCTATGCGCAGGAGGCGGCACTGCTGGGTTTGCACGACTTCGCACCGTTGCGGCGCAGCCTGCCCGACTTGCAGCAAAGCGATGAGTGTTTTTTTGGCGCCTGGAGCGGGACGGCCTTGATCGGGGCAATCGGTCTGGAGGTGGCCGATGTACCGCGGCGGTTGCGGATCGGCGCTCTTATCGTGGACCCCCAGTACCAGCGGCGCGGTGTGGCGCGCCGGCTGCTGACGACGATGCTCGCGCGCTTTGGCGGCTACGTCCTGTCCGTCACCACGGCGGCGGCGAACCGCCCGGCGCTCGCCCTCTACGCAGGCTGTGGCTTTGCCGAGCGCCAGCGCTTTTCCATCCAGCCCGAGGCGCTCGAAGTCGTCGAGCTGGAACGACGGCCCGGCTAGCTTGCCGTTAGCATTCGCTGGACATTCAAGGAGACCGCAAATGAACGCCCCCGAACCCAACGCCGTGGCCGAGCCCTATGTGCTGACGCAGCGTCACGCCCGTGGCATCGTCACCTTGACGCTCAACCGGCCGCAGCAGTTCAACGCGCTGTCCGAAGAGATGCTCACCGCCTTGCAGGCGGCGCTGGATGAGGTCGCCGCTGACAGCAGCGCCCGCGTGGTGGTGTTGGCCGCGCAGGGCAAGGCGTTCTGTCCGGGCCACGATCTGAAGCAGATGCGCGCGCACCCGGAGGTCGAGTACTACCAGCGCCTCTTTGCGCAATGCGCCAAGTTGATGCTGACGATCCAGCGCATGCCGCAGCCGGTGATCGCCCGCGTGCACGGCGTCGCCACCGCGGCCGGCTGCCAACTGGTGGCGACGTGCGATCTGGCGGTGGCGGCCGAGGAAGCGCGTTTTGCGGTGTCGGGCATCACGGTGGGTCTGTTCTGTTCCACGCCGGCGGTGGCGCTGTCGCGCAACCTGACGCGCAAGCAGGCGTTCGAGATGCTGGTGACCGGCGAGTTCATCGATGCCCGTACCGCGCTGGCGCGCGGGCTCGTCAATCGCGTGGTGCCGGCGGCCGAACTGGACGCCGAGGTCGAGCGGCTGGCGCTGGCGGTCGCCGGCAAGCCGGCGGTGTCGATCGCGCGCGGCAAGGAGCTTTTTTACAAGCAGCTCGAAATGGGCATCGACGCCGCCTACCAGTTGGCCGGCCAGACGATGGCCTGCAACATGCTGGACGCGGATACGCAAGAAGGGGTGGACGCCTTTATCGGCAAACGCAAGCCGCGCTGGGCCGTATGACTTTCGTCTGCGGCGAAACGCGAATTTTCGACAGACTTGCTGCGGCGGTACACCTAGCATCGCCGCCATGCGAGTCCACCTCAAACCCACCGCAAGCCGGCACGCGGCGCTCGACCCGCTGATCGACAGCGGTTTCGGCCGTGCCCGGATCGAGCAGGCGCTGGCCTTCTACGACGAGCCGCATCGCCACTACCACGGCCGCGCGCACGTGCTGGAGATGCTGCACATCGCCCATGCGACCGGCCACACGCTGAGTCCGGCGCAGGCGCTAGCGATTCTGTTCCACGACGCGATTTACGTGCCTGGCGCGCCTCGCAGCGTCAACGAACAGATGTCTGCGCAATTGCTGCGCGCTTACACGGCGGACTTGCCGGTGGACCTGGTGGACACGGCGGCGGCGATCGTGCTGGATACGGCCGATCACTTTGCCCGCAGCGCACCGGCGCAACTGGTGATCGATCTCGATCTGCTGTCGCTCGGCAGCAGCGCCGAGCGCTTCCGCAGGCTGTCCGAAGCGGTGTTCGACGAGCAGCGCCCGCTGTGGCGCTGTGCCAGCGAGTCGGGCGCGCGTCGCAAGTTCGAGGTGCAGCGGGCACGGTTTTTCCGCAGCCTGCTGCGTCGGCCGACGATCTACCTGACCCCCGGTCTGCGCGATCGCTATGAGGCGGTGGCGCGCGCCAATCTGACGCCGGTCGTCGAGCAGTTCCGCCCGTTGCACTAAAGCGCGGCGATCCCCGCGCGCGCGATCTGCGCGTCCTCCGCGGACTTCACGCCAGACACGCCTACCGCGCCGACCACCTGGCCGTCCACCACGATCGGCACGCCGCCTTCGAGCATCCCGAGCAGAGGCACGGACAAGAACGACGTGCGGCCTTGGTTGATCATGTCTTCGTAGACCTTGCTCTCGCGCCGGCCGAGGGCGGCGGTGCGGGCTTTCTCCGGCGCGATGTAGGCCGAACTCGCCGCCGCGCCATCCATCCGCTGCAACCACAGCAAATGGCCGCCGTCGTCGACGATGGCGATCGTCACCGGCCAGTGGTTCTTCTTCGCCTCCGCTTCGGCGGCGGCGGCGATGCGCTTGACGTCTTCTGCGCTGAGCACGTTCTTCGTCATCATCGTTTGCCTCTCACTTCAGTCCGACCGCTGCACGAATCTGGTCGATGGCGGCCGGGTCTTCGATGGTGGTTAAATCGCCCGCGTCGCGCCCCTCGCAGATCGCCTGGATCAGCCGGCGCAGCAGCTTGCCGGAGCGGGTCTTGGGCAGCGCGGTGACAAAGTGCACGCGGGCCGGGCGCGCTACCGCACCCAACTGGTTGTCCACGAGTTTCATCACGTCGCCTTCCTCGGCGAGTTTGAGTTCCGGGGTTGCCACGCGGGCGCCGTCCTTGACCACGGCAAAGGCGATCGCCACCTGGCCCTTGAGCTTGTCGGCCATGCCCACCACCGCGACCTCGGCGATGTTCGGGTGCGAGCTGATCGACTCCTCGATCTCGCGCGTACCCAGCCGGTGGCCGGCGACGTTGATCACGTCGTCGGTGCGACCGAGGATGAAGTAGTAGCCATCCGCGTCGCGGATGCCCCAGTCGAAGGTCGAATAGACCATCTTGCCCGGCACGCTCTGCCAGTAGGTCTTGACGAAGCGCTCATCGTCGCCCCACACCGTCGTCATGCATCCCGGCGGCAGCGGGCCTTCGATGGCGACCACGCCTTTTTCGTTGGCCTGCTCGATCGGCTCGCCAGTCAGCTCGGAGAAGAGCTTCACGTCATAGCCGTAGCAGGGCACGCCGGGCGAGCCGAACTTCGACGGCAGCGCCTCGACGCCGCGCGGGATCGCGAGGATCGGCCAGCCGGTCTCGGTCTGCCAGTAGTTATCCACGATGGGCTTGCCGATGCCGTCGGCGATCCAGCGGGCGGTGGGCTCATCCAGCGGCTCGCCGGCGAGGAACAGCAGCCGCAGGCTGGAGAGGTCGTACTTGGTGAGCAAGGCGGGGTCCTGCTTCTTCAACACGCGGATCGCGGTCGGCGCCGAGAACATCGTCGTGACCTTGTAGTCCTGCACGATCTTCCACCAGATGCCGCCGTCGGGGCGGATCGGCGTGCCTTCGAACATGATTGTCGCCATCCCGGCCAAGAGCGGCCCGTAGATGATGTAGCTGTGCCCGACCACCCAGCCGATGTCGCTGGTGGCAAAAAAAGTCTCGCCCGGGTTGCCGCAAAAAACGTGCTTGATCGACGCCGCCAGCGCCACGGCGTAGCCGCCGGTGTCGCGCTGCACGCCCTTGGGCTTGCCGGTGGTGCCCGAGGTGTAGAGGATGTAGCTGGGCTCGCTCGACTCCAGCCACTCGCAAGGCACCTCGTCGTTCATGTGCTTGGCGCGCAGCGTGGCGTAGTCGTGGTCGCGGCCAGGGGTCTTGCCCATCGGTGCCAGCCCGCGGTCGATCAGCAGCACCGCCTGCGGCGGCGACTTGGAAAGCGCGATCGCCTCGTCGAGCAGGTGCTTGTACGGCACGACCTTGCCGGCGCGCGCGCCGGCGTCGGCGGAGACGATGGCTTTGGGCTGCGCATCGTCGATCCGCGTAGCGAGGCTTACCGAGGCAAAGCCACCGAACACGACAGAGTGAATCGCGCCGATCCGCGCGCAGGCCAGCATCGCAAAGGCAGCCTCGGCGATCATCGGCATGTAAATGAGCACGCGGTCGCCGCGGCCCACCCCCAGCCCCTTCAGGATGCCGGCCATCCGGTTCACTTCGCGGTAGAGCTGGTTGAAGGTGTAGGTCTTCTCCTGCTCGACCTCGGTGGAGATGTAGATGAGCGCCGGCTGCTCGCCGCGCGCCGCCAAGTGCCGGTCCACGGCGTTGAAGCACAGATTGGTCTTGCCGCCGACGAACCACCTGGCAAACGGCGGGTTGGCGTAGTCGAGGACGGAGGAGAAGGGCGTTCGCCAGTCGATCAGTTGCGCCTGCTCGGCCCAGAAGCCCTGACGGTCGGCGATCGAACGGGCGTGAAACTCCTTGTAGGTCGTCATGAGGTGCTCCCCTTGTGTGTTTCGTGGGCTTTTACTGCACGGCGTGCGCGGGCGTCAAACCGCTGGCGCAAGGAAAGCCGGGATTTCTTCCGACCGGGGTGCTTCCAAGCAAATGCCATCTATTTGCAAATGAGAATAATTCCTGTTATGGTGCGCCCCATCGACTAGATCATCTCCAAAGGGAGCCACATGCAAACCGCAGAACTCATCGAAACCTGGCTCGACCGCGGGCTGCGCGCCGTGGTGGTTGCCGCAGCGGCGCTTGGCGCCGCGCTGCTCTGGCAGGACGGCGTGCAGGCGCAGACGAAAGAGGAGCCGGTACTGAACCTCTACTCTGCCCGCCACTACCAGACCGACGAGGCGCTGTACGACAACTTCACCAAGCAGACCGGCATCAAGATCAACCGGATCGAGCTGGGCGACGAGCAACTGCTTCAGCGCGTCAGGAGCGAGGGCGCCAACAGCCCGGCCGACGTGATCCTGCTCGTCGACGCCGCGCGGCTGTGGCGCGCACAGATCGACGGGCTGTTCCGCCCGATCCAGTCCAAGGTGCTGGAGTCGCGCATCCCCGCCAACTTGCGCTCCAACGACGGCACCTGGTTCGGCTTCTCCACGCGGGCGCGGGTGATCGTCTACAACAGGGCGAAGGTCAAGCCCGAGGACGTGGCGACCTACGAGCTGCTGGCCGACCCGCGCAACAAGGGGTTGGTGTGCACGCGCTCGGCCTCGCACCCGTACATGCTGTCGCTGATCGGCGCGATGGTCGAGCGCAGCGGCGAGGCGGCGACCGAAGCCTGGGCGCGCGGCATGGTCGCCAACATGGCGCGCCCGCCGCGCGGCGGCGACACCGACCAGATCAGGGCGGTCGCCAGCGGCGAGTGCGGTGTAGCACTCACGAACACCTACTACTGGGTCCGGCTCCTGCGCTCGACCGACCCGAAGGACAAGGAGGTCGTCGCCAGGGTCGGCTTCGTTTGGCCCAATCAGGCGACCAGCGGCACGCACGTCAACGTATCCGGCGGCGGGGTGGCCAAGCATGCGCCGCATCCGGGCAACGCGCAGAAGTTCCTCGAGTACCTGGTGAGTCCCGAGGCGCAGCGCTACTTTGCCGACGGCAACAACGAGTGGCCGGTGGTCAAGGGCGCCGAGGTGGACAACAAGGCGCTGGCGTCGCTCGGCAGCTTCAAGGTCGAGAGCGTGCCGATCTCGTCGATCGGCAAAGGCCAGGTGGCTGCCCAGCGGATCGTCGACCGGGCGGGATATCGCTGATCCGGGTTTTCTCGGGCCCGCGGGCGGGGCCGGCCGGCATCCGTCTTGCTGTCGGACTTGCAGTAGACCCCGGTGGAGCAAAAGATGAACAAGTCGACGGAGGCGCCGGCGGCCGTGCTTGCGGCGGACGAACTGGCGCAACTCGATGCCTTCTGGCGCGCCAGCAACTACCTGGCGGCGGGCATGATCTTCCTGCGCGACAACCCGTTGTTGCGCGAGCCGCTGGCGCCCGAGCACATCAAGAACCGGCTGCTCGGCCATTGGGGGTCGAGTCCGGGCCTGAGCTTCATCTACACCCATCTGAACCGCCTGATCCGCGCCCATGACGTGGATGCGATCTTCATTGCCGGGCCGGGTCACGGCGCCCCCGGCGTGCTCGCGCCCGTGTTTCTCGAAGGCAGCTATTCCGAGATCTATCCCGACAAAGCGCAGGATCTCGACGGTCTGCGCGAGTTTTTCCGCGACTTCTCTTTTCCCGGCGGCATCGGCAGTCATTGCACGCCCGAGACGCCGGGCTCGATCCACGAAGGCGGCGAACTTGGCTACAGCCTGTCGCATGCCTTCGGTGCGGCCTTCGACAACCCGGATCTGCTGGTGGCCGTGGTGGTCGGCGACGGCGAAGCCGAAACCGGTGCGCTGGCAACCTCGTGGCATTCGAACAAGTTCTTGAACCCGGCGCGCGACGGCGCAGTGCTGCCGGTGCTGCATCTGAACGGCTACAAGATCAACAACCCCACGCTGCTGGCGCGCATCAGCCACGACGAACTGGACAGTCTGTTCCGCGGCTACGGCTGGACGCCGTATTTCGTCGAAGGGGAAGTTCCGCAGACTATGCATCGGGCGATGGCGGCCACGCTCGAACACTGCTGGCAGGAAATCCGCGCCATCCAGCAGGCCGCGCGCAGCGGGGGGGAGGCGGTAGCACGTCCGCGCTGGCCGATGATCGTGTTGCGCAGTCCCAAGGGCTGGACCGGCCCGAAAACGATCAACGGGCAGCGGGTCGAAGGGGCATGGCGCTCGCATCAGGTGCCGATTGCGGACCCGAAGACCAATCCGGCCAGCCTGAAGGCGCTCGATGACTGGTTGCGCAGCTACCGGCCGCAGGAACTCTTCGATGCGGCAGGTTGCCCGGTCCCGGCGGTGCGGGCGATGGCGCCTGCCGGCGCGCGGCGGATGGGCTCGAGCCCGCACGCCAACGGCGGCCGCTTGCGCCGACCGTTGCGGCTGCCGGACTTCCGCGACTACGCGCTGAAGATCGATGCGCCGGGCCGGCAGAGCGCGGAAACCACGCGTCCGCTCGGCGCGCTGCTGCGCGACACGATGCGCCGCAACCCGGAGAACTTCCGCTTGTTCTCGCCGGATGAGAACACCTCGAACAAGCTCGACGCCGTGTACGAGGTCAGCGGCAAGACGTGGATGGCCGAGGTGCAGGAAGGCGACGAAGCCGCCGGCACCCATTTGTCGCCGCAGGGCCGGGTGATGGAGATGCTGTCCGAGACCACGTTGGAGGGCTGGCTCGAAGGCTATCTGCTGACCGGCCGGCACGGCTTTTTCTCGACCTACGAAGCCTTCGTGCACGTGATCGACTCGATGTTCAACCAGCACGCCAAATGGCTGGCGATTGCGCGCGAACTGCCGTGGCGGGCGCCGATCGCATCGCTGAACCTGCTGATCACGTCGACCGTCTGGCGCCAGGACCATAACGGCTTCACCCACCAGGATCCGGGCTTCCTCGACATCGTGCTCAACAAGAGCGAGCAGGTCACCCGCGTGTACCTGCCGCCGGATGCCAACACGCTGCTGTCGGTGGCCGATCACTGCCTGCGCAGCACCAACCTCGTCAACGTGATCGTCGCCGACAAGCAGAAGCACATCCAGTATCTGGACATGGAGTCCGCGATCAACCACTGCACCAAGGGCATCGGCATCTGGGACTGGGCCAGCACCGACCAAGGCGCCGAGCCGGACGCGGTGCTCGCCAGTTGCGGCGACGTGCCGACCAAGGAGGCGCTGGCTGCGGTGATGCTGCTGCGGGCGGAGTTTCCGCAACTGAAGCTGCGCTTCGTCAACGTGGTCGATCTGTACAAGCTGGTGCCGGCCGGCGAGCACCCGCATGGACTCACCGACCGCGACTTCGACAGCCTGTTCACCACCGACCGCCCGATCATCTTCAACTTCCACGGCTATCCCTGGCTGATTCACCGGCTGACCTACCGCCGCACCAACCATTCCAATCTGCATGTGCGCGGCTACAAGGAAAAGGGCAGCATCAACACGCCGCTCGATCTGGCGATCGCCAACGAGATCGACCGCTACAGCATCGCGATCGACGTGATCGACCGGGTGCCGGCGCTGACGGTGACCGGCGCGCACGCCAAGGAGCGGCTGCGCGACAAGCAGCTCGAGTGCCGCCGCTATGCCTACGAACACGGCGTCGACAGCGACGAGGTCAACGGCTGGACCTGGCAAGGCGCCTGACACGGCGCTTGGCTATGATCCGCGCGGTTTTCTCGCCGCGCGGTCGCCGTGTCTTCACCCTGGGATGTCGTCATCATCGGCGCCGGCCACAACGGTCTGGTCTGTGCGGCCTATCTGGCAGCTGGCGGCCTGAAAGTCCGGGTAGTCGAGCGCCGCGCCGTGGTCGGCGGCGCCGCGGTGACTGAAGAATTCCACCCCGGCTTTCGCAACTCCACCGCCAGCTATACGGTGAGCCTGCTCCATCCGCAGGTGATCCGCGATCTGCGTCTCGCCGAACGCGGGCTGCGGGTGCTGGAGCGGCCGTTCTCGAATTTCGTGCCGACCGCGGACGGCCGTTATTTGAAGTACGGCGGCGGGCTGACGGCGACCCAGGCTGAGGTTGGCAAGTTCTCCGCGCGCGATGCGCAGCAACTGCCGCAGTACTACGAACGCCTCGACCGGCAGGCCGCGGTGCTGAAAGACTGGGTGCTGCGCGCCCCACCCAACCTCGGCGGGCCGCTGGCGGTGCGCGACGGGCGCGATGCGCTGGCCGCGGCCCGGCTGCTGTGGCAGTTCGGCCGCCTGTCGCTCGAAGGGCAGCGCGATCTTGTCGACATCTTCACCAAGAGTGCGGGCGCCTGGCTGGATGCGAGCTTCGAGTCCGAGCCGCTTAAGGCCACCCTGGGCTTCGATTCGGTGGTCGGCAACTTCGCCAGTCCCTATGCGGCGGGCTCGGCCTACGTGCAACTGCATCATGTCTTCGGCGAGGTCAACGGCAAGCCCGGTATCTGGGGCCATGCGGTGGGCGGCATGGGCCGGATCACCGCGCTGATGGCCGAAGAATGCCGCGCCCGCGGCGTGCAGATCGACGTGGATGCGCCGGTGGCGCAGGTGCTGGTCGAGCGCGGGCGAGCGGTCGGCGTATTGCTGGAAAGCGGAGAAGAAGTGCGGGCGCGCGCGGTGGCGGCCAACGTCGGGCCGAAGCTTCTGTACCGGCGCTTGATCGACCGCAGCGTTTTGCCGGAAGACTTTGCGCAGGCGATCGACCGTTACCAGACCGGCTCCGGCTCGTTGCGGATCAACGTCGCTTTGTCCGAGCTGCCGGACTTTGCCTGTCTGCCGGGCACGCAGGCGCAGCCGCATCACTCGACCGGCATCCTGCTCGCACCCTCGCTCGCCTACATGGACCAGGCTTGGCGCGACGCGGTGGCGGGCGGCTATGCGCGCGCGCCGATCGTCGAGATGCTGATTCCCAGCACCGTCGATGACTCGCTGGCGCCGCCCGGTGCCCATGTGGCGAGTCTGTTTTGCCAGCAGTTCGACCCCAAGGCCGACTGGGCGCACCTCAAGGACGCGGCCGTCAACGCGGTGTTCGATACCGTGCAACGCTTCGCGCCGAACTTTCGCTCCGCGCTGCTCGGCTACCGCGCCTTGACGCCGGCCGATCTGGAGCAGGAGTTCGGGCTGGTGGACGGCGACATCTTTCACGGCCAGCTCTCGCTCGATCAGCTTTTCTCGATGCGCCCGCTGCTGGGCTATGCGCGCTACCGCGGCCCGCTTGCGGGCCTGTATCACTGCGGCTCGGGCGCGCACCCGGGCGGCGGCGTGACCGGCGCGCCGGGGCATAACGCCGCGCGCGAAATGCTGCGCGATCTGCGCTGACATCACATGTTCGACTTTTCCGCCGAGGCCGGGCTCTGGGGCCTGTTCCTCGCTGCCTTCGTCTCGGCCACGGTGCCGCCGGGCGGCTCCGAGGTGGTGCTGATCGCGGTCATCCACAAGCATCCGGAACTGCTGTGGCCGGCGGTCGGCGTCGCCACGCTCGGCAACACCCTGGGCGGCACCACGTCCTACCTGATCGGCCGGCTGCTGCCCAACAAGGTGCAGCACAAGGCAATCATCTATCTGCACAAATACGGCTACTGGGCGCTGCTTTTTTCCTGGGTGCCGCTCTTTGGCGATGCGCTGTGCGTGGCGGCCGGCTGGCTGCGCTTCAATCCGTGGATTTCGATCGCGCTGTTCGCCGTCGGCAAGCTCTTCCGCTACGCGCTGATCGCCGGCGGCTGGAGCTGGATCGAGTCGGTGGTGCTGCCGCTCTTCGGGCGTTAGCGCTGGGTAAGTTGGGCTATCAGGGCCGCCTCCCGAGCGCGACTCAGCAGGGCTTGACCGAAGCTCGCCGGATCCCGCGTCCTGTCCCAGGCCAAAGTGGCTTCAATGGTCTCGGCAAGAGGTCGGAAGCACAGGCCCGCTGCCGCCGCAGCGCGATTGTCCGCAAGAAGCATCCCGCCGAACTGCCGATCCGACTCCGGAATCCATAACGGCATTTCGCTCCAGGGCAAAACGCCCGCAGCCACCAACGACTCGTCCGGAATCCAGCGGGCTTGCGCGCTGGCGCCGCCGACCGCGCAACAACCGTCGATCAGGCGCTGCATGGTCAAAGTCCGCTCCGGTCCGACGGCGTTGAACCGTCCGGCAACTCGGCGCTCCGCCAAGTGCAGACTCCATTGCGCCAAGTCGCGGACATCGATGAACTGCACCGGTCGGTCAGGGCGCCCGGGGGCGAGGAATGTTCCGCCCTCGGCTACCCGCCGCGGCCAGTAAACAAATCTCTCCGCAGGGTCGTGCGGGCCGACGATCAGGCCCGGCCGGACCACGGCGATGCGGCCGGGCAACTGCGCAGCCAAGACATCCTCGCATCTTGCCTTGAGCGCGCCATAGCCGTCGTCCCCAACGGCGAGCTCGGCGTTCTCATCGAAGCGCCGCCCCGGGGGAAACTGCCGGTACACGGAAACGCTGGATACGAAGACATAGTGTCCAATGCTTTTTTCGACCGCGCGGGCGGCGGCCAGGACCTGCGCCGGCCGGTAGCCGGAACAGTCGATCACGGCATCGAAGCGGCGACCGCGTAGCAGCGCATGGTCGCCGTCGCGGTCACCCCGCAGCTTCTCGGCAAAAGGGAAGAGTTCGGCATTGCTCTGCCCGCGATTGAACAGTGTGACCCGGTGCCCACGTTCGAGCGCGGCTTCGGCAACATGTCTGCCGAGAAAAAGGGTGCCGCCGAGTATCAGCAGGTCCATCGCAGCGGGATAGAGGTCGCGCGTTAGAGTTGCCGCTCGGAACATCCTGAGCGGCGCAAGCACGCGCTCCTTATAATTTACGGGCTTCGGAGACAATTTTCCTATGAAGATCCTCGTACCAGTCAAGCGCGTGGTCGATTACAACGTCAAGGTGCGCGTCAAGGGCGACGGCAGCGGCGTGGACATCGCCAACGTCAAGATGTCGATGAACCCGTTCGACGAGATCGCCATCGAAGAGGCGGTGCGGCTGAAAGAAGCCGGCAAGGCGACCGAGGTGATTGCGGTTTCCTGCGGCGTGCCGCAATGTCAGGAGACTCTGCGCACCGCGATGGCGATCGGCGCGGACCGCGCAATCCTGGTCGAGACCGACGTCGAACTGCAACCGCTGGCCGTGGCGAAGCTCATCAAGGCCCTGGTCGATAAAGAGAAGCCCGAACTCGTCATTGCCGGCAAGCAGGCGATCGACGACGACGCCAACCAGACCGGCCAGATGATCGCCGCGCTGTGCGGAATGGCGCAGGCGACCTTCGTCTCCAAGGTGACGCTGGCCGATGGCCGCGCGCAGGTGGTGCGCGAGGTCGATGGCGGGATGGAGACGCTGTCGATCAAGCTGCCGGCGGTGCTGACCACCGACCTGCGGTTAAACGAGCCGCGCTACGTGACGCTGCCCAACATCATGAAGGCCAAGAAGAAGCCGCTCGACGTGCTCAAGCCGGCCGACCTCGGCGTAGACGTGACGCCGCGCCTGAAGACGCTGAAAGTGTCCGAGCCGCCGGCGCGCCAGGCGGGTGTCAAGGTGCCCGACGTGGCCACGCTGGTCGCGAAGCTCAAGAACGAAGCGAAGGTGATCTGACATGACTGCCCTGGTTCTGGCCGAACACGACAACGCGCATCTGAAGGCGCCGACCCTGAACACCGTCACCGCCGCCGCCAAGGCCGCGGGCGACGTGCACGTGCTGGTGGTGGGCGGCGGTTGCGCCGCGGTGGCGCAGCAGGCCGCCGCCATCGCCGGTGTGTCCAAGGTGCTGCTGGCCGATGCGCCGCATCTGGCCGACGGCACCGCCGAGAACGTCGCCGAGCAGGTGCTGGCCGTGGTCGCGGGCGGCGCTTACACGCACGTGTTCGCGGCGGCGACCGCGGGCGGGCGCAACGTGCTGCCGCGGGTCGCGGCCAAGCTCGACAGCGCACAGGTGTCCGACATCATCGGCGTGGAGGCAGCGGACACCTTCACCCGCCCGATCTACGCCGGCAACGCGATTGCCACCGTGCAAAGCGGCGATGCGATCAAGGTGATCACCGCGCGGCCGACCAACTTCGACGCGGCGTCGGCCACCGGCGGCGCTGCCGCGGTCGAAAGCGTGGCGGCGGTGGCCGACAGCGGGCTCGCGCAATTCGTCTCGCGCGACATCGCCAAGTCCGACCGGCCGGAGTTGCAAGGCGCCAAGGTCGTCGTCTCCGGCGGCCGCGCGCTCGGCAGCGCAGAGAAGTTCAACGAGGTCTTGGCGCCGCTGGCGGACAAGCTGGGTGCGGCGATGGGTGCCTCGCGCGCGGCGGTCGATGCGGGCTATGCACCCAACGACTGGCAGGTCGGCCAGACCGGCAAGGTCGTCGCGCCGAATCTGTACATCGCCGTCGGCATCTCCGGCGCGATCCAGCATCTGGCGGGCATGAAAGATTCCAAGGTGATCGTCGCGATCAACAAAGACCCCGAGGCGCCGGTTTTCTCGGTCGCCGACTACGGGCTGGTCGCCGATCTCTTCGAAGCCGTGCCGCAGTTGGTCAAGGAACTCGGCTGACTTTGCCCTCGCCCGCATCAGCGGGAGAGGGTGGCGCGCAGCGCCGGCTGAGGGAAAGCGACCTTTCTCAGGGGTACAGAGGCGCGGCCAAGACCGTCCCTGTGCCTTTCGAAATTTCGGAGACACAACGATGACCTACGCGGCACCCACCAAAGACATGCTGTTCGCGATGCGCGAACTGGCCGGCTTGGCCCAGCTTCAGCGGCTGCCCGGCCACGCGGACGCCACCGACGAGACGGTCGAAGCGGTACTGGAAGAGTGCGGCAAGCTCGCCGCCGAAGTGGTGGCGCCGCTGAACCGCGCGGGCGATACCCACCCGGCGCGTTGGGATAACGGTCGGGTCACGACCACGCCCGGCTTCAAGGAAGCGTTCCGCGCCTTCGTCGAGGGCGGCTGGCAGGGTTTGCAGCATCCGGCACAGTACGGCGGGCAGGAGCTGCCCAAGCTGGTCGGGGCGGCGGCGATGGAAATCATGCAGTCCGCCAACCTGTCCTTCACGTTGTGCCCGATGCTGTCCGACGGTGTTATCGAGGCGCTGCTCACCGCGGGCGCCGACGCCCAGAAGGACTTGTACGTGCCGCGGCTGGTCGATGGCCGCTGGACCGGCACGATGAACCTGACCGAGCCGCAGGCGGGCTCCGACCTGGCACAGGTGCGCACGCGCGCGGTGCCGCAAGGCGATGGCACGTATCGGATCAGCGGCCAGAAGATCTACATCACCTATGGCGAGCACGATCTGACCGACAACATCGTGCATCTTGTGCTGGCGCGCACGCCGGACGCGCCCGAGGGCGTGAAGGGCATCTCGCTCTTCATCGTGCCCAAGTTCGTCGTCGGCGCGGATGGCAGGCTCGGCAAGCGCAACGACGTGTACTGCGCTTCCATCGAACACAAGCTCGGTATCAAGGCCAGCCCGACCGCGGTGCTGATCTACGGCGACGACAAGGGCGAAGTCGGCCCCGGCGCGATCGGCGACCTCGTGGGCGAGGAAAACCGCGGCCTCGAGTACATGTTCATCATGATGAACGCGGCGCGCTTCCAGGTCGGCATGCAGGGGGTGGCGCTGGCCGAGCGCGCCTACCAGAAAGCGGTGGCCTATGCGCGCGAGCGCGTGCAAAGCCGCGCGGTGGAAGGCTCCGCCGGTCCTGTGCCGATCATCCAGCACCCGGACGTGCGGCGCCTGCTGATGTTCATGCGCGCGCATACGGAGGCGGCACGCGCGATCGCCTACGTGGCCGCCGCCGCCAACGACACCGCGCACGCGCATCCCGATGCGGCCGTCCGCGCGCAGGCCAAGGGCGACTACGAGTATCTGGTGCCGATCGTCAAGGGCTGGAGCACGGAGGTCGCGATGCACGTCGCCTCGGCTGGCGTGCAGGTGCACGGCGGCATGGGCTTCATCGAAGAGACGGGCGCCGCCCAGCACTACCGCGACGCGCGCATCCTGACGATTTACGAAGGCACCACGGCGATCCAGGCCAACGACCTGATCGGCCGCAAGACCGCGCGCGATGGCGGCGCGGTGGCCAAGCGCTTCGCCCAGGCGATGCGCGCCACCGTCGCGCAGCTGGGGCAGATCGTCGACGACGACCTGGCTGCGATTCGCCGCCGGCTGGACGCCGCCGTCGATGCCTACGAGGCGGTGGTCGACTTTGTGGTCGAGCGCTACCGCTCGGACATTCGCGCCGCCTTTGCCGGCTCGGTGCCCACCCTGATGCTGGCCGGCAGCGTGCACGGCGGCTGGCAGATGGCGCGCGCCGCACTCGCCGCGCATGCAGGGCTGCGCGGCGAGGACGCCGCCTTCTGCCGCGCCAAGATCGCTACCGCGCGCTACTTTGCCGACCACGTGCTGGCCGGCGCCGACGGCCTGCGCGCGACCATCGTCGAGGGCGCCGCCGGCACGCTGGCGCTGGCGCCCGAGCAGTTTTGATCCGTTCTGTATCGCGAGCGACCTGGCGATAGCACTCGTCTATCGGTTGCATTGCAACAATCCATTGGATCGCGGCGTTGCCGCTGCGTATCGTTCGCCCTGCTGGGCGTTGCGCGCGTAATGCCGGCTGTTTTCAACTCAACCACTCCGGAGATCATCATGGCTCAACTGAAGGGCTCGAAGACCGAGCACAACCTGAAAGAGGCGTTTGCCGGCGAGTCGCAGGCCAATCGGCGCTACCTGTACTTCGCATCGAAGGCCGACGTCGAGGGTTACAACGACGTAGCCGCCGTGTTCCGCTCCACCGCCGAAGGCGAAACGGGCCACGCACACGGCCACCTGGAGTACCTGGAAGCCGTGGGCGACCCGGCCACCGGGCTGCCGATCGGCGCCACCCGCGACAACCTGAAGTCGGCCATCGCCGGTGAGACGCACGAGTACACCGACATGTACCCGGGCATGGCCAAGGCGGCGCGCGAGGAAGGCTTCGACGAGATCGCCGACTGGTTCGAGACCCTGGCCAAGGCCGAGCGCTCGCACGCCAACAAGTTCCAGCGCACGCTGGACGCAATCGCCGACTAAGCGAGTCGCAAGGGACGGGCTGCACCCGCAGCCCGCTCTGGCAAGCGCCATTGCGACGCTTGCCAGAGCGAAAACGAGGATTGGAAGCACTATGACAGTACGTGAGGGGAGCCTGGAGGCGCCGACCCGCCACCCGCTGGCGTGGAAGTCGCCGGAGTTCTGGGAGCAGGCCGCGCTCGACAAGGAACTCGAGCGCGTGTTCGACATCTGCCACGGCTGCCGCCGTTGCGTGAGCTTGTGCGGGTCGTTTCCGGCGTTGTTCGACCTCGTGGACAACGGCCCGACCGGCGAGGTCGATGGCGTGCCCAAGGCAAAGTACAAGGACGTGGTCGACCAGTGCTACCTGTGCGACATGTGCTACATGACCAAGTGCCCGTACGTGCCGCCGCATCCGTGGAACCTGGATTTCCCGCACCTGATGCTGCGCGCCAAGGCGGTGCAGTTCAAGACGCAAGGCGCCAAGGCGAGCGACAAGTTCCTGACCTCGACCGACAAGGTCGGCATGTTTGCGGGCATTCCGATCGTCACGCAGACCGTCAACGCGGTGAACAAGACCAAGCCGGTGCGCGCGATCGTCGAAAGCCAGTTCGGCATCGACCGCAACGCCTGGATGCCGTCGTTTGCGCCGCGCAAGTTTCACTCGGACGCAAGACCCAACGCCACGCACCCGGTGCGCGACGGGCAGCGCACGCCGGGCAAGGTGGTGGTCTATTCGACCTGCTACGTCAACTACAACGAGCCCGGCATTGGCCACGACCTGCTCAAGGTGCTCGACCACAACGCGATTGCCTACACGCTGCTCGACAAGGAAGCCTGCTGCGGGATGCCGAAGCTTGAGATCGGCGACCTGGACTCGGTCGAGAAGCTGAAGAACGTCAACATCCCGCAACTGGCCAGGCTCGCGCGCGAAGGCTGGGCGATCGTCACGCCGATCCCGTCCTGCACGCTGATGTACAAGCAGGAACTGCCGCTGATGTTCCCCGACGACGCCGACGTGCAGGCGGTGAAAGAGGCGATGTGGGACCCGTTCGAGTACCTGGTCGCGCGCCATAAGGACGGGTTGTTGAAGACCGACTTCTCGCAGCCGCTGGGTACCGTCTCCTACCACGTGCCCTGCCACGGCCGGGTGCAGAACATCGGCCGCAAGACCGAAGAGATGTTGAAGCTGCTGCCGCAGACGATCGTCAACACCGTGGAGCGCTGCTCCGGTCACTCCGGCATCTGGGGCACGCGCAAGGAGTACCACGAGATGGCAATGAAGATCGGCAAGCCGGTTTTCAAGAACATGGCCGCCGCCAAGCCCGACTACATCAGCTCCGACTGTCAGTTGGCCGGCCACCACATCGAGCAAGGCATTGGGCGTTTTGCCGCCGAGGCATTGGGCGGCAAAGTGCCGCAAAACGCGCACCCGCTCACGCTGGTGCGCATCGCTTACGGACTTTGAGGACGAAAGACATGACCATGGCACAGATCGACCGCACGAGCCTGTGGACGCTCGAGGCCTATGCCAAGCAGCGCAAGGAATTCCGCGCCAAGGTGATTGCGCACAAAAAGAACCGCAGCGTCGCGCTGGGTGGGCACGTCACGCTCATTTTCGAAGACGAGCTGACGATCCGCTATCAGATCCAGGAGATGCTGCGGATCGAGAAGACCTTCGAGGAAGCCGGCATCCAGGACGAACTGGACGCCTACAACCCGCTGATCCCCGACGGAGCCAACCTCAAGGCGACGATGATGATCGAGTACGACGATCCCGTCGTGCGCAAGCGCGAACTGGCAAAGCTCAAGGGCATCGAAGATCGCGTCTACGTGCAAGTCGATGGCCACGCCAAGGTCTACGCGATTGCCGACGAGGACCTGGATCGCGAGAACGAAGAAAAGACCTCGTCGGTGCATTTCCTGCGCTTCGAGTTCTCGCCGGAGGCGATTGCGGCCTTCAAGGGCGGCGCGGCGGTGGCGATGGGCATCGACCATCCGGCCTATGCGGCGCGCGTCGATGAGGTGGCGCCACAGGTGCAGACGGCGCTGGCGCGGGACTTCGTATAGCGGATGGCGGTTCGCGGCCGCGTTGCGCCTTTCACGCCGGCGGTTCGGCTCGAGCCGCCGCGCAGGGGGCGCGGCGCGGGCGACAACCTGCCGCATCGCTTCACCACCACCGAGCGCGAGGCCGACGGCGACGCACTCGATGCGCTGGCGCGCGACGGAGAGGCGCTGCCGCCGCTGGCGACCGAAGTCACGTTCGAGACCGCGCGCAGCATCCTGTCCTACAACGACTCCCCCGACCTCGGCTTCGACCGCGCGATCAATCCGTACCGCGGCTGCGAGCACGGTTGCGTCTACTGCTACGCGCGGCCGACGCACAGCTACCTGAATCTATCGCCCGGCCTGGACTTTGAAACCAAACTGGTGGCCAAGCCGAACGCGGCCGAGGTGTTGCGACGCGAACTCGGCGCCCGCGGCTACGCGCCGCGGGTCGTCGTGCTCGGTGCGGCGACCGACGCCTACCAGCCCGTGGAGCGCGATCTGCGCATCACCCGGCAGATCGTCGAAGTGCTGGCGCAGACGCGTCATCCGCTCTCCATCGTGACCAAGGGCAGCCTGGTCGAACGCGACCTCGATCTGCTGGCGCCGATGGCAGCCGACGGGCTGGTCGCGGTGGCGGTCAGCATCACCACGCTGGACCACGAGTTGTCGCGCAAGCTGGAGCCGCGCGCAGCCAGCCCCGCGCGGCGGTTGCGCACCGTGCAGACCTTGGTCCGCGCCGGCGTGCCGACGGTGGTGAACTTTGCCCCGGTGATCCCGTTCATCAACGAGCCGGAACTGGAACAGGTGCTCACCACCGCGCGCGAAGCCGGCGCGGTCGGCGCCTTCTACACCGTGCTGCGGCTGCCGTGGGAAGTGAACCCTCTGTTCCAGCAGTGGCTCGCCGACCACTTTCCGCTGCGCGCCGAGCGGGTGATGGCGCGCGTGCGCGAGATGCGCGGCGGGCGCGACTACGGCGCCGACTTCAAGACGCGGATGAAAGGCGAAGGCTTATGGGCCAAACTGATCCGCGATCGCTTCGACAAGACCTGCGCGCGTCTTGGGCTGTCGCGTCAGGCGCCTGCGCTGTGCACCGACTTGTTCCAGCCGCCGGCACCGGCAACGCCGCAACTGAGTCTGCTGTGACTACTCGAAGATCGTCTGGAACAGCAGCGCCAGCGTGGTCAGCACGACGACTGCGCCCACCATCAGCGTGGCAATGGCCACCAGCACCGGTGCCCAGCCGCTGTCGTTGCGCCGGTCGCTGCCAGGGTTGTAGAGCGCATCGAACTTCTCGTCCGCCATCAGCGCCAGCCGCAGCGCCTCGACGAAGCCGGCCGCCACCGGCACCATGAGCAAGAAAAACGCCGGGCTGCGGTACCAGTTCTCTACGCCGAGCAGCAGCGGAGTCATGGCCACGGTCGCGCCGAGCGGCAGCCACCATAGCCGCGCGCCGAGGTACAGGCGGTGCGCGCCCAGCGCGCCCGCTAGGAAGGCGAGCAGAGCGGCCAGGGCTTTGTGGCGAAACGGCATGGCGGGCGTGGCGGGCAGCGGCGCAGCAGTGTAGTCAGGTTGTTCGCGCCCGCCGCTGCCGCTACAATCCACAGCTTTTCTCGATCGCAAGTTCTCGATCCAAAAGGAATTCGCATGGTCGTTATCCGACTGGCCCGGGGCGGGGCAAAGAAGCGCCCGTTCTTCAACATCGTTGCTACCGACTCGCGCAACGCGCGCGACGGCCGCTTCATCGAGCGCGTGGGGTTCTACAACCCGGTCGCTGCTGGCGGCGAAACCAAGTTCCGCATCGCGGCCGACCGGCTGACCTATTGGCAGGGCGTGGGCGCGCAAATGAGCCCGACCGTGGCGCGGCTCGTCAAGGACCACGGCAAACTCGCGGCGGCTTCTGCGCCGGTCGAGGCTCCCGCTGCCGCTTGAGGTGACGGACCGCGCAGCGTCGGCCGATCTGGCGGCGCTGGGCCGGCTGCGCGGCGCTTACGGTGTGCGCGGCTGGGTGCGGCTGGAGCCGTATGCGGCCGAGGCCACGGTGCTTCTGGCCGCGCGCCGTTGGTGGTTGATGCAGGCCACGCCGCAGTCGCTCCAATTGACCGGTTGCCGTCGCCAGGGAGCGGCACTGGTGGCCAAATGGGAGGGCTGCGAAACGCCGGAGACCGCCGAAGCGTTGAAGGGTCTGGAGATCGCGGTGGCGCGGGCCGATTTCCCGGCGCTGCCCGCAGGAGAGCACTACTGGGTCGATCTCGTCGGCGCCACGGTGGTCAACCGCCAAGGCGAAGCGCTCGGCGTCGTGCAGGGCTTGCGCAACAACGGTGCGCACGACCTGCTGGAAGTGGAAGGGCAAGGCGCCTCGATCCTGATTCCGCTGGTGCCCGCCTATGTGGATGAAGTCGACGTAACCGGCCACGCGATCCGGGTGGACTGGCAACGCGATTGGTAGCGGGAGGCGGCGTGCGGTTCGATGTGATCACGCTCTTCCCCGAGATGTTGCGGGTGCTGACCGACTGCGGCATCACCCGACGGGCGCATGAGGCCGGGCTGTGGCAGCTGGCGACGTGGAACCCGCGCGACTTTACGTCTGATGCGCACCGGACGGTCGATGATCGGCCGTTCGGCGGCGGGCCGGGCATGGTGATGCTGGCCGAGCCGCTGGCGCAGGCGGTCGAAGCGGCGCAGGCGGCGCAGCGGGCGGCGGGTGTGCAGCGGCCACGGGTGCTGGCGTTTGCCGCCTCGGGGCTGTCGCTCACCGACGCAAAAGTCCGCCGCTGGGCGGGCGAAGGCGGCGGGGCGGTGCTGGTGTGTGGCCGCTATGAGGGCGTCGATCAACGCTTCCTCGATGAGTACGTGGACGAGGAGGTGTCGATCGGCGACTTCGTGTTGTCGGGCGGCGAGGTGGCGGCGCTGGCGTTGATCGACGCCGTCGTACGCCACCTGCCGGGTGCGTTGAAGGAAGCTTCGGCGTTGGATGAGTCGTTTGCCCAGGGCCTGCTCGACGCGCCGCAGTACACGCGGCCGGAGGTTTGGCGCGGGCGCACGGTGCCGGAGGTGTTGCTCTCCGGCCACCACGCGCAGATCGCCGCGTGGCGGCGGCGGCAGGCGCTGGTGCGCACGGCGCAGCGGCGGCCCGACCTGCTGCAAGCGGCGCGTGCCTCGGGCAAAATCGCGCCCACGGAAGAATCGTGGCTCGATGCCGCACCGGCGTCGGGTGAAGTGAAGAAGTAAGTCGTACGGCCCCATCCTCTGGGCGGCATGACAAAAGGCGCATCCCGCGCCAAAGCCGGCACCACGATGGTTTTTTGGAGCAAGACCATGGATGTCATCCAGCAGCTTGAAAACGAAGAGATCGCCCGCCTGACCGGGGGCAAGGCCGTGCCGGAGTTCGCGCCCGGCGATACGGTGGTGGTCCACGTCAACGTGGTCGAAGGCACGCGCAAGCGCGTGCAGGCCTACGAGGGTGTCGTGATCGCCAAGCGCAACCGCGGGCTGAACAGCTCGTTCATCGTGCGCAAGATTTCCAGCGGCGAAGGTGTCGAGCGTACGTTTCAACTGTATTCGCCGACGATCTCCTCAATCGAGGTCAAGCGCCGCGGCGCGGTGCGGCGCGCCAAGCTCTACTACCTGCGCGACCGCTCGGGCAAGTCCGCGCGCATCCGCGAGAAGCTGGCGCACCGGGGCAGCCCGCCCGCCGAGTAGGTCGCTCTTGCGCCGTTGCCCGCGCCGAAGCGCCGCGCCCGTGGCGCTTCTCGGCTCCATGTGCGCCCGCTATACGGAGGGATCTTCAGGTGATTACTTGCCATCTGCGATACATCATCGATCCGAAGAAGATCAAGGAGTTTGAGCACTACGCCAGGATGTGGATTCCGCTGGTCAGGCGACTGGGAGGGATCCACCACGGGTACTTGATGCCCGCGGAGGGCGCGAACAACCTGGCCTTGGCGTCTTTCTCTTTCCCCTCGCTAGCAGCGTACGAGGACTACCGGACTCGCTCGCTCGGCGACGCGGAATGCCAGGCGGCCTTCGAGTACGCAAAAGAGACTTGCTGCGTCCTTAGTTTTGAGCGCAGCTTCTTCCGCCCGATCTTCGATTGAAGCCGCGGACTCAATGACGGTCTCCGGCGCGGGCGCCGTGCGGCGCCCGCCCTTCGATCCCGAACTCGTCCCGCTCGATCCGGAATTCGACGACCCGGCCGCCCGCGGCGCGCCGGTGCCCGCGCACGCGCTGACCGTGCCGGCGCTGCGCGCGCGCTTTGCCTCGCCGCCGGCGTGGCAGCCGGAGATCGTCACTGATGGACGGCTCTTCAACCTCGATGCGCCGCCGCGCCCGGCCGCCGTGCTGGTGCCGCTGCTCGCGCGCCCGCAGGGCGTGACCGTGCTGCTCACCGAGCGCACCGCGCACCTGCACGACCACGCCGGGCAGATCAGCTTCCCCGGCGGGCGGATCGAGCACGCCGACGAGAGCGCGGTGCACGCGGCGCTGCGTGAGGCGGAAGAGGAAATCGGCCTCGCGCCGACTGCGGTGGAGATCATCGGCGCGTTACCGGAGTACGTGACCTCCACCAGCTACCGGGTCGTGCCGGTGGTCGGCCTGGTCGAGCGGCCGTTCGACGTGCGGCTCGATACCTTCGAGGTCGCGGAGGCCTTCGAAGTACCGCTCGCTTTCCTGATGAACCCGGCCTTCCACGAACGGCGCGCCATCGACTTCGCCGGCACGCGGCGGCGCTTCTACGCGATGCCGTACACGGCGGCGCGGCGCTACTTCATCTGGGGCGCGACCGCGGCGATGCTGCGTAACTTCTATCGCTTTCTGTCGGCGTAGCGCGCGGCACTGCCTACAATCCGCGGCCATTGCGCATCGACCCTGCCGCCGTGGCCGTCATCGCTCTCGTTATCGCTTTTGCGCTGGAACAGTTTCGGCCGCTGCCGGCGCGCTCGGCGTTGAACGCCTTCGTCGAGGCCCTGGCGGCCGGCGCCGAGCGGCGGCTCAATGCGGGACAGCCGCGGCACGGGAGGCTCGCGTGGTGGCTGCTGGTCGGCGCTGCGGCACTCGCGACGTTTGCGATCCACGAGGTGCTGCTGCTCGGGCTAGGCTGGTGGGCGGCGCTGCCGTTTTCGGTGCTGGTGTTGTACCTGTCGGCGGGGTTCCGCAAGTTCAGCCACCCGTACAAGGAGATTCAGCTGGCCGTCGAGCGCGGCGACGTCGACGGCGCGCGGCGCGCCCTGACCGCGTGGAAGCGAGCCGAGCAACCCGAGTACGACGGCACTGCGCTGGCCGACGACGAACTGATCCGGCAGACCTTGGCGCACGGCTTGCTGCAAACGCAGAGGCACGTCTTCGGTGTGCTCTTCTGGTACGCGTTGCTGGCCTGGGCCGTCGGCCCCGCAGGAGCGGTCGTGTACGGTTTGGCAATGGCGCTCGCCTGGTATTGGAACCGCCCAACCGCGGATACGGCCGGGCTGCCTCCGGACCGCTTCGGCGAGTACGCTGCCACTGCTGCCGCGTGGATCGACTTCATCCCGGCGCGGCTGGCGGCACTCGGCTTCGCCATCGTCGGCGACTTCGAGGGGGCGGCTTACTGCTGGCGCCGCGCTGCCGCGCTGGCCACGCCCGTCGCCGGGCGACCGGCGCTGGACGCACCCACCTTGCTGCTCGCTGCCGCCAGCGGCGCACTGGGCACACGGGTCGTCGATGCGCAACAGGCCAGTCGGTTCTTCGCCGAGCCGGGCAACGAAGGCGCAGGGTTGACGGATCCCGCGCCGCGCACGCTCGCCGCCGGCGCGGCAATGATGTGGCGCGCGGTCGTGTTGTGGTTGGGCCTGTTGGCGCTGCTGACCGCGGTGGCCTGGGCGCCGTGACCTACGACGGGCGCGCGGCGCCGCACTTCCAGCACTGACCGAACTGCGCCTCCAGCACTTCGCCGCAGACGGCGCAGGTCCAGGGCGGTCCGTCCGGCGCGCGGCGCAGTTCGCCCAGCAGCAGACGGGCGCGCCCTTCGTCAAGGTCGTCGACCACCCACAGTTGCGGCGCGCATTCCAGCCACGGAATGTCGCCGATGGCCGAGGCCAGTTGCGTGTTGCGCACCTCGCAGCGGACGCCGGCGGCGCGCAAGGCGTTGGCCAGGTGCGCGGCTTGCAGCGGATGATCGCAGCGGGTCAGCAGCTTCATGCGGCGGCCAGATCGCGATAGAACGCATAGCGGCGCGGATCGATGGCGCCCGCGGCCACAGCGGCCCGGACTGCGCAGCCGGGCTCTTCGAGGTGCCGGCAGTCGCTGAAGCGGCACTGCCCGAGGCAAGTCTCGAACTCCGGCAGCGCTGCCGCGACCTCCGCCCGCGAAAGATGCGCCAGGCCAAACTCCTGGAAGCCCGGCGTGTCGATCAGCGAGCCGCCGCCCGGCAGGTCGAACCAGCGCGCGGCGGTCGTCGTTTGTTTGCCCAGGTTGAGTCGCGCCGAGTATTCCTGCGTCCGCGCGTGCGCGTCCGGCGCGACCAAGTTGAGGATCGTGGACTTGCCCATACCGGATTGGCCGACCAGCAGCCCGACGCGGCCCGCGATTGTGGCCAGCAGCACGGCGGCGGCCTGCGCTGCATCGTGCTTGGCCGACAGCGCCAGCGTCGGCGTGCCAAGCGCGGCCAGTTGGTCGAGCGTGGCGCGGGCCTCGCCGTCGGCGTCGGGCAGGTCGGTCTTGTTGAGCACGGCGAGTACGGCGACATCGGCGGCGCGCGCGGCCACCAGCGCGCGCCAGAGAAAGTACAGGTTGAACGCCGGCCGCGGCGCGTAGACGAGGACCACCAGGTCGACGTTGGCCGCCAGCTCTTTAGTGCGGTGTTCGGCGGTGCGGTAGAAGAGGCTCGCGCGCGGCAGCACGCTGTCAATCACCGCGTCGCGCGCGGTGACCGCGCAGCGCACGCGGTCACCGACCACCACGTCGCCGCGCTTGCCGCGGCGCACCGCCTGCCACAACGTCCCGGCGGCGTCGCGCACCAGCCAGTGCCGGCCGTAGGCGGCGACCACGCGTGCCTCGAAGCCGGGGCCGGCGCCGGCGCTCACGCGACGAACTGCAACGCGTGGACCGCGTCGACCTTGGCGGCGCAGATGAAGTCGTTCTCCGAGATGCCGCCCACCGAGTGCGTGTTGAAGCGCACCACGCAGCGGTTGTACCCGACGTGCAGATCGGGGTGGTGATCCTCGCGGTGCACCATGTACGCCAACGCGTTGACGAAGGCGATGGTCTCGTAGTAGTCGGCAAAGCGGTAGCTGCGTTCGAGAGCGCCGTCGGCCAGTCGCCAGTCGGGCAGCATTGCCAGTTGTGCGGCGATCGCCGCGGCGTCGAGTGCGGCTTCGCCCTCCAGCGGGCGGCAGCGGCGGGCCAGCAGTTGCGCGCGGGTGGCGAGGGTCATCGGCATCAGTTCGCGGTTGGCAGCAAGCGCCCGATGCGCAGCGCCGCCGGCGGGTGCGAATCGTAGAAGGCAGAGTGCAGCGGGTCGGGGGTCAAGGTGGCGGCGTTGTCTTCGTAGAGCTTGACGAGCGCGCTCGCGAGATCCTCGGCCGAGGCATGGCGCGCGGCAAAGGCGTCTGCCTCGTACTCGTGTCGGTGCGACAAGAGACTGCCGATCGGCGACAACACGAAGCCGAACACCGGCAGCACCAGGAAGAAGAGCAGCAGGGCCAGGGCCTCGTTGCCGCCGGTGGGCGAGGGTGTGACGCCCAGGCCGCGATAGAACCAGTCCTGCTGCGACAGCCAGCCGAGCGCGGCCAGCAGTGCCAGCGACAAGCCAAACGACAGCGCCAGCCGCTTGGCGATGTGACGCAGCTTGTAGTGGCCGAGTTCATGCGCGAGCACCGCTTCGACCTCCTGCGGGCGCAGCCGTTCGAGCAGCGTGTCGAAGAAGACGATCCGCTTGGCGCGTCCGAGCCCGGTGAAGTAGGCGTTGCCGTGGCTGGAGCGGCGCGAGCCGTCCATCACGAAGAGCCCCCGGCTGGCAAAGCCCGTGCGCGCCAGCAGCGCGTGCAACCGGCTGGCGAGGCTCTCGTCGCGCAGCGGCTCGAACTTGTTGAAGAGCGGCGCAATCAGCGTCGGGTACAGCACCAGCACCAGCGCGTTGAACCCGATCCACACCAACCACGCGTACAACCACCACAGGCTGCCGGCTTGCGCCATCAGCGCCAGCACGGAGGCGACGATCGGCAACCCCAGCACCGCGGCCACCAGCGCACCCTTGAGCAGATCGGCAAAGAACAAGCCCAGGGACATCCGGTTGAAGCCGAAACGCGCTTCGAGGCGGAACTGCCGGTACCACGACAGCGGCAGCCCCACCGCCGCACTGGCGATCGCCACGGCCGCCACCAGCGCCACCTGCGCGCCGAGCCCGCCACCGCCCGTCGCGCCCGCCGCCTGCGCCAGCAGGTTCAGCCCGCCGCCGAGCGTGAGCGCCAGCAGCACCACTGCGTCGATGCCATCATCGACCAGTCCCAGGCGCTGGCGGGCGATCGTGTAGGCGGCGGCCTTGCGGTGCGCCTCCAGCCCGATGCGCTCGGCAAAGCGCGCCGGTACCCGATCGGCGTGCGCGGCCACATGGCGGATCTGCCGTTGGGCGAGCCAGAACTTCAAGGCCAGCGTGAGCAGCAACGCGGCGACGAATACAGCGGTGAATCCTGCGGCCATCGAAGAAGTGCAAGCGCGGCGCGGACGCGTGACACAATCCGCCGCCGCTGGAAACCGAGAGCGAAAAGTATGTCACAGCCCCCGCCCGCGCCGGTGCGCGATCCGCGTTTTCACGAAGACAATCTGTTGTGGATCGACCTCGAAATGACCGGGCTCGCGCCTGAGCGCGACCGCATCATCGAGATCGCGGTGGTCGTCACCGATGCGCAGTTGCAGGTGCTGGCCGAGGGCCCGGTGCTGGCCATCCGCCAGCCCGACGCGGCGCTCGACGCGATGGACAACTGGAACAAGTCCACCCACGGCCGCTCGGGCCTGACAGAGCGCGTGCGCGCCTCGACCGTCGACGAGGCGGCGGCCGAGGCGCAGGTGCTGGCCTTTGTCGCCGCGTTCGTGCCGCCCGGCAAGTCGCCGATGGCCGGCAACTCGATCTGCCAGGACCGCCGCTTTCTGGCGCGCTGGATGCCTAAGCTCGAAACCTTCTTCCACTACCGCAACCTGGACGTGAGCACGCTGAAGGAACTCGCCCGCCGCTGGGCGCCGGCGGTGGTCAAGGGCTTCGAGAAGCAGAGCAAGCACCAGGCGCTGGCGGACATCCACGAGTCGATCGCCGAGCTGAAGCACTACCGCGCGCAGTTGCTGCGGGTCTGAGAGCCGCCTACTCTGGGATGCCGGCACGGCGCAGGCCGGCGATCAGATGCTGCTCCACTGCTTGCACATAGCGCTCGTCGCCGATCACCGCGCTCTGCCGCGGCCACGCGAGCGTAAAGCGCGGGTTGCGCTTTAGCAGCTCCGCCGCGGCGCGGCGGGCCCGACGCTCGTCGCCCTGCATGGCGTAGGCGGCTGCCAGCACCACGTAATCCATCCATTCGGGCACAAAAGCGATTGCGCGGTTGGCGTTCTCCACCGCCGCGTCGTACCGCCCGAGCAAAAGCAGCGTGCGCCCACGAAAGTACAGCGTCGAACCGACCGTGATCGCGGTGGGCGCCAATTCGAGCGCGGTGTCGAATTCGGCCAGCGCCTCATCCAGCCGAGCCATGTAGCCAAGGACAATGCCTCGCCGCACGTGCGTCTCCGCGTCATAGGGGTTGAGCATTGCGGCGCGCTCGACGGCTTCCAGCGCTGAGGTCAGCTCGCCGCGCTCCAACGCGGCCACGCTGCGCGCCTGCCAGGCGCGCGCCACGGTCGGGCCAGCGGCAATCGCCTGCGCAGTCAATTGCTCGGCGCGTTGGCGGGCTGCGTCGGCCGCTTCGGCGTTGTCGCTGCGGTCGGCAACGGCGAACCAGGCCTCGGCCGCTCCGACCAATGCCGGCAGCGTCAGTGCGCGTTGACCGATCAGCGACTCGAACTCCTGCGCCAACTCGCGCAGCCGCGCCAAATCGTCGCTACCGGTGCGCACCTTGTCTTGAGCGCGCAGCAAGCGTAGCAAGGGCGCCGCGGGCGCGGTTTGCGCCAAGTGCTCCGCCTCCGCTTTCTCGGCGGCGCGGCTCAGGCTATTGGCCAAGCGAGCGATCAAGGTCGGTGGCAACGGGTCGCTGGCGACGCGACGGACTTCGAACGTCGCCGACCAGAGCTGCGCGCGCGAGTTGCTGGCGATCAGCGCGGCGGTGGCCCTGACCGCATCGCCGGTGGCGGATAGCGTGGTGCGGGCAACATAGCGGACTCGATAGCGTCGGCCGACGTCCTGCGGGTCGGTCGATTCGCCCGGCCGGATGTCCACGGCAACCACCGTCGCGTGTGGCCCCAGCTCCTGTTGCACGATGGCGGGTAATTGCCGTGTCAACTGTTGCGCCGCTGCTGTCGACGTCGGGTCGACGCCGTCGGCGACGACCGGCATCAGCCCAACGGACAGCGGCGGTGGGGCCGACAGGCGATCCATCATGACCACGCCCAGCAGCGCCGCGGCCAAGAGCGCGGCAGTCGCCGCCAGCAGCGCGTTTCGGCGTCGCCGCAGCACCGACGCCAGGCGGTGCCAACCTCGCCGCTTTTGCGCTGGCAGCAATACCCGGTAAGCACGGATCGGGCGCGCGATGTTCTTCACGCGGAACTCGCCGGCGTCCTCGATTCGCAGATCTTTCAGTTGCCGCACCTGCTCGCGCACGGCTCGCGTCAGCATGACTTCGCCCGGCGCGGCCAGGCCCTGGAGGCGGGCGGCGATGTTCACGCCGTCGCCGGCGATGTCACCGCCTTGGTCGATCAGGATATCGCCCAGGTTGATGCCGATGCGCAGCTCCATCCGCGCTTCGGGCGTCCGGCCACCGTTGTCCTCGGCCAGCGCTTGTTGGATCTGCACCGCGCAGGCGAGCGCTTCGACGGCACTCGCGAACTCCACCAGCAGGTCGTCGCCCTTGTTGCGCACCGGGCGGCCGCCATGGCGCGCCAACGCCGGATCGATGATCGCGCTACGCACCTCGCGCAGCCGCAGGTGCGTGGCGGTCTCGTCGCGTTCCATCATGCGGCTGTAGCCCACCACGTCGGCGAGCAGAACGGCCGCCAGACGCCGCGTAGGCAGTTCCCCCACGGACTGGGTCATTGCTTGCCGCCTCGTTGCCACCGCCCCCGCGTGTTGCACGCCGGATCGCGATTCTCCACCACCGCCGCCACCACTTACCGCTGCTCCCGCTTGGTCCCGCCGGCAGGAATCGAACCTGCATCTGAGTCTTAGGAGGACCCCGTTCTATCCATTGAACTACGGCGAGCGCGAAGCAGTATACGGACGGGGCGCCACGTAGAATCCGCCGCAAAATTGCCGCGAAGCGTCCGCTGCACCGGGCCGGTGCAGCGACTGCCGCAAGCACGGGCAACCCAGTCCGACCCGCACAGCGACAAGGCTTGGCGCAGATCGACCAACGCTTATCCACAGAATCTGTGGATAACGCGCCGGCGGCGGCGCCCCCACGAAAACGACCGAGTTCCACGCATGACTTCCACTCCCCGCGGCCGCACGCCGCGCACCGGCGATTACGCCGAAGCTTCGATCCGCGTTCTCAAGGGCCTGGAGCCGGTGCGCCAGCGCCCCGGCATGTACACGCGCACCGACAGCCCGCTGCACATCGTGCAGGAGGTGATCGACAACGCGGCCGACGAGTTTCTCTCCGGCTTCGGCAAGAAGATCGAGGTGACGCTGCACAAGGACGGCGCAGTGACGGTCGAAGACGACGGCCGCGGCATCCCGGTCGGCGTGCACCCCGAAGAAGGCGTGCCGGTGGTGGAGATCGTCTTCACCCGGCTGCACGCCGGCGGCAAGTTCGACAAGCGCGGCGGCGGTGCCTATGCGTTTTCCGGCGGCCTGCACGGCGTCGGCGTGTCGGTGACCAACGCACTGGCGCAGCGGATGGACGTGACCGTCTGGCGCGAGGGCGCTGAGCACTCGATCGGCTTTGCCGGCGGCGACGTGCGCGCCAAGCTCGCCTCCAAGGCCGGCGCGGGGCGGCGCACCGGTACGCGCATCACCGTTTGGCCCGACCCGAAGTACTTCGACTCGCCCAACGTGCCGGTCGATGAACTGGAGCGCCTGCTGCGAAGCAAAGCCGTGCTGCTGCCCGGCACCGAAGTGCGCTTCGTCAACGAGAAGGCGGGCGTGGAACGGCGCTGGCGCTTCGACGGCGGACTGCGCGAGTACCTGTTGCAGTCGCTCGCCGCCGAGCCGGCGGTGCCGCCCTTCGAGACGAGTGCCTTTGCCGCCGCGGACGACGCGGTTTTCGCCGAGGGCGAAGGCGCGGATTGCGTGCTCGTCTGGACCGAAGACGGTTCGCCCACGCGCGAGAGCTACGTGAACCTGATTCCCACGCCCGCCGGCGGCACGCACGAAGCCGGCCTGCGCGAGGCCGCGTTTGCCGCGCTGCGCGCCTTTATCGACGCCCACAACCTGCTGCCCAAGGGCGTGAAGCTCTTGCCCGAAGACGTGTTCGCGCGCGCGAGCTTCGTGCTGTCGGCCAAGGTGCTCGACCCGCAGTTTCAGGGCCAGATCAAGGAGCGGCTGAACAGCCGCGACGCGCTTCGGCTGGTGGCCGGACTGCTGCGACCGCAATTGGAGTTCTGGCTGAACCAACACCCCGAGCATGGCCGCAAGCTGGCGGAAATGGCGATCTCGCAGGCGCAGGCGCGCGCGCGGGCCGGCCAGCGCGAGGAGAAGCACACACCTGCGGCGGTGGCGGTGCTGCCGGGCAAGCTCACCG
>JBKCXU010000122.1:0-13163 GCA_046316025.1 Betaproteobacteria bacterium | reverse complement strand
GCCGAGTGCTACGGCTTGCAGGAGCTTATCGAACGGCACCGATTTCTTTTGGTCCATCGGCCGCGAATCAGTCATATCGCGTTCGCATACGCCCACACAATCCACGATTACAAAGTGGTCTTTGGCTTTAGCGTCAGGCGTGACGGCGCGCAGATCATCCGGGTTGATAACGCGTACACCACGGCCTTTCATTTGCTCAAAGAAGTTGCGCGATTTCACCGAGCGCATGAACACCACAATCTCCACCGGCTTGATGTCGGTGCCGGTGGCGATCATGTCCACGGTCACGGCCACGCGCGGGTAGTAGCTGGTGCGGAAGGCCTTGATCAAGTCTTCGGGCTTGGTGCCGGTGGTGCGGTAGGTGATCTTCTGCGCAAACTCGTTGCCGCGGCCCCATTCTTCGCGCAGCAGGGTGACGATCGCCTCGGCGTGGTTGTCGTCCTTGGCAAAGACGAGCGTCTTGGGCAGTTCTTCGCGCTGGGGAAAAAGATCGCGCTTCCAGTGGTCGCGCAGGGCGCGCACCACGGTGCGGATCTGGTCGGGGGTCTGCACGCTGCGGTCGAGTTCCTCCGGCGCGTACTCGAAGTCGTCGTCCAGTTGCCAGTCGCGCCGCGCGCGGGTGGGCTTGTCCAGCACTTGCAGCCAGTAGCCGGCTTCGACCTTGCTGCCTGCGGCGGTGACTTCGGTCTTGATGCGGTAGACGTCGTAGTTGACGTTGACCCCGTCGGCCACCGCCTGCGGGTGGCCGTACTCCATAACCAGGTTCTGGTTGAAGAAGCCGAAGGTCTGCTTGTTGGGCGTGGCGGTCAGGCCGACCAGATACGCGTCGAAGTACTCCAGCACCTGCCGCCACAGGTTGTAGATGGAACGGTGCGCCTCGTCGGTGACGATGAGGTCGAAGGTCTCGATCGGGATGGCGGGGTTGTAGTCGATCGGCTCGACGAACCCGGTCAACCCATCCCCACCCCGGCCCTCCCCTTGAAGGGGAGGGGGAAAGCCAAACGACTCTTCGTCCAGTTCCGGCGCCAGCTCGCGGCCCTTGAGCATGGAGTACATCCGCTGGATGGTGCAGATCACCACGCGCGCGGTGCCGTCCAGTTGGTTGCTGGTCAGGTGCTGGACGATGAACTCTTCACCGAACTTGTAGTTGTTGACGGGCGAGACGTACTGGTCGAACTCCTTTTTGGCCTGCCGGCCGAGGTTGCCGCGGTCCACCAGAAACAGCACGCGCCGCGCGCCGGCAAATTTGATCAGCCGGTAGATGGCACTGATGGCAGTGAAGGTCTTGCCGCTGCCGGTGGCCATCTGGATCAGCGCGCGCGGCTTGTTCTGCGCGAGGCTGGCTTCCAGGTTGCGGATGGCGGCGACCTGCGCGGGCCACAGTTTGTGCTCGCCCCACTCGGTGACGAGCGGCGGCAGCGTGCGCAGGCGGGCGCGCAAGGTGCCGCGCAGGTACGGGGTGAAGGGTTCGTTGGCGGCGGGGGCGGCCCTCTGTGTTGCTCCCTCCCCTGCGTCAGCGGGGGAGGGCCGGGGTGGGGGCGGTGCGCCACTGCGTTCTGCAACGCCGGCGTCGGGCGGAACCCCAAGCCACTCCGCCAACGTCTCCGGCTGGTGAAAGGCAAACACGCCGCGGGCGCGCGGCTCGGGGTCGAGGCCGTTGGTGAAGTGGGTTTCGCGCCCGGTGCTTTCGTACACAAAGGGCAGCGGGCGGTGCCATGCGGGCAGGGCAGCGGGCAGCCCCTGCGCGTAGCGGGAGGACTGCCATTCGACGCCGGTCAGGGTGGCGCCTTGCCTTTTGGCTTCGATCACGCCGGCGGCGCGGCCGTCCACGTAGAGCAGGTAGTCGGCAAAGCCGTGGCCGGGGTCGAGCGCAAATTCGCGCAGCGCGACGCCGCGCGCGGCGTGCAGGTCGGCCTGCTTCACGTCCTGCACCACCCAGCCGGCCGCCGCGAGCAGGCGGTCGATGGTCTGGCGGGCCTGGGCTTCGGGCGTCATCGGTGAGTTGGTTTACCGCGTCGTTGTCCTGTGCCAGTCCCGCGCGACGATGCGCCGCGGCCTCACACGTCGATGTTCCCCGCCTGCAACGCATGCGCCTCGATAAACGCGCGGCGCGGTTCGACTTCGTCGCCCATCAAGGTCGTGAAGATGCGGTCGGCGCCGATGGCGTCTTCGATTCGCACGCGTAGCAGGCGGCGCACCGCCGGGTCCATCGTCGTTTCCCACAACTGCGCGGGGTTCATTTCGCCCAGGCCTTTGTAGCGCTGCTTGGCCATGCCGGATTCGGCCTGCGCCAGCAGCCATTGCATCGCCTCGCGAAAGTCCGCCACCGGCGCTTCCTTGCGCTTGTCGCCCTCGCCCCGGACGATCTTGGCGCCCGGCCCCGCGAGCCCGCTAAAGCTCCGCGCCGCGCCCGCCAGCAGCGCGTAGTCGGCGCCGAGCGTGAAGTCCGCGTCGATGGCGGAAAGCTTCACGTTGCCGTGCCGCCGCCGCGCGATGGCCAGCCGGTGCTTGTCGGTCTTCTCATCGTGCTGGGCAAAGACTTCGACCGTGCCGTTGCCCAGCGCCGCCGTCAGCCGTTGCGCGCTGGCCTGCGCGGCAGCCTCGTTGTGCAGGTCGAGTTCCACGCCGTGGGTGATGGCGACCAGCGCGTCGTGGTCGATCACGCGCGCCAGCCGCTGCACCACGGCGTCGGCGGCCAGGTACTGGCGGGCGAGTTCGGCCAGCGCGTCGCCGGCGATCGCGCGATTGCTCTCGGTCGCCTGCGCGTCCACGTACAGACGCGCGCCGTCCAGCGCGAGCTTGAGCAGCAGTTGCGCCAGCTCGTGGTCGTCCTTCACATAACGCTCTTCGCGCCCGGACTTGACCTTGTACAGCGGCGGCTGCGCGATGTAGATGTGCCCGCGCTCCACGAGTTGCGGCATCTGGCGGTAGAGCAACGTCAACAACAGGGTTCTGATGTGCGCGCCGTCAACGTCGGCATCCGTCATGAGAATGATGCGGTGATAGCGCAGCTTGTCGGCGTTGAAGTCCGGCCCGATGCTGGTGCCGAGCGCGGTGATCAGCGTGGCGATCTGCTCGCTGGCGATCAGTTTGTCGAAGCGCGACTTCTCGACGTTCAGCACTTTGCCGCGCAGCGGCAGGATCGCCTGGAACTTGCGGTCGCGGCCCTGCTTGGCGCTGCCGCCGGCCGAATCGCCCTCGACGATGTAGAGCTCGCACTTGGCGGGGTCGCGCTCCTGGCAGTCGGCAAGCTTGCCGGGCAGGCCGGCGCCGTCGAGCACGCCTTTGCGGCGCGTCATCTCGCGCGCCTTGCGGGCCGCTTCGCGCGCGCGGGCGGCTTCGACGATCTTGCTGCAGACGATCTTGGCGTCGGCAGGGCGCTCCAGGAGCCAGGTTTCCAGCGCGCGGGCGACCACGTCTTCGACGGCGGGCCGCACTTCGGACGACACCAGCTTGTCCTTGGTCTGCGCGCTGAACTTGGGTTCGGGCACCTTCACGCTCAACACGCAAGTCAGGCCCTCGCGCATGTCGTCGCCGGTGGTTTCGACCTTGGCCTTTTTGGCGAATTCGTGCTCCTCGATGTACTTGTTGAGCACGCGCGTCATCGCCGCGCGCAGGCCGGTGATGTGCGTGCCGCCGTCGCGCTGCGGGATGTTGTTGGTGTAGGCGAGCAGGCTTTCGGTGTAGCCGTCGTTCCACTGCATGGCGACTTCGACGCCGACCGCCACGCCGCCGGCGGCGGACTCGGCGTTGACGTAGAAGATGTTCGGGTGCAGGACCGTCTTGGCCTTGTTGATGTACTCGACAAAGCCGCGCACGCCGCCGGCAAAGGCGAAGTCCTCTTCCTTGCCCGTGCGCTGGTCGATCAGCCGGATGCGCACGCCGTTGTTGAGGAAGCTCAACTCGCGCAGCCGCTTGGACAGCACGTCGTAGTGGAAGTCGACCTGGGTGAAGATCTCCGCGTCGGGCAGGAAATGCACTTCGGTGCCGCGTTTGTCGGTAGCGCCCGTCACGCGCATCGGCGAGACCGGCACGCCGTCGAGCGTTTCGGTCAGGCGGTCCTTGGGCACGCCCAACTCGAACTCCATGAAGTGCACCTGGCCGTCGCGCCGCACGGTCAGGCGCAGCCACTTTGAGAGCGCGTTGACGCAAGACACGCCCACGCCGTGCAAGCCGCCGGAGACCTTGTAGCTGTTCTGGTTGAACTTGCCGCCGGCGTGCAGTTCGGTCAGCGCGATCTCGGCGGCGCTGCGCTTGGGTTCGTGCTTGTCGTCGAGCTTGAGCCCGGTGGGAATGCCGCGGCCGTTGTCGAGCACCGAGATCGAGTTGTCGGTGTGGATGGTGACGACGATGTCGTCGCAGTAGCCGGCCAGCGCTTCGTCGATGGCGTTATCGACGACCTCGAACACCATGTGATGCAGTCCGGTGCCGTCCTGCGTGTCGCCGATGTACATGCCGGGGCGCTTGCGCACCGCCTCCAGGCCTTCGAGGATCTGGATGCTGGAGGCGCCGTAGTCGGTCGACGGCGCGGGCGGAGGGGGTTGATCTTCGGGGACTGCGGACATCAATCGAAATTCCCTAGGGAAAGAGGGATGCGCTCGCGACAGCAAGCGTCGCGCTACAGGGGAGGAGGTGTCGCAGAAGCGTAGCGAGCGGGCCAAGAGCCTGCCCCGGACTCGATCCGGGGTCGGCGCGAGGAGCGCAGCCGTACTGCCGTACGGCGAGCACCGCAGTGCCGAGATTGGCCCGCGCAGTCGCTTATGCGGCGCCTCCTCAAATGCGCATCGGCATGACGACGTACTTGAACTTGTCGGACTCCGGCACGCCGATGAGCGCACTGCCCAGCGCATCGCCGAGCGCAAAGCGCACGTGCTCGCATTTCAGGTTGCTGAGCACGTCGAGCAGGTAGGTGACGTTGAAACCGATGTCCACACCGTCGCCGCTGTAGTCGACTTCGAGTTCTTCCTGCGCTTCTTCCTGGTCGGCGTTGTTGGCGCTGATTTTCAGCACGCCGGCACCGAGCACCCAGCGCACGCCCTTGAACTTGTCGGTGGTCAGAATCGCCGCGCGGTGCAGCGAGCCGATCAGCGCTTCGCGGCCGACGTCGAAGATCTTGCCGTTGCCCACCGGAATCACGCGCCCATAGTCGGGGAACTTGCCCTCGACGAGCTTGGAGACGAGCTCGATCGAGCCGAAGCCGAGCTTGATCTGGTTGGCTGCCAGTTGCACCCGCACCGGGTCTTCGTTGTCGGGCAGCAGGCGCAGCAGTTCGAGCACGGTCTTGCGCGGGATGATGGCTTCCACCGGCGTGGCGGCGGCGCCGTCGCGCTCCACCTCGGCCAGGGCCAGTCGGTGGCCGTCGGTCGCCACCGCACGCACGGTGCCGCCGTCGAGCACCAGCAGCATGCCGTTCAAGTAGTAGCGGATGTCCTGCGCGGCCATCGCAAAGTGCACCATGCCGAGCAGGTACTTCAACTGCGCCGCGGGCAGCGTGAAGTCGGCGGTGAAGCTCGCCTGGGCGATGGTCGGGTATTCCTCGGCCGCCAGCGTTTGCAGCGAAAACTTGCTCTTGCCGCTTTGCACCGCGAGCTTCTTGCCAGTCAGTCCCAACGCGACTTCGGCCTCGGGCAGTGCGCGCAGGATGTCGACCAGCTTGCGCGCGTTGACGGTGGTGGCGGCGCTGTCGCTGCCGGTGCCGAAGTCCGCAGCGGTCTGAATCTGGATTTCCAGATCGGTGGCGGTAAAGCTCACCCGGCCGGCCTCTTTGCGCACGAGCACGTTGGCGAGGATCGGCATCGTGTTGCGCCGTTCGACGATGCCGCTGACCACCTGCAACGGCTTGAGCAGATCGTCGCGCGAGGCTTTGATCAACTGCATTTTTTATTTCCTTTGATAAAGGCTAGGTAATAAGGCCGGCCGGTTTTGGGGATAAGGTGGATTTTCGCAGGTCCGGCGCGTACTTGGCGAGGCGGTTGGCCTGGGGACAGGCGCTGCGTAAAGGCCGAAGAAGCTGTGGACGGATGGGATAACCGGCTTATCGCAACGCAGCATCGGGCGAGTCGTCCACCGCCGTCCACAGGCTGTGCGACCGGCTGTGCACAGCTTATCCACGCAGCGTTTGCTCGAGCACGTGCAGCGCGTGGTTGAGCTCGGCGTTGCTTTGCCGCTCGCCGGCGATCTTGCGCACCGCGTGCAGCACGGTGGTGTGGTCGCGCCCGCCGAAGAGTTCGCCGATCTCGGGCAGGCTTTTTTGCGTCATCTCCTTGGCCAGATACATGGCCACTTGGCGCGGGGCGGCAATCGCGTTCGGCCGTCGCTTGCTGTACATGTCGGTGAGCTTGATCTTGTAGTAGTCGGCCACCGCCTTTTGCACGAGTTCCACGGTGATCTGGCCGGAACTTGCGCCGAGGAGGTCCTTTAACGCCTCGCGCGCCAGCTCGACCGTGATCGGCCGCGCGTGGAACGAGGCAAAGGCGAGGATCTTGCGCAGCGCGCCTTCGAGCTCGCGCACGTTGCTGCGCAGGTTTTTGGCGACGAAGAAGGCGACGTCCTCGGCCAGTTCCGCCCGCTCCTGCTCGGCTTTCTTGAGCAGGATAGCCACGCGCATTTCGAGCTCGGGCACTTCGATGGCCACGGTCAGGCCGGAGGAAAAGCGCGAGACCAGCCGGTCTTCGATGTCGCGCAGCTCCTTGGGGTAGGTGTCCGAGGTGATGATGATTTGCTTGCGCGCGGCCACCAGCGCTTCGAAGGCGTAGAAGAACTCCTCCTGCGTGCGGCTCTTGCTGGCGAAGAACTGGATGTCGTCGATCAGCAGCAGGTCGAGCGTGTGGTAGTAGCGCTTGAAATCGTCGAAGGCCTTGCGCTGGTAGGCGCGCACCACGTCGGAGACGTACTGCTCGGCGTGGATGTAGCGCACCGCCGCGCCGGGCTTGCGCGCCAGCAGCGCGTTGCCGACGGCGTGGATCAGGTGCGTCTTGCCCAGGCCCACGCCGCCATAAAGAAAGAGCGGGTTGTAGGAGCCGCCGGGATTCTCGGCGACCTGCTGCGCGGCGGCGCGCGCCAGTTGGTTGGCCTTGCCGGTGACCAGGGTGTCGAAGGTGAGCAAGGGGTTGAGCCGGGCGCGCTCTGCCGCTGGCGGACCGCTGCGCCCGCCGTCGGCGGAGACGGCCGGCAGCGTGGTGGCGACGGACGTAGCGGCGACCGGGGTCGCCGGTTCGGCTACGGTTTCGGACGCCTCCACTTCGAAGATGAGGTCGACCGGCCGTTGCGCGATGTTGGCGGCAGCGGCCTGGATACGCTGTGCGTACTGGCTGCGGACGGCTTCGAGCTTCAGCCGCGTGGGAGCGGCAATGCGCAGGCGGCCGGCGGCTCCGTCGTATTCGAGCGGCTTGAGCGGTTTGATCCAGGCGGTAAATTGTTGTGGGGTCAATTCGCGCTCGAGCAGCTGAGCGCAGTCGGTCCAGAACGGAAGCATCTAAAGTGTCCACCTGTGGCCGGCGCGCCTCAGATCGCACCGGCAAAGTTTGAGTGTCGTTATGCGCAGGGTCTCTTCCGGGCCGGCTGGCGGGAGTCGTACACGCACTCCTGGCTGCCGCGAGAGAGGCGCGTAGTCTATCGTCGGCTCGGCCGCTTATCCACAGAAAAGCGGAAGCGTGCCCATGGGATGATCAGACTGTAAGTATTATTCGTAAATAACTTGAGCGATAGTGTTTGCTCGCATTCAATCGTCTCTTTGAAGAAATGCACGGACTTTTTTTGTACCGCAGACAAGGCTGTGGATAACCTCTGGATAACTGCCGCGGAGCGCGGCAACGATCTCGCCCAGCGTAAGCGCTGCACCACTTTGCCGGGCCTGTAGCCGTTCCGCTCAGCGGGAACCGCTCGAACCCGAGGCGGCGGGCGGTGCGGCAAAGGCGACGCGCACGCGCAGGCCGCCTCCGGGCGCGTCTGTCAGTTCGACCCGTGCGCCATGCCGTTGCGCCACGGCACGCACGATGGCCAGACCGATGCCGCTGCCGCTGGCTTGTGCGTTGGCGCCGCGATAGAAGCGGTCGAAGACGCGCGCCTGCTCGGCCGGCGCAATGCCGGGGCCGGTGTCGTCGACGGTCAGGGTTGCGACCCCCTGCGCCTCGGCCACGCGCAACGCGACCGCGCCGCCGGCCGGCGTGTAGCGCACCGCGTTGTCCGCCAGGTTGCGCACGAGCAAGCGCAGCGCCGCCGAGTCGCCGCGCACGGTCGCGGGCGCCGTCTCCACCGACAAGGCGATGGCCTTCTCGTGGGCAAACGGCAAGACGTCTGCGACCGCCTGTTCGACCACCTCGCCCAGTGCGACGGCCGCCAACGGCTGCCCGGCCGATTCGCTGCGCGCCAGCGTCAGCAATTGCTCGACCAGGTGACGGGCGCGGGCGATGCCGGCGGCGAGCGCGGCGGTCGCGTCTTCCCGCTCGTCGGCGGTGCCGGCCCGCCGCAGCAGTTCCAACTGCAAGGTCAGCGCGGCCAGCGGCGTGCGCAGCTCGTGCGCGGCGTCGGCGACGAAGTTGCGCTGCGCGGCGAAGGCTTCGGCCAGCCGCGCCAGCATCGCGTTCAAGGCGGCGGCCAGCGGTTCGACCTCGCTCGGCAGGTCGGCCGTGGGCAGCGGCGCCAGGGCGTCGGCCTGCACCTCGCGCACCGCGCCGGCCACCCGCCGCAGCGGCGCCAGCAGCGCGCCGACCAGCCACCACACGCCGGCGGCGAGCGGCAGCGCCGCCCACGCGAGCGGCATCAGCGCGCGCAGCGCCGCCTGGGCCGCCAACTCGCGCCGGATCGCCAGCGGCTGGCCGACCTGCACCACCCGGTCGCGCGCCGGGGCGCTGAACACGCGCCAGGTCGTGCCGTCGATGGCGACGTCGGCAAAGCCCAGCACGGCGCGCGGCCAGAGCGCCGGCAGCTCGCGCGAGACGTAGACCACACTGCCGTCGGCAGCCCAGATCTGCACCGCGTAGTCGAGCCGCTCCGAGGCAAAGGCGGCGCGCTCGGCCGGGGCGATCGCCCCCTGATCGCGCAGCGACAGCGCCATCTGCCGCAACTGGTAGTCGAAGAGCGCATCGTTTTCCGCCAACACGGCACGGTAAGTCAGCACGCCGACCAGCGCCATGGCTGCCGCAAGCAGCGCCAGCAGTGAGGCGAGCAGGCGGGTGCGCAGCGACTTCATCGACGGCGGTCGCGCATCAGGCGCCGGCCCGCGGCGTGCCGACGTAGTAGCCGACGCCGCGCACGGTGCGGATGAAGTCTTCGCCCAGTTTGCGGCGCAGCTGGTGCACGTAGACCGAGACGGCGTTGCTCTCGATCTCCTCGCCCCAGCCGTAGAGGCGGTCTTCCAGCTGCGCCCGCGACAGCAGCGCGCCGGGGCGCAGCATCAGCGCCTCCAGCAGCGCGTACTCGCGCGCGGAAAGAATGACGGGCTCACCGCTCCGGGCGACTTGCCGGGTGGCGGGGTCGAGCTGCACGTCGCCCACCTCCAGCACCGGCGCCGAGCGGCCGGCGGCGCGGCGCAGCACGGCGCGGATGCGCGCGGTCAGTTCGGCGAGTTCGAAGGGCTTGACCAGATAGTCGTCGGCGCCGGCGTCGAGCAGAGCGACGCGCTGCTCCAGCTCGTCGCGCGCGGTGAGCACGATCGCCGGGGTGGTGTTGCCGCCCGCGCGCAGGCCGCGCAGCACCTCCAGGCCCGGCACCTGCGGCAGGCCGAGATCGAGCAGCAGCAGATCGAAGCGCTCGCTGGCGAGCGCGCTCTGGGCGGCGCGCCCGTCGCGCACCCAGTCGACCGCGTGCCCCTCCTGACGCAGGGCGTTGCGCAGGCTGGCGCCGATCATCGGGTCGTCTTCGACGAGCAGGAAACGCATGGCCGCCGATTATCCGCGCGCCGCGGCGTTGGCGCGGCGCGAGCGGCGGCCGTCGCACTCGCCGCAATGGCGGTTTGACCGCCCCCCGCCGGATCGCGTCTAATACGGGGTTTTCGCCGCGCCGGACTGGCGGCGGCCCGAACCCCGCCGCGCGCCGCCGCGGACCCCCGTCACCGGAGCTTTCCCCATGGTCACCAAACGCACCTATCAGCCCTCCGTCGTCAAGCGCAAACGCGCGCACGGCTTTCGCGCGCGGATGAAGACCCGCGGCGGCCGCGCCGTGATCGCCGCGCGCCGCGCCAAGGGCCGCGAGCGGCTCGCCGCCTGACGCCGCCGCGCGTGGGCCTCGCGCGCGCGCGGCGCCTGCGCGAGCCGGCGCAATTCGCCGCCGCTGGCAAGGGCCGGGCGGCGCTGCGCGTCGCCGGCACCTGGTTCGCGCTGGCGGCGGTTGCGCAAGCGCCCGCCGCCGCGCCCGACGCACCCCTCCGCTTCGGCTGGATCGTCCCCAAGCGCTACGCGCGCCGTGCCGTGGACCGCAACCTCGTCAAACGCATCCTGCGCGAGTCGGCCCGTCCGGCGGCCGCCGCCCTCGACACCGCTGCCGGTGCGCCGCTCGATGTGATCGTGCGCCTGCGCGCGACCGTGCCGCCGGTGGCCGCCGCCGCGCGCGCCGGCTTGCGCCGCGCCTGGCGCGCCGACGCCGACGCGCTCTTTGCCGCCCTGACGCGCCGCCTGCTCGCCCGTCCCCGCGCATGAAGCAGCTCCTGTTGGCGCTGATCCGCGCCTACCGCTTCCTGCTGTCGCCGTGGGTCGGCGGCTCGTGCCGCTACTGGCCGACCTGCTCCGATTACGCGCAAGAGGCGATCGATACCCACGGCACCGCGCGCGGCAGCTGGATGATGCTGACGCGGCTGGCGCGCTGCCACCCGTACGGCGCCGGCGGCGTCGATCCGGTGCCGCAACGGTTCCGTTGGCGCTGCTGGTGCCACCCGCCGCAGGGCGAAACCCCCCAACACTGAATTCGTCTGGACCGAGCCATGGACTTCCGGCGCACGATACTGATGGTCGTTTTTGCGATGTCGCTGCTGCTGCTGTGGGAGCGCTGGCTGGCGCACCAGGGGCAGCCGTCGATGTTCGGCGCACCGCCGGCGGCGCAGGTGGACAAGAAAGGCGAAGGCAAAGCCGAGGCTGCACCGGCCGGCAGCGCGGCCGTGCCGGCCGCCGCTACTCCTACGCCGGGCGCTGCGGCCGGCGCCGCCGTACCGGCCGCGACGGCGCCGTCGGCCACGCCGCCGGCCGAGCGCGTGCGCATCGAAACCGACGTCTTCCGCGGCGAGATCGACCCGGTTGGCGCCGCGCTGGTGCGCGCCGAACTGCGCAGGGAGAAGGTCGCGCCCGACTGGACCGCGGCCGGGCTGGCGGCGCTCTTCACCGGCAAAAAGCCGCCGGAGGGCAGCAACGAGGTGCTGCTCGACAACAGCAAGGACCGTGTGTACATCGCCCGCACCGGGATCACCGCGGCCAGCGGCGCACGCTATCCGAACCACCTGACGCCGTTTACCCTGGTGTCCGGCCCACGCACTCTGGCGCCCGGCCAGGACAAGCTGGAACTGCGCTTCGAAGCGGAGGGCAACGGGCTGAAGGTGGCCAAGACCTACGTGTTCCACCGCGGCCGCTACGACATCGAGGTGCGGCACGAGATCGTCAACACCGGCACCGAGCCGGTCGCCCCGTCGGTCTATCTGCAACTGGTGCGCGACGGCAACAAGCCGGCCGGCGACTCCAGCATGTACGCCACCTTCACCGGCCCGGCGGTGTACACCGACGCCAGGAAGTTCCAGAAGGTGTCGTTCGACGACATCGCCAAGGGCAAGACCGACATCCCGGCCGAGTCGCGGGACGGCTGGATCGGCATCATCCAGCACTACTTCGCCACCGCCTGGGTGCCGCCGCCGGGCGCGGCGCGCGAGCTGCGCACCGCGCAGGAGGGCCCGAATCTGTATTCGATTTCGAGCGTGCTGCCGCTGGCCGCGCTGGCGCCGGGGCAGACCGCCACGCACGAGGCCCGGCTGTGGGTCGGGCCGCAGGACCAGGCCGCGCTCGCCAAGCTGGCGCCGGGGTTGGAGCTGGTGGTCGACTATGGCTGGCTGACGATGATCGCCAAGCCGCTGTACTGGTTGCTGTCTTTCCTGCACGGGCTGGTCGGCAACTGGGGCTGGGCGATCGTGCTGCTCACCGTCATCGTCAAGGTCGCGTTTTATCCGCTGTCGGCGGCCAGCTACAGGTCGATGGCCAAGATGAAGGATCTGGCGCCGCGCGTGGTCAAACTGCGCGAGCAGTACGGCAACGACCGCAACAAGCTCAACGCGGCGATGATGGAGATCTACAAGAACGAGAAGATCAATCCGCTGGGCGGCTGCCTGCCGATCCTGGTGCAGATCCCCGTCTTCATTGCGCTCTACTGGGTGTTGCTGGCAAGCGTGGAAATCCGCAACCAGCCGTGGATTCTGTGGGTCAAGGACCTGGCCACGCCCGACCCGTGGTTCATCCTGCCGGCGATCATGGTGGCGACGATGGTGCTGCAGATGCGGCTGTCGCCGCCGCCGCCCGACCCGATGCAGGCCAAGGTGATGAAGTTCATGCCCTACATCTTCGGCGCGATGATGTTCCTCTTCCCTGCCGGCCTGGTGCTGTACTGGACGGTCAACAACCTGCTGTCGATCGCCCAACAGTGGTACGTGACCCGGCAGATCGACAAGGCCAAACCGGTCGGCTGACCTACTTGCCGCGGCGCGCCAGCAGCAGCAGCGGCCACAGCCACAGCGAGACCAGCCACTTGAACACGCGGGCCGCCGAAAACGGCCCGCTCTCGCCGGCGCCGGCGGCGCGGAACACCAGCACCGCGCCGACGATGGTGTAGAGCACCAGGCCGGTAAACGTCCACGCCCGGCCTGTGTAATCGAAGGGCAGCGCGCCGCCGACCAGCGCGGCCAGCACGACGGACAACACCACGGCCAGCAGCACTGCGGCGAGCGCGGCGCCGTAGCGGGCCAAGGGGTCGTCGGGCGGGGTCATGACCGAAGTGTATTGGCCTTGCCGCGTCGTGGCTTGACGGCGTCGCCGTAGCCCGTGCCCGAAGGAGCGGTCGTGCCGACCTCGGGCCCTACCCAAAAAGAAGAACGGTCGTGCCCCGCGCCGCGTGGCCCCCGCTTTACCCCCCCCCCCCCCGCTGCCCCCCCGCGGCCCCGGGGACGACACCGGGGAGGGCGCACGAGCGCAGGCCGC
>JBKCXU010000121.1:0-26660 GCA_046316025.1 Betaproteobacteria bacterium | reverse complement strand
AATCAACATCCAGTCGTTTCGGTGGGGCACCGGCGATCCGCTGGGCGGCTTGCGCGCGCCGCTCGATGCGGGCGATTGGGCGCTGGAGCTCGCCACCGCCACGGGGGGGTCGGGCACGGTGATCTCGCGGGTGGCGCTGCGGGTGTGTGAGCCAACCCAGTCGGCCGGCCAGCGCACCGAGCGTGAACAGGCCCAACAAGAACGGCAAGCCGAACACCGCGCCGGAAAGCGTCGTCCAGCCGTAATCCTCGAGGCGAGCATCCCACTGCGCGAGGTAGCTGCCGGTGGCGTACAGGTCGAAGCGCTCGCGCAGCGCCGCTGCGTCGAGGGCGCTGTCGGCCGGCAACAGCAGGGTCAGGCCCGTCAACGCCACGAAGGCGAGCCACCAGTTGCGACAGGCGCGCGCCAGCGCGGCCGGCCGCTGCCCCGCATGCAGCAGCAGCACGAAGCCCGCCAGCGCATAGGCGGTGAGGATGTCGCCGTAGTAGAGCAGGGTGCCGTGGGCGATGCCGATGGCCAGCAGAAACGCCAGCCGGCGCCGGTAGGCGGCGCGCGCTCGATCCGCGTCCACCCCGCTGCGCCGCAGCCCGCGCCACTGCAACGCAAAGCCCAGGCCGAAGAGCAGCGCGAAGAGGGAGATGAACTTGCCCGACACCAGCGTGGCGGTGGCGAGGTACAGCGGCCCATCGGCCGCATCGAGCGGCGCGCGCAAGCCGCCCAGCGGATCGCCGGTGCCCCACAGAAACGACTGGATGTTGATTTGCAGGATGCCGAAGAGCGCAAACGCGCGCAGCGCGTCGATGAGTTCTACGCGCGCGCCGCGGCCCGCACTCACGCGCCCGGCCCGCCCATCTGCGCGACCTTGGCGCGCAGCCAGCGATCGACCGAGGGGAAAACGAACTTGCCCACGTCACCGCCCAGTTGCGCAATCTCGCGCACGATGCTGCCGGAGATGAACTGGTATTGATCCGACGGTGTGAGAAACAGCGTCTCCACGTCGGGCAGCAGATAGCGGTTCATGCCGGCCAACTGGAACTCGTACTCGAAGTCGCTCACCGCGCGCAGGCCGCGCACGATCACCCGCGCGCCCTGCTCGCGCACGAACTCCGACAGCAGCCCCTTGAAGCCCGCGACCTCGACGTTCGGGTAATGCGAAAGCACCTCGCGCGCGATGGCGATGCGCTCCTCGAGCGTGAAGAACGGCTTCTTGCCGCGGCTTTCGGCCACGCCGACCACCACCTTGGCAAAGAGCGACGCGGCACGTCGCACGAGGTCTTCGTGGCCGCGGGTCAGAGGATCGAACGTGCCGGGGTAGACGGCGACCACCATCGTATGTCCTTCGCGGGCGCGGAGCGGCCCGGTGCGGCGGGCATTCTATTCAGGCTTCGTGTCGGCCCAGCAAATGAAAGAACACTTGCCCGGCCCGGTCGTTGCGCAGAAGTCGCAGGCCGAGGGTCGAGAGTTCCGCAGTCGCCAGTGGGGCAGCGCTTTCCGCGTAGATCAGCCCGTCCCGGGGGAGCAGTCTCACACTGGCCGCCAGCGCCGGTGTCAGCAGGCCGCTGTCGAAGGGCGGGTCGAGAAACACCAGGTCGAAGCCGGCCGCCGGCAGCCGCGCGGCCACCGTAAGCGCATCGCCGGCGACGATGTCGATGGTGTCGGCGCCGAGCTTTTCTTTCAGCGCGCGCAAGGCCGCCAGTGCGCGCGCGTCGCGCTCGACCAGCGTAACCCGCGCCACGCCGCGCGACGCAGCCTCGAAGCCGAGCGCGCCGCTGCCGGCGAAGAGATCGAGCGCTCTGCCGCAGCGAGGCGTTTCGCCCCCATCCTCTCCTGCTGCGCAGGGGAGGAGGTTTTCTCCCTCCCCCGCGTGCGGGGGAGGGCTGGGGTGGGGGCGCCGGGTCTCGGCAAGAAGGTCCGGCCGCAAATGCGCCAGCCAGTTGAACACCGTCTCCCGCACCCGGTCGGGTGTGGGTCGCAACCCCGGCACGACGGGCAGCGGAATCGGCGTGCGCTTCCACTGCCCGCCGATGATCCGCAGGCGCCCTGGCGCCTGCGCGTGACGAGCGGCAACAGCGGGTTTGGTGAAACGGCTCACGTAAACTCGTTGGCGCTCCTGCGGGAACGTCCGCTCGCTCGTCATGTCCGCGCAAGCGGGCATCCATCGCGTTGCATCCGCTGGGTTCCCGCTTCCGCGGGAACGACGAACGGTTCGGTCCGTTCCCGGCACGCCCGTTCGAAGAATGCACACATTCTTGCAGACCGCCCCCCGATGAACTCCCCCGCCAAGACCGGCTGGCTCGCCCGCTTGAAGCAGGGTCTGACCCGCACGCGCGTGAACATCGCCGGCTTGTTCTCCGGCGGCGTGATCGACGAGGCGCTGTTCGACGATCTGGAAACCGCGCTGATCGCCGCCGACGTCGGCGTATCCACCACGGGTGAGCTGCTCGACAAGCTGCGCGCGCGGATCAAGCTGCAAGGGCTCAAGACCCCGCTCGAAGTGCGCGATGCGCTGCGCGATGAGCTCGCCGCGCTGCTCGCCCCCAGCGAAGGCGCGCTGCCGCTGGCCGCGGCGCGGCCCTTCGTGGTGATGGTGGCGGGCGTCAACGGCGCGGGCAAGACCACCTCCATCGGCAAGCTCGCTCACTGGCTGGCCGACCGCCACAAGACCGTGCTGCTTGCGGCCGGCGACACCTTCCGCGCGGCGGCGCGCGAGCAACTCGCCGTCTGGGGCCAGCGCAACGGGGTGGAGGTGATCCAGCAGGCCAGTGGCGATCCGGCCGCGGTCGTGTTCGACGCGGTCAATGCCGCGCGCGCCCGCGGTGTGGATGTGCTGATCGCCGACACCGCCGGTCGGCTGCCCACGCAGGCGCATCTGATGGAAGAGTTGAAGCGCATCCGCCGTGCGCTCGACAAGGCGCTGCCGGGCGCGCCGCACGCGGCGATCCTGGTGGTCGATGGCACCAACGGCCAGAACGCGCTGGCGCAGGTGCGCGCCTTCGACGACGCGGTCGGGTTGACCGGGTTGATCGTCACCAAGCTCGACGGCACCGCCAAAGGCGGCGTGCTCGCCGCCATCGCCGCCGAGCGCACGCGCCAAGGCAAGCCGCTGCCGTTTCTCTTCATTGGCGTGGGCGAAGGGTTGGCGGACTTGCAGCCTTTCGTGGCGCGGGACTTCGCGGGGGCACTGGTCGGGGGCGAGTGAGAAAAACGACCCCTCACCCCCAGCCCCTCTCCCGCTGATGCGGGCGAGGGGAGCAAACCCTCGCCCGCATCAGGCGGGGGCAGGCGTGGCGCCGAAGGCGCCGGGTGAGGGCGCTTTGACTGCCTCGACCGCAGTTGAAGCTTGGGTCGCGGTCACGACCCCGGCTCCGCACCCCTCTTGTTCACCGGCTTCGGCGGTGCCGGCCGCTTGCCGTCGGCGATGTGCCTGAGCGCCAGCAGCGGATGTCGCAACAACATCCGCGGGCCGGCGTAGCGCATCACCTGCCGCACCGCCTCGCGCTCGCGCCGGCCGTAACAGTGAATCTGGCAGTTGCTGCAGGTGGGCTTGGCTTCGCCAAACGGACAAGCCGCCAGCCGGCGCGCGGCGTACTCGGCGAGCGCCGCGCACTCGGCGCACAGCGGCGCGCCGCCGGCATGCCGGTCGCGGCACCCGATGCGCAGCATTGCCTCGATGGTGCGCAACTCGCGCGCCAGCCGCGGCTGCTGCAAGCGGGCGCGGCGGTCGGTGGGGCTCGTGCTCATGCGCCGCATGGTGCCGGCGCCACAGCGCGGCGCCCTGCGCTGCGTCAAATCAATCCGAAGTGGGTAGGCGCCCATAGAATGCGCGCGTCATGAACCTCGCCGCCGTCGATCTCGGCTCCAACAGCTTTCGCCTCGAAATCGGCCGCGTGGCCGGCAGCCACATCGAACGGCTCGGCTACTGGAAAGAGACGATCCGCCTGGCCGCCGGACTCACCGACGACAACCGCCTGACCCGCCGCGCGATCGACACCGCGCTCGACTGTCTGGCGCGGATGAACGAGCGGCTGCGCGGCATCCCGCCGGCGCAGGTGCGGGCCGTGGGCACGCAGACGCTGCGGCAGGCGACCAACTCCAACGACTTTCTGGTCGAAGCGCAGGCCGCGCTCGGCTACCCGATCGAAATCATCTCCGGGCGCGAGGAAGCGCGCCTGGTCTTCGAAGGCTGCATGCACCTGCTGCCGCAGTCCGACACGCGGCGGCTGGTGGTGGACATCGGCGGCGCCTCGACGGAACTGATCGTCGGCCAGGGCTTTGCCGCCGCGCAGGCCGAGTCGTTCAAGGTCGGCTGTGTCAACACCACGCTGCGCTACTTTCCCGACGGGCGGATCGACCGCACGAGTTTCAAGCGCGCCGTGGTCGGCTGCGCGGCGGAGATCGAAGAAGCGGTGGCGGGCTTCTCGCGCCGCAACTGGGACGAGGCCTACGGCTCCAGCGGCACCGTCGGCGCGGCGATCGACATCCTGCGCGCCGAAGGCTGGGCCGACGGCGTGATCACCAGCGAAGCGCTGCTCAAGCTGCGGCAGGCCATCGTCGGCGCCGGCGAAATCAAGCGCATCCGCTTTGCCGGCATGAAGCCCGAGCGGCAGCAGGTGATCGCCGGCGGCACGGCCGTGCTGTGCGCGGTGTTCGAGACGCTCGGCATCCTCGAGATGCGGCCGGCCGCCGGCGGCCTGCGCGTGGGCGTGCTGTACGACCTGCTCGGCCGGCGCGAGCGGCGCGACGTGCGCGAGGCCACGGTGGATCGCCTGCAAGCCCGCTATGGCGTCGATCGGGCGCAGGCCGAGCGCGTCGGCGCACTGGCCCGCCGCTTCTTCGACGCGCTGGCGCCGCAGGCCGGCGACGAGATGGTCAAGCGCCTGGCCTGGGCCGCCGCCTTGCAAGAAGTGGGCTTTGCCGTCAGCCACAACGACCACCACAAGCACGGCGCGTATCTGATCGCCAACGGCGACCTGCCCGGCTTCTCCGTCACCGATCAGGAGCGCATTGCCCTGCTGGTGCTCGGCCAGCGCGGCAACCTGCGCAAGCTCGGCGAGGCCCTGGTCGACCCCGAGCGCGTGGCCAAGGTGCTGGCGCTGCGGCTGGCGGTGATTTTTTGTCACGCGCGGCGCGACGCCGTCGCGCCGCAGTGGACGCTCAAGGCCGGCAAGAGCGTGATCGAACTGGCGCTCGATGCCGCCTGGCGCGACCGCCACCCGCTGACCGACCACCTGCTGCAAGAAGAGGCGCAGCATTGGGACAGGGTGGGGGTGAGATTTCAGCTGAAGGCGTTGTAGCCGAGGTCGCGGGCGGCATCAGGTCGGCCCGCGTTGCAAATGGGCGGCGCGCTCAATGCGCAAGGCCGAGCGCCGCGCGCACCGCCTGTGCGCGCGCCCGGTGCAGCGCCGCCGCGATGGCTGGCCCGTCGCCGCCGTGCTCGCGGATGCGCTGGGCCACGGCACCGGCGTCCACGGCGCCTGCGGCCGCTACTGCCTGTTGCCAGCGCGCCCGCGCGGTAAAGGGCCGCTCCTCGAAGCCGGTGCGGCCGCGCGTGTCGGCCTCGCAGGCGTCGAGCAGTTGCGCAAAGCGGCGCGGCCGGCGCAGCGCGTCGCTGCGCTCCAGGATCTCGACGATGGTGCCGGCGCGCAGTTCGTCGATCTTGTAGATCAGGCCGTGCTCGCGCGCGACCAGCAGCGCCAGGTCGCGGCAGTCGGCCGGGGCGCGCAGCCGCTCGCTGACCGCGCCGGCGAGTTCGACCGACTTCGCCTCGTGCCCGCGGTGCGACGGCCAGATGGCGGGATCGGTCGTGCCCTTGCCCAGGTCGTGCAGCAGCGCGGCCCAGCGCACGGGCAGCTCGAAGTTCAAGCGCGCCGCCATGTCGATCACCATCATCACGTGCACGCCGGTGTCGATCTCCGGGTGATGCAGCGGCGGTTGCGGCACGCCCCACAGCCGGTCGAGCTCCGGCAGCAGGCGCGCCAGCGCGCCGCAGGCGCGCAGCGTTTCGAACATGCGCGCGGGCCGGTCTTCCATCAGCCCGCGGGCGAGTTCCTGCCACACGCGCTCGGGCACCAGCGCATCGACTTCGCCGGCGGCGACCATGCCGCGCATCAGCGCCAGCGTCTCTTCGGCGATGTGGAAGTCCGCAAAGCGCGCGGCAAAGCGCGCCAGCCGCAGGATGCGCACCGGGTCTTCGGCAAACGCGGGGCCGACGTGGCGCAACACCCTGGCCTGCAAGTCGGCGGCGCCGCCGTGCGGGTCGATCAGCGCACCGTCTTCGGCCTGGGCGATGGCGTTGATGGTCAGGTCGCGGCGCGCGAGATCGTCTTCCAGCGTCACGTCGGGCGCGGCATGGAAGGCAAAGCCGTGGTAGCCGGGCGCAGTCTTGCGTTCGGTACGGGCGAGCGCGTATTCCTCGTGCGTGACCGGGTGCAGAAACACCGGAAAGTCGCGCCCGACCGGCTTGTAGCCGGCCGCGATCATCTGCTGCGGCGTGGCGCCGACCACCACCCAGTCGCGGTCGGCCACCGCGCGGCCGAGCAGTGCGTCGCGCACGCAGCCGCCGACGCGATAGACCTGCATTTCGACTCTTGACGGTCGCTATCGCCCCGCGGCGGCAAACGCGGTGCTGAGCTTCTTGAGCAGGGCTGAGTTCAGATCGCGCGTGTGACGCTGCCAGTGCTTGACCGAGGCTTCGATCTCGCTTCGCAAACGCTGCGCGGTTGCGACGTCGCCGTTGCGCAGAGCCCAGATCGCGTATTCGACCCGCGCTTCGACGCTGTTGAAGCGCTCCACCGCTGCCGCATAGGTCTGGCGCGCTTCGTCGCCACGGCCCAACCCACTGTAGGCTTGCGCGAGCGCCAAAGCCAGCGGCTCCGGCCGGAAGTCCCGCCGCTCGGCGGCAATCCCTTGCAGCAGGTCGATCGCGCGCTCCGCATGGCCCGCTTGCAGGTGCGCGCGGGCGGCGCCGAAGCGGACCTCGAGGTCCTTGGCGAACGGCCCGCGCAGACAAGCCTCGTACTGATCGACGGCGGCTGCAGCTTCGCCGGCATTGAGCAGCGCATCGGCCAAGCGCATCTGATTCTGCGCGGTCGGCGTCAGGTCGAAGGCTTCCCGCGCCTCGCGCAGTTCGCGGCCCGGATCCAGACTGCGTGCTGCCGCGACGGCCGCGCGCCGGACGCCGCGCTCTAAGCGCGAGTCGGGCAAATACACGGCGACAAAGTACACGATGCTCCCGAGGAGGGGGAACATGAAAAGAATCAGCAGCCAGTACATCTCGCGTCCGGTACGGACGACATGTACCGCGAAGAACAACGCCACCAGAACATGCAGCCCAAGCCCAAGAATGTGCACTTTGGTTCCCTCCGATGAACGCGATGGCGACGACGCGGCAGCGACGTCACTCAACAAGCAATCGTCTCGCTTTCCGCGCGCGCCGCGGCGACCCACTGCTGCATCGGCGCGCAGCCGAACAACTGCGCGCTGTAGGCGGCCAGTGGTGCGGCGAGCGACACGCCGTAAGTGGCAAAGCGGGTGACCACCGGCGCATACATCGCGTCGGCAATGGAAAACTCGCCAAACAGCCACGGCCCGTCGGAGCGCGCGAGCGCCTCGCTCCAGATCGCGCACACGCGCTCGATGTCGGCGGCGACTTCGGCGCGCGCCTGCGCCTGCTCCCCGCGCTCGGGGTGGCGGCTGCGGATGTCCATCGGCATGTGCAGGCGCAGCGCGGTGAAGCCGGAGTGCATCTCCGCGCTCACCGCGCGGGCGCGGGCGCGGGCGCCGCGCTCGGCCGGCCACAGGCGGCCGGCGGCGTAGGTCTCGTTCACGTACTCGCAGATCGCCAGCGAGTCCCAGACGGTCAGGTCGCCGTCGAGGAGGCAGGGCACCTTGCCGCTGGGCGAGACGGCGCGGATGTTGCGCTTGGTGTCGGGCCGGTCGAGCACGATGCGTACTTCTTCGAAGGCGACCCCAGCCATCTTCATTGCCAGCCAGGGGCGCAGCGACCAGGACGAGTAGTTCTTGTTGCCAATGACGAGCTTCATGGGGACTTATCTCCGCGTGCGCGCCCGGTAGGCGCCATAGCGGTCGCGCGCGCGGATGTCGGCCAGATACTGCGGCGCCTCGGCCTCCATCGGCGACAGTGCTATGCCCAGTTCCGGCGCGGGCGTGAACGGTTGCGTCGAAGTGATGTTGTCGCGCTTCATCGAGTCCAGGTTGTCGCGGCTCATCAGTGGCTCGCCGGGGGCGAGTTCCATAAGCCGCGCCTGCACGCGGGCCAGGCCTGCGGGCACATTGACCACCGGTCGCGGGTGGCCGGCGGCGGCCGTGGCAAAGCGCACCAGCTCGCGCAGCGTGTAGACCTTGGGCCCGCCGAGTTCGTAGGACTGGCCCACCGTGGCCGGGTTGTCCAGCGCGTTGACGAAGGCGGCGGCCACGTCTTCGACCCAGATCGGCTGGAACTTCACGTCCGCCCCGGCGATCGGCAGCACCGGTGCCACGCGCGCCAGCTTGGCAAACATGTTCAGGAACTGGTCGCCCGCGCCAAAGATCACCGACGGTTGCAGGATCGTCCATGCCAGTCCCGAGGCGCGCACCGCCGCCTCGCCCGCGCCCTTACTGCGCTGGTACATCGACGGGCCGTTGGCGTCCGCGCCGAGCGCGCTCATGTGCACGAGCCGCTTGACGCCGGCACGCGCGCAGGCGGCGGCGATGCGGCGCGGCAACTCGGCATGGGCGCGGGTGAAGTCGGCCTGGCTGCCGTGCAGGATGCCAACCAGGTTGATCGCGGCGTCGCGCCCGGCGAGCAAGCTGTCGAGCGTGGCGTCGTCGTGGATGTCGGCGTCCACCACTTCGCAGGTGGGCAGCAGGATCAGGTGTTTGGCCTTGTCGCGCCGGCGCGCCGGCACCAGCACGCGGCAGCCGCGCTCGACCAGGCGGGCGACGATGGCGCTGCCGACAAACCCCGAGCCGCCAAAGACGACGATGTTGGTGTGCTTCATGCGGGCATTCTATCGACGGTCGCCTACCGGTGATCGGTGCTTGTGCGTTGTAATTCCGAGCCGAAGGCGAGGAATCTCAGAGCACCACGGCCGGGATTCCTCGCTGCGCTCGGAGTGACAAGGGTCGGCGATCACCGATCGCCGATCGCCACTCACGGCAACTCCGTCGTCCCCGCGTCCCTGGGCGCCACCGTCCCCAGCCGCGCCTTGAGCGACTGCGCGCGGGTGTCGAAGAGCGCGGCGTAATAGACGCTGTTGCTCATCACCTTCTTGACGTAGTCGCGCGTCTCGTTGAAGGGGATGGTCTCGGCGAAGATGGCACCTTCCACCGCGCGCGGCAGCGTGGCGCGCCAGGCGCGCGGGCGGCCGGGGCCGGCGTTGTAGGCGGCGCTCGCCAATGCCGGATGGCCGTCCAGGTCGTCCAACACCATGCGCAGGTAGGCGGTGCCGAGCTTGACGTTGGTCTCCGGGTCGGCGATGCGCGCCGGGGTGTAGTCGCGCACACCCGTCTTGCGCGCCACGTAACTGGCGGTAGCCGGCATCAACTGCATCAACCCTTGCGCGCCGGCGCTGGAGCGCACGTCGGTGATGAAACGCGATTCCTGCCGGATCAGGCCGTAGACGAAGGTCTCGTCCAGCCCGACGCCTTGCGCGTTGCGGGCAACGATCTCGCGGTAGGGCGCCGGGAAGCGCTGCGTGAAGTCGAACTCCTCGCGCGTGCGGTCGGACACCGAGATCATCCGGTCGAGCACGCCCTGGCTGCGCGCGTACTCGGCCAGCGCCAGCAACTGGCGGTCGGTCATGCCGCGGCCGTCGTTGGCCTGGCGGATCACCCAGTTCCACTCGCGGTGGCCGTCGCCGCGCAGGTCGAGGTCGTAGAACTTCAGCGCCCGCGCCAGACCCGGGTTGCCGTCGAAGGCGGCCACCACGGCCGCGGCGGGCGGTGCCGCGCGCGGCGGCAGCACGATCGGCTGCCCCAGTTCTTCGGCGGCGAGCTTGCCGTAGAAGCTGAACTGGCCGGCGATGCTGCGGTAGGCGTCCACCGCGTCGGCGCCGCGCCCTTCGGCGGCCAGCGCGCGGGCGCGCCAGTAGACCCAGGCGGCGTCGCGCTGCTGCTCGGCGGGCATGCGCTCGATGGTCTCGCGCACCATCGCCCAGTCCGGGCCGCGCGCGTTGCCGCGCAGCGCGGCGCGCACCTGCCACTCCAGCACTTCGTCGGCGCGGGCGGCGTCCATCCCCACGAAGCGGCCGCCCGCGCGGTACCAGTCGAGCGCCTCGGGCATCAGCTTGACCGCGGCCATGTGGCCGATGCGCCCCCAGACCACGCCGCGCTGTTCGGGCGTGAAGTGCAGGTTCAGCGCCGCGGCAAAGCGGGCGGCTTCCTTCGGGTCGTCGCGCGCCAGGCGGGCCAGCGCGACCATCGCCAGCTCGCGCTGCACGTCGGTCACGCGCCGCTCGTGCGCGGTGAGCCAGGCGGTGGGCTTGTCGATCGCCTGCGCCACTTGCGCCGCGTTGGCGCCGGGGGTCAGCGCCGCCACGCGCTTGGCGGTGGCGTACTGCGCGTGTTCGGTCAACGCGCGCACGCGCTCCCAGCCGTCGACGCGGCCGTCGCGCAGCAGCGCCTCAGTCAGTGCCAGGCAGCCGTCGCCGCCGCCTTCGCGAGTGGCGAGCAGCACGCGGCGCCCATCGGCGGCGGCATCGGGTTCGCCGGCGAGGGTGCGCGCCAGCGCGCGGTAGCAGCGCAGCTGCGCGTCGTCCTGGTTCCAGACCAGCAACGCGGCGTCGCGCTCGTAGCCGGCAAAGTCGCCGCGCGCGCCGCGCGCCAGCAGCCATTCGAGGCGCAGCCGCTCGGAAACATAGGCGTCCGGGTGGCGGGCGAAGAAGTCGCGCACCGCGGCATCGACCTGCGCCGGTTCGCCATTGCGCAGCCGCAGTGCGATCTGCCACATCTCGACGTACGCGGCGAGCGGATGGCCGCGTGTCTTGGGCGCGAGCGCGTCGAGCCGGGCGCGGTCGTTGGCGCGGTACGCGTCGCGCGCGGCCATGAAGGTCTCGTCGCTGGCCGCGGCGGCCGCGGCCTTCTGCGGCCCGCGTGCGGGCTGTGCCAGACTCGGCGCGGCGAACGTGCCGAGCGCGGCGGTCAGCAGTAGGGCGGGAAGTCGTCGAATGAGCATGAATCCAATCTATCACGCGAGGTGGCGGTGAGCGCGGCCAAGGGCGCGCGCGCCGCGCTGCGCCAGCGGCTGCTGGCGGCGCGGCTTGCGTTGTCAGACCACGGGCAACGCACGGAGGTTCTGGCGGCGCAGGTGGCGCGCTGGCTGGCGGCGCAGCCGTACACCTGTGTAGCCGCCTTCTGGCCTGTGCGCGGCGAGCCGGATCTGCTGCCGATGCTCGCGCAATGGCTGGCCGCCGACGCGCAGCGCGTGGCGGCGCTGCCGGTGATCGAAGGCGACGTGCTGCGCTTTGCCCCCTGGACGCCGGCGGCCAGGATGCAGCCCGGCCCGCACCACATCGCTGTCCCGGCCACGGCCAAGCGCGTGCGGCCGCAGGCGCTGCTGATACCCTGCGTGGGCATCGACGGCAAGAAGTACCGGCTGGGCTACGGCGGCGGCTATTACGACCGGACATTGGCCGTGCTGGCGCCGCGGCCGTTTGCGCTCGGCGTGGCCTTCGACTGCGCGCGGGTCAAGAGCATTGCGCCGCAGGCGCACGACATTGCGCTCGATGCGGCATTGACGGAGTCGGGTTTTGTCGGCGCAGGAAGCTGAACGATGCACGAAGTCAAAGCCCTGTTGTTCGACGTGTTCGGCACGCTCGCCGACTGGCGTGGGAGCCTCGCGCGCGACGTGCCGGCACTGCTCGCGCCGCATGGCATCGCCGTCGATGGGTTCGCCTTCGCCGACGGCTGGCGCGCGCAGTACCAGCCGGCGATGGAGGAGGTGCGCGCCGGGCGCATCCCCTTCAGCAAGCTCGACGCGCTGCACCGGCGCAATCTGGAGATCGTGCTGCGCGACTTTGGCCTGACGCAGCGCGTGGACGAGCCGCTGCGTGCGCAACTGACCCTGCTGTGGCACCGGCTCAACGGCTGGCCGGACGTGGCCGCCGGCCTGCGCCGGCTGCGCGCGAAGTTCCTGCTCGCGCCCTGCTCGAACGGCAACATCGCGCTGATGGCAAACCTCGCGCGCCACAACGGCTGGCACTGGGATGCCATCCTCGGCGCCGAGATCGCCCGCGACTACAAGCCCAAGCCCGCCGTGTATCTGGCCTCGGCCGCCGCGTTCGACTGCGCGCCAGGCGAGGCGATGATGGTGGCCGCGCACTCGTCCGACCTCGCCGCCGCGGCAGCGGCCGGATTGCGCACCGCCTTCGTGGCGCGGCCCGACGAGTACGGGCCGGCCACCGGCGAGCCGGCGCCATCGGTGCCGGTGGATGTCGTCGCCGGCAGCCTGCTCGAACTCGCCGACCGGCTCGGTTGCGCTTGAGCGGCGTTCGTCACGCCCGGCTTGCGATGCGCGCGCGGTCGGCCTAGTGTCCCGACCCATAAGTTTCGAGGCGTTGCAACCCATGCTCGACTGGATCGAACACAAAAATGGCGAAATCGGCGCCAGACGCGAAGCCGCGCGCAGCCGGGTTGGGAACCCGGCGAGCACGGCGACAAAGTATGGCGGCGATTCTCGCCATTTTTGTCTCGAAATTTATGGGTCGGGACACTAGCCTTGGCCGCCATGAAGCGCCGTTGGGTTCCGATCGCGACTGCGCTGCTGGTGCTGGCCGGTTGCGCCGGTGTGCCGCCGTCCGCGCCGCCACCGTGGCGCGATGCCGAGTTTGCCTACGACCCCGCGCGGGTCGCGGTCGGCAAGGAAGAGTTGTTCCGCCTGCCGCCGGATCTCGCCGCGCAGTTGCGCGCCATCCGTGCGACCACACCCAGCCCCGACGAGCGGCAGCAGCGGCTGACGCGTCTGCTGTTCAGCGCCGGCGGCGAGGGCTTTTTCTATCGCACCGGCCAGTCGACGCTGGCGGCGCAGACCTGGCAGGACAAGCGCGGCGATTGCTTGTCGCTGACCGTGCTGGCCTATGCGATGGCGCGCGAACTCGGCCTGCCGGCGACGATGCAGGACGTGCGGGTGCCGATGCAGATCGACCGCCGCGGCGAGATCGACTATCTGAACCGCCACGTCAACGTGCTGATCCCGCAGGCCGCGGCGGCGCCCGCCAGCCGCTCGTGGTCCCGCATTGAATCGCTGGTGATCGACTTTGAGCCCGCGGTGGGCTCGTTCCGCGTCGGCACGCCGCTCACCGACGACGGCGTTCTGGCCCGCTACTACAACAACCGCGGCGCCGAGCATTACGCGCGCGGCGAGCAGGCCGCCGCCTATGCGTACTACAAGGCCGCGCTGCTGACCGACCGCAGCTTTACGGCCGCCTACGGCAATCTGGCGCAGTTGTATCTGCGGCGCGGCTACGCCGACGATGCCGAGCGGCTGCTGCGGCAGGCCGTAGCGCTGTCCGACGAGGCCGATCTTGCGCTGTGGTCGCTGCACCGCTTGTTGCTGGCGCAGGGGCGAACCGACGAGGCGACGCAGATCGCGCAACTGCAGCAGGCGCGGCGCGATCGCGATCCGTACTACTGGCTGGGCGTTGGTGCGGAGCGTATCCGCCAACAGGACTGGCCGGCGGCGATTGCCGCGCTGGAGCGCGCGCAGGCGCTCACCACCGGCTTCGACGAGGTGCACCGCTATCTGGCGCTTGCCTACTGGCGCGCCGGCGATGCGCCGCGCGCGCGGGCGCAGTGGGCACGCCTCGAAGGCCGGCCGGGGCGAGACCCGGCCTTCGTCGCGCTGGCCAAGAAGATCGACAGCGCGCCGTAGCCCGGCTCAGGTCAACCGCTGCGGCCCGCGACGGAACTCCGCCAGCACCCAGTCGCGGAACGCCATGACCGCCGGCCGCTCGCGCCGCGCCGGGTTTTCGACGAGGTAGTAGGCCGCCCCGGTCGGCATGCGCAGCCGCGCAAACGGCGCGACCAGCGTGCCGCTGGCGAGCAGGTCGTCGAGGAAGGGCGAACGCGCCAGCACGACGCCCTGCCCGCGCACGGCGGCCTGCACCGACTGGTCGATGTAGGTGAAGTACAGCCGCCCGGCCGGCGCCGCCGCGGCCACGCCGGCGAAGTCGAACCAGCGCTGCCAGCGGCTCACGTCGGCGGTGGGCAAGCCGTCGTCGAGTTCGAGCAGCGGCAGGCGCAGCAGATCGGCCGGCTGCTCCAGCGCCACCCCGTTGCGCTCCAGCAGCGCCGGTGCCAGCGCGGGCGTCATCTCCTCCAGATGCAGGCGCAGGCCGTCGCGCGGGGCGGCCTCGGGTCGGCACCAGCGCAGCGCCAGGTCCGCGCCGGCGGTGCCCAGATCGACAAAACGGTCGCCGGCGTCGATGCGGATTTCGATCTCCGGGTGCTCGCGCTGGAACGCGGCCAGCCGCGGCACCAGCCAAAGCGAGGCGAACGACGCATAGGTGGCCACCGTCACGCGCGGCACGGCATCCACGCCGCGGATCTCGTCGACCGCGCGATCCACCGCGGCCAGCCCCGTGCGGGTGGCGGCGTAAAGGCGCGCGCCGTCCTCGGTCAGCCGCAAGGTGCGCGTGCCGCGGACGAAGAGCGGCTTGCCGACCTGCCGCTCCAGCGCGGCGATCTGCCGGCTGATCGACGACTGCGTCAGGTGCAGCTCGCCCGCGGCCAGCGTGAACGACAGCTGGCGCGCAGCGGCGGCACAGCCGCGCAGCGGTGCCAGCCCGACCGGCCGGCGCCGCGCCGCGGCCGGGGTCGCGCCTTTGGGATGCGTTTTGCGCATGCGTAGTCTGCGAACAATTCGTTTGCCGAACGATAACGCGAGGCCTCTAATGCCGCCATCGCCATTGCTTGCATGCGCCCGGCGCATGAAGGAGACCGAGATGAACGACATGTCGATGCTGTCGCAGACGATCGATCTGGGGTACGACCAACTGCTGGTGCTCAGGCACAGGCGCGGGGCGCGCGTGCGCGTGCTCTACGGCGGTGTCTGGCTCACCGAGGAAGGCGAGCCGCGCGACCGCTTTCTGCTCGGCGGCGACGCGGCCCGCGTCGGCCAAGACGGCGCGACGGTGATCGAGGCTTTGGCGCCGACGCGGCTGGAACTGCTTGCGGCGCCACAACCGCTGGCCCCGGCGTGGCTGCGCCGCGGCTGGCGGGCGCTGCGCGGTGCGCTGGGGTTTACCGCAGCGGCGGCGGCCTGAAGACGTTGCCGGTCAGCGCGCGCAGATCGGCGGCGACGCGGTCGACGACTTCGACCCAGGCGCCGGGGCGCGGCTGGCGGTACAGCCGCATCGACGGGTACCACGGCGAGCGATCGCTGTTGCGCATCCAGCGCCAGTCGGCCACCGCCGGGACCAATGTCCACACCGGCCGGTTCATCGCGCCGGCCAGGTGCACGACCGAAGTGTCCACCGCGATCAGCAGGTCGAGGCATTCGAGTGCCGCGGCGGTGTCGGCGAAGTCTTCGAGCTGCGGCCCGAGGTCGACGATGCCGCTGCCGGCGGCCGCCTCGCCGCGCTCCTTTTGCAGGCTGTAGTACGTCACGCCGGGCGCTTTGAGGATGCGCGAGAACAACGCAAAGTCGATCGAGCGGTTGTGGTCGTTGGCATGCGTGGCACTGCCGGCCCAGACCAGCCCGACCTTCAGTCCCGCCGGCCAGTCGCGCGCCGCCCAGCGCGCGCGGGCCGCCGCATCCGGCGCCAGATAGGGCAGGGTGCCGGGCAGATCGTCGAGCCGCAGCCCCAGCGCGTGCGGCAGATCCATCAACGGCAGTTGCAGGTCGTGCGGCAGATCGGTGAGGTCGAGCTTCTGGTCGGGGTCGTCGGCCGGTGGCACCAGCACACGGTCGATCCCGGCGCAGGAGGCGAGCAGCCGGTCGAGTTCGCGCCGGCAGGCAAAGAGCACCGTGCCGCCGAGCGCCTTGGCGCGCGCGCACAGGCGCACGAACTGGATGTTGTCGCCATAGCCCTGCTCGCCGTGCACCAGCAGCGTTTTGCCGGGGAAAGGCTTGCCGTCCCAGCGCGGGCGGTTCATCTGCCGCGGGCCGATGCGGTGCATCTCATCGGTCAAGCGCATGCGCCAGCGAAACTCGGCCCACCCGTCGGCAAACTGCCCTTCAGTGAGCAGCGCCATCGACAGGTTGACGTGCGCCAGCGCGTCCTTGGGCATCAGGGCCACCGCCCGCCGCCAGATCGCCAGCGAGTCGTCGAAGCGCCCCTGCCCGCGCAGCGCCAGCCCGAGGCCGATACAGGTCTGGCCGACGAGTTCGTTGTCGCCCGCGCTGCGCGGCTGCGCCAGCAGGCGGCGAAACAGGCGCTCGGCCTCGGCATGGCGGTTCAGCGCGTTAAGGCCGACGCCGAGGTTCAGTTGCGCGACCGGGTCCGCCGGGGCGATGCGCACCGCGTGCTTCAGGTGGGCGAGCGCGCGGCTCGTGAGTTCCTTGGCGAGCAGCGCGGCGCCGAGGTTGCTGTGCGCACGCGCCAGCGCCGGTGCGCGGTCGAGCGTCTGGCGATAGAGCGCGATCGCCTCGTCGAGCTGGCCCTCCTTGTGCGCGGCCACCGCCGCTTGCAGCAGCGCGGCGGCGTCGGGTGGGGCGGACCTCTCGCTCATCGGCGATCTCTCGGGGTTCGGTTCAACCCGAAAGCAGCGCAGCGTCATTCCCGTGCAAGCGGGAATCCAGCTTCATTGCAAGGCCGGCTGGGTTCCCGCTTGCGCGGGAACGACGTCCTCCCATTGGCGCGGCCTGCACCTAACCGCGCCGCGCCGACAGCCCCAGCCGCTGCCACAGCGCGAGCGACGCCTCGGACTGGTTCATCGTGTAGAAGTGCAGCCCCGGCGCGCCGCCCGCCAGCAATTGCTCGCACAGGTCGGTCACGACATCCAGGCCAAAGGCGCGGATGGACGCGCGGTCGTCGCCGTAGGCTTCGAGCCGCTTGCGGATCCAGCGCGGGATTTCCGCGCCGCAGGCGTCGGAGAAGCGTGCCAGTTGCGCGTAGTTGGTGATCGGCATGATGCCCGCCACGATCGGCACCGTGCAGCCGGCGGCCTGCGCGTCCTCGACGAAGCGGAAGTACGCGTCCGAGTTGTAGAAGTACTGGGTGATCGCCGCGTTCGCGCCGGCGCGCACCTTGCGGATGAAGTTTTCCAGATCGTCGCGCGGCGAGCGCGCCTGCGGGTGCATTTCCGGGTAGCAGGCGACTTCGACGTGAAACCAGTCGCCGCTGTGGGTGCGGATGAACTCGATCAGTTCGTTGGCGTAGTGCAGTTCGCCGCGCACCGGCCCGCTGCCCGAGGGCATGTCGCCGCGCAAGGCCACCAGCCGGCGGATGCCGGCGGCGCGGTAGTCGTCCAGCAGCGCGGCGATGTCCGCCCGCGTGCTGCCGATGCAGGCGATGTGCGGCGCTGCGGTCAACCCGGCGGCGCGGATGTCCATCACCGTGGCGCGCGTGCCCTCGCGCGTGGAGCCACCGGCGCCGAAGGTGACCGAGAAGTAATCGGGCCCCACCGCGGCGAGTTCGTCGCGCACCGCGCGCAGCCTGGCCGCGCCGTCGGGCGTGCGCGGGGGGAAGAATTCGAAGCTGAAGGTCGGACTTGTAGTCATCGAAAGTTGGAATCGAAGCTTGGCGGGCTTGCGCCGCCGGGGAGATGCTTGCGTGCCACCGCCGCCAGCTTGTCGTCGAAGGTGGCAAGCGGGGTGGCGAGCGTCTCGGCCAGCCACAGGTAGGCGGCGTCGTAGGCGGAGAGTTTGTAGCGCTCGGCCAGCACCAGTGTGGCGGCGACGTCGACCGGAAAGCGGGTCAGGTCGAGGGCGAGGAAGTCCGCCAGCGCGCCCGCGACGTCGGCCTCGTCGATCTGCCCGGCGCGGCGCTTCTTGAGGGCGACGTTGCCGATTTCGTAGTCCACCAGTTGCGGTGCCGCGAGCGACCGGATCAGCAGCATCGTCACGGCGATCGCGTGCCGCTCTTCGCCGAAGAGCGCGGCGGCCAGCACCGAGGCATCGACCACCAGACGCGGCCGCCGGCCGTAGGCGGCCGGCGGCTCGGCCACGTACAGCGTTGGCGCTTCGGGGGGCGTTGGGCGGCGGGTGGCCATCGGCGGGCGGCTACCGTCTATCGCGCATCTCGCGGATGTACGCGATCGAGCTTTCGGTGCCCTTGGGGAAGCGCGCGCGCGCCCGCGCCGCCAGCTCTTCGATCGAAATCTTGTCCTTCGGCGGCAGCACGACCGCGCCGCCGGTGGCCGCGGCGCGCTCGTCGGCAGCGGCCTCGAGAATCGCAAGCAACTCCCGTTGCAGCGACCGCCGGTTTCGCTCGGCACGGGCGCGCAGGCGCTCCGCAAGCTCGGCGGGCACGTTTTTGACGGAGAGGCTTACCGTCATTTTTGGCTCCAAAATGGATGCGATGGTTCCATTTTGGTTCCGATCGTTGCTCATCGTCAAGCCCGCCGCGCGTAGCTGTCGGGCAGCAAGAACGACAGCGCCCAGGAAAAGAGGCTGTACAGCAGCACGCCGCCCACCGCCGACCAGAAGCCCGCGACCTGGAAACCCGGCAGCAGCGACCCCACGCCCCAGAAAAGCAGCGCGTTGATCACAATCAGAAAGAGGCCGAGCGTCACGATGGTGACCGGCAGCGTCAGCACGATCAGGATCGGCTTGATCAGCGTGTTGGCGAAGCTCAGCACGATGGCGGCGACGAAGGCAGTCAGGTAGCCGTCGACGGTGACGCCGGGGACGATCAGGGTCACGAGGTACAGCGCAACCGCGCTCAAGATCCAGACGAGGAGGAGGCGCATCGGGGCTCCGTTCAAGAGGTTCCCTCCCCCGCGCGCGGGGGAGGGCTGGGGTGGGCGCGGGGGCGCCTAGTAGCGATAGTGCTCCGGCTTGTACGGCCCGGTCTTGGCCACACCGATGTAGTTGGCCTGAGCTTCGGTGAGTTCCGTGAGCTGCGCGTTGAGCTTCTTCAGTTGCAGCCGCGCGACCTTCTCGTCGAGATGCTTGGGCAGGACATAGACGCCGATCGGGTACTTGTCGGTGCGCGTAAAGAGCTCGATCTGTGCGATCACCTGGTTGGCAAAGGAACTGGACATCACGTAGCTCGGATGCCCGGTGCCGCAGCCCAGGTTCACGAGCCGCCCCTGCGCCAGCAGGATGATCCGCTTACCGTCGGGGAAGACGATGTGATCGACCTGCGGCTTGATCTCTTCCCACTGGTACTGCTTGAGCGACGCGACGTCGATTTCGTTGTCGAAGTGGCCGATGTTGCAGACGATCGCCTGATCCTTCATCCGCGCCATGTGCTCGTGCGTGATCACGTGGTAGTTGCCGGTGGCGGTGACGAAGATGTCCGCCTTGTCGGCCGCGTAGTCCATCGTCACCACGCGGTAGCCTTCCATCGCCGCCTGCAGCGCGCAGATCGGGTCGATCTCGGTCACCCACACCTGCGCGGAAAGGGCACGCAGCGCCTGCGCGCTGCCCTTGCCCACGTCGCCATAACCGGCGACCACCGCGATCTTGCCGGCGACCATCACGTCGGTGGCGCGCTTGATGCCGTCGACCAGCGACTCGCGGCAGCCGTACAGGTTGTCGAACTTGCTCTTGGTCACCGAGTCGTTGACGTTGATCGCGGGGAACTTGAGCGTGCCGTCGCGGGCCATCTGGTACAGGCGCTTGACACCAGTGGTGGTCTCTTCGGTCACGCCGCGCACCGCGGCCAGCCGGCGCGAGTACCAGGTGGCGTCGCGCGCCAGCGTGCGCTTGATCGAGGAGAAAAGCGAGGTCTCTTCTTCGCTGGTCGGCTTGGCGAGCACGCTCGCGTCGCGCTCGGCGCGCGAGCCCAGATGCAGCAGCAGCGTGGCGTCGCCGCCGTCGTCGAGAATCATGTTGCTGTAGCCGCTGTCCGGCCACTCGAAGATGCGGTGCGTGTAGTCCCAGTAGTCGTCGAGCGACTCGCCCTTGACGGCAAAGACCGGCGTGCCGGCGACCGCAATCGCGGCGGCGGCGTGATCTTGCGTGGAGAAAATGTTGCACGAGGCCCAGCGCACTTGCGCACCGAGCGCTTGCAGCGTTTCGATCAGCACTGCGGTCTGGATCGTCATGTGCAGCGAGCCGGTGATGCGCGCGCCCTTTAGCGGCTGGCTGGCGGCGTATTCGTCGCGGATCGCGATTAGGCCGGGCATCTCGGTCTCGGCGATGCGGATTTCCTTGCGGCCCCAGTCCGCAAGCTTCACGTCGGCTACGACGTAGTCGGGGGTGGAAGCAGTCTTGAGTACGGCGCTCATCTCGCGCGCTCCTTTGTGTGAGAAAGAAGTGGGCGAGCGCCGTTCGGACGAGCGGCCCGTGCGGGCCGCCGCTTCGAGCCTGGCACGGCCGTGGCGGCCGTGTCGCAACGCTCCTCGAAGCAAGGGCGAAGTATACCGGGCGGAGTGCTCTCCTCCCCCTTCACGGGGGAGGCTGGGAGGGGGATGGGTGGTAAGGATCAGCCTTGGTTGCGGCACTGTCGCTTACAACCCATCCCCACCCCAACCCTCCCCTTGAAGGGGAGGGAGCGAACATCAAACGTCTTTATTGCCGTGCACGACATACGGCGTTGGCCAACCGGCCTCGCCGCAGACGCGGGCAATCGCCTCGTTGATGCCGAAGTACACCTGCCAGTAGTGGTCGGTGTGCGTGTAGCCGCGCACCGCGATCGTGCAGCCGAGCGGATTGAAGTCGAGCAGGTTGACTTCTGGCGCCGGGTCGGTCGCTACGTTGGGGATCGCCACCACCGCAGCGCGGAACTTCTCGATCGCTTGCAAGGGATCGACACCGTGCGCCAGTTGCGCCACCCGCTCGACCCGCCGCACCGGCAGCGCCGAGAAGTTCTGGATGTTGTCCGCAAACAGCTTGGCGTTGCCCACCAGCGTGTACACGTTGTCCATCGTAATGATGGTGGTGGCGAACAAGCCCAGCTCGTGCACCGTGCCGGTTACGCCGCCCGAGGCGATGAAGTCGCCCACCTTGAACGGCCGCAGCACCAGCAGAAACGCCCCGGCCGCGAAGTTGGACAGCAGCCCGCCCCAGGCGGCGCCGATGGCCACACCGGCGCCGGCGACCAAGGCCGCGAATGTCGTGGTCTGGAAGCCGAAGTAACCGAGGATGCCGATCACCAAGGCGATGTTCAGCGCCACCGCGACGATCGAGCCGACGTACTTGGTCAGCGTCGGATCGACGTGGTTGCGCTTCATCGCCGCCTGCATCAGCGACACCACGCGGCCGATCAGCCAGCGGCCGACGATCCATAGGGCAAGGGCGGCGAGCACCTTGACCGCCAGATCGGCGATCGTGGTGCTCAGAAAAAGTTGAATCGACTCGGCATTCATTACTTGGCTCCTCCAGACCCCGGCAAGGGCGCCGGGGCAAATACGTTAGGACGGCGCAGCGCGCGCCGCCACGAAAGACCTGTCAAATCGAGCGGTTGGCGAACGGTCAGGCGCGCTTGATCCCGGCCGCCTCGGCCAGCGCTGCGGCGCGGTCGGTGCGCTCCCAGGAAAACTCCGGCTCGTCGCGGCCAAAGTGGCCGTACGCGGCAGTCTTCTCGTAAATCGGCCGCAGCAGGTCGAGCATCTGCACGATGCCCTTGGGCCGCAGGTCGAAGTGCGCGGCCACCAGCTTGCCGATCTCCTCGTCCGGGATCGCGCCGGTGCCCTCGGTGTAGACGGTGATGTTGATCGGCTTGGAGTAGCCGATCGCGTAGCTCACCTGCACCTGGCACTGGCGCGCCAACCCGGCGGCGACCACGTTCTTGGCCACGTAGCGTGCGGCGTAGGCGGCGGAACGATCCACCTTGCTCGGGTCCTTGCCGCTGAAGGCGCCGCCGCCGTGCGGGCAGGCGCCGCCGTAGGTATCGACGATGATCTTGCGCCCGGTCAGCCCGCAGTCGCCGTGCGGCCCGCCGACGACGAAGCGGCCGGTCGGGTTGATGAGGTACTTGGTGTCCTGCAACCACTCTTTCGGCAGCACCGGTTTGACGATGGTTTCGATCACCGCTTCTTTCAGCGTCTCGTAGGCGACATCCGGGTCGTGCTGGGTGGACAGCACCACGGTGTCGATCGAGTGCGGCTTGCCGTCCACGTAGCGCAGCGTGACCTGGCTCTTGGCGTCGGGCCGCAGCCACGGCAGCCGGCCGTCGCGCCGCACGTCGGCCTGGCGCTCGACCAGCCGGTGCGAGTAGTAAATGGGCGCCGGCATCAGCACCGGCGTCTCGTCGCAGGCGTAGCCGAACATCAGGCCCTGGTCGCCCGCGCCCTGGTCCAGATCGAGGCCCTTGCCCTCGTCCACGCCCTGCGCGATGTCGGGGCTCTGCTTGTCGTAGCAGACCATCACCGCGCAGCCCTTGTAGTCGATGCCGGCGTCGGAGTTGTCGTAGCCGATGCGCTTGATCACGTGCCGTGCCACGGTCTGGAAGTCGACGATCGCGTTGGTCGTGATCTCGCCGGCCAGCACGACGAGGCCGGTGGTGACGAGCGTCTCCGCCGCCACGCGGGCGCGCGCATCCTGCGCGAGGATCGCGTCCAGTACGGCGTCGGAGATTTGATCCGCCACCTTGTCCGGATGGCCTTCGGAAACGGATTCGGAAGTAAACAGGAAATTGCCTGACATAGCAGCGCTCCACGGAAAAAACGTTGCGAACCTTGCGTCCGTAACCCGCGCGACACTGCGGTGACGCTTTAGCAGCATTTGCCGGCCATCGAGCCGCCGGCGCGCCCTGCAAGTTGTTCGTTAACTCGGCGCGGGGCGGATTATAGGCAGACTGCGTGGCGCGGCTAACATCGCTGCGTGCTGGTGTTTCTCTTCAAGCTGCTTTCGTTGTTGCCGCTCGGCGCGCTGCGCGCCTTGGGCGGAGCGCTCGGCGCATTGGCCTACCGCCTCGCGCCCGAGTACCGACGGCGCATCCGCGAACATCTGGCGCGAGCGGGCTACGACCCCGACGCCGTCGGCCCCGCCGCCGGGCGCGAGGCCGGCAAGCAGGCGCTGGAGTTGCCGTGGGCGTGGGGGCGCGGCGCGGCGGAAGTCCGCGCGCGGATCGAGGTCGCCAATCCCGAGGTCGAGCAGACCGCGCTTACCGCCGGCCGCCCGGTCATCTACCTGACGCCGCACTTCGGCTGCTTCGAGATGGCCTCGCATTACTGCGCGCTGACGCACTGGCGCGGCGCGCACAGCATCACCGTGATGTATCGGATTCCGCGCCAGGACTACGTCCATGACATCGTCCGCAACGGCCGTACCCGGCTGGGCGCGCAGCTGGCCACCGCCGACCTGCGCGGCGTGCGCACGCTGCTGCGGGCGCTCAAGCGCGGCGATGCCGTGGGCATCCTGCCCGATCAGGTGCCGGGCGAAGGCGAGGGCGTGTGGGCGCCATTCTTTGGCCGCCCCGCGTACACGATGACGCTGCCCGGCAAGCTCGCCGCTGCGAGCGGGGCGACGGTGCTCTTCATCGTCGTCGAGCGGGCGCGGTTGGCCGACGGACGCGCGGGCTTCCGCGTGCACTTTGCGCCCGTGTCGGCGCCGTTGACCGGCGACGGCGCGCGCGACGCGGCGCAGGTCAACGCCGATCTGGAGCAGGTCATCCGCATCGCACCGGCCCAGTACCTGTGGAGCTACAACCGTTACAAGCGACCGGCGGGTGCCCCGCCGCCGCCTGAGGCTGCGCCGTGAGTGCGCTCGGCGAGGCCGGCGCGCGGCTGGCGATTGCCGCGATGGAACGCATGGCGCGCTGGTCGCCCGCGGCGCGCGCGCGGCTGGCGCGGCCGCTGGGCATGCTCGGCTGGTGGCTGGTGGCCCCGCGCCGCAAGATCACGCTCATCAATCTGCGTCTGTGCTTCCCGCAGATCACCGAGCGCGAGCGGCGTGCGCTCGGCCGCCGGCACTTCCAGGCGATGGTGCGGGCTGCACTCGATCACGGCGTGCTGGCCTGCGCGTCGCGCGAGGAGTTCGAAGCCTTCGTCAAAGTCGAGGGCGCCGGGCATCTGACCAACGAGGCCAACCGCCCGCTGATTCTGGTCGCGCCGCACTTCGTCGGGCTGGACGCCGGCGGGCTGCGCGTGAATACGCTCACCCGCGGTGTGTCGATCTACGCGCGCAGCCGCAGCCGCGCGTGGGACGAATGGCTGCTGGCGATCCGCAACCGCTTCAATGCGCCGTTGCTCATTGCGCGCGAGGGCTTCAACTTCCGTGCCGCGGTGCGTGCGCTGCACGACGGGATCCCGTTTTATTACCTGCCCGACCAGGACACCGGGCCGCAGCACTCGGTGTTCGCGCCGTTCTTCGGGGTGCAGGCCGCCACCTTGCCGATGGTCGCGCGCTTGGCCAAGATGACCGGCGCCAAGGTTGTCATGTGCGTAACCGAGCAGACCGCGGCGGGCTACGTGCTGCACCTCGAGCCGCCTTGGGAGAACTACCCGAGCGGCGATCTGGTCGCCGACACCGCGCACATGAACGCGCAGATCGAGCGCTGGGCGCGCCGCCTGCCCGAGCAGTACCTGTGGACGCACCGCCGCTACAAGACGCGGCCGGCGGGCGAACCGCCGATCTACTGACGCAAAGAGGCAAGCCGGGGCGCACCGGCGGCGCTAAGCTCGCGGCCCTTCCCGAGACCTGTGAAAGAGCGCCAATGCGTCAACGCCTGCTTGCCCTCGCCGCTGCCTCTGCTGCCGCCGCTTTCGCTACCGGCTGCGCACCGGACGCTTGGCAGAACGTCCGCGCCACCGGCTTGAATGCGTATCTGGACTCCGTTGCCGCCAACTGCCAGCCGCTGTACATCGGCCAGATGCTGTACGACAAGAGCCTTGCGCAGACCTTCGATAACTCCAGCCAGACCGACATCGTGCAGGACATGACTTCGCGCCTGTACTACGGCCGGATGTCGCCGAGCCAGTTTCGCGAGGCCATGCTGTCGAGCTGGCCCGGCGAGCGCACCGCGCGCAGTGTGGACTGCATGATCGCGCAGCTGCCGCCGGAGCGGCCGAGCAGTCCGAGCGGCAATTGGTGATCCTATCCGCGAAATGAAACTCGCCTTCACCAAGATGCAGGGTGCCGGCAACGACTTCGTGATGCTCGATGGCATCGCGCAGCCGTTTGCGTTGAGCGCGGCGCAGCTGCGGCGGCTGGCCGACCGGCGCTTCGGCGTGGGGGCCGATCAAGTCCTCTTGGTGGAGCGGCCGACCGTGCCGGAGGCGGACTTTCGTTACCGCATCTTCAACGCCGACGGCGGCGAGGTCGAACAATGCGGCAACGGGGCGCGCTGCTTCGTCAAGTTCGTGCATGCGCGCGGGCTGACCGCCCAACGCGCGATCCGCGTGCAAACCGCCGGCGGCATCATCGAGCCGCGACTGGACGACGACGGCAGCGTGACGGTGGACATGGGCGTGCCGCGCTTTGAGCCGGCGGCGCTGCCGTTCGATGTCGAGGGGCTCGCGGCCACGGCCGACGGCGCGCTGCAAGTCTGGCCGCTGGAGGTGGACGGTGCGACGCGCTCGATCGCGGTCGCGTCGATGGGCAACCCGCATGCGGTGCAGATCGTCGTCGACGTCGACGCCGCGCCGGTCGCCACTGAGGGGCCGCGCATCGAGCGCCACCCGCGCTTTGCCCACCGCGTCAACGCCGGCTACATGCAGATCGAAAGCCGCCATGCGATCCGCCTGCGGGTGTGGGAGCGCGGCGTGGGCGAGACGCTCGCCTGCGGCACCGGCGCCTGCGCGGCGGTGGCGACGGGCATCGCGCGCGGGCGGCTCGACTCGCCGGTCGCGGTGGCGCTGCGTGGCGGACAATTGCGCATCGCCTGGGACGGGCCGGGGCAGCCGGTGTGGATGTCCGGCCCGGCCGAAGAAGTCTTTCACGGGGAAATCGAGCTCTGACATGAACGCCACCGACGTTGCGCAGTACCTTGCCGAGCACAGCGACTTCTTCGAGCAGCACCCGGAGGTGCTGGCCGTCTTGCAGGTGCCGCACCCGCAAAACGGGCAGGCGGTGTCGCTGATGGAGCGGCAGGCGCAGATGCAGCGCGAGCGCGTCCGCGCGCTGGAGGCGCGCCTGGCCGAGCTGGTGCGCTACGGCGCCGAAAACGACGCGCTGGCCGACAAGCTCGTCGCCTGGTCGGCCGCGCTCGTTGCGCACAGCGACACGCTGACGCTGCCGTCGACCGTGCTGACGCAGATCAAGCGGGTGTTCGACGTGCCGCATGCGACGCTGCGGCTGTGGGGCATCCGCCCACTCTTTGCACAACTGCCCTGCGCGCAACCGGCGGGCGAAGACGCGATGCGCCTGGCCGCCAGCATGGCCGCGCCGTACTGCGGCCCCAACAGCGGCTTCGACGCGGCAGGCTGGCTCGCCGAAGACGGCGCCACGCCGGGCAGCGTGCAAAGCCTGGCGCTGCTGCCGCTGCGCGCCGCCGCGGGCGAGGCGCCGTTCGGCCTGCTGGTCCTGGGCTCGGCCGACGCCGAGCGTTTCCGTGCCGGCATGGGCACGGCGTTTCTTCTCCGCATCGCCAGCCTTGCCGGCGCCGCGCTGTCGCGGCTGCGTTGATGGACGAGGCGGCGCTCCAGGATCGCTCTGTTTTTCTTTCCCGCGG
>JBKCXU010000120.1:0-2527 GCA_046316025.1 Betaproteobacteria bacterium | reverse complement strand
GCCGTCGTCGAAGCTCTGCACGCCCACCGAAAGCCGCGTCACACCGGCCGCGGCATAGCGCCGCAGCACCTCGGGTTCGAGGTGATTGGGATTGGTCTCGATCGAGATCGAACGCACCGGCGACAGTTCGCGCAGCAGCGCCACTTCGGTGCGCGCGAAACGCAATTCGTCGCGCAGGCGGTCGCGCTCGCCCTGCCCTTCGCTCTCATCCCGCGCTCCTTCGCGCTTCATCCAACACGCGAAGTCGAACCGACTCCAGACGGTCAGCAAAAGTACGGGGTTGATCGAGCGCTTACCTTGCAGTGCCACTTGCACAAACGATAACCGTTCTCGTTTGGGTCTTGTGCATCGGGAGCGCTTTGCATCTGCGGTAGATCAACAAGCCCGCAAAGCGCCCGGGTACGGTCGCCACGAAGGAGTAACTTTCTGCAACGCGCCGCAGCGGTTGCGGCGTGCTTTCAGCGGGGGATACAGGAGATGACACGCAGATTGGCGGCCGCGGTGGCGGCGATGGGGGTGGTCGCATGGCTGGCCGGATGTTCGGCAGGCGGCGGCCAGCAGTCGGCGCAGTTCGTCGGCTCGGAAAAGTGCGCCGGCTGTCACAAGGACGAATACAAGTCCTGGCAAGGCACCTGGCACGCCAAGATGGTGCGCCCGGCCAACCAGTTCATGCTCAAGGACGCGTCCGACAACTGGGCGAAGGACGCCAAGGGCAACGCCGGCCCGACCAAGGCGAACATTTCGGGCGCCGTGGTCAAGAAAGAAGACGTGGTGATGGTGGTCGGCGCGCGCTGGAAGCAGCGCTACCTCGTGAAGAACCCGGCCAACGGCGGCCATCAGTTTCTCGACAAGCAGTGGAACACGGTGCACAAGCAGTGGGAACCGTACGGCCAGGCCAACACCTGGGAAGGCCAGTGCGCCACCTGCCACGTCACCGGCTACAAGGTGGTGGAGGTCGATGAGGCGAACCGTGCGGTGAAGAAGTGGGACTACGCCGAGAAAAACGTCGGCTGCGAGTCCTGCCACGGCCCCGGCAGCAAGCACGTGGCGAGCGAGGACGCGCGCGACATCTTCAACCCGAAGAATGCGTCGCTCGCCGAATCGTCCAAGGTCTGCGGCTACTGCCACATTCGCGTCGAGAACACCAACTTCAAGACGCCGGAAGGCAAGCCGTCCGAGCAATTGCCGCATCCGGTGCTGGGTCAGTCTTACCGCGCCGGGCTGGACGACTGGACGCAGTGGTACCCGGACAAGGTGTTGCTGGTGGGCATCCAGCCCGAAGACCCGGTGAGCAAGAACTACCCGGGCACGGATCTGAACAACGCCTTCTGGCTGGACGAGCAGTTCACCAAGACCGGCATTGCCGACGCGCGCAAGCACCACCAGCAGTACCAGGAGCATGTGCAAAGCAAGCACCATGGCGACAAGGGAGCCTCCTGCGCCAGTTGCCACATGCCGCACGCGGTGGCGGGCAAGAAGATGGTCGCGGCCAAGGACAGTTGCGCCAGCTGCCACAAGAACGAGAAGTTCGATCTCGGGCAGTTGATGCCGGGCGTGGCGCAGACCGCGCAGAACTTGTTCGTGCAGGCGCACACGTTCAATCCGAAGCAGGCGCGCAAGGGCGGGCCGGTAGTGCCGGCCGGCGCGCCTGAACCGGTCTACGTCGGAGGGAAGTAGCCCTCAGCCCCGGGCCCTACCCAGGGCCTCGGGGCATCGAAGCGCACCGCCCCAACCCTCCCCCGCAGGCGGGGGAGGGAGCAGCCCCCTACCCTGCAAAGCGGGAGGCGGAAGCGGGGTCTCGCGAAGCACAGCTTCGCGCCGCTGGAGCGGCGAGGCCTTGCAAGGCCGAGGTTGGAAGAGCTGGGGTGGGGGCCCGGTTCTTGGGCCGAAGTCGGGATGCAACGGTAGTCTGCCCCCGCGTCAGCGGGAGAGAGCCTGCTCCGGACTCGATCCGGGGGTGGTGCCGAAGGTGCCGGGTGAGCGCGCTTTGCCGATCGCCGCGATCGGCACGCTCGCCTCGTTCCAGGCGTCGAGCTCGGCGCGGATCGAGTGGCGCATCTGTTCGCGCACCGTGTTCACCGCGTTGAAGAACTCGGCCAGCATCAGCACCCAGCAGTACATGCCGCGGCGGGTCAGGCGAATCGCATCGGCTTGGTGCCGGGTGGCGCCCAGCAGGCGCATGGCGGCAAGTTCCGGCGCCAGCGCCCACCAGAACGCACCGCCGTAGCGGCGCGCGATGTCCTCGCGCTTGAGCGCGCCGCCAAAGAGCCGCATCAGGTAGTCGTAGCGCATGCGCTCGCGCGCGCGCAGCACGCGCCGCTGCGTCAGGCCGGTGCGGCCCCGCTCGATACGCGCGCAGTAGTCCTCCAGCGAGAAGGTGGTCGAGTACATCGCGCCGCCGACATAGCTGAAGGCGCCGCTGCCCACACCCACGTAATCGTCCTGGTCGATGATGTATTCGTCGAACATGCCCGCGCCGCGCGAGAAGCACCAGGCCGAGGCCGGCCGGTACTGCGGCAGCAGCCGC
>JBKCXU010000119.1:0-35550 GCA_046316025.1 Betaproteobacteria bacterium | reverse complement strand
CTCCAAGACCATGCGGCTCGCCGGTCAGGACAGGCTGCGCATCGCCGAGAAGACGCCGACGCTGGAGGCGCGCGTGCAGTTGCTACGCTCGTTGTTCAAGGCGCTGGCGTGTAGTTCTCGCTTCGCAAGTCGGTTGCCGATGTCTCGCGGCGGTCTTCCCTCACCCGGCGCTGCGCGCCGACCTCTCCCTCCGGGAGAGGGGTTGGGGTGAGGGAGGAAGCCAGCCACAAAGCGCGCTCCCGCAAGGCGGCAAATCAGATGGACCTCGTCATTCAATCCCCCACCCTCTCGACCGCGGCAATCGACGCCTTCAAGGTCGCCTGTGTCGCGGCGCGCGTCGAGCACGGGGGCAAGGTCGCGCGACTCGTCGGCGTCGCGGACGATGCCACCACGCGCAAGGCGGCAGCGACACTGGCGGAGACGTTCGCCTGCGACGCCGCCTTCGTCGCGCCCGACCTCCGGTTGGCGGGCTTTCGCCTGCTGGCGATGGACATGGACTCGACCTTGATCGACATCGAAAGCCTCGATCAGGTCGCCGCGCTTGCCGGCAAGGGCGCGGAAGTCGCCGCGATCACCGAGGCCGCGATGCGCGGCGAGATCGCCGACTACAAAGAGAGCCTGCGCCGCCGTGTGGCGATGCTGGCGGGCGTGGAGGCAGAGCTCTTGCAGCGCGTACTCGACGAGCATCTGCGTCTGAACCCCGGCGCCGAAGAACTGATCGCGGGCTGCAAGGCGGCGGGCCTGAAGACGCTCCTTGTCACCGGCGGCTTCACCTTTTTCACCGAGCGGATGCACGAACGGCTGGGCTTCGACTTCACGCGCGCCAACGAACTGGAGATCGCCGACGGCAAGCTGACTGGCCGCGTCACCGGGCCGGCGGGTGGCGAGATCGTCGATGCTGAAGGCAAGGCGCAAGCAGTGCGCGAGACCTGCGCCGCGCTCGGCTGCACAACCCGCCAGGCGATTGTCGTCGGCGATGGTGCCAACGATCTGAAGATGATGGCGCTCGCCGGCCTTTCAGTCGCTTACCGAGCCAAGCCCGTCGTGCGCGCGCAGGCCAGCGTGGCGCTGAACTACGCGGGGCTGGACGGGTTGCTCGCGCTGTTTGCGCCCGAGTAACCCATCCCCACCCCTGCCCCTCCCCTTGAAAGGGAGGGCGGAAAAACAGGATCAAGCCGAGCGCGGTACCACGTAGAAATTGGGCTTGGTGCCGAGCTTTGCATCCAGCAACTGCGCCTTTCCGGCCTTGATGCGCCGGGCGACCTCGCTCGCCGAATCGGCCGCGTTGCCGAAGCTGCGCGCCATCGCCGGGCAGGCCTGCACGCAGGCCGGCATCTGGCCTGCAGCGACGAGCGAGTTACAGCCCGGTCCCATGCAGGCGCGCGGATAGTCGGCCTGCGGGTCCATCCAGCGCGCGCCATAGGGGCAGGTGTCCACGCACTCGCCGCACTGGATGCACTTTTCTTCGTCGGTGCGCACCAGCCCGCTGGCGTCGCGGAAAATCGCCTCGCCCGGGCACTTTTTCAGGCAGGGGGCGGCGCTGCATTGCTGGCATTGCGACAGCAGCAGCTGCGCGCCCTTGGGCCCTTCGGTCTCGATGCGGCGGATGTTGGTCGCCAGGCTGCGGTACTTGTCCTTGAGTTCGATCTGCGCCAGTTGCGGCGCATTGGTCGAGCTGCACGCGAGCAGGCAGGCGCCGCAGTTGATGCAGCGGCTGGCGTCCCACAGATGCGCGTACTGGCGGCGTGGGGCTTGGGGGGTCATACCTTCCTCACTCGGGCAGAGAAGTTATTGGCGAGCGCACCGGTCAGCCGCTCGGCGCGGCCGTTACCGAGCACATTGGGATTGATGCCTTCACGCATGAAAGCGAAGCGCGGGTCGCGCTCCAGCGCACGGGCGCGATAGCCGCCGCTGAAGGCGTAGGTGAAGAGCACGCCCGGCTTCACGCGCGAGGTGAGCTTGGCCTTGGCCTGCCCGCGCTGCTTGCTGTCCAGGCCTTCGAGCTCGATCGCATCGCCAGTGGCGATGCCCAGCCGCTTGGCGTCGGCCGGGTCAATCCACACCGAGCGGTCGCCCATCGCCCGCGCGCTCGCCGCGTAGGCTGCCGTGCCGCTGGAGCTGGACATACTCTTGCCGCTGACCACGTAGAACTCGTCCGCCTGGCTTGGCCGCGTGTACGCGGTCACCGGTTTGTAGTCGGGCAGCGGATCGGCTCCGCCCTGGCGCAGCGCGGCGGTCAGCACCGGCCGCAGCGCGTAGATCTCGATCTTCCCGGAAGCGGTGGCGAGCGGCTTCAGATACGGCGTTTCGTCGAACTTCTTCGCCCCGAGCACGCTGTAGCCGTGCTGGTTCAGTTCTTTGTTGACGCGCTCGGCCACGCCCGGCTCGCCGCCGACCCAGCGCTTGAGCACCGCTTCTTTCATCTTGTCATCGATGCCCTGCTTGAACTTCCCATAGCCTTCGGCGCTAGCCTGCGCGGCGCCATAGCCGACTTTTTGCGCGCGGTCCGGATAAGCGCGGCGCAGGATCTCGAGCAGGATCCACAGGTCGTCGCGACCGTCGATGCCCTTGGGCATCGGCAACACCGGTTGCGACTCGTGCAGCGCGGCGTCCAGCGTCCATTTGACGTCCGACAGCTCGCTGCGCTCCAGGAAAAAATTGGCCGGCAGCACGTAGTCGGCATAGTCGCCGAGTTCCTGCGGGACCACGTCCAGCATCACCAGCAGCTCGAGCTTTTTCAACGCCTCTATCAGCCGCGGTGCGTTGGACTCGCGCTGGATCAGCGTGGTGCCCACCGCGAACAACGCGGTCACCGGATAGGGCTTACCGGTCAGGATCGCATCGACCGCAACCTGGAAGGTGCCGGAGGATTCCGGATAGACGATCGTATCCATCCGCCGGGTGTCGGCGAGCTCGAACTTGGCATGCGGCAGCGTGACGGTGTTGCCGCTCAAGCCGAGGTAGCTCAACCCGGCGGCGCGCGACATCGCCAGCCCGCCCTTGCGGTCGATGTTGCCGAGCAGCACGTTGACGATCAGCATCGCGCGCACGGTGTCGGTGTCGTTGCCGTTGCGGGTCAGATACCAGCCGTCGTCGATCACGCCACGGTACTGCGCCAGCTCGGATGCGACCCGGCGGATCACCTCCGAGTCGATGCCCGTCAGCCAGCCGGCGTAGTTCGGCGTATACGGCGCCACGCGCTCGCGCAGCAGCACGAAGGCGGTCTTGACCGCGACCTTCTTGCCGTCGGCGAGTGTGACTTCGCCGACGTAGTCGAGCGCCGGCTCGGCATCGGCCGGCACGGACAGAAAGCCCACCGGCTCCTTTTTGTCGTTGAGCTTCAGGCTCTGAAATGCGACCGCGTTGGCCTTGGCGTTCCACACCGCGTATCCGGTGGCGTCCTTCTGGCCGGTCACTTCGGCGCGCGTGAGCGGCAGGCCGTCGGCGCGGATCAGCAGCGGCGCGTTGGTAAAGTCGGCGACGAACTTGGCGTCATAAAGCTTCTTGTCGATCAGCTCGCGCACCAGCGCAAGCGCGAAGGCGGCGTCGGTGCCCGGCACGATCGGCAACCATTCCGAGTCGGCAAAGGCCTGGTCGGGCCGGCGCGGATCGACGTAGATCACCTTCAAATCGCCGCGGGCGCGGGCCTGGGCCAGCCGGTGCGCCGCGCCCATCGAGGCTTGCAGCGTGCGGCCCATGAAGACGATGTAGCGGCAGTTCTCGTAGTCCGGATCGACACGGCGGTGATGGTCGTACGGCCGCTCGAAGGTCCAGCGCCGTGCCACCGCGCCGGGTGTCAGACAGGTGGACGAATGGTTGATCACATTGGGCGTGCCCAGCGCGTAGGCCATGGTCTGCGCCAGCGGCGTCAGGTCGTGCGCGGTGAACACTACAGAGCGCTCGCCGGTGGCAGTCACCACGGTCTTGAGCTTGGCGGCGATCTCATCGAGCGCCACGTCCCAGGACACGGGCTCAAACTTGCCCTCGCCGCGGGCGCCGACGCGCTTTAACGGCTGCGCAAGACGCAGCGGGTGGCTCCAGATCCACAGCGCCGAGGCGCCGCGGCCGCAGTAGCCGCGCTGCGGGTGGCCGGTGTTGGGCAGTAGGTAGACATGCTTGCCGGCAGAGTCGTCCTTGGTGAGCGCCGTCAGGCCGCAGCCGGCACCGCACATGAAGCAGGTGACGAACTTTTTCTTGAAGCCGGCTTTTTCGAGGTCGGCGGCGTCACTGCCCGCGGGCAGCATGCTGGCCCATACCGGGCCGCTGGCGGTTGCGGTTGCAACTGCGCCGGTGGTGGCGAGGAATTCCCGCCGCGTCAATCCGTCATGCAAAGACATCGATCTCTCTCCAGAGTCCAGAGCCAAGACCGCGTCGGCGCGGACACTCAAGTTCGCGTCGGCGCAGTTCCGGACGAGATTGTTCGTCGCGCAGTAGAGAGAAGCTTGATCTGCGGCAAGTACGTAACCGCAGCGGCAGTCTTGTTTGACGCAGCGCAAACGGCTTAGGTAGAACCACTTAGCCCGCTGCGGATACGGATTGGCCTGTCGTTACGAGGCCGGTAAGCACCGCGCTGAGCTGCGGCATCCTTACTTTGAATCTCTCCCCTCCAAGGGGGAGGAGCAGGGGTGGGGAAGGGCTTCTCTCGGCGCCGCCGCAACCCATCCCCCTCCTAACCTCCCCCTTTGAAAGGGGAGGAACAACAAGCCGCGCGCTACACGCGCTCGAAAATCGCTGCGATCCCCTGCCCGCCGCCGATGCACATCGTCACCAGCGCGTAGCGGCCTCCGCTGCGCTGCAACTCGTACAGCGCTTTGACGGTGATCACCGCGCCAGTGGCACCGATCGGATGTCCCAGCGAGATGCCGCTGCCGTTGGGGTTGACCTTGGCCGGATCAGCGCCGAGTTCCTGGGTTACCGCGCAGGCTTGCGCGGCGAAGGCTTCGTTGGCCTCGATCACGTCCATCTGCTCGAGCTTTAGCCCCGCTCGCTCCAGTGCCTTGCGCGAGGCTGGCACCGGGCCGATGCCCATGATCTTCGGCTCCACTCCGGCATGCGCGTAGGACACCAGCCGGCCCAGCGGCTTGGCGCCGCGGCGCGCCGCCTCGGCCGCTTCCATCAGCACCACGGCGCCGGCGCCGTCGTTGATGCCGGAGGCATTGCCGGCGGTGACGGTGCCGTTTTCTTTCTGGAACACGGTCTTGAGCTTCGCCAGGTCTTCGAGCGTGACATCGGCGCGGAAGTGCTCGTCCTTGTCGAATACCACGTCGCCCTTTTTGCCCTTCATCACGATCGGCACGATCTGCGACTTGAAGCGCCCTTCGGCGGTGGCGCGCGCGGCGCGCTTGTGGCTTTCGACGGCGAGCTCGTCCTGCATCTGGCGGGTGATGCCGAACTGCGCGGCGACGTTTTCGGCGGTGACGCCCATGTGGATCGTGTGGAAGGGGTCGTGCAGCGCGCCGACCATCATGTCCACGAGCTTGCCGTCGCCCATCCGCTGGCCCCAGCGCGCACCCGGCAGCAGATAGCCACCGCGGCTCATGTTCTCGGCGCCGCCGCCGACGGCAACATCGGCATCGCCCAGCAGGATGCACTGCGCCGCCGACACGATCGCTTGCAGCCCGCTGCCGCACAAGCGGTTGACAGTCAGGCAGGGTGTGTCCTTGCCCACGCCGCCGTCGAGCGCCGCGACCCGCGACAGGTACATGTCGCGCGGCTCGGTATGCACCACGTGGCCCATCACCACGTGGCCGACTTCGGCGCCGTCCACATTGGCGCGTGCCAGTGCCTCCTTGATGACGGTGGCGCCGAGCGCGGTGGGGGGCAGGTCTTTCAGGCTGCCGCCAAAGGTACCGATGGCGGTCCGAGCTCCACTGACGACGACAACTTCACGCATTTTTCGGTCTCCCGTGTTTGAACTAGCGACGTTCGATTGTGGCACGCTCGCAGCCAGCCGCCATGACGCAACGCATGACCACCGACCGCCGCTTCGCCACCCTGCTCGCGCTGGGCGCCATTGGCCTGTGGAGCCTGCTGGCGGCGCTCGCAGTGGGCCTGCGCGACGTGCCGCCGTTTCTGCTGCTCGGCTTGTCGCTGACCGGCGCCGGGCTGCTCGCGGCTCCGACCTGGCGCCAGTGGCGGGTGCCACTCGCCACGCTGCTGCTCGGCTTGTACGGGCTGTTTGGGTATCACCTGCTGCTGTTCCTGGCGCTGCGTAACGCGCCGGCGGTGGAAGCCAACCTGATCAACTACCTGTGGCCGCTACTGATCGTTGTGTTGTCTCCGCTGTTCGTGCGCGGGCTGCGCCTGACCTTGAGGCACTTGGCGGCTGCTCTACTCGGCATGGCGGGCGCCGCGCTGGTGATTACCGGCGGGCGATGGACGCTCGACAGCGAACATTGGCCGGGTTATCTGTTGGCCGCTGGCGCCGCCTTGGCCTGGGCGACTTACTCCCTCGGCACCCGCCGCGTGCCGCCCTTTCCGACGGCTGCGGTAGGCCTCTTCTGTCTCGTTTCCGGGCTATTGGCCCTTGCCAGCCACGCGCTGCTGGAGCCGCGCTACGCGCCGAGCGCGACGCAATGGGGCTTGATCGCGCTGCTGGCGCTGGGGCCGATGGGGGCGGCGTTCTTCCTTTGGGACGCCGCGCTCAAGCGCGGCGATGCGCGCACGATTGGCGCCCTGTCATATCTGACACCCCTGTTATCCACGGCGATGCTGGTGGCGTCAGGGCAGTCTGACTTCACGTCGATTGCGGCAACCGCGGCCCTGCTGATCGTTCTGGGCGCAGTGTTGGGTAGCGGCGGCGGTCGCGAATCCAGTTCTGACGACCACACAGATCGTTCCGATTGAAGCGTAGACTGATTGTCCCTGTCAAAACCAACATATACCGACGTATCGCGAAACCCGTCCTGCCTTTGGCTGTCTCAGTAGCAAGCTCGATTTTTCCGCAGCCGAAGACGCGGCGTGTGGACTTCAGGCGAGGGCTGGTGAGTCGCACGGTATGTAAACGATCGGAGGGGTGTATGGTGCTCGATAGTGTTGCCGGTTTTTGCGTGAGTGTGGGCGGCGCATTCTCTCGAAGCCGCCGCATTGTTTTCCGCGCGCTGATGCTCGGGGCCGTGCTCGCGCCCGGCCTGGCCGGCTGCGGTTCGGACGATGCATTGCCGCCTTCGGCGCCAACGATCGTCGCTCAGCCCGCGGACACTTCGGTTGTCGCAGGTCAGGACGCAACCTTTAGGGTCGTCGCCAACGGCAATCCGGCGCCAAGCTATCGCTGGCAGCAAAGCTTCGACAGCGGCGCGACTTGGATCGACCTTGCTGTTGCCGGCCCGAGCTACACCCTCGCGCAGACCCGCCTGACCCAAAACGGTTTGCAGTTCAGGGCGATCGTCGAGAACGCTGCGGGCTCCGTCGCTAGCCTCGGCGCGTTGCTGTCGGTCACGCCGCAGCCGGTGCCGCCCGACTTCGTCCAACAGCCGCAAGATGCGACCGTGCTGAGCGGGCAAACCGCGGTGTTCGCGGTCGCGGCCACGGCTTCGCCCAGCCCCAGCTACCAATGGCAGATCAGCACCGACTCCGGGGCCACCTGGAGCCCCGTCGACGCCGGCATTGGAGGAACTACCCCCTTGTTTTCAACCGCGCCCACGCAGCTCGCGGACAACGGGCGCCTATACCGTTGCGTGGCCACCAACAGTGCCGGTACGGCAACGAGCCGTACTGCCGTGTTGACCGTGCAGCCCGCACCCGCGTTGTCGGTGGTCACGCAGCAGCCGCAAAACGCGTCGGTGCTGGTCGGCCAGCCGGCCACCTTCTCGGTCGTGGCCGTCGGCACGCCGAGTCCGACGTATCGGTGGCAAGTCAGTCTCGACTCGGGTACCAGTTGGAGCGACGTGTTGGATGGAACCGGAGCCACTACCGCAAGCTACACCACCGCCGCGACCGATCTCGGCTTCAACGGTCGTAACTTCCGCGTCGTCCTGCACAACGCCACCGGCACGGTCATCAGCGCGACCGCGCTGCTGACCGTCTCGCCGGTGCCGACGGCACCCGCGATCACGCAGCAGCCGGCCAATGCGACGGTTATCGCCGGTCAGGCCGCCACGTTCTCGGTCACGGCTGCCGGCACACCCACGCCGGGCTATCAGTGGCAGAAAAGCAGCGACGGGGTCAACTGGACGCCGATCACTGGTGCGACTTATCCGAGCTACACCACCAACGCCACCGCAACGACCGACGATGGCACGCGATATCGGGTCCGGATCAACAACGGCGTGGCGCCGGAGGCGATCAGCAACGTCGTCGTGTTGACCGTGCAGCCCGCACCCGCGTTGCCGGTGGTCACGCAGCAGCCGCAAAACGCGTCGGTGCTGGTCGGTCAGCCGGCAACCTTCTCGGTAGTGGCCGTCGGCACGCCGAGTCCGACGTATCGGTGGCAAGTCAGTCTCGACTCGGGTGCCAGTTGGAGCGACGTGTCGGGTGGAACCGGAGCCAACTCGCCGAACTATTCGACGACGCCGACCGATCTCGGCTTCAATGGCCGTAACTACCGGGTGTTGGTGCAGAACCCATCGGCGACGGTGGCCAGCGCAACGGCGCTGCTCTCGGTCGATCTCGCACCCGCGGCTCCGGTCGTGACGCAGCAGCCCGCCGACGCCTGGGTGACCGTTGGGCAAGCGGCGACCTTTTCGGTGGCCGCTTCCGGTGTGCCGACACCCACTTACCAATGGCAATCGAGCACCGACGGGGGAACGACCTGGACGTCGATTTCGGGAGCGACCACGAGCGCGTACACCACGACCGCGGCGACCGCCACCATGAACGGCACTCGCTATCGAGCCGTCGTTGCCAATGGCGTCGCGCCGGAAGCAACGAGTTCATCGGCTCGGCTGGAGGTGCTGCCGCGATATCAGGTCGAAGTCGAAACCTCCCCCGGCTCCGGGGCGTTCGACATTGTCGCGTCGGGGTTGAGCGCGTTTGCGTTTCCAAGCCTGACACTGGCGCAGGTGTACGACTATCGGACAACAAACTTCGGCTACAACGGTCCGCTGCGGGCGCACCTGCTGGAAGCGACCTCCACTGTTGCGCTGGTCCAGGGCAGCGACGGCTTTGGCATTCTCTTCGTACACGGTCCGGCCCGCGAGACGCCCTGCAGTGTGCCTCCGGCCCTGGCGATCGACGCAAGAATGACCTGGAACTTCGACGCGGCAGTTCCGCCTGCCGTCGTCGCCGAGGACGAGCCGCCTTTCGTGGATGCAACCGAGCAGATCACTGTGTCCAGCATCGGCCCGGGTCAGTATCGATCGCTCACCTTGCATGGCTTCTGTGGCTCTTGGAGCGACGGCGGACTGTTCAAGGTGACACCGCCAACCGTTACCGTCGCCGAGTTCACGTACGTCGGTCCGGTCGGCGGCTTGCTGGGGTGGCAGTTCATTGCACCCGCTGGCGACCCCGCGACTGCAGTTCTCCGGGTAACCCTGCCGACACCATCCCAGCTTAACCGCAGGGTTCGAATCGGCCCCATGCCATAGACGAACCTGCCTCACGTTGCCGCACTTCGCTCGGCCAAAACGCAGCGAAGTGCGGCAATCGCGAGCGGCAGCCCACGGCCAGTCCGCACGCAGACTCGGGGCGCACGCGGCCCAAACGGCGACTGTGCACTCCACAGTCGAGGCTCCGTAGACGCGCTCGCCGCAGGTATCCAATGCTGCTTTGCCTGACAGCTCTCGAGGCCAAACCGAGCAAGACCAGCGAACCTACGACGACCTACGCGACGGTACCGTAGAGATCATGCTCGGAAGTGCGCTCGATCCGCACCTCGAAGAACTCGCCGACCTTGAGCCGGCGATGCGGCGCGACGTGCACCACACCATCGATCTCCGGCGCATCGGCGGTCGAGCGGGCCAGCGCACCCTGTGGCGATACCTCGTCGATCAACACCCGCTGCACCGTACCGACCTTGCGCGCCAGTCGTTCGCGCGAGATCTCCTGCTGCACGGCCATCAGCCGGGCGCGGCGCTCTTCGCGCACCTCGTCCGGCAGTGCGCCGTCCATCGCGTTGGCGGTGGCCCCCTCGACCGGCGAGTAGGCAAAGCAGCCGACGCGGTCGAGTTGCGCTTCGCGTAAAAAGTCCAGCAGGTGCTCGAACTGGGCCTCGGTCTCGCCGGGGAAGCCGGCGATGAAGGTGCTGCGGATGGTGAGCTGCGGGCACAGCGCGCGCCAGGCGCGGATGCGCTCGATGTTCTTCTCGCCGCTTGCCGGGCGCTTCATCCGCTTGAGCACCGTCGGGTGCGAGTGTTGGAACGGCACGTCCAGATACGGCAGCACGCGACCTTCGGCCATCAGCGGGATCACCTCGTCCACGTGCGGGTAGGGGTAGACGTAGTGCAGCCGCACCCACACGCCGAGCTGGCCCAACTCGCGCACGAGTTCGGTCATCCGCGTGCGCAGCGGCCGGCCGCCGGCGAAGTCCAGTTTGTAACGGACATCGACGCCGTAGGCGCTGGTGTCCTGCGAGACGACGAGGATCTCGCGCACGCCCTGCTTGACGAGGTTTTCCGCCTCGCGCAGCACCTCGCCGATCGGGCGCGACACCAAATCGCCGCGCATCGACGGAATGATGCAAAAACTGCAACGGTGGTTGCAGCCTTCGGCAATCTTCAGGTAGGCGTAGTGCTTCGGCGTCAACTTGATGCCGGCCGGCGGCACCAGATCGACGAAGGGGTCGTGCGGCTTGGGCAGGTGCGCGTGCACGTGCGCCATCACCTCGTCGGTGGCGTGCGGACCGGTCACCGCGAGCACCTTCGGATGCACCTTGGCGACGAGGTTTTCGCCGCCTTCGGTCTTGGCGCCGAGGCAGCCGGTGACGATCACGCGGCCGTTTTCGCGCAGCGCTTCGCCGATGGCCTCCAGCGACTCGGCAACCGCGCTGTCGATGAAACCGCAGGTGTTGACCACCACCAGATCGGCGCCTTCATAGGAGGGACTGACCGCGTAGCCCTCGGCCCGCAGTTGCGTGAGGATGCGCTCGGAGTCGACCAGTGCCTTGGGGCAACCCAGAGACACAAAGCCCACCGACGGAACGGTGGGCTGGGGTGCCGGCGACTGTCGCGGCCGGCGCGCGCTGCCGCGAACGGACATGGGAAGCGCGTCGCTATTTCTTCTCGCCGGGGAAACCCGGGAAGCCACCGAACATCGTCCGCGCCTGCGCCTGCATGTTCTCCTGCATCTGCGCGAACATGTTCTTCGACTGCTCCAGGTAGCTCGTCATCATCGACTGCACCATCGGCGCCTGCATGCTCAGGAACTGGTTCCACATGTCGGGGCCGACCTTGTTGGTGTCGTAGAAGGCGCGGCTTTGCTCTTGCAGCTTCTGCTGGATGTCGATAAAGGCCTGGATGTTCTTCTCCAGGTACGAGCCCATGAAACCCTGCATCGCGTTGCCGTAGCTGCGGATGATCTGCGACAGCACCGGCGGCGTGAACACCGGCGTGCCCTCGCCCGCTTCTTCTTCGAGGATGATCTGCAACAGGATCTGGCGCGTCAGATCTTCGCCGGTCTTGGCATCGACCACCTGGAACTCCTCCTGCGCCAGCACCAGCTCCTTCACGTCGGCGATGGTGATGTAGGTGCTGGTACGGGTGTCGTACAGGCGGCGGTTCGGGTACTTCTTGATCAGGCGCGCGGCGGGCATCGGACTTCCTTGGGCGGCGGCGGGGACTTCCCGTCAGGTGAAACGATTGTAGCCCCCGCGCGCCGCTCCTCACATCACCGCATGTGCAAACCACCGTTACAGGAAAAGTCGGCACCGGTCGTGAATCCGGCATCGTCGGTCGCCAGCCAACCGACGATCGAGGCGATCTCCTCCGGCTTGCCAAAGCGCCGCACCGGGATCGTCTGGATGATCTTCTCGCGCACGTCTTCGCGGACGGCCATCACCATGTCGGTGGCGATGTATCCGGGCGAGACAATGTTGACGGTGATGCCCTTGCTGGCAACTTCCTGCGCCAGCGCCATGGTGAAGCCGTGCATGCCGGCCTTGGCGGTCGAGTAGTTGACCTGGCCGAACTGGCCTTTCTCGCCGTTGACCGAGCCGATGTTGACGATCCGGCCCCAGCCCTTGTCGAGCATGCCGTCGACCACCTGCTTGGTCACGTTGAACATGCTGTTCAAGTTGGTGTCGAGCACCGCCCGCCAGTCCTCCAGCGACATCTTGCGGAAAATGCCGTCGCGGGTGATGCCGGCGTTGTTGACGAGGATGTCCGGGTTGCCGTGCTCGGCGCGCACCTTGTCGAATGCGGCCTTGGTCGAATCCCAGTCCGACACGTTGCCGACCGAGGCGTAGAAGGTGTAGCCGTCGGCCTTCTGCTCCGCCAGCCACTTGGCGTGGTCGCGGGTCGGGCCGCAACCGGCAATCGTCTTGTAGCCCATGTCGTGGAACTTGCGGCAAATGGCGGTACCGATGCCGCCCATGCCGCCGGTCACGTAGGCGAGTTTGGTCATGTGTGCTGTCTCCTTGGGTTGAGTATCTAGCGAAATCGCTCAATCTCGTTACGGAAGTTACGGGAAATCTTTTCAATGCCAGTGAATCCAACACTCTCTTTTTTACTAGAATGGCTTCCGCTGGCTTTCGAGTTCTATCAAAATACTTTATTATCAAAGATTTATCTGAGCCTTAAAATCGAGAAGTGGGGGGGGGTCTCTTATGAAGTTACCGAAAAATTACACAAAGCACACAAATACCATATTGTCAAAATAATCTCCATAGCCAATTAGTTATATCGAATAGTATTACCTCAAGTTTCGGGGCAGTGCTCGGAAACTGACCAGAAACTACTAGTTTATTTCCAAAGCTCAAGAAGATAATAACTCCAATCTTCATCGGGAGGCGGAAACCGCATCAAATAACCGCTCCGTTCCGCTGGATCTAGTTGACGCCAAAATGGCAGCCAAGTGTGAAGTAACCACTCCTCACCGTAGCCTTGCCGCCACCCACTCCAGCGCGGCCCTGAATCTGGGTACATGAGCCAAGGAGGGTTTGGCTCACAGCTTCGACGCCTAAAATCCGTCATGTCATGGCCTAGTTGGCTGAAACGTGATCGGCAAGCCAGTCGGCAGAGAAGTAACCCACAGCGCCGAAAACGATTGCACCGAGGGCGCCAGTCACAATCGCACCGGGACCAGTCGCCACTCCAAACAACGCTCCCGTTGCAAGTCCAATCTTCGCGCCAGCCAAAGCGCCGCCCCATCCGCCTGCTTGGCGCAACGCTTCGGCACCCAACGGACGGAACGAACGCTGCTCAAGAGATTGCCGAGATGCGTCAGCTAATTCAGCTACCGTTATCACAACGCCAAATACGGTCAAGACGCGCCCTACGTTACCTACGATACGCGCTTTGGAATAGGTTTTCTCCAAACTCGCCAATTCTTGCTCCACCTGCGTTCTACTCATTTTTCCAGCTCGAAACTCCGCCCATAGATTTTCGGCCGAACGAATATAGTTCTGATGAGCGCTACTGGGATGGCTAACTGCACTTTCTGGCGTTCCGCCACTAATTAAAACTTCGCCTTCTATATTTTTTATGGTGGAAATTAGCCTTTCAATCGACTTACCAGCTTTTGGGTTTTCCCTGACGAACCGCTCTAAGTCCGCGATTACTTCGTTCGGCCAATAAATTCGCCCGCCAGCTCCTTGAATTTTTCCTACATCAAGAATTAAAGATTTTCCACCAATTGATGGAGCACCAAAGGCTCTAATGCTCGCCGAAAGGAACTGACTCTTTTGCGGAGAAATATTAAGTGCGTGTTCGGCTATCGATAAACTTCCGGACGGCTCGGCAGGCAAAAGAGAAAAGTCTTTAGGAACAGCAGCGACTTTGCGAATTACTTTTTTGATCCCGACTTCGGGAAGATATTCGAAAATGACGAAGAGGTAGCCTCGCGCTAAGGCAATATCCGCCGACAGCGTGCTGTCGCTGGTATACATAGCATTAGGAATGACATAGCCACCCCTTAGGCCTTTGAATACATCCGGCAATCTTAATTTTTGTCCGACAAAAATTAAATTAGAATTATGCAAACTGTTTAGCCTTGCTATTTCTTGCCATCGATTAACGTCGTTCAAGTTTTTTCTTGCGATACTACTTAACGTGTCGCCTTTCTGAACAATATACTCAGGCATACAAACACCTCCGTCACGTTTCCAGGGGGCAGGCAGTGGATACCTGGCCAACCTGCTAATGCGAGAGGCTTACCAAAGAGAGGGCCAAGGTCGCGCGAACTTACGGCAAAGCGCAGCGCGATGCACCCTTGAAGCCGAGACGCGGCAAGAAATCGCTATGCCTGCGTCGATCAAGGAGCGGCGCTTCCGCTGATGACAATCCCACCGTTCCGAACCCGTTGGCTTGGCGTCGTCGTTTTGCATTGCAACAGTCCCCGCCCACCGTACATTCGGGATGTATCTCGTGGTTGACCACGCCACGGCTTTACGGCTTCTCCTTCACGTAACTTCCCGGCGCCGGCTCGATCGGCTTGAACTTCGCACTGCCGTAGTGCTTGGGTGCCGCCACCTGCGGCCCGCCGAACGGCGCAAGCCACTTGGCATGGTCGTTCCACCAACTTCCGGGCACCTCGGTCGCGGCGCTCAGCCACGCCTCGCTGTTGGCGGGCAGCTTGCCGGCGGGGCCGACCCAGTAGTTGCGCTTGTTCTTGGACGCCGGGTTGATCGAGCCGGCGATATGCCCGCTCGCGCCCAGCACGTAGCGCAGCTTGCCTTGCGGCACGCCGGCGAGCGCCCGAGCGGAGGCATAGGCGGCCTTCCACGGCACGATGTGATCTTCGCGCGCGGCGAACACGTAGGTCGGCACGTCGATGCGCGTCAGGTCGAGCGGCAGCCCGCAGACCTTGACCTTGTTCGGCACGATCAGGTTGTTCTCCAGATAGGTGTTGCGCAGGTACCAGGCGTACATCGGCCCGGGCAGATTGGTCGAGTCGCCGTTCCAGTACAGCAGGTCGAAGGCCGGCGGCTGCTTGCCCTCCAGGTAGTTGCTGACCACGTAGTTCCACACGAGGTCGTTGGGCCGCAGGCTGGAAAACGCATTGCCGAGATCCTTGCCCGGCATCAGCCCGCCCTTGCCCAGTTGCTTCTCGCGCAGCCGCACGTGCGCTTCGTCGATGAACACGTCGAGGATGCCGGTGTCTTCGAAGTCGAGCAGCGAGGTCATCAGCGTCAGGCTCGCCACCGGCCGCTCGCCGCGCGCGACCATCACCGCCAGCGCACAGGCGACCAGCGTGCCGCCGACGCAGAAGCCCAGCACATTGACCTGCTTCTGGCGGCTCAGCTCTTGCGCAACGTGCAGCGCGGCGACGGGGCCTTTCTCCACATAGTCGTCCCAGGTGACCTTGGCTTCGCTCCGCTGCGGGTTCTTCCACGACACCAGGTACACCGTGTGCCCCTGCTCGACGAAGAACCGCACCAACGAGTTCTCCGGCTGCAAATCCATGATGTAGAACTTGTTGATGCACGGCGGCACCAGCACGAACGGCCGCTGGTAGACCTTGGCGGTCAGCGGCTTGTACTGGATCAACTGCATCAGCTCGTTCTGGAAGACGACCGCGCCTTCGGTGGTGGCGACGTTGCGGCCGACCTCAAAGGCGCCCTCGTCGGTCTGGGTGATCTTGCCGCGCTGCATGTCGGCGATCAGATTGGACAGGCCGGCCTTCAGGCTCTCGCCCTTGGTCTGGATCAACGTCTCCTGCGCCTTGGGGTTGAGCGCCAGGTAGTTGGAGGGCGACGCCGCATCGACGAACTGCGACACTGCGAACTTGATCCGCTTCTTGGTCTTCTTGTCGCTTTCGACCGTATCGGCGAGGCGACTCATGAAGTCCGAGTTCAGCAGGTAAGTCCGCGCGTAGAAGGCGGCCAGCGGATTCTTCTGCCAGGCTGCGTCGGCGAAGCGGTTATCGCGCAGCGGCTGCGCCATCTGCTCGGGGCGTTCGAAAAAGTCGCGCCACAACTGGCTCAGTTGCTGCATGTAGTCCTGCTGCAACTGTACGAGCTTGGCCGGCTCCATCTGCATACGCGGAACCTCCGGCAGCGACGGGGCGCCGCCCACCATGCTCGACCACCACTGCATCCAGGGTGCTTCCGTGGCATCGGCAGGCGCGCTTGCGGCCGGCTCGGCGGCAGGGACGTGCGCGGGCGCCGGTTTGGCGCGAGGCGTGACTTTCGCAACCGCGCGACGCGCGGCGCGGGACTTCGTGACCATCGACTGTCTCTCCGGAGGTGTTTTGCGGCGATTGTCGCTACCCGCCGGCAAGGGTGTCAAACGCTTTCGTCAGAACGTCGACCCGCACCGCCGCCGATCCAGATCAGCGCCGCATGGCGCCCGGTAACCCCGCGATCGCGCCGATGGCTGTAGAAGCGCTGCGCGTCGCTCGCGGTGCAATGCTCGCCGCCCGTAACCTCGGTCACGCCGACCTGCGCCAGCGCCTGGTGCGCGAGGGCGAAAAGATTGGCGAGCCACTTGCCGTCGCCCTGCACCACGAAGGCCGTTGCCGCCTCTGGCAGGCGCGTCTGCATGGCCGCGCGCACCTCGCCGCCGACTTCGAACCGCGTCGGCCCGATCGCCGGGCCAAGCCAGGCGACGATCGCGGCCTGCGGATCGGCGAGCCGCATCCGCATCCGCTGCACCGTCGCTTGCAACACGCCTGCGGCCAGTCCGCGCCAACCGGCGTGCGCCGCGGCAACCGCGCGGCCGTGGACATCGGCAAGCAGCACGGGCACGCAGTCGGCCACGGTGACCACGCAGACCACTCCCGCGGTGCAAGCGACCGCGGCGTCCGCCGGCGGCGGCTGTGTCACCGTTTCCGCATCGACCGCGACCGCGCCGTGCACCTGCTGCAACCAACGCGGCTCGGCCGGCAAGCTGGCGCGCAGCAGGCGCCGGTTGGCGCGCACGATGCGCGGGTCGTCACCGCTCGCCACACCGAGGTTCATGCCGCCGGCGCGCTCGGGCCAGGCGCCCCACGGCCCGGTGGAAACGCCGCCCCGCCGCGTGGTGAAGAGCGCGCGCACCCGGCACGGCGCCGCCCACGCGGGCACGATCCACTCGCCATGCACGCTCATTCGAACACCTTGGTCGCGCGGCCCATGCCCCTGAAGCCGAGCGCCTTCATCAGCCCTCGCAGATCGGCCGGCGGCGCGCGAAACCAGCTCATCGACCGGCCACTGGCCGGGTGTTGTAGCCGCAGCGCGCAGGCGTGTAGCGCCTGTCGGGCGAAAGCAGCCAGCGGCGCCAGGCGCGCGTTGTCCGTGCGCAGCGCCGGACGCCCGCGTCGGTAGACCGGGTCGCCCACCAGCGGGTGGCCGATCGATTCCAGATGCACCCGGATCTGATGCGTGCGGCCCGTCTCCAGGCGACAGGCGAGCCAACCGACCTTGAGCGGCTCCAAATCGATTTGATCGACGCGCCTGAAGTGCGTCACTGCCTCACGCGCGCCGGCGGCGCGGCTCGTTTTGAAGCGCAGCGGGTTGCGCGGGTCGCGCGCCAGCGGTGCGTCGATCCGTCCCGCCGGCGGCGCGGCGCCATAAACGAGCGCCCAGTATTCGCGCGTCACGGTGCGCGCCTGGAGCTGCCGAACCAGATCCGCTTGGGCGCGCAGCGTGCGCGCCACAACCATCAACCCCGAGGTGTCGGCGTCGAGCCGATGCACAATCCCCGCACGGGGCAGCGCGGCCAGCGCCGAGTCGAAGGCCAGCAGCCCATTGAGCAGCGTGCCCGACCCGTGCCCCGCCCCCGGATGCACCACCAGTCCCGCCGGCTTGTCCAGCACCAACAGATCGGCGTCCTCGTAGACGACGGCGAGCGGCATCGGTTCCGGCGCATCGACCGACTGCGCCGGCTCGGCCGCGGCCTCGACATCGATCGCATCGCCCGCGGCGACCATGTCGCGGGGGCGCGGCAAGCGGCCGTTGATGCGTACGCGACCCGCTTCGATCCACTGCCGCACGCGGCTGCGCGACGGGCCGTCGAGCAGCGCGGACAACGCCGCGTCGAGGCGCGCGCCGGCCTGCTCGCCGGGTACGATCCACCGGTGCGCCACCCGCCCTGGCGTCGCGCCGAGTGCAGCATCGGCGTCGGCCATCGGCCCCGGCGATAGAATCGCGCCGTCCAACGAACGGGAACGCTTGCGCAATGATGTGGAACGCACTGTGGCGCCGGAACCTGGCACTGGCCCTGATGATTGCTGCGCTTACTGCGTTGACCGGTTGCAGTAGCTTCGGTGGCTGGTTCGAGAAAGATAACACCGGCAAGTGGGACGCCGAGCGCTTCCTCGTCGAGGCACGGGCGGAGATGTCGAGCGGCAACTGGGCCAAGGGACGCGAGTATCTGCAAAAGCTGGAGGCGCGCTTCCCTTTTACCCGCTATGCGCAGCAGGCGCAACTCGAAATTGCGTACAGCTTCTACCGCGAGGGCGAGACGGCGCAGGCCCTGGCGGCGGTCGACCGTTTCTTGAAGCTCAATCCGAACAGCCCGGCTGCCGACTATGCCTACTATCTGAAGGGTCTGACGCTCTTCTCCGACGACCTGGGTTTGTTCGGCAACTTTCTCGGCCAGGACCCGACCACGCGCGACCCGAAGGGCATGCGCGAGGCCTTCGACGCCTTCAAGGAATTGGTCACCCGCTACCCCGACAGCCGCTACGCGCGCGACGGGCGCGACCGCATGAACTGGCTGGTCAACGCCCTGGCGCAGAGCGAAGTCAACATCGCTTTTTACTACTACCAGCGCAGCGCCTACGTCGCGGCGATCGACCGCGCACAGGCGGCCTTGCGCAGTTTCCAGGGCGCACCGGCGTCGGAGCGCGCGCTGGCGATCATGATGCGCTCGTATGGCGCGCTCGGCATGAGCGAGTTGCAAGCCGACGTCGGCCGCGTGCTGGAGAAGAACTTCCCCAACAGCCCCTACCTGGTGCCCAACGCCCGCTTGTAGCCCGACCACGTCGAAGGCAATCGCGGCGCCGCAACCTGCGCGACGAAGGCAGTCGCGTCGCGCAGACAGACCCGGCCTACCCGCCCGAGCGGCGCAGCGCCGCCACTCGCCGAGGCCCGGGGCTAACGCCGCTGCTCGCGATACAACTCGTGGAAGGTCTTGCCCGTGGGCGCCGGGAAGTCGCGTCCGTCGGTCCAGCCTCGGGCTACGGGCAGCGACGTAATCCGGGCCTTGTCGCCACCCATCCACTTGAGCACGCGCGCCGCCACGCGGCTGCCGGCCCGGTACAGGCTCGGCCGGCGCGCCGCATAACCCCAGGCGATCAGCGCCACGCGCTCGACCCACGGCCGCAGTCCGCGCTCGACCTGCTTGATGCGCAGCTTGCGCAACAATTCCGGCAGCGGAATCTTGACCGGGCAGACCACGCTGCACTGGCCGCACAGCGTGGCGGCGTGCGGCAGGTCGAGGGCGTTTTCCAGCCCCGCGTAGCTCGGCGTCAGCACCGAACCCATCGGCCCCGGGTAGACCCAGCCATAGGCGTGGCCGCCGATCTTCTGATACACGGGACAGTGGTTCATGCAGGCGCCGCAGCGGATGCAGCGGAGCATGTCCTGGAACTCGCCACCCAGCAACCCGCTGCGGCCGCCGTCGAGCAGCACGAAATACATCTGGTCGGGTCCGTCCGGCTCGCCCGCCGCGCGCGTACCCGTCAGCAGCGAGAAGTAGTTGGAAATCTGCTGCCCGGTGGCCGAGCGCGGCAACAGGCGCATCAGCGTGGCGGCGTCTTCCAGCGTGGGCAGCACCTTCTCGATGCCGGCCAGCACCACGTGCACGCGCGGCAGGATCGTGCACATGCCTTCGTTGCCTTCATTGGTGACCACCGCGACCGAACCCGTCTCGGCGATCAGGAAGTTGGCCCCGGTGATACCCATGTCGGCGGTAACGAAGTGACCGCGCAGCACCTGCCGCGCCTCGCCCGTCAGTTGCGTGATCTCTTCCTTGCGCGGCGTCTTGTGCGTGCGCGCAAAGAGGTCGGAAATCTCGTCCTTGTCCTTGTGGATCACCGGCGCAATGATGTGCGACGGCGCCTCGTTGTCGTTGATTTGAAGGATGTACTCGCCCAGATCGGTTTCGACCGATTGCACGCCCGCGGCGGTCAGGGCACCGTTGAGGTCGATCTCTTCCGACACCATCGACTTCGATTTGATGGCGCGGCGCACGTCGTGCCTGCGGGCGATTTCGACGATCAGTCGCGCCGCGTCGGCATAGGTTTCCGCGTACAGCACCGTCGCACCGCGCGCGCGGGCGTTGCGCTCGAACGTCTCCAGCCAAACGTCCAAGTGTTCGAGCGCGCGGTTGCGCCGCTCGGCCGCGGCGTCGCGGACGGCTTCGAGGTCGTCGAGTTCCGTCACCGCCCGGGCGCGCGCGGTGACGAACTTGTCCGACAGCTTGGTCAGGTTCTTGCGCAACCGCGTATCGGCGAGCTTCTCCGCCGCGCGCGGCTTGAAGTGCATCGATTGGACTTGCATCGCGCGTTCCTTAAACGTCGCCGGCGAGTACCTGCGCCACGTGCAGCACCCGCGTTTTCTCGTCGCCATTGCGGCGTAACCGGCCTTCGATGTTCAGCATGCAGCCCAGATCGCCCAGCACCAGCGCGCTGGCGCCGCAGGCGGCAAGGTTGCGGCACTTTTCCTCGACGATCTCGGTCGAGATGTTGCCGTACTTGACCGAAAACGTGCCGCCGAAACCGCAGCACTGTTCGGCACCGTCCATTTCGGTGAGCTTTACCCCGGAAAGCATGGCAAGCAGTGCGCGCGGCTGCGCCTTCACCCCCAGCGACCGCAACCCCGAGCAGGAGTCGTGGTAGGCGATCTCGCCGGCAAAGACGCTGTCGAGCGACTCGAGCCTCGCCACGTTGACCAGAAAGTCGGTGAGCTCGTAGGTCTTGGCGGCCAGCACCTCGAATCGGGCCTTGACGTCCGGATCGTCGACGAAGAGTTCGGGGTAATCGGTCTTGATCGTCGCCGCGCAGGAGCCGGAGGGTGCGACCAGATAGTCGTAGCCCTCGAAGGCGCGCAGGACTTGCAGCGCCAAGTCGCGCGCCACCGGCACATCGCCCGAGTTGTAGCCCGGCTGGCCGCAGCAAGTCTGCGCGGCGGGCACCTCGACGGTGCAGCCGGCCCGCTCCAGCAGCTTGATCGTCGAAAACCCGATCTGTGGCCGTACAAGATCGACCAGGCAGGTGACAAACAAACCGACCTTCATGCGCTTCCTTTGACCTGAAACGGTGCTCCGTTTCGCATTGCTGAGTAAGATTCCGCCATCTTGAACCACGACTCGACCATGCCCCCCCGCCCTCGCTCCAATGCCGCGCCGCGCGAGAAAACCTCGATCCAGGTGATCGATCGGATGATGAAGCTGCTCGACGCGCTGTCGGCCCATTCCGACCCGGTCAGCCTCAAGGAATTGTCGCAAGCCACTGCGCTGCATCCGTCGACCGCGCATCGTATCTTGAACGATATGGTCGTGGGGCGCTTCGTCGACCGCGGCGAGGTGCCGGGAAGCTACCGGCTCGGCATGCGCTTGCTGGAACTCGGTAACCTGGTCAAGGCGCGGTTGTCGGTGCGCGAGGCGGCGCTGGAGCCGATGCGCGAGTTGCACCGCCGGACTGGGCAAACGGTCAACCTGTCGGTGCGGCAGGGCGACGAGATCGTCTACATCGAGCGCGCGTACAGCGAGCGCTCCGGTATGCAGGTGGTGCGCGCCATCGGCGGGCGGGCGCCGCTGCATTTGACCTCCAGCGGCAAGCTGTTTCTCGCCGCCGACGAGCCGAAGCTCGTCCGTACCTATGCGACACGCACCGGACTGGCCGGCCATACGCGCAACAGCCTCACCGACCTCGCCAAGCTGGAGCGCGAACTGTCGCTGGTGCGCGCCCGCGGCTACGCGCGAGACAACGAGGAACTGGAGCTGGGGGTGCGCTGCATCGCCGCCGCGGTGCGCGACGACTCCGGCAGCATCGTCGCCGGCCTTTCGGTGTCGGCGCCGGCTGAGCGGCTGCAGGACGACTGGATCGGCGACCTGTCGGGCACGGCGGCAAGGATTTCGGCGCGGCTTGGGCACAGCGCGCGCTGACTCCCGACCGCTACATCAGATCGATCGGCTTGCTCGCCGGCGCGGCGGGCTTGCGCTCGCCGACCAGCTTGTGCGTCTCCAGCCAGTTGCGGATGCGCTGCGCGTCGGCGATGCGCGAATACTTGCCGACGGAATCCAGCAGCACCATCACGATCCGCTGCCCTTCGATGGCCGCCTGCATTACCAGACAGTGGCCGGCGGCCATCGTGGTGCCCGTCTTGGATACGCCGATGTCCCAATCGTCGCTGGCGGTCAGGCGGTTGGTGTTGCCGTAGCGAACCGTACGCTTGCCGACCGGCAGTTCCATTGCCGTGCTGGTGGAAAACTCGCGAATCGTCTCCAACTCATACGCGGCCTTGACCAGCCGCACGAGGTCGCCCGGGCTGGAGCGGTTATCGGCGGACAAGCCGGTCGGCTCGACGAAGCGCGAGTCGTGCATGCCGAGCATCTGCGCCTTGGCGTTCATGGCATCGACGAACGCTTCCATCCCGCCGGGATAGGTACGTCCCAACAAATGCGCTGCGTGATTCTCCGACGACATCAGCGCCAGATGCAGCGCTTGCCCACGGGTGAGGTTCAGCCCCGGGCGCAGGTTGGAGCGCACGCGGTCGACGGTGCGGTCTTCCCGCGTGACTTCCAGTTCCTCGTCGAGCGGCAGGCCCGCCTCGACGGTCACCAGCGCGGTCATCAGTTTGGTGATGGAGGCGATCGGCAGCACCGCGTCCGGGTTTTTCTGAAACAGGACTTCTTCAGTGTCCTGGTTGACGACCAGCGCCACCGACGAGCGCAGGTTCAACGGGTCGCCCGTGCGGCTCAGCCCTGCGCGCTTGGCCTCGCTGGGGCGCGCCGGTGCGCGGGCCACGGCGCGTCTGGCGGCGGGCTTCTGCTTGGCCTTGGTCGGCGTCGGTTTGGCGACCGCTTTGGCGGTGGGCTTTGCGGCCGGCCGCGCCTGCGCCGCTGCGGTACCGACCGCAAACACCAGAGTCAATCCGATCAGAGTCGCTCGCAACACCGCCGCCTCCTCCTACAAAAAACTGTCGATCAGTCTGCGTACTGGCCCGCCGCCTTGATGATCGGGCCCCACTTGTCGATCTCGGCCTTCAGGTGCGCCGAGTGCGCAGCGGGATTGGCCTTGTCGGCTGCGTAAACCGCGGCGCCCAAGTCGGCCATGCGCTTGGTGAAGTCCGGGTCCTTCATCGCCGCCTGCATCGCCGCCACCAGTTTGTCGATCACCGCCTTGGGGGTGCCCTTGGGCGCGTAAACACCGTGCCAGACGCCGACTTCAAAACCTTTCAAGCCGTCTTCCTGAAGGGTCGGCACGTTGGGCAAGGTCGCCACGCGCTTGGCGCTGGTCACCCCATAGACCTTGACCGCACCGGCCTGGATCTGGCCGGTCGTGTTGGTGGTCTGATCGCAGAGAAAGTCGACTTGCTTGCCGAGCAGCGCGTTCATGGCGTCCGACGTACCCTTGAACGGCACGGTCGTGAAATCGGTCTGCACCGAAGTCATGAACAGCAGCCCGCACAGGTGCGAGGCCGAACCAATGCCGGCATTGGCAAGGTTCATCTTTGCCTTGTTGTCCTTTGCGTACTTGAGGAATTCGCCGAAGTTGGCCGCCGGAAAGTCCGAGCGCGCGATCAGGGTCATCGGCACGTCGACCACGAGGCCGACGGTTTCGAAGTCCGTCAGCGGGTTGAACTGGAGCTTGCGGTACAGCGCCGGCGCGGTGGACATGCCGATGTGGTGCAACAGCAGCGTGTAGCCGTCGGGCGCCGCGCTCTTGACACGCGCAGCACCCACGGTGCCACCCGCGCCGCCAACGTTCTCGACAACTACCGACTGGCCGAGCTGTTTGCCCATCGCCGCGGCCAGCGAGCGGGTCACGGTATCGGTGGGACCGCCTGCCGTGAATGGCACCACGACCGTGATGGGTTTGGTGGGGTACTGCTGGGCCGCGCCCGTCGCCGAAGCGACGGCGAGTGCTAGCCCCCCGAGAACTTTGTACAACGACATGGGAGTCTCCTTGGAAGTTTCTTGTAAATCCCGAGTTAGGCGGCTGATTCTACGAGAAAAACACGCCCTGGCTAAAGCGCTGTTACAAACCGGTCAAACGGTCTGCGCAATCGCCAGACCGAGGTCGGCGGTGCCGGCGCTGCCGCCCAGGTCGGGGGTCAGCGGAGCGTGCTGCGGGCCGGCGGACAACGCCAACTCGACGCCGGCGACGACCGCAGCGGCCGCCTGCGGATGGCCGAGCCAGTCCAGCATCAGCGCAGCGCTCCAGATTTGCCCGATCGGGTTGGCAATCCCCTTGCCGGCGATGTCCGGCGCCGAGCCGTGCACCGGCTCAAACAGCGACGGAAATCTGCGCTCCGGGTTGAGGTTGGCCGAAGGCGCGATGCCGATCGTGCCCGTGCAGGCCGGCCCCAGGTCGGACAGGATGTCGCCAAAGAGATTGGACGCCACCACCACGTCGAACCAATCGGGGTGCAACACGAACTGCGCACACAGGATGTCGATGTGGAACTTGTCGACCGCGATGTTCGGGTTGCGCTGCGCCATCGCGGCCACGCGCTCGTCCCAGTACGGCATGGTGATCGAGATGCCATTGCTTTTGGTGGCCGAGGTGAGCTTGCGCCGCGGCCGGCGGGCGGCGAGATCGAAGGCGAAAGCGAGCACGCGGTCCACGCCGTGGCGCGTCATCACCGTTTCCTGCACGACGAACTCGCGCTCGGTGCCTTCGAACATCCGACCGCCGATCGACGAATACTCGCCCTCGGTGTTCTCGCGCACGACCACGAAGTCGACGTCGCCGGGCAAGCGGCCCGCAAGCGGCGACGGCACCCCCGGCATCAGCCGGCATGGGCGCAGATTGACGTACTGGTCGAACTCGCGGCGAAACTTGAGCAGCGACCCCCACAGCGAGACGTGATCGGGCACCGTAGCCGGCCAGCCAACCGCGCCAAAGAAGATCGCGTCGTGCGCGCCGATCCGGTCTTTCCAGTCGGCGGGCATCATTTCGCCGTGGCGCGCGTAGTAGTCGCAACTGGCGAAGTCGAAGTGGTCGAAGGCCAGACCCAGGCCAAATCGCCGCGCCGCCGCGTCGAGCACGCGCAGACCCTCGGGCATCACCTCCTTGCCGATGCCGTCGCCGGCGATCACCGCGATACGCTGCGCCATCGCCCTACTCCTCGATGAAACGCGCAAAGCCGGCCACCGGCTCGCGCTCGGTGACGAGCGTGTTCTCGATCTTGCTCATGTCCGCGTAGCCGAGGGACATCCCGCAGACCACCATCTCGTTGTCGGGCAGGCCGAGCACCTCGGCAATCACGCGGTGGAACTGGGTAAAGGCCGCCTGCGGGCAGGTGTCCAGCCCACGGGCGCGGGCCGCCACCATGATGTTTTGCAGGAACATCCCGTAGTCGAGCCAACTGCCCTGCGCCAACACGCGGTCGATGGTGAAGATCAACCCCACCGGTGCGCCGAAAAACGCGTAGTTGCGACCATGCTGCGCGTGCATCTTCGCCTTGTCGTCGCGGCCTATGGCGAGCAGACCGTACAAGTCGCAGCCGACCTTGCGCCGGCGCGCCAGATACGGCTCGGTCCATTGCGTGGGGTAGTAGTCGTACTCCTCGCGGTGCTGGGCGCGCTGCGCGGCGTCGTTGTAAGCGGCGAGGATCGCATCGACCAGCCGTTGCTGGGCAGCGCCGGTCAGCACCGTCACCTTCCACGGCTGGGTGTTGGTGCCGGACGGCGCGCGGCTGGCCACCGCCAGTATCTCTTCCACGGTCGCGTGCGGCACGGGCGTGGGCAGAAAAGCGCGAATCGAGCGGCGCGAGGCGATTGCCGCATCGACGATCTCGTGCGGGCCGGGTGGCGTGCGGTCGATGCTCATGGGATCAGTGCCTCGACCGCGGCCCGCAGCGGCGCCGGCAACGGCACGGGCCGCCGCGTGGCGCGGTCGACGTAGACGTGGATGAAGTGGCCTTGTGCGGCAGCCGTGTCGTCCTCGCCGCCAAAGAGACCGATCTCGTAGCGCACGCTGGACGTGCCCGCGCGCGCGACTCTCAAGCCGGCCGTGACCGGCTGCGGAAAGGCGAGTTCGCTGAAGTAGTTGCACTGCGTTTCGACCACCAGCCCCACCACCGCGCTGCGCTCGACTTCGAGCGCGCCGACGCGGATCAGATACTCGTTGACCACCGTGTCGAACCAGCTGTAGTACACGACGTTATTGACGTGACCATAGGCGTCGTTGTCGCTCCAGCGGGTCTGGATCGGCAGAAAGTGCGGGTAGGCCGCACGTGGCTGCGGCGCGGGTCTTGCGCTCACGCTGTCTTCCCCTCGCGCAGCACCAGCGCCACGCCGAACATCGTCACCGCCACGCCAGCCCAGGCGACAAGGCCCAGACGTTCGCCGAAGAGCGCCCAGGCAAGCCCGCTCGTGGCCGGCGGGGTCAGGTACATCAGGCTCGCCACCCGGGTGGCGCGACCGCGGCGGATCATAACGAGCAGCAGCACCATCGCTGCCAGCGACAGCACGAAGATCGACCAGCCGAGCGCGAGCCAGAAGGCGGGCGCATAGTCCACCTGCATCGTCTCGAATGCCGCCGCCAGCGGCAGCAGCACGACGAAGGAGGCCGCGAACTGGATCGCCGTCCCCGTGCGCAGATCGACCGCGCCGCAGTAGCGCTTCTGGTACAGCGTGCCCACCGTGATGCCGGCGAGCGCGAGCAGGTTGATGGCGATGGCCAGCGCGCCCACGCCTTGCAGCGTCAGCCGGTCCGACAACACCAGCGCAATGCCGCCGAAGCCCAGCGCCAGCCCCAACCACTGCCGCGGCGCCACCCGCTCGCCGACCGCGCCGGCCAGTACCGCCGTGAGGATCGGCTGCACGCCGACGATCAGCGCCGAGACGCCCGCCGGCATCCCCCGCGAGATGGCAAACCACACTCCCCCCAGGTAGGCCGCCTGCAACAACACGCCCGCCACCGCGACGTGCAGCCAGGCCTGCGGCGTGCGCGGCCAGGGCGCGCGCATCGCCAGCGCCAGCGGCAGCACGACCAGCACCACCCCGGCAAAGCGCCACAGCAGGAAGGTCAGCGGCGGCGCGTGCGGTGCGGCCAGCTTGGCGACGATAAAGCCCGTGCTCCACAGCAGCACGAACACGAACGGCATCGCCGCGGCGGCGGTGGCTTCAGCGCGCGTCATCGGCGCAAGACGTCCAGTGCGCCAGCGCCGCGCGCACGGTGTTCAGGTGCACATCGACGGTGGTTTCGAGGTCGCGTCCGTATCCGCCGGCCATCGTCACCGCGACGGGCACGCGGAGATCGCGCGCAAAGGCCATGACCCGCGCGTCGCGCCGCGCCATACCCTGCGTGGTCAGGGCCAGCCGGCCGAGGCGGTCGCCCTCGTGCGCGTCGGCCCCGGCAACGTACAGGATGAACTCCGGCAAAATGCGCGCGCGTAGTTGCGTCAGCGCGGCGTCGAGCGCATCCAGATAGGCGCCGTCGCCGGTGCCGTCGGGCAGCGCCACGTCGAGGTCGCTCGCCTCCTTGCGGAACGGAAAGTTGCCCGCCCCGTGCAGCGACAAGGTAAACACCGACTCGTCGCCAGCGAAGATTGCTGCCGTACCGTTGCCCTGATGCACGTCCAGATCGACGACTGCCACCGGCATCCGGCGGCCCGCTTGCGCCTGTAGCTGGCGCGCGGCCACCGCCACGTCGTTGAACACGCAATAGCCCTGGCCGCGGCCGGCAAACGCATGGTGGGTGCCGCCGGCCAGATTCACCGCTACACCCTGCCCGCGTGCAGCCACACAGGCGGCCAGCGTGGCACCCACGGAGCGGCGCGAACGCTCGACCATCGCCGGCGACCAGGGAAAGCCGATGGCCCTCGTCTCGGCCGCGGTCAGCCCGCCACCCGCCACGCGACCGATATAGCCGCGCTCGTGCGCCCGCGCGAGTGCGTCGTCGCCGGCCGGCGCCGGCTCTTGCAGCCGGACCGCCGGCAGCTCGGCAGCAACCCGCTCGCGTAGCCGCCGATACTTCGCCATCGGGAAGCGATGCCCATGGGGCAGCGGCAGCACGAACTGGTCACAGTAGAAGGCTTGCACTAACGCCGCCCAAGAGTGCGCTTCAACCTACTGATTCTACGTGGGAAAGGCTTGTGTACTCGACCTGCTGCCGTTTATTGCATTGCAGCAAATTCTTCTTGACTTCGCTGATTTGACTCGTAAAATTCGTTTTGTGCAGCGCACCATTCGATAGCTGCAACGACATACCCAGGCCACCCGCGGCCATCGCCCATTAACCGAGAGGAGCTTTGCCATGTTTACCACCCCCGCCCAATTCGCCGAAATGAACAAGGCCCAGATGGACGCCCTGTATGCGCTGTCGCACACGATGTTCGACGCCACCGAGCGCTTGGTGGACCTGAACCTCGCCGCCGCCAAGGCGATGCTCGACGAGTCGGCCGAGCGTGCCCAGATGCTGATGGGCGTGAAAGACGCGCAGGAACTGCTGGCCACCTCGGGCAGCTTCGCCCAGCCCGCGCTCGACAAGGCGGTCTCGTACAGCCGGAACGTCTACGGTATCGCCAGCGGCGCCGGCGCCGAAGCGTCGAAGATCTTCGAAGCGCAGATCGCCGAGAGCAACAAGAAGATGGCCGAGCTGATCGACTTTGCCGGCAAGAACGCCCCGGCCGGCACCGAGCCCGCGATGGCGATGCTCAAGAGCGCCGTGGCCGCCGCCAACACCGCCTACGACACCTTTGCCAAGGCCGCCAAGCAGGCCGTCGATGTGGTTGAGTCGAACGTCACCGCCGCGACCAACGCGACTGTCAAGGCCGCCGCTGCGGCGACCGACGTGGCCAAGCCCAAGTCGAAGAAGGCTGCCTAAGCCGCACTCGAACGCGCTGCACTCGTTGTGTGAGCGCGATCACCACGCCGGTGCGTTTCTTGCGCCGGCGTGAAGCAATGACCCCGACGCGGTCTAGAGCAACGCCTCGGTGAACGGAAAAACTTGCGCTGTGTCATATCCGCGTGATCTCGAACCGCGAATATTCACGCGACGCCGCAAGGCAAAGGATTTAAGGTCGCTGCGACCGTAACGATTGTCTCCTTGGCACCACTCGCCCGGATGCAAGTCCGGGCACCCTTCTGTCTCCTCCTAAAGGTGGTGCTTTCAAAGCCTGGTCTTCGGACCAGGCTTTTTTTTGCCTACGCCACGGGCTCGTGCGGCGCGCCCAACTCGGCTACACCTCGGCGCAACTTGGCGAAGGCGTCCTCGACCTGCGCCGGATCGCCCTTCACACCCAACTCGATGTGTCGCCGCGCCGGCCGACCGTCGGCGCCATCGCCGATCGACGGCAGCGAAAACGCCCGCACACCGGGAAACGCGGCTTCGATCTCTTCCATCAGCGGCGCGATGGCCGACTCCGGCGTGTCGAACACGAGCAACGCGCGCTCGGCCTGCGGCTTGGTGTTGAAATGCGCGGCGTAGTGCGTATCCAGCGCCCACTCGATCATCGGCCAGGCCATCACCGGAAAACCCGGCACGAACCAGTGGTTGCGGATGGCAAAGCCGGGGATGCGGTTGAACGGGTTGGGGATGATCCGGCTCCCGCCCGGGAACTCGCCCATCTTCAGGCGCTGGCGGTTCTCCGCGGTCGTCATGTCGGCGCTGCCGCGTCCCTCCGCAGCCATCTCGGCACAGCGCTCGGCGATCAAGCGCCCGGCCTCCGAGTGAAGTTCGACCGGTACGCCCAGCGCGGCCGCCGCCGCTTGGCGCGTGTGATCGTCGGAGGTGGAGCCAATGCCGCCGCAACTGAACACCACGTCGCCGCTGGCAAAGCTGCGCGCGAGCGCGTCGACCAACGCGGCGCGCTCATCGGGCAGGTACTGCGCCCAGGACAAGCGCAGGCCGCGCGCACCGAGCAACTCGACCACCTTGGCAAAGTGCTTGTCGTTGCGCTTGCCCGAGAGAATCTCGTCGCCGACGACGATCAGCCCAAAGCGCGGCGCCGCACTCATGTGTCGGCCCCGACCATGCGTTTGAGGCCCAACCACTGCTGCGCCCAGAAGCCGCGGCCGTACTCGCGCGCCTGCCCCTCGGGGGCGGGCAATTGGTCGCGGATGCCGGTCGGCTCCACCTCGCGTTGCCACTGCGCGGTGGCGAAGAGCACGTCCCACAGCGGGAACAGCACGGCAAAGTTGCAGCCGTAGCGCAAGCCTTCGTGCCCGTAGCCGATCGAGTGGTGGCGGCGGTGGAAGATCGGGCTCACCAGCAGCGCGCCGGCCGGCCCGTAAGTCCATGGCACATTGGCGTGGTGCAAGCTTTGCAGCATCTTGCTGGCGATGACCAGCAGCACGAACTGTCCCGGCGCCACCCCGATTGCCAGCGCCACCGCCGCACGGATCGCGTCGCGAATGAAGTCGTCCAGCAGATGATTGCGGCTGTCGGACCAGAACGACATCTTCCGCTGCGAGTGGTGCAGCGCATGCAGCGCCCACCACCAGCGGAAGCGGTGCTGGCCACGATGAATCCAGTAGTCGACGAAGTCCAGCACCAGCAGGTAGAGCAGAAAGCTCACCACCGGCACGTCGGTCACGCCAGGCCACAGCCGATCCAGTTGCAGCGGCGTGTAGTCGGCTTCGCGCAGCAGCCGGGCCACAGCATCGGTCAGAGGCGTCAACAGCGCAAAGACGAGCAGCGCGAAACCACCGAGCCGGTGCAGCAGCGTGTAGATGATGTCCACGCCGGTACCGTGCCGGTCGGCCCAGGGCTCGGCCGGAAACCACTTTTCCAGCGGGCGCAGCAGCGCGTACAGCACGGCGATCTGCACCAGGCCGAGCAAGAACCACTCGGTCGCCGCGTAGGCCTCTTCCAGATGAGCCATCAGGCCGAACTGGTAGACGAGCGGCTGCACCAGCGTCTCGAAGAGCCAAGTCTGTGCGGCGTCGAAGGCGTCTTGCAAAGGGCCGAACATAGCGGACTTACGTTGTGTTGACTTGTGCGCGCGTGCATGACGCGGGGTCGCGCGGACGAAGAGTCAGTGCCTCGGCCTGGCGAGGCCCAAACTGGCTACCGTGGCGTCTCGGGCAGAGCGACATGTTGAACCACATTCTCACCCACTGACGTACGGGCCGGTGCCTGGAAGAACACGCAGCAGACTGCGCGTCGCAACGACCGGAAAAACGGTGAAGTGATCCTCTTCGGCGACTGTCGGCGAGCGCGACCAGCGGCTGGAGAGTGACTGCGCTCAGCAGGAGGCGGCGGCGCATCGATTCGTCCGAGTCTGTGCGGCCTACCTTGCGTTACCGGCCAGCTCCCGCGCCACCGGTAGCGCGGCGCGGTAGCCGGGATGTTCGCGCAGCGTGCGGAAGCACAGGCTGCGCTGCTTAAGCCCGGCGATCAGCGGGTCGAGCATCGGCGCGAACGGGTCCTGCCGGGACCAGATGCCCAGGTGCGCCATAAGCACGTCGCCGTCGCGGAGGTCGCGCAGCGCCTGCGCCAGCAGCTTCTGATTCGGGTACTGGTCGGACGGCAACTCGTCGCCCAGAAAACCCGCCGGCGCCCAGCGCACGTGCGCGTAGCCGCAGCTTTGCGCGGCAGCGAGCGCGTTGGCCGTGAGCTTGCCGCCCGGCGCGCGCCATAGCGGGTCGAGTTTCCGGCCGGTCGCCTTCTGGAAAATCTCGTCCACGGCCACCAGTTCGGCGCAAAACTGCGCGGGGGTCAGTGCCAAGGTCTGGCCGATCTGGCTCACGAACTGCGGGCGGTAGACGACCACGCCATCCTTGCCGTCGCCGAGCAGCCGCCCATGTCGCAGTGTGTGCGTGCCGAAGGCGTGGCCCTCGGCCACGCGCGCTTTCCAGTAGTCCACCCAGCCGGCGTCGAGCGCGCCGTCACCGCGCGGCGTCTTTTCGTTGGCGAGAAAGAAGGTCGCGCGCACATCGTGCTTGCGCAGGATGCCGGCGATCTCCTCGGCGCGGCTCATGTTGCCGGTGTCGAGCGTCAGGTACACGTGGCCGCGACAGGACTCGGCTGCCGCAGCGCTCCCCGCCATCAGCACGGCAATGCAACTGAGCAGCGCGCGCCCTACTTCCACGGCGCGGAGTCGGCAAAGAAAATGCCGTGCGGCGACTTGCCGACCGCAATGGTCGCCACCACGCGGCGCGACGGCACGTCGATCACCGCGACGGACTTCGACCAGCGCTGGGTCGCCCACAGCGTCTTGCCGTCGGCCGACAGTTCCATGCAGTCCGGCCCGTTGGGCACCGGGATTTCGTAACGCTTCTCCAGCGCCAGCATGTCCACCACGCTGATGCGGCTGTCCACCCGGCTGGAGACGAACACGTGCCGGCCGTCGCCAAAGGGACGGAAGTTGTGCGCGCCCTTGCCCACGGCGATGCGCTTCACGCTTTTCTGCGTGCGCCAGTCGATGACCTCAACGTAGTCGCTGCCCATGATGCCGATCAGCAGGTGCCTGTCGTCGGGAGTCATCCAGATGCCGGCGGGCAGGTCGCCCACCTTGATCTTCCAGGCGAGGCTCTGGTCGGCCAGGCGAATCGCCGCCACCTCGTGGCTGTCTTGCAGCGTCACGAACGCGAGCTGGCTGTCGGCGGAGAACGCGATGTGGCTCGGCGCCTTGGGTGTGGCGATCCGCTTGACGAGCTTGAAGGGCTTGGCCGGATCGTCCTGCACCGCGTACACGTCCACGCGATCCAGCCGCAGCGACGCGGTGACGAACCACTTGCGGTCGGGCGAGTATCCGAGTTGATACGGGTCGGGGATGTCGCGGATGCGGCGCTGCTCCGCGCCTGTCGCCGGGTCGAGAAAGACGAGTTCGTTACTGACCGCGTTGGCGACGATCAGCGTCTTGCCGTCCGGCGTGCGCAGCAGGTGGTGCGGCTCTTTGCCGACCTCGAAGCGGCGCACTTCGCGCCGCGTGTCCTTGTCGATCAGGCTCACCGAGGCTTCGCCCGAGTTGAGCACCACTACCACGTTGGCCTGCGCTGCGGTCGCCGCAGCGAGTGCGGCCAGCGCCGCCAGCATTGCTCGAAGCGTTTGCATCCGATTTCTGCCCAAAGAACCATCGCAATTGTAGTGCTGCACCGCGGCGCGGCGACGCTTTGCAACCGGCTGTTTCCGCGGTCGGCGCGGCGCACGGGCGGCTCGTTAAACGGCCGGTACCGCACTGCTTGGGCAACGACCATGACGATCCGCTTGCGCACCCTCGCCGCCAGTCTGCTCACCGCCGCGATTGCCGCGGCCTGCACAGTACCGACGCTGGCACAGGCGCCGGCCGAGGCCGCCCCGCTGCCCACGCGCATCGGCGCGCTGAGCTTGGTCGAAGGCCGCGTCGATCTGGCCGACGCCTCCGGCACGGTCGCCGCCGCAACCAACTGGCCGCTCGGCGGCGGCGTGCGCCTGAGCACGCATGGCATCGGCCGCGCCGAGGTGGTTATCGGCTCGCTTGCGCTGCGCGCCGATGGCGAAACGACGATCTTTTTCGAGCGCGTGGACGACGCGGCGATCCACCTGCTGATCGAGCGCGGCAGCGTCGGCGTCACGGTGCGCAATCCGGCCCAGGTGGCCGAGATCGAAATCGGCACGCCGCGCGAGCGGATCGTCTTTGAGCAGCCCGGCCGCTACCGGATCGACGTCGACCGGCTGCCGGGCGCGACCACGGTGACCGCCTTCGCCGGCGCCGCGCGCGTTGCCGCCCCCAACCTTGCCGTGGTCGTCGCGGCAGGGCAACGCGGTGAGTTTCGCGGCGCGCCGGCCACGAGCTTCCTGCTGCTCGGCGCGGCACCCGACGCATTCGACGCCTGGGCCTTGGCGCGCGACGCCGCTGCCGAAGCCTATGCCGCAGCGCCCTATCTGGCGGCCGAGGCGACCGGCGGGGTCGTGCTTGCCAACACCGGCGCCTGGCAGGTCGTGCCGCAGTACGGCGCGTTGTGGTTTCCGGCGGCGGTCGATTGGGCACCGTATCGCAGCGGCCGTTGGGTGTACGCGGGCCCGTGGGGCCGCACCTGGATCGACACCGCACCGTGGGGCTTTGTCACCACCCGCTACGGGAACTGGGTGTTCGTCGGCGGCCGCTGGGGCTGGCGGCCGCATCGGCACCTGTACGCCCCGGTGCACCGTCACCCGCCGAGCCCTGCGCCGCGTGCCTGGGCCGACCCTCGGCCGCACCCCATCGCACGGCCATCGCATGTGCCGCCGCCGATCCCGGCGCCACGGCTGGTGACCGAACCCATGCCGACACCGCCGGCTTGGCGACCGCCGCCGCAACGCCATCCGCAGTGGCGCGCGGAGCACGCCCCTGGCCCGCGCGCGCCGGCGAGGGCAGAACAGCGCCCCGCGCAGGCACCGGTGCCGCCCACGCGAGTCGCCGCGCCGGCCTCGCCGCCGCCGGCGCCACTGCCGCCGCCGACGCCGGCAGCCCGCGGCGTGGACACCGAGCGGTTGCACGTCGCTCCGCCGCCGAGCGTCCGATTGCCCAAACGGTTGCGCGGCGAGGTCGACGATCCGGCCTCGCCGCCGTCCGATCCGCGGGGTCGCGTCAAAGCGGCGATACCCTGATCGGCCGCAGGGTGGTCCCGGCAGGGGGTCTGCTTAGAATGCCTTCGACCCTGCGACCCCGGTGGAGGCGACATGCGCACTGCAATTTGTTCGACGTGGCTGCTTGGCGCCGCAGCGCTCGCCGGCTGCGGCACCGGTCAGGCGCCTGTCGAAGTCAGCCCGGCGCGCGCCGCCGCGCCCGCGCCGGCAGCGATCGAAGTCGTCGATGCGCAGTTCGGCGTCTTCGGCATCGACCCCAACGGGCGGCGCGTGCTGCTCGAAACCGCCCGCCTGCCCGCCGTGGCCGCGGAGCCTTACGGCTGGTACATCGTCTACAAAACGAGCAAACCGACCATCGTCTGGCGCGAGGAGTTCGAACTGCCCGAGGCGCCGCCCACCTGGGGCATCGGCGAGGCGCTCGGCGTCTACACCATCTCACCCGACCGCAAGACCGCGGTGACCGAGCGCGTCGTGCCCACGCGCGTGGGCTTCATCGCTAACGAGTGGCGCTACGCCCCCGGCGATCCCACCGGCGCGCACGCGATGCGCATCTACATCGACGGCCAGTTGATCCGCGAGTTCAAGTTCGACATCGACCCCGCGCCGGATGCGCCCCCGCGCGACCCGCATCATCGCAATCGCGGCAGCAGCGGCGGCACGCGCGCGTAGGGAAGCGCTGAAGAATCGTAGTGAGCGGCCTACTGAGCTTTCGCTGAACGGTTGACGAGCCCTCACCCCCGGCCCCCCGGATCAAGTCCGGGGCAGGCTCTCTCCCGCCGATGCGGGCGAGGGGAGAAGTCCCTACCCACGGACCTCAACAAGTCGGGGCATCCACGCCCCCACCCCAACCCACCCCCGCAGGCGGGGGAG
>JBKCXU010000118.1:0-10227 GCA_046316025.1 Betaproteobacteria bacterium | reverse complement strand
TGGGCTTCGTGCTGCCGGTGGAAGTGGGCAATCAGGCTGCGGCGATGCGGCGCATCGGACCGTATGCGATGCGTTTCGTGGCGCTGGATACCGATCTGCCGACCACAACCAAACTTTGGTGTCGCGACGGCATCCGCTGCGGGTATTGGCTCACGGCCGTTAGCGAAAGTCTGCTGGAGTAGGTCGGGGGTGCGGAGGCGGTGTTGCTGCAGGCGGGGCCAATGGTGAGTTCGCTGCCCTACGACGGAGGCACGATCTTCGTGGCAGGGCCGCACCCGCAGATGGGCGATGCGGAACAAGGCGTGATCCCGCAAGAGTACGTAGCGCTGGGGCGGGCGCTCAAGCCGCTGCGGGCAGCGTATCCGTCGACGATTTTCAATGCGCCGGAGGGCTATGAGGCGCCGCCGGGCTATAGCGCGCCGCTGGGTTGGGGGCAGGCCAAGCCGCATCAACTGGCTAATGCGCACTACGCGCAGCGCTGGCTGGCGCGCTTCGACGGAGATTGACCGGCGGGCGAGGCCAAGGCGCGCATGGCGGCGCATATGCGGCTGCAAAGACAACCCCGCGACCGGCAGCGACAGGCAGAGCTTGCAGCAGGCCTGCGTGCACCAGGTGTTCGACAGCGCCGACCGGCTGCTGGGCTACCGCAGCCGGTACAAGTCCGAGATCTCCTACAACATGCGCCCCGAGCAGGGCGGGCCGCCGCTGCCTTTCATGCACCGGGACGGCAGTGGCGCCGACACCACCCAACCCTCCGAATACTGGCGCGGCCGCGCGAACGAAGAAATCAAAGGCTTCCGCGGCGGCCCGATCTGGTGATCGTCGACGACCCCAGCCGCCCGCCCGCACAGAGCAACATCGAGCGGGTGGGGTGGAATTGGCGCAAGTCTCCCCGCAAGGATCGACCCGTCCAACGCCACGCGCGAGGGCGGCGGCGTTACGATTCTTTTGGACTCGCCCCTCGAGAAGCTCTTGCCATGAACTTGCCCACCCGCGTCCAGATCGTCGATGTCGGCCCGCGCGACGGGCTGCAAAACGAAAAGCAGCCGATTGCCGCCGACGTGAAGGTCGAGCTGGTTGACCGGCTGACCGACGCCGGCTTCTCCGCCATCGAGGCGACTTCGTTCGTCTCGCCCAAGTGGGTGCCGCAGATGGCCGATGGCGCCGAGGTGATGGCGCGTATCCGGCGCAAGCCGGGCGTCGTCTACTCGGTGCTGGTGCCGAACATGAAGGGCTTCGAAGGCGCGCGCGTCGCCCGCGCCGACGAGATCGTCATCTTCGGCGCGGCGAGCGAGGCGTTCTCGCAGCGGAACATCAACTGCTCGATCGCCGAGAGCATCGAGCGCTTCCGCCCGGTGTGCGATGCGGCGCGCGCCGCCGGCATCGCCATCCGTGGCGCGATCTCCTGCGCGCTCGGCTGTCCGTACCAGGGCGAGGTCGAGCCGGCGGCGGTCGCCTACGTGGCGCGGCTGATGAAGGAACTCGGCACGCAGCACATCGGCGTGGCCGACACCATCGGCGTCGGTACGCCGCGCAAGGTGCAGGTGGCGCTGGACGCGGTGCTCGGCGTGTACGAACTACCGCAGGTGAGCGGACACTTTCACGACACCTACGGCATGGGCGTGGCCAACACGCTCGCGGCGCTGGAAGTCGGGGTGGCGAGTTTCGACACCAGCGTCGCCGGGCTGGGCGGTTGTCCTTACGCCAAAGGCGCCACCGGCAACGTGGCGACCGAAGACGTGCTGTACCTGCTGCGCGGGCTGGACATCGACACCGGCATCGATCTCGCCAAGGTGGTCGCCACCGGGCAGTGGATCAGCGGCATCCTCGGCCGCCGCGCCTTTGCCCGCGCCGGTAACGCGATCGCCGCGAAGGCGGGCCGATAGGGCGAGCGCGTCGTCCCGGCGCAGGCCGGGGCGACGCGTGGCCGCGCGACGGGGACGATCAGTCGCCGTACAAGCCGAGCAAGTAGACCGTGATCAGCGGCCCGCTCGGCCGCGCCTGCGGGCCGAACCAGCGCTGGAAGATCTGCCCGAACTCCGGCAGCCCGTACACGAGCGACAGGCCGCGGTTGACGGCGATGCGGAAGGCGCGGTCGTCGGTGCGCATCATCAGCGCATAGGCATCGACCGAGTAGTCGTCTTCCAGAAGCGCCAGGCCGGCACCGCCGCTGCCTTCGGCCGCGGCCACGCCGGCCAACAGGATGCGGTCGTTGGCGTAAGCGTCGACCTTGCCGCCGCGCAGCGCGGCGAGCGCGTCCGGGCCGGTGCGGAAGTTGACGAGTTCCGCGCGAAAGGCGCCCCGCTTGATCGCCGCCGCCAGCCGGCTTGCCGCAGTCGTACCCTCGACGACGGCGACCCGCTTGCCGGCCACGTCGGGAACGCGCTTCATGCCCGAGGCAGCGAGCACCATCATCGTGCCGCTGTCGAGGAAGGTGAAGCTGGAAAAGTCCACCCGCTCCATGCGCCCGAGGGTGACCGTGGTGGTGCCGCACTCGAGGTCGATCTTGCGCGTGGCAAGCGCCTCGAAGCGGGTCTCGGCCGTCACCGGCACCCACTCGACTTTCAGGTTGGGCAGCTTGAGTAGCTCGCGCAGCGCGCCCATGGCGCGGTCGCAGATCTCGACGATGAAGCCCGCGGGCTGGCCACTCGGCGCCTTGAACGACAGCGGCGGCGCAGCCTCGCGGTAGCCGAGCTTGATGGTGCCGGTGTCGCGCAGCGACTTGATGGTCGGGCCGTCGGCCAGTTGCGCCTGGGCGCCGAGGGTCAGCGCGGTGCCGGTCGCGAGCAAAAGCGCGCGCAGCACGCGCGGCAGGTTCGATTGCATGTTCTCCTCCGGGTGTGGGGCCGCGATCAGCGGCGGCGGATCGTAGCCGACCGCGCTCGCCGCGCCTTGACCGACCAGGACACGACGTAGTGCACACCGGAGGCGACGATCGTCGCCGTGGTCAGCAGCACCGCCCCGGCCAGGGCCGCCGGCGCCGCAAACCAGCCCGCCGCTTGCGCCAGCACCGCCGCCAGCAGCACGAACTCCAGCGCGGTGTTGAGCTTGGACAGGCGCGTGGGCGCCATCTCCACCCGCTCGACAGTGAAGTGGTAGGCCGCCGCGCCGGCGACGATGGTCGCATCGCGCAGCACCACCAACGCGGCAAACCACCAGGGCAGCAGCCCATGCCAGGCCAGCAGCAGCGCCACGGTGAGCATGGTCAGCTTGTCGGCCAGCGGGTCGGCGATGGCGCCGAAGCGCGAGCGCTGGTCGAGCCGGCGGGCGAGCCAGCCGTCGAGCAAGTCGCCAAGCGCGCACAGCAGAAACAACACCAGCGCGCTGTGATAGTCGCGCACGACGAGCAGCCCGCCGATGGCCGGGATCAGCAGCGCGCGGACGACGGTGATCGCGTTGGGCAGGTTGAGCATGCGGGCCGCACCTTACAACGCGGCGACGAACTGCTGCATCCGCCGCCGCTGCGCGGCATCCGGCAGCGCACCGCGGCCGGCGGCCATGTTCTCGCGCATGTGGCGCGGCTGGCGCGTGGCCGGGATTGCGCAGGTCACGGCCGGGTGCGCCAGCACCCACTTGAGCAGAAAGTCCGGCCAGTTGGCGCAACCGGCCTGCGCCGCCCAGCCGGGCAGCGGCACGGTGCCCACGCGGTCGAACAGGTTGCCGCCGTCGTACGGCCGATTGACGATCACCGCCACGCCGCGCGCGGCAGCCAGCTCCAACAACGGCTCGGCACTCGCATCGGCGAGGTTGTAGGTGATCTGCATGAAGTCGACTTTCTCGGTCTTCAGGATCAGCTCCATCTCTTCGTGCTTGCGGCCGTGCGAGGTGGTGACGCCGATGTAGCGTACCCGGCCGGCGTCGCGCACGGCGCGCAGCGTCTTGATGTGTGCGCGCCAGTTGAGCAGGTTGTGGACTTGCAGCAGATCGAGCCGCGGCAGCCGCCACAGGCGCAGCGACTCGTCGATCTGCGTCGGGCCGACGCGGTCGAAGGCCGTCCACACCTTGGTCGCCGCAAAGAGCTTGCCGGCGTGCGCTACCTGCGGCAGCAACTCGCCCACCACGCGCTCGGCGCGGCCGTACATCGGCGACGAATCGATCATCCCGCCGCCGGCGGCGAAGAACTCCTGCAACACCGCCAGCCGCTGAGCCCGCTCGGCCACGCCGTCGCCGACATCGAACGTGAGCCAGGTGCCCATGCCGACTGCGGGCAGCCGCTCGCCGGTGGCGGGAATCGGCCGGGTCGAGCTTTGCGCCGCCGCGGCGGGCTGGCCCGCCGCCGCCGCCAGCGCGGCATAGAGGAATTGGCGCCGCCTCATCGCGCCCGCCGCAGATTGACGAGCGCGATGCCCGCGCCGACCGCCACCGCGGCCAGTGCAAAGCGTGCCGACAGCGTCTCACCCAGAATCAAGACGCCGAACAACACGCCGAACATCGGCGCCAGGAAGGAAAACACCGCCAGCCGCGCCGCCAGATAGCGCGTGAGCAGCCAGAACCAGCCGAGGTAGCTGGCAAAGGCGACGACCACGCCCTGGAACAGCAGACTGCCGACGGCAAGCGCATCGAGCTGGCCGACCGCCGGCTCGCCCGCCAGCAGCGCCGCTGCCGGCAGCAGCAACGCGGACACGCCGAGTTGGTAGAAGAGCGTCTTCTCCGCCGAAGCCTGCGCGAGCCTCGTCGCGCGCACCAGCACGGTGGTCGCCGCCCACAGCGCGGCGGCAATCACGCCAAAACCATCGCCCAACAACGTGCTGTGCGCACCCGCGGAAAGGCCATCGGCAAACGCGCCGACCAGTCCCGCGAAGGCGAGCGCCACGCCCGCCCATTGCAGCGGCGCCAGCCGCTCGCCGGGGATGAACCAGGCCAGCCCGAGCGCGGTCAAAATCGGCGCCAGATACACGAACACCACCATCCGCGAGGCGCTGGTGTGCGCCAGCCCCGCGTAAATGAAGCAGAACTCCGCGGCAAACAGAACCCCGGCCACGCCCCCCGCCGCCAGCGTCCCGTCGCGACCGAAGAGCGCAATGCCGCGCCAGCGCGCCCAACCGAGCAGCAGCAGGCCCGCGAGCAGCGAGCGGATCGCCGCTTGCGTCAGCGGCGCCACCGTTGGCAAAGCGAGCTTGATCGCCACCTGCTGCAAGCCCCAGCACATCGTCAGCGCCACCATCAGCGCGGCGGCGCGGGCGTCGAGCGGCTGGCGGTCGGGGGCGGCGGGCATGCGGCGATGATTCCATACAATCGCCGTTGCGCCTTGTCCCGCGCTGCTGCCGGGCCTTCCCCCTCCCCTTCAAGGGGAGGGCCGGGGTGGGGATGGGTCAAGAGTGCGCGGCGCTAACCCATCCCCCTCCCAGCCTCCCCCTTGAAGGGGGCGGAGTCCTATCGCGATGAGCCCCGACCTCAAACCCGGCATCCGCCACAGCTTCCGCACCACGGTGCCCGACAACAAGACGGTGCCGAACATCTATCCGGAGTTCGCGGAGTTTCAGGACATGCCGGAGGTGCTGGCCACGGGTTTTCTCGTCGCGCTGCTGGAGGGCACCTGTCAGCGGGCGATCAAGCCGTATCTGGATTGGCCGCGCGAGCAGAGCCTGGGCACGCACGTGAACTTCTCGCACCTGGCGGCCACACCGCCGGGCATGACGATCACCGTGGAATGCGAGGTACTGGCGGTCGACGGCCGGCGCGTAACCTTCCGCGCCCGCGCGCATGACGGCCACGACCTGATCTCCGAAGGCACGCATGAGCGGGCAATCATCGACACCGCGCGCTTTGCCGACAAGGTCGAGCGCAAGCGCGCGGCTGCCGCGAAGGGTTGACGGATATGACCGCAATCACACCGGCGCAGGCGGCCCCATCGCCTTGCGTCAACGTCTGCACGATGGACGCCGCCACCGGCTGGTGCGCCGGCTGCCTGCGCACGATCGACGAGATCGCCGGCTGGTCGGCGCTCGATGCCGCCGCCCGGCAGGCCGTGTGGGCGCAATTGCCGCTGCGGCGCGCGCAGCTCAAGCCGCAGCCGGCATGAGCGCGCCGGGCCGCTCCCAGACGCTCACCCCGCAGCGCGTAGCGCGGAGGGTGGTCCGGTGAGTGCCGACGACGACCATCGCACGCCGACCTCTGGCGCGGCCTACGGGCCGGCCTTTCGCGCGCTGGCAAGCGCGGTGACCTTTGGCCTGCTCGGCTACGGTGCGTGGCTCATCGCCTTCGAAGTGCCGGGGCCGATCTCCGGCAACGGCTGGACGCTGATCGGCGCCTGCGCGCTGATGATGCTCGCCAACTGGTACCTGATGCTGCGCGCCGCGACCACGGTGGACGGGCAGGGCGTGCGGCAAACCGGCCTGGTCGAGCGGCGCGTGGCCTGGGACGATGTCTGGTACGCGCGCATGGGCGGCTTTGCGTTCTCGCGCCGGCTCGTGGTGCGCACGATCAACGGCCGCATCCGCTACTTTTTCGGCGGTACGCCGCAGCTGCACGCGGCCTTTGCGCGGGTGGCGGCGCGCTACCCCAAGCCGCGCCGATGAGCCACGCGCCAGTCGCGCTGCCGGCCGCGCTCAGGGTGTTTGAGCGCGGCTGGCTGTCGTCGAACAACGTGCTCTTCGACGACGGCGATGCCGTCAGCGTGATCGACACCGGCTACTGGCTGCACGCCGCGCAAACCGCCGCGCTGATCGAGCACGCCGCCGCCGGCCGGCCGCTGACGCGGATCGTCAACACTCACCTGCACTCGGATCACGTCGGCGGCAATGCGTTGCTGCGCGAGCGTCACCCCGGCGCGCGCATTGCCATCCCGGCGGCAGCGGCGGCGGCGGTCGACGCCTGGGACGTGGAGGCCCTCACCTACGCGCCCACCGGCCAGCACTGCCCGCGCTTTGCCTGCGACGCGCTGCTGCACGCGGGCGACGAACTGCGCCTGGGCGGCCTGCCCTGGCACGTGCTGGCCGCACCGGGGCACGACCCGCACATGCTGATGCTGTGGTGCGCCGGCGAGCGCGTGCTCATCTCCGCCGACGCGCTGTGGGAGCACGGCTTCGGGGTGATCTTCCCGGAGATCGAAGGCGAGTCCGGCTTTGCCGAGCAGCGTGCGGCACTCGAGTTGATCGAGCGGGTGCGCCCGCGCGCCGTGATCCCCGGCCACGGGGCGCCGTTTGCCGACGTCGAGGCCGCGCTGGCGCGCGCCCATGCTCGGCTCGCTGCGCTGGCCGCCGACCCCGCGCGCAACGCGCGCAGCGTGGTCAAGGCGCTGATCAAGTTCTGGCTGCTGCAGGTGCGGCAGAGCACGCTCGCCGCCGCGGTCGAGCACTTTGCCGCCGCCCGCTACTTTGCCGTGGTGCGCGAGCGGTACTTTGCGTCCGCGACGCTGGCTGCGCTGATCGAGCGCGGCGCGCGGGAACTTGTCGCGATCGGCGCCGCCCAACTGACCGACGATGGACGCCTGCTCAATGTCGACTGACCGACTCCACCGCGCCGCAGCCGCAGGCACGGTCGCCGCGCTGTTGCTGGCCGCCTGCGCGACGCAATCGCCACCGCCGCCGCCGCCGGCACCGAGCCCGCCGCAGGCAGCGCCGACCGTGCCGCCGCCACGGCTGGGTTGGTTTACCAAGATCAAGGTGCCGGGCGAGTTCGCGCCGGCGCTCAGGCTGCGCGGGCGCGGCTACCAGATCTTCCGCTGCGAAGATACGACGGAGGGCCTGGCCTGGGTCTACCAGCTGCCCGAGGCGACACTCGCCGACGACCGTGCCAACCCGGTCGGCCGCCACGGGGCCAACTTCACCTTCGAGCACGACGACGGCAGCCGCCTCGCCGGCAAGGTGCAGGCATGGGACGACGCGCCCGACGCCGGCGACCTGCGCTGGCTGCTGCTCGCCACGCAGTCCTACGGGCGCGGCGTTTTCGAAGGCGTCGCTTATGTGCAGCGGGTCAACACGCTGGGCGGCATGCCCCCGGCGCGCTGCGCACCGAGCGACCGCGGGCAGGTGCTGCGGGTGGAGTTTTCGGCCGACTTCGTCTTCTATCGGGCCACGGCCGGCGCCAAGTAGCGGTCGTCGACCGGCACTTGCAGGCCGATGGCGATCCGGTTCGTCTGCGAGGCCAGCAGCACGACCTGCATCAGCTCGGCAAACATCGCGTCGGTCATGCCCTTGGCGCGCGCCGCGTGGCTGTGCGTATGCAGGCAGTACTCGCAGGCGTTGGCCGCGGATACCGCCAGATAGATGAGTTCCTTCGTCAACGGGTCGAGCGCGCCCGGCCCCATCACGGCGCGCACCTGATCCCAGGTCATGCGCAACTGCTTGGGATCGTTGGCGAGCGCGCGCCAGATGTTGTTGACGTAATCGGTACCGCGGGCGGCGCGGACTTCGTCGAACACGGCGCGCGCCTCGGGCGCGGCTTGGTCGTCGGTGAGCAGGGCAACGAGCGGCATGGACAGTCTCCGCGAAGCTAGGTGAGTGGGCACTTTCGGGTAAAATCGCGGGTTGGCAGCCGCAAGTCCGGAGAATAACGATGCTAGTTGCGCCGACTACCGTGGGAGCCTATCTGCGCGATCTGCCGCCCGATCGCCGGGTGGCGATGGCGCGCGTGTGCAGCATGATCCGCCGCTCCGCGCGCGGGGTGCGCGAGAGCATGCGCTACGGACTCGCGTTTTACGAGCTGGACGGGCCGCTGTTTGCGCTGGAGTCGGGCCGGCGGCACATGTCGCTCTTCGTCGCCGAGCAGGACGTAGTCGTCAAGCACAAGGACGCCGTCGCCGGCGTGGACGTGAAGCGCAGTTTCATCCGCTTCGCCGATCTGAACCGCCTGCCCCTGGACGTGGTGGAGAAGGTCGTGCGCGACTCGGTCGCCGCCCGCCGGGCGCGGCTGGCCGCCGGCACGATTCCGACCCAGGCCGAACTGCTGAAGCTCTGGGGCATCAAGGAAGAGAAAGCGGAGGCGCCGATCGCCGTGACGCTGGCGCTGACCGCCGCCGCCAAGACTCCGGCCCATGCTGCTGCGAAGGCCACCGTCAAGGCGGCGAAGGCCACCGTACGCAAGGCGGAAGCCAAGCCCAAGGCCGCTGCCCCCAAGGCAAGCCCGGCGAAGCCGAGCCGAGCTGCCGCCAGCAAGTCGGCCGCCGCGGCACGGCGTTAGGCCCCGGCGAAACGATCGCAAAAAAGGCCGGGTTCGTCCCGGCCTTTTCGTTGCGCCGCGCCTTTCAACTCACCGGCCGCGCGTCCTCGATCACCTTGCCGTCGTTGGGCAAGCTGCCGGGGGCGACCAATTCGACCGCGCCACCCAGCTTGGTCAGCGCGCGCAGCGTGTCGGCCACCCGCGCGGCAAGCGCCGCGTCGTGCGTGGCAGCCTCTGCGCGCAAGATCATGGCATCGGTTTCTCGGGCGCGCGCGACCACCAGCCGCATACGGCCCAGCTGCGCATGCCGGCGGCCGACTTCGGCGATCTGCTCGGGCCGCACGAACATGCCCTTGACCTTGGTGGTCTGATCGGCACGCCCCAGCCAACCGCGGATGCGGGAGTTGGTGCGGCCGCAGGGTGAGACGCCGGGCAAAACCGCAGACAAGTCGCCAAGAGCCAACCTGATCCACGGGTGATCGGGGTCGAAGGACGTGACCACGACCTCGCCCACCTCGCCATCGGGCACCGGGTCGCCGGTGCCGGGGCGGACGATCTCCAGCAGCACGTCCTCGGCCACCACCATGCCGGCGCGGGCGGGCGTCTCGAAGGCGATGCAGCCCAGATCGGCGGTCGCGTAGACCTGATAGGCGTCGATGCCGCGCGCCTCGATCTCGGCCTGTAACGACGGCGGAAAGGCCGCGCCGGACACGGCGGCCTTGCGGATCGAAGACGCGTCGTTGCCGGCGGCTGCCGCCGCGTCGAGCAGGATCTTCAGAAAGTCCGGCGTGCCGGTGTATGCAGTCGGCCGCAGATGGTCGATCACTTCGAGTTGCTGCTCGGTGTTGCCGGGGCCGGCGGGGATCACCGCGCAGCCGACCGCGCGCGCGCCACCGTCGAGGATGAAGCCGCCCGGCGTCAGGTGATAGGAGAAGGTGTTGAGCACCACGTCACCGGCGCGAAGGCCGGCGGCGAACAGCGCGCGGCCGGAGCGCCAGGCGTCATCGTGGCGGCCCTCCGGTTCGTAGATCGGGCCGGGCGAGGTGAACAGCCGGCTGAACGTCGCCATGCCTGCGCCGGGCAGGCCGGGCACGAAGCCGGCGAACGGCGGCGCCGACTGCTGCAGGC
>JBKCXU010000117.1:0-22350 GCA_046316025.1 Betaproteobacteria bacterium | reverse complement strand
AGAGCGCGAGCACGTCGAGCTGCTGACCACCGAACTGCGCCGCTGGGAAGCGGGGCGGGCGGGGTTGATCGCGACGGCGAGGTGAGCTTTGCCCGCTTGGGGCAACGAAGTCATGGCTGCGGTCTTCCCTCACCCGGCGCTACGCGCCACCCTCTCCCGGTGGGAGAGGGTTCAAAAGCCCCTCTCCCCCCGGGAGAGGGGTTGGGGTGAGGGAAGACCGCCGCCCACGAAGTTAAAGAGCAAGGAACCCGCATGACAACCACCCGCACCCACGTGCTCGACGGCAACGAAGCCGCGGCGCGCATTGCGCATCTGGTGAGCGAGGTGATCGCGATCTATCCGATCACGCCGTCTTCCACGATGGGCGAACTGGCCGACGCCTGGTCGGCCGCCCGGCACAAGAACATCTGGGGCGCCGTGCCGCAGGTGATCGAGATGCAAAGCGAGGGCGGCGCCGCCGGCGCGGTGCACGGCGCGCTGCAGGCCGGGGCGCTGACCACCAGCTTCACGGCATCGCAAGGGCTGCTGCTGAAGATCCCCAACCTCTTCAAGATCGCCGGCGAGCTGACGCCCGCGGTGATCCACGTGGCCGCGCGCACACTGGCCACGCATGCGCTGTCGATCTTCGGCGACCACTCGGACGTGATGTCCGCGCGCAGCACCGGCTGGGCGCTGCTCGCCTCCGCCAGCGTGCAGGAGGCGCAGGACATGGCGCTGATCGCGCACATGGCGACCCTCGATGCGCGCGTGCCCTTCTTGCATTTCTTCGACGGCTTCCGCACCAGCCACGAGGTCAACAAGATCGAGCTGCTGCTGACGGAAGAAGTGCGCGCGCTGATCGACGAGGATTTGGTCGCCGCCCACCGCGCACGCGCGCTGAACCCGGACAAGCCGGTACTCCGCGGCACCGCGCAGAACCCGGACACGTTCTTCCAGGCGCGCGAAGCCTGCAACCCGTTCTATGCGGCAGCACCCGCCAAGGTGCAGCGCGCGATGGATCGCGTGGCGCAAGTCACCGGCCGGCAGTACCACTTGTTCGACTACACGGGCGCGCCGGATGCCGAGCGCGTACTGGTGCAGATGGGTTCGGGCATCGGCGCCTCCGCCGAGGCGGTGCGCAAGCTCGTCGCGGCGGGCGAGAAGGTGGGTCTGCTGACGGTGCGCCTGTACCGGCCCTTCGACGTGCCGGCCTTTATCGCCGCGCTGCCCGCGAGCACAAAGCAGATCGCCGTGCTCGACCGCACCAAGGAGCCGGGCGCCATCGGCGAACCGCTGTATCAGGATGTCGTGACTGCGCTGGCCGAAGCCTGGCCGCAGGACAAGCCGATGCCCCGCGCGATCGGCGGGCGCTACGGCTTGTCGTCCAAGGAGTTCACGCCGGCGATGGCCAAGGCAGTGCTGGATGAATTAGAGCTTGCGCAACCCAAGCGCCACTTCACCGTCGGCATCACCGACGACGTGACGCAGCTCTCGCTCGCGGTGGACGAAAACTTCGACACCGAAGACCCGCAAGTCACCCGCGCGGTGTTCTACGGCCTGGGCGCGGACGGCACGGTGGGGGCCACCAAGAACACGGTCAAGATCATCGGCGAGAACACGCCGCTGCACGCGCAGGGCTACTTCGTCTACGACAGCAAGAAATCGGGCGCGATCACCGTGTCGCATCTGCGCTTTGGCCCGCGGCCGATCGACTCCAGCTATCTGATCCGCGCGGCGGACTTTGTCGCCTGCCACCAGTTCGAGTTCATGGAAAAGCTCGACGTGCTGGCGCTCGCCCGCCCCGGCGGCATCTTTCTGCTGAATAGCCCCTTCGGCGCGGACGAGGTCTGGGACCAGTTGCCGCACGAGGCGCAGCAAAGCATCGTCGAGAAAAAGCTGCGCTTTTACGTGGTCGATGCGCTGGCGGTGGCGCGCGCCGCGGGACTCGGCGGGCGGATCAACACGGTCACGCAGGCCTGCTTCTTTGCGCTGTCCGGCGTGCTGCCGCGCGACGAGGCGATTGCCGCGATCAAGGACGCCATCCGCAAGACCTACGGCAAGCGCGGCGAGAGCGTGCTGACGCGCAACTTTGCGGCGGTCGATGCCTCGCTCGCCGCGTTGAAGGAAGTTGCGGTGCCCGCGCAGGCCGCGGCCACGCTGCACCGCCGCCCGCCCGTGCCGGCCAATGCGCCGGACTTTGTGCAGCGGGTCACCGCGCCGATGCTGGACGGCCGCGGCGATGCGCTGCCAGTATCGGCGATGCCGGTGGACGGCACCTTCCCGACCGCGACAACGCAGTGGGAAAAGCGCAGCATCGCGCAGGAGATCCCGATCTGGGACGAGCAACTGTGCACCCAGTGCGGCATCTGCCCGCTGATGTGCCCGCATGCGGCGATCCGGATGACGACCTTCGACGCCGCTGAACTCGCGCGCGCGCCGGCCGGCTTCAAGGCGGTGCCCTGGGGTCGCAAGGGAGAACAAGCGGAAGGCGGCCCGCTCTACAGCCTGCAAGTGGCGCCGGACGACTGCACCGGCTGCGGCATCTGCGTGGACGTGTGCCCGAGCCGCAGCAAGGAGATGGTCAAGCACAAGGCGATCAACATGGCGCCCAAGCGCGACCATCTGGAGGCCGAGCGCGCCAACTACGACTTTTTCCTGAGCCTGCCGGAAAAGCGCCCGTCCTTCGACGGGCTGGACCTGCTGAAAGCCTCGCAACTGCGGCGGCCGCTCTTTGAGTATTCCGGCGCCTGCGCCGGCTGCGGGGAGACACCGTATTTGAAGCTGCTGTCGCAGTTGTACGGCGACCATCTGGTGATCGCCAACGCAACCGGCTGCTCGTCGATCTACGGCGGCAATCTGCCGACTACGCCCTGGGCGCAGAACGCCGAGGGCAAGGGGCCTGCGTGGGCGAATAGTCTCTTTGAGGACAACGCGGAGTTCGGCCTCGGCATGCGGCTGGCGCTCGATGCGCAGCGCGAGCTAGCGCTGATGCTGGTGGCCCAGTTGCGGGAAAGCATAGGCGAACCGCTGGCGACAGAAATTCTCCAGGCCACGCAAGCCGACGACGAGCAGATTGCCGCGCAGCGCGCGCGAGTCAAGCAAATGCTGGCTCAAATCGCGTCGTTGACCAGCGCGGAAGCCACCCGCCTGCGCGCGGTGGCCGACAGCCTGGTCGAGCGCAGCGTGTGGATCGTCGGCGGCGACGGCTGGGCCTACGACATCGGCTACGGCGGTCTGGATCACGTGCTGGCGACCGGCCGCAACGTCAACATCCTGGTGCTGGACACGGAGGTCTACAGCAACACCGGCGGGCAAGCGTCCAAGGCCACGCCGCGCGGCGCGGTGGCCAAGTTTGCCGCCGGCGGCAAGCCGGCCGGCAAGAAAGACCTTGGCATGATCGCGATGGCCTACGGCAACGTCTACGTGGCGCAGGTGGCCATCGGCGCCAACCCGGTGCACACGGTGCGCACCTTCCGCGAGGCGGCTTCGTGGAACGGACCGTCGCTGATCATCGCCTACAGCCATTGCATCGCGCACGGCATCGACATGGCCACCGGCATGAGCCACCAGCGCGACGCGGTCAAGAGCGGCTACCTGACGCTGTACCACTACGACCCACGGCTGGGCATGGGCGGCGCCGATCTGCCGCTGAAGCTCGACTCGCGCAAGCCCACGCAGGAGCTGACGCAGTTCACGATGAAGGAGGGGCGCTTTGCGATGCTGGCGCAGGCGCACCCCGCGCGCGCCAAGGAGCTGGCGCGCGTGGCGCAGGCGGATGCGGATGCGCGCTGGCTGCTGTACGAGCAGATCGCCGGCGTGCACCGCGTGGTGGCCGAGACCACCGCGACCCCCGAAGACGACCAAGGCAGCGGCGAGGAGGCCGAACAATGAGTGTCGATCTACGCACCCGCTATCTGGGTCTGGAGTTGCGCAACCCGATCGTCGCGTCGGCCTCGCCGCTGACGGGCTCCGTGGAGAGCATGCAGCGGCTGCAGGATGCCGGCATCGCCGCGGTGGTGCTGCCCTCGCTCTTCGAGGAGCAGATCGAGCACGAGGAGATGGCCGCGCACGAGCTGATGCTCTACGGCGCGGAAGTCAGCCCCGAGGCGCAGGGCTTCTTCCCCGAGATCCCCGACCGCGAAAGCGGCGCCACCCGCTATCTGCGGCTGATCGAAGACGCCAAGCGGGCATTGCAGGTGCCGGTGATCGCCTCTCTTAATGGCGCCACGCCCGGCGGCTGGACGCGCATCGCGCGCCAGTTGCAGGACGCGGGGGCGGACGCGATCGAGCTCAACGTCTACTTCCTCGCGACCAGCGCCACCGACAGCAGCGCAGCGGTGGAAGATCGTTATCTGAGCCTCGTAACCGATGTGCGCTCGGCCGTGACGGTGCCGGTGGCCGTGAAGGTGGCGCCGTTTTTCAGCGCGATGGCGAGCATGGCGCAGCGGCTGGTGGCGGCGGGCGCGTCGGGGCTGGTGCTCTTCAACCGCTTCTTGCAGCCGGACATCGTGCTGGACGACTTGTCGGTGGCGCCCAGGCTGGTGCTGTCCACCAGCGACGAGTTGCGGCTGGCCTTGCGCTGGATCGCCATCCTGCACGGCCGCGTGAACGCGAGCCTCGCCGCCACGGGCGGCGCGCACACGGTGGACGATTTGCTCAAGCTCCTGCTGGCCGGCGCCGACTGCGCGCTGCTCGCCAGTTGCCTGCTGCAACACGGCCCGGCGCACGTGACCAAGCTCTTGCGCGGCGTGGAAGCTTGGCTCGCCGAGCGCGAGTACACCTCGGTCGCGCAGATGAAAGGGTCGCTCAGCCAACGCGCCAGCCCCGACCCGGAGGCCTTCGAGCGGGCCAACTACATGCGCGCTTTGCAGAGCTATACGAGCGAGTACGCCTGAGCCGATAACCATCCCCCGCCCGCCTTCAGCCTCGCGCCGCACCCGCGCGTCTTACCCTCGCCCGCATCAGCGGGAGAGGGTGGCCGCGAAGCGGCCGGGTGAGGGCAAAGAGCGCCGCACCTCGGAACAACGCCCGCCCTTGACCTGCCTCACACCCCCCAACCGCCCCACTGCCGAGAATTGCGCGAACCCCCAACCCCCTGCGCCCAAAGCCCCTCTCCCCCCGGGAGAGGGGTTGGGGTGAGGGAAGACCGCCGACACCCGATCCACCCTCCCGATCAACCCGACCCCACCACCCAACACCAACCGGAGCACCTCATGGCCCTCTTAATCAACGACGACTGCACCGCCTGCGACGCCTGCGTCGATGTCTGCCCGAATAAAGCGATCAAATCGGCCTCGCCGATCTACGTGATCGACCCCGCCAAGTGCACCGAATGCGTCGGCGCGCACGACACCCAGCAGTGCGTGGACGTGTGCCCGGCCGATTGCATCGTGCCCGACCCGGCGCATAGCGAAAGCAAAGAGGCGCTGCTGGCGAAGTACAAGGCGTTGCATCCGTGATGCAAGAACAAGTGGCAAACCCGTTTTGGCCTAGCCCCTTTTTGACGTGCCTTCGATCTATGGCTCGAACCCACCTGATTGTCGTCTTCTTCGGCTTGCTTCTGGGCGGCTGCGTCCCGCCCAACGTCGTTGTGACGAAGAGCGGCTTCGACATCAATACTCCACAGGAGAAGCTAGAGGCGCTTGCGGCAGCGCCGGTGTGCTGCCGACAATTTAGCGAGATGAAGGCGATACCGCTCCAGGACGATCTTCAGATCGAACTGGACGCGAGATCGCCTGCATTCCAGTTTCCTTCGGGAAAGAGCTTCTTTGCCGCACTGACGATTGACAAAAACTTCTTAGGCAAGACGCTGCAAGTTAGAGCATATGCCACGCTTCGCCTCGACACTTACTTCGGCCTGGCGATAACTCTACTCGACGGCAACTACCGGGTGCTCGCGGTGTACGACTCTATTGATGGACTTCGGCACAATCGGTACGCGGGCGACGCGATCAAGATCCGCGATGCATACATCGAGCGCGTCATCACTTTACCGAGCGAAGCCCGATATGTTGTCGTGCATACTACCGATGCGCTCATGCGCGTCTACGCATTGGACGGCATGTACTACTTCAACAGCATCGGCCCGTCTGGCACGGTGAAATACAGAAGGCAACTGATGCCTACCGGAGAGGTCCGCTTCCGCGTGATTGAAGGCGGCGTCAAGTATGGGAGCGATAAGTAACGTCAATAAGGGCCGGGGACGAGTTAGTTTTGCCAAGCGGCGCCGACGGGGTTTGGTTCGAACCAAGTCATGGCACCGGCACAGCAGAAACTCTCCGGCTCTGGTCGCGCCGGCGACTGGCTTGTAATCTCGCTCGCCCTGCTGCCGGGCGGCGGCTCACTGGTCTTCTTCTGGCCCGGCCGGCCGACGCTGATTCCGATGAACCGGTCCTTTTCCGCCGCACTGTGGGAAAAGGATAACGGGCCAGGCTCGAATTAAATTCTGTCAAGCGGCCCGCGCCGCCGCAACGGTGGCGCCCTTCCCCCCACTTACGCGACCGACCGCTTTGGTTTTTCCGGGAGCGGCGACCGCCTCGGCACGCCGCACCATGCGAATCTCCGACCGGCAACCGACCGCCTGCGCGTACTTGCGCAGCGTTTCCAGCGAGGGCGTGTGCTGGCGCGAGCCGAGCGAGGCTTCGACGCGCGCCAGCGCCGACTGCTTGATGCCCATCCGCTGCGCGACCTGCGCCTGGGTCAGGCCGGCCTCGCGGCGCGCGGCCAGCAGCGCATCCAGCGCCTGGATCTCGTCTTCCACTTCCGCGTCGGCCGCGCGGAACGCCGGGTTCTTGGCGCTGCGCTTGGCGACAAACGCAGCAGGGTCGAGCGGCACCGAGGCGCACTCTGCAGCGGGGGCTGCCCAGGGCGGCTTGGTTATCGGCGAATGCCTCATCGCAGGCGCGCGATGCGGAAGAACAAAACTACGCGTTCCACGGGTCGATCACCGCCACACCCGCCGCCGCAAACGGCGCCGTATCCCGCGACGCGACCATGAAGCCGCGCGCCGCAGCGATGGCCGCGATATAGCCGTCGGGCGTCGGCAAGCCGCGACCGCCTGCACGGGCCGTGACGGCCAGATCGGCATAGCGGCGCGCGGCGTCCGTGTCGAACGGCAAAACCCGGCCCTCGAATAGCTTCAATAACTCGGCCAGCGCGCGATCGAGCAAGGCCTTGCGCCTGCCCGTCGGCAGCGCGCGGATGCCGAACAGCAACTCGGCCAGCGTGACGCTGGACAGGTACAGGGTCTCGGCCGCCTGTTCGTTGAGCCAGGAGCGCACGGCCGCGTCCGGCTGCGGCTTCATCGCCTCCGATACGACGTTGGTGTCGAGAACGATCATTCAGTCGAAGCGCAGGGGTTTGGCGGGCGTCTTGTCGCGCGCGCGGTCGATGGCGGCAAGATCTTCGTCGGTCAGCCCGAGCTTGCGCCCGATGGAAGCCAGCGCGTCGCCCAAGCGCACGCGCTTGTCCGGCTTGACCGCGGTCGCCAGAATTTCGCGCACCTCGGCCTCGGTGCTGCGGCCATGGCGAGCCGCCCGCACGCGCAGGGCACGATGCACTTCGCCGGGTACGTTCCTTACCGTCAGGATCGCCATGATTCGAAACTCCGTGTCTTCCTGCAGTGACTGCAATCATAGCCGCCTGCAGTCAACCAGGCCGAGGACGGTCGAAGTCGCTTATCGCGCGAGCGGGGCCGACCGTGCCAACTCGCCGCGCGGCGCCGGCTCCGCGGCGTGCCGGTGGCTGCGCGCGGGCCGGCGCGGAACTTGTCTTGCAGGCCGGGCCCGCTGTCCATGGTAGATACCGCCCGTGCCGCTTGCATCGATAAGCATCTATGACCGGTCACGCTCGAATCGATCTTTGCACCGTAGGCAGCGACAACATTGCAAGGCAGACCAAGCCAAACCGGGAACGGGAAACGTGATTCCGCACGATTGCGGCTCGGTGTCCCCGACCACAACGACGCGTCAAAGATGTTTGGTCCGGCCGGACAGATGTAGGAGACTGCCGCCGCCTCGAGATCGCCCATCGCATCCGGGTGGTTTCCACGGCGAGCCGGGACGAAGCCGGAGACGAAGGCAAGCAGCGCGACAACGCCTGCTGCGGCTGGCAAATCCAGAGCAGGTGGGTGCCGCCGCAAATGAGGCCCGCTGCACCGCGTGCGAAGACCAGTTCAATGAGTCGACGGGTGCGCCCGCGGTCGGATGTGGCGAGCACAAGCGGCGTGCGGAAGACGCCGCTTTTTCGCTCAGCCGTTGGACAGGCGTCGGCTCATGGGTGGCCCCGCTATTGAGAGTCCGGTAAGGGGTTGACAGCCAGTACACCCTCTCTCGGCGCCTTCGGCGCCACCCTCTCCCACCGATGTGGGAGAGGGTTTGCTCCCCTCGCCCGCATCAGCGGGAGAGGCGCCGTGGGTGAGGGTTCGTCAAGCATCTAGCGAAGGCTCAGTGGTTTTCCTTTGGCTCGTCTTCCGCCGCCGCCGCCCGCGCATCGTCTATCGCCTCGGCGCGGCGTACGACTTCGGCCAGGGCACTGTGCACCATCGGGCTGTACAGCGGCAGGTGGGCGTACCAGTACAGCAGCCCCCAAAACCCGGCCGGGTGCCAGTAGGCGCACAGTTCCAGCACGCGCCGCCCGCCGCGCTCGCGGATGTTGAATTCCTGCAGACCCGAGCCGGGCGCGCGCATCAGCATCGCCAGCGTCAGGCGCTCGTTGGGCTTGATGCCGAGCACGCGCCAGCCGTCCACGATGTCGCCCATGCGCAGCGCGTCGGGATCGCGCCGGCCGGTGCGAAAGCTCGGGCCGCCAATCAACCAGTCGAACGCGCGGCGCAGCCACCACAGCGCCCGATACGAGAAAAAATCGCCGCCGCGACCGAATTGCTGCACGGCCTTGAACAGCGCCTCCGGGGAAGCGCGGGTCTCATGCTCGCCGCAGAACTTCTTTGCGTAGAACGAATAGCGCGGGTTCCAGTCGCGGCAGGCAATCGATCCTTCCACCCAGCGGGCGGGCGTGGCATGGTTCTTTTCGGCCTCCAGCGTTGCGGCCACGGACTCGCGGAACGTAAGCAGGCGTTGTGGCACCAGCGCGCGCATCTCGCTGCCGTCGCCGATGTAGTCGTGCGCCAGCCCCTCGACCAGCGACATGGCGGTCGTAGGCGGCACCGAGGTGACGAAGTACAGCCAGTAGCTCGACAGCTTGGGCGTGAGCACGGGCACGGGAATCACGAGCGGCTTCTTGCCGACGAACTCCCCGTAGATGTCCATGATCTGCTGGTAGGTGAGCACTTCCGGCCCGGCGAGTTCGAGACTCCGGTGGCCCTCGAACGGCAGCGTCGCGGCGGCGATCGTGTACGTGAGCACGTTGTCGAGGGCGATCGGCGTCGAGTGCCGGCGCACCCACTTGGGCGTGATCATCAACGGCAGGTGGTTGACGAGGTCGCGGATCACCTCAAAGGCCGCCGAGCCCGGTCCGACGATCATCGCCGCCTGCAGCTCGATGACCTGGATCGAACCCTGGCGCAGGGCATCGCCAACCACGGCCCGCCCCGCCATGTGCCGGGACAGCTTCTCCTTGGGCATGATGCCGCCCAGGTAGACGATGCGCCGCACCCCCGCGGCCTCGCAGGCCCGGCGCGCGTTGTCCGCCGCCCGCCGTTCCACCGGCACGAAGTCGCCACCCGTCCACATCATGTGCACGAGGTAGTAGACGACGTCCGCGCCTTCAAGCACGGGGCCGAGCGTCTCGGGCTGCAGCACGTCGGCCGACCAGCATTCGACGCCCGGCCATTCGCGCGCCTCGAGCACGGCGGCGTTGCGCGCCACCGCACGCACGCGCCAGCCGTGGGCGGCGAGCGCCGGCGCAAGATTCGACCCCATGTAGCCACTCGCGCCCAGGACCACGGCGACGGGTGCGTCTGAGGAGCGCGCGCGGGGGGCAACGGCGTCGTTCATGGAACCTGCCTGTGTGGCGACAAGAGGCAATGCGGAGCCACGCTCGAATCGTTGAGAGTCCCGTAAGTCGTTGACAGCCAGTGCACCCACACCCGGCGCCCTCGGCGCCACGCCTGCCCCCACTGATGTGGGAGAGGGTTTGCTCCCCTCGCCCAAATCAGCGGGGCGGAAGCGCGGTTTCGCAAAGCGCGAGCTTTGCGCCGCTGGAGCGACGCGCGCCTGCCAGCGCGCGGCTCCGGGGCTTTGGGTGCGGATTCGTCAGCCATTTTGCGAACGCTCAATAGTGGCTCTTCGACCTTTGTTGGGGGCCGCCAAGGGCAGAAACCTCGCCGCCCCGGCTGCCGGCCGGGATGCCAGCCAACGGGGCGAGCGTCATGACCATCGATCCCGTTCGGCACGGATGAAGCGGTCCGCATCTTCGTCCGACACGAACGCCACCGTGCCCTGCCCGATCGGGCTCACCAGCTTGCGCCTGCCCGCGCGCCGCTCTTCCAGCACGATGACATCCGCGGTCGAACCTTCCGGCAGTTCCGCCACACGCAGTTCGATGCGCCCGCCGCGCTGCACGGCGACACTTCGCTTGATGGCATTGAGCATGGCCGCAGTCTTCTGTCTGGTGGCAAAACGCGGTTAGTGCAAGAGGTGCCCTTCGCGCCGCGAGGAGGCGTGCAGACGCCAAAGCCACGTGCCTGTGCGCCTTGGCCCGCATGCGTGGGGTCAAGTCCGCACTCTTGACACCGCACAGCGTCTGTCGAATCACGCCGACTCCAACACCGCCCGCGGATTGCTCGCCGCAATCGGCAACAGCGCCCGCGCCACCCCGGACGGCTCGCGCCGCCCTTGCTCCCAGTCCCGCAAGGCGCGCACCGACACACCCGACAGGCGCGCAAGGTCCCGCTGCGGCAAACCGACACGCACCAGCGCCTGGGCCGCGCCCGAAGTGCCGGCCGGCGTAACCCGCACGGCGCGACCGCGCTTCATCTGCCGCACGGATGCCAGCAAATCGCATTGAAGTTGCTGCTTTTCCATTTTTCGCGCTCCAACGCGTCACCAAAAGAGCGGAGGGCATCACACCGACCCAATCTCGTGTCGTCGCGCCTGTTGTCCCGACCTCAACGGACCTCAACGCAATCCGCCGATTCGCGCGTCCTTGGGGTAACCGATCAGGTACTCCGCCTCGATCTTCTGAGCCTGTCCGGGTTCGAGCGCGAAGCTCCACGCGACCACACCGGGTTGCCGGCGCCAGTTCTCGTCGCCGGGCTGGGGGTCGAACCGCGTGCTGACTTTGATGTCCTCGTGCCGCGCCACCGGCGAGGCTTCGATCACCTGCACGGCAAAGCGCCGCCGATGCAAATTTTCGATGCGGTACACCCGGCCGATTTTCTGCTCGGCTCGGGTGCCGACGAAGCCGGCGTTGTCGGCGTCGCGACGCTCGGGATCGGCGCTCACGCGAATCAGTTCGTCGCGGCCGAAGAAGAGATCGATACGTTCCTGGCCCCTGAATTGCAGTCGGTTCTGACCGACAAAGGCGCCATCGCGAAATACCTGCAGCACACCGGCCGGCCAGACTCCGGCCGGTCGAGCCACCTCGGCCACCAGGAATGCGGTGGGGTCGGCGCGCGGTTGTGTGCGTGCGGCGAGCGTGCTGTCCAGCGCGACGCTATCGAGCGCGAGCGCGACGCGTTGGCCGCCGGTGGTCACGCTCGCCAGGCCGGGCACTTCGAACTCGGTCGCGAACTCGCCCTGGAAGACGCTGACATCGAAGTTGACACCGGTTCTCGCTTCCGCCGACACCAAAGACGGAGCTGGCGGTGGCGCGGGCGCCGGCGGAGGCGGCGGTGGCGCCACCCCAGACTTCGCAGCGGCCGGCACCGCGCTCGGCGGCGGCAACAGGTCCAGCGTCCACGGGCGGGGCGAAGGCATGTCCGTGGCCCGCTGCGGCTGCACGGTAGACAGACGCAGCTTGACGCCGGTCCAGTCCTCGCCGCTCGTTTGTGCCACTTGAGCACGGCGCTCAAGTCGCACTTGGCCGGATGCGGTGTCCAGGTAGGCCCGATAGACCGGCTCCCAACCGGCCCGGCTGCTGCGGTAGCTGACACGCACCTCGCTGTCGGCCTTGGCTGCAAGGCGGATCAGGACGTTGCGAACCTGAGAATTCCCCTGCTGCCGCTCGCGCTCCAGCTTAAGCGGGTTGAGCGCACGCTCGGCCTCGTCCTTACGACGACCAAGCAGCGCCTGGCGCTGTAGCTGATCGAGCGCCGCACGGCGCAATGCATCGGCGGTCGCCGCCGGAGCGGCCGTCGGCGCCGGCGCTCGACTCTCGCCGGCGCCGTAAGCTTTCAGATAACCAAGCGCCAAGTCGTTCGCCGCAATCTCGGCGTTGACTGCGGCGAGCTGGTCTTCGAGTTCGCGGATGCGCGCATCGAGCGGCGAGGCGCTGCACTCCGGTACCTCGACACGCGCCACCGTCTGTACCGTGATCTCTCCAATGGTCGCCGCGTCGCCGCGCACTTGCAGCGAGTCGGCGTCGAAGCTCACCGGCAGGCAGGAAAGTCGCAACTGTTGCGCGCCCGCCTTGACGCTGGCGACGCGCTCGACGCTTGCTCCGCCGGGGTACACGAGCACCTGCTCGATGCGGCTGGTTTGCGCCTGAGCCAGCGCCAGGGCGGGAACCACGCCGAGGACTGCGAGGACGATTCTCATATTGACCTCACCGGCAGGATCGAGAAAGTGCGCGGCCCGAGCAATGTCGGGCCAGGGGAATCATTCCGCTGCATAGCGGGCGCAAGCGTCAGCGCGCGGGGCACCGCGCGCAGAGTTGGCCTCTAATACCGCCCGTGCTGCTTGTAGATGTAGTTGCTCATCTCGCTCTGCTGCATCGACAGCCGGTACTGGATGCCGTGCACCGCGCGCACGATGGCGCGCATCACGCGGTAGACGAGCAGCGCGTCGGGCTGCAACAGTTCCTCGAGCTTGCTGCGCTCCAGCCCCAGCACGTCGGTCTCGCCTAGCGCCACCAGCGAGGCGTAGCGCTCGTGGCCGTCGAGCCAGGACAACTCGCCCGCGAACTCGCCGGCCGAAAGCGTGTTGAGCGTGGTGCGGTCCTCGCCTTCCGGGTGCTTGACCACGCCGAGCACGCCTTTGACGATCAGGTAGAAGTGCTCGTCGGCGGTGCCCTCCTTGACGAGCACTTCGCCGTCCTTGAGGCGGCGCAGTTCCATCGCATGCGCCAGCGTGCGGCATTGCTCGTCGGTCAGCTCGGCGGCGAGTTTGGAGGGGCGCAGCGCGTCGTACAGGGCTTGGTCGTCGCTCATGGCGGGTTCCGGGGGCGGGGGTGGGGGTGGAGGTGGTGCAGCCAAGGGGCCGGGCGGGGGCAGCGTGCGTTCGGCGCGGGTCACGTAGGCCTGCACCATGGTGTCGGCCATGCGCGCGAACACGGGGCCGGCCACGCGGGCGGTCACCGGGTCGGCGAATTCATAGGTCAGAGTGAACTCGATTCGGCAGCCCTGCGCGTTGAGCGGGGTCAAACGCCATTCGCCTTCAAAGCGGCGCAGCGGCCCGCGCACCATTCTGAGGGACAGCCACTCGGGCCGGCGCTTGGGGTTACGCGTTTCCAGCGTCAGTTTGAGGCCCGCGACTTTCATGGTCAGCCGCCCGGCGACGATGTCGTCCGTGCGTTCGAGGATGAGCGCCTCGGTGCACCAGGGGATGAACTGCGGGTAATGCTCGGCCTGCTCGATGATGTCGAACATCGATTCTGCCGGGTACGGCATCAGCAGCGAGCGGCGGACTTGCATGGCGGGGTGGAGTTTGCCCGAACCGGCGGCACTGGCCCGCTTGATGCGTCATTCCCGCGCAAGCGGGAATGACAGCAAGCCTTCAAGCGAGCGCGCCGCAATCTTGCGGCTTGTACACCCGCTCCGTCGATGCCGGGTTGTTGACGAGTTTGGCGGCCGGCCGGCGCGGGCGACGCAGCAGTTCGCCGCCGCAGTTGGGGCAGACGCCGTGCAGCACGGCGTCCGCGCAGTTCGCGCAAAAGGTGCATTCGAACGAGCAGATGCGCGCGTCCACGCTCTCCGGTGGCAGGTCGCGGTTGCAGCATTCGCAGTTGGGGCGGAGTTGAAGCATGCCGGACTCTCCAGGGCAGAGAAGCCGATGGGTGGAGAAGACGGGCGTCGCTAATCGCTGAGCGGCGACTTGCGGATCGCCGAGAGCATGCCAAGCCAGCGGCCGTACACACCGATGCGCGTGTGCGGATTACGCCGAATCTCGGGGCGCAGGCAGTCGCACAGCGCGCGCTTGAACCCCGGCCTCGGATACTGCCCGAGCACGTACTGGCGCACCGGCGCGGCGATCTCCGGCCAGCGCAGTCCGAGCACGTCGACACCGGCGCCAGCATGAAGCAGATGCGCTTCGGCGCCCCGCTCAATCGCCACGCGTACATCCAGGTGCAGTGCGATGGCCTGTGCCACCGCCGTCGCCCGCGCCGGCGTCCACCCGACCGGTGGCAGCGCGGCTTGCGCATAGCGCGCGCCTCGCAGCGCAAAGCATTCCCGCGCCGGCTCGGCGCCGGCCGGCACAAGGCCAACGTCGTGCAGCAGGCAGGCGGCGAACAGCAACTCACGGTCGAACGACAGGTCGCCGCTGCGCGCCAGCGCCGCGGCCCAGGCATAGGTGCGCAGCGCATGTGCGGTCAGCCAGTCCGGCTGGGCTTGTGCAGCCAGTGCATGCACGGCAGCCACGGCCACGCCGGTCGGCGGTGCGAGATCCGCGAGCGCACCGGCATCCCAATCGGGCGCGGCCGTGGCCGTAGCGGGCTGCGTACGCAACAGTGCAAGACGGGTGCCGACGGCATCCAGCGCCAAGCGCCAACGCTCGCCGAGCGACAGCACGCCACCGTTATGGGCGTAGGCCAACGGCGGAGAATTCATCGGCTACTTGTTGACCGGCATCGTGAACTCCGGCCCCTTGCGGCTTGACGCATCCGGCCAGCGCTGCATCACGCTCTTGTAGCGGGTGTAGAAGCGCACGCCTTCTTCGCCGTAGGCGTGGTGGTCGCCAAAGAGGCTCTTTTTCCAGCCGCCAAACGAGTGAAAGGCCATCGGCACCGGGATCGGCACGTTGATGCCGACCATGCCGCAAGTCACGCGCCGCGCAAACTCGCGCGCGGTGCCGCCGTCGGTGGTGTAGCAGGCGGCACCGTTGCCGTACTCGTGCGCGTTGACAAGTGCCAGCGCAGCCGCAAAGTCCGGCACGCGCACCAGGCTCAGCACGGGGCCAAAGATTTCCTCGCGGTAGATGCTCATCTCGGGCCGCACCTGGTCGAACAGCGTGGCGCCGAGGTAGAAGCCGCGCTCGTGGCTGGCGACCGTGTGCTTACGACCGTCGCAGACGAGGGTCGCGCCGGCGGCGATGCCTTGCTCGATGTAGCCCAGGATCTTCTGCTTGTGCGCGGCCGTGACCACCGGCCCCATGTCGGCGTCGAGCGCCATGCCGTCCTTGATCCGCAGCGCGGCGATGCGCGGCTTGAGCTTGTCGATCACCGCGTCGGCCACGCCGCCCACCAGCACGCCGACCGACACCGCCATGCAGCGCTCGCCCGCCGAGCCGTAGGCCGCGCCCACCAGCGCATCGGCGGCCAGATCGAGGTCGGCATCGGGCATCACCACCATGTGATTCTTGGCCCCGCCCAGCGCCTGCACGCGCTTGCCATGGCGGGTGCCTTCACGCTGGATGGTTTCGGCAATCGGCGTGGAGCCGACGAAGCTCACCGCCGCGATGTCCGGGTGCGCGAGGATGGCGTCCACCGCCTCTTTGTCGCCCTGCACGACGTTGAACACGCCGTCCGGTAGCCCGGCCTGCTTGAGCAACTCCGCGATCATCAGTGAGGCGCTCGGGTCGCGCTCGGACGGCTTGAGCACGAACGTGTTGCCGCACACGAGCGCCAGCGGGAACATCCACATCGGCACCATGCAGGGGAAGTTAAACGGCGTGATGCCCGCCACAACACCCAGCGGCTGCCGCAGCGAAAAACTGTCGATGCCGCCGCCGACGTTGTCGGAGAACTGAGTCTTGAGCAGCTGCGGCGCCGCGCAGGCGAACTCCACGACCTCGATGCCGCGCTGCACTTCGCCCTTGGCGTCGGTGAACACCTTGCCGTGCTCGCGCGTGATGCAGCGGGCCAACTCGTCGTGCTGCTGCTCCAGCAGTGCCTTGAACTTGAACATCACGCGGGCGCGGTTCAGGGCCGAGGTCTCGCTCCACGCGGGGAAAGCGGTGCGCGCGGCGGCAACCGCTGCGTCCACGGTGGCGGTGTCGGCCAACCGCACGAGGCCGGTTACGTCGCCGGTGGAGGGGTTGAAGACCTCGCCAGTGCGCGCGGGTGTGCTGTCCGCGCGGCGGCCGGCGATCCAGTGGGTGATGTCGGTCAGGTGGGTGTCGTTCTTGCCCATGATGTGCTTTCGCTACTGCCGTAAGAGGTGGTCACACTTTGTGACCAGCTCGCCGCGCGTTTGCTCCTTGCTGCACCAATGCACCCTCACCCGGCGCCTTCGGCGCCACCCTCTCCCGCTGATGCGGGCGAGGGTTTGTTTGCTCCCCTCCCCCGCATCAGCGGGAGAGGGGCCGGGGGTGAGGGTTGCGTTAATCCAGGTTCGTCAACACCGTCCGAATCGTCTCCACGATCCGCTCGATCTGCTCGCGCTCGATGATCAGCGGCGGCGACAGCGCGATGATGTCGGCGGTAAAGCGCACCAGCACGCCGGCCTCGAAGCACTTGATGTGCGCTTCCAGCGCGCGCTTGCCGGGCGCACCCGGCCGCGGCTCCAGTTCGATGCCGCCCACCAGCCCAAGGTTGCGGATGTCGATGACATGCCGCGTGCCGCGCAGTGAGTGCAGCGCGTCTTCCCACACGCCTTCCATCGCCCGCGCGCGGTCGAAGAGCTTTTCTTCGGCAAAGAGCTTTTGCGTGGCGACGACCGCCGCGCAGGCCAGCGGATGGCCGGAATACGTGTAGCCGTGCAGGAACTCGATCTGCCCAACGGGCGCCGCCTCGACGATCGCGTCGTGAATCTCGTTCTTGACGATCACCGCGCCCAGCGGCACGGCGGCGTTGTTGATCGCCTTGGCGCAGTTGATCATGTCCGGGATCACGTTGAAGCGCTGCGCGGCGAACGGCGCACCCAGGCGGCCGAAGCCGGTGATCACCTCGTCGAAGATCAGCAGCACGCCGTGCTTGCTGCATATGGCGCGCAGCTTTTCCAGATAGCCCTGCGGCGGCACCAGCACGCCGGCGCTGCCGGCCAGCGGCTCGACGATCACCGCGGCGATGTTGCTCGGGTCGTGGAAGGCAATCAGCCGCTCCAGTTCGTCGGCAAACTCCGCACCGTGCGCCGGCTGCCCGCGCGAGAACGCGTTGCGCGCCAGATCGTGCGTAGCGCGGATGTGATCGACCCCGCTCATCAGCGCCGGGAAGTGCTTGCGGTTGCCGGGGATGCCACCCGCCATCGTGCCGCCGATGTTGACGCCGTGATAGCCGCGCTCGCGGCCGATGACGATGCGGCGCGAAGACTCGCCGCGCGCGCGGTGGTAGGCGAGCGCGATCTTGATCGAGGTGTCCGCCGACTCCGAGCCGGAGTTGGTAAAGAACACCCGCTGCATGCCGGCGGGTGCGACGGCGGCCACGGCGGTGGCCGCCTCGAAGGCGACCGGATGCCCCATGTTGAAGGGCGCGGCGTAGTCCATCGTGGCGGCCTGGCGCTGGATGGCCTCAACGATCGGCTTGCGGCAGTGGCCCGCGTTCACGCACCACAGGCCGGCGGTGCCGTCGAGCACCTGGCGGCCGTCGGGCGTCCAGTAGTACATGCCCTCCGCCTTGGCCACCAAGCGCGGCGCGGCCTTGTAGTGCCGGTTGGCGGTAAACGGCATCCACCATTCGTCGAGCGAGATCATGCTGCCGGTGAGCGGGTTTTCCATCTTCATCTTGAGCTCCGTTTACCGCACGAGGCGGAAGGAATCGAAAAAAGTCTCCAGGGCCTGCGGCGGGATTTCGTCTTCGGCGCCGAAGGCGACGACCTGATAAAGGCGATCATCGGCCACATAGAAGCGCGCCGCAAGCTGCACGCTGCGTCCGTCTTTACCGGGGCGGCCGGCAGCGGCAACGGCCAGCGCCGCCCGGGTCTGCACGCCGCGCAGGGCGGGCGCGGTCTGCGAGCGGCTGTCGGTCGCGCTCACGTTGCGCAGCAGCGCATCGCGAAACCAGCCGACCGTGGCCTCCAGCCGCTCCGGCGCCAGCGCAGCGGCCGGCAGCGGTGCCGCGCCGGCGGCAAAGAGCGTGCGGCCGACGCCCGCCGAGGCCATCGTCATCGAAACCTTGCCGCCGTCGAAGTCCAGCTCGCGTGTTTCTACCTGCGGGCGGCCGGGCAGAGCGATGGCGAAGCCGGCATCGGGCGGGCGCACTTCGCGCCAGTCGAACCTGGGGGTGCAGGCAGTGACCAGTGCAAGCAGAAAGACCGCCGCTGCCCGTCGCCCCGGCGAAGGCCGGGGTCCAGTGTCTTTTACAAAAGCCGCTCTGCCCCGGCCTTCGCCGGGGCGACGGAGTGCAGGCAGTCCGAGCATCGCAACGAACAAAAAAGCCGGGCCACGCCCGGCTCTTTGCACGGACCGCCGCTTACTTGCGCCCAGCCGCCGGCTTGGCCGCAGGCGCGGCGGCCTTCTTCGCCGGTCGACCGGGGCGCTTCTTGCCAAAGCTGCCGTTGTAGATCTTGCCGCGCCGTGTGCGCAGATCGCCTTTGCCCATTGCTTGCTCCCGAGTCGTTGTGTCGATCGACGGGCGCGAGTTTATCGCGGCCCTGGTCATACAATGCCCCACAAGGAGGGCATGCCATGGCACTCGTGGTGTTTCGATCCAAGGCGGCGGGCGAGATCTTCATGTTCGCCGAGACCGCACAGCGCATCTTTCGCATCGTCGGCAAGGACGAGGCGCCGCGTGGCGTGATTACCGCCGCGCAGGTGCCCGACGCGCTCGCGCGCCTGCAAGCCGCGGTCGACGAAGAGAAGGCGCAACTGAAGGAGGCCGCAGCGCAAGCGGAAGACACCGATCGCCCCGGCGACGACCCTGCCCAGGGCGCGCGCGCGATCACCCTCGGCCAGCGCGCCTTTCCGCTGCTCGAGATGCTCCGCGCCGCGCAGAAGGAGAACGTCGATGTGACCTGGGGCGTATGAGCAAACCGATCGTCCTGCTGGTGGAAGACGAGCCGGCGATTGCCGATACTCTGATCTACGCGCTCGGCACCGAGGGCTTCGAGCCGGTCTGGTGCGCCACCGGCGCCGACGCGCTGGCGGCCTGCGGCAAGCGCGCGCCGGCGCTGGCGGTGCTCGACGTGGGCCTGCCGGACATCAACGGCTTCGACCTCTTCAAGCAATTGCGCGCGGCGATGCCCGAACTGCCGGCGCTCTTCCTCACCGCACGCGCCGGCGAGATCGACCGCGTGGTGGGGCTGGAACTCGGCGCCGACGACTACGTAGCCAAGCCCTTCTCGCCGCGCGAGCTGGTGGCGCGCGTGCGCACGATCCTGCGGCGCGCGCAGAAAGCCGCCGCCGCGCCGCCCGCGGCGAGCGCGCACGGCTTTGCGGTGGACGACGAGCGCAAGCAGATCCGCTTTCGCGGCAAGGCCCTCGATTTGTCGCGCACCGAGTACCGGCTGCTCAAGGTGCTGATCGACCGCCCCGGCCGCGTCTACACCCGCGACGAGTTGATGAGCCGCGCCTGGGACGACCCGGCCTCCGCCTTCGACCGCACGGTGGACGCGCACGTGAAGATGCTGCGCGCCAAGCTGCGCGCGCTGGCGCCCGATGCCGACCCGATCCAGACGCATCGGGGGATGGGGTACTCGCTCAAGGAAGGTGAGCGGTGAGCGGCCGGGTTCTGCCGAGTTGTCGTTCCTCGCTGCGCTCGGAATGACACACTGAACGACTCTCCGATCACCGATCACCGCAATGATCATCACCTCGCTGCTCGACACCGACCTGTACAAGTTCACGATGATGCAGGTCGTGCTGCACCAGTTTCCGGGGGCGCAGGTCGAGTACCGCTTCAACTGCCGCACGCCCGGCGTCGATCTGACGCCGTACGTCGAAGAGATCCGCGAAGAAATCGCCTGGCTCGCCACGCTGCGCTTCCGCGAGCGCGAGCTCGACTACCTGCGGGCGATGCGCTTCATCAAGAGCGATTTCGTCGACTTTCTCGGCCTGTTCCAGCTGAACACCAAGTACATCCACGTCGATCGAGACGCCGACGTCAACGGCGGCATCTCGATCGTCATCAAGGGGCCGTGGCTGCACACGATTCTCTTCGAGATTCCCGTGCTGGCGATCGTCAACGAGGTCTACTTCGCGCGCACCCAGCCGCACCCGGACTACGAAGAGGGCCGCCGCCGGCTGCGCGAGAAGATCGCGCTGGTGCGCGCCGATGCGCAGTGCGCCGACCTGCGCATCGCCGACTACGGCACGCGGCGGCGCTTCTCGCGCGTCTGGCACGACGAGGTGGTGCTGACGCTTAAAGAGCAGTTGCGCGACCACCTGGCCGGCACCAGCAACGTCTGGTACGCGCAGAAGCACGGGCTGATCCCACTCGGCACGATGGCGCACGAATACCTGCAAGCCTGCCAGGCGCTGGGGCCGCGGCTGCGCGACTCGCAGACCTTCGGCTTCGAGGTGTGGGCCAAGGAGTACCGCGGCGACCTGGGCATCGCGCTGTCCGACGTGTACGGGATGGATGCCTTCCTGCGCGACTTCGACATGTACTTCTGCAAGCTCTTCGACGGCGCGCGCCACGACTCCGGCGACCCGCTGGACTGGGGCGAGCGGATGATCGCCCACTACGAAAAAAACCGCGTCGATCCGCGCACCAAGACGCTGGTGTTTTCGGACTCGCTCACCTTTCCGCGCGTGATCGAGCTGCACCAGCGCTTCCGCGGCCGCGTGCGGCTGGCCTTTGGTGTCGGCACCAACCTCACCAACGACCTCGGCTACACGCCCTTGCAAATCGTGATCAAGATGGTCCGCTGCAACGGCCAGCCGGTGGCCAAGCTGTCGGACTCGCCGGAGAAGAACATGTGCGACGACCCGGCGTATCTCGCCTATCTGCGGCAGGTGTTCGAAATCAAGAGCTGAAGGCAATGCGATGAAACTCTCCCGCTTCCCCCGCCTGCGCATCACCCATGCGCCGACCCCGCTGGAGCCGATGCACCGGCTCACGCAACTGCTGGGCGGCCCCAACCTTTGGGTCAAGCGCGACGACTGCACGGGGCTGGCCAGCGGCGGCAACAAGACGCGCAAGCTCGAATACCTGATGGCCGAGGCACTGGCGCAAAAGGCCGACGTGGTGCTGACCCAAGGTGCCACGCAATCCAACCACGCGCGGCAGACCGCGGCGATCGCCGCCAAGCTCGGCATGGACTGCGAGATCCTGCTCGAAGACCGCACGCGGATCGCCGCGGCCGACTATCGCGAGTCCGGCAACGTGCTGCTCGACCGGCTGTTCGGTGCGAGCCTGCACCACTTTCCCGGCGGCACCGACATGGAAGCAGCGCTCGCCGCCCGCGCCGACGAGTTGCGCGCGCAGGGCCGGCAGCCCTACGCGATCCCCGGCGGCGGCTCCAACCCGGTCGGCGCGCTGGGCTACGTGACCTGCGCGCTGGAACTCGTGGAGCAGGCCAACAACCTCGGCCTGGACATCGACTGCCTGGTGCATGCCACCGGCAGCGCCGGCACGCAGGCCGGGCTGGTGGCGGGGCTGGAGGGTTGCCGCAGCCTGATACCGGTGCTGGGCGTCGGCGTGCGGGCACCGCGCGCGCCGCAGGAAGAAAAGGTCTATGCGCTGGCGCAGCGCACGGCGGAACTGCTGGGCGTGCCCGGCGCGGTCGCGCGCGAGCGCGTGGTCGCCAACTGCGACTACGTCGGCCCCGGCTACGGGCTGCCCACCGACGGCATGCTGGAGGCGCTGAAGCTCGCGGCGCGCACCGAGGGGCTGCTGCTCGACCCGGTGTATTCCGGCAAGGGCATGGCCGGGCTGATCGATCTGATTCGCAAGGGTCAATTCCGCAAGGGGCAGAACGTCGTGTTCGTCCACACCGGCGGAGCGGTGGGCCTGTTCGGCTACGAGCACTACTTCACGCCGGCGCTGGCGGGGTGACGCCATGCTCGGCGTCATCGGCGGCATGGGGCCGCTCGCTACTGCGGATTTCTTTCGCAAGCTGATCGAGGCCACCCCCGCGGCGAGCGACGAGCAGCAAATCCCCACGCTGATCCACTCGGTGCCGCAACTGCCGTCGCGCCCGGCGGCGATTCTGCGGGGCGGCGCATCGCCTCTGCCCAAGCTGCGCGAAGCGCGCGACCGGCTGCTGCGCGCGGGCGCCAC
>JBKCXU010000116.1:0-5929 GCA_046316025.1 Betaproteobacteria bacterium | reverse complement strand
GCCTACTGCCGCGCCAACAAGCTCAACCACACGGTGATCGAATCGCCGCATGCGCGCTTTGGCATCGTCGCCAGCGGCAAGGCCTACCTCGACATGCGGCAGGCGCTCGCCGACCTCGGCCTGGACGAAGACACTTGCCGCGACATCGGCGTGCGCGTCTTCAAGTGCGGGATGGTCTGGCCGCTGGAAGCGCAGACGATCCGCGGCTTTGCCGAGAGGCTGGAAGAAATCCTCGTCGTCGAAGAAAAGCGGCAATTGATCGAGTACCAGTTCAAGGAGGAGCTCTTCTCCTGGATCGGCAGTCACCAGCGCATCCCGCGCGTGATCGGCAAGTTCGACGAAAAAGACGGCGGCGAATGGGCGGTGCCGCAAGGCAACTGGATCCTGCCGGCGCACTACGAGTTCTCGCCGGCGATCGTCGCCAAAGCGATCGCCACGCGCCTCACAAAGCTGGAACTGCCGGCCGAGGTGCGCGCGCGCATCGCCGCTCGGCTCGCGGTAATCGAAGCCAAGGAGCGCGCACTCGCACAACCGCGGCTGACGGTCGAGCGAAAGCCGTATTTCTGCTCGGGTTGCCCGCACAACACCTCGACCCGCGTACCGGAAGGCTCGCGCGCGGTGGCCGGCATTGGCTGCCACTACATGGTCGTGTGGATGGACCGCGACACCGCGACCTTTACGCAGATGGGCGGCGAAGGCGTGCCCTGGATCGGGCAGGCTCCGTTCACCGAAGAAAAGCACGTCTTCGCCAATCTGGGCGACGGCACCTACTTCCACTCCGGCTATCTGGCGGTGCGCGCCGCCGTGGCGGCCAAGGTGCCGATCACCTACAAGATTCTCTTCAACGACGCGGTGGCGATGACGGGCGGGCAGACCGTGGACGGCCAGTTGACCGTGCCGCAGATCACCCAGCAGATGGCGGCCGAGGGCGTGGGCAAGATCGTCATCGTCACCGATGAGCCGGGCAAGTACGACGCGACGAGCGAACTCGACCACTCCGCCACCAACGGCAAGGGCGCGACCGGCAATGCCTGGACGCTCGCCGCCGGCGTGACCGTGCACCACCGCGACCATCTGGACGCCGTGCAGCGCGAACTGCGCGAGTACCCCGGCGTGTCGGTGCTGATCTACGACCAGACCTGCGCGTCAGAAAAGCGCCGCCGCCGCAAGCAGAACAAGCCGGACAAGGTGGTCTTCCCCGATCCGCCGCGCCGCACGATCATCAACGAGCTCGTGTGCGAAGGCTGCGGCGACTGTTCGGTGCAGTCCAACTGCCTGTCGGTCGAGCCGCTGGAAACCGAGTTCGGCCGCAAGCGCAAGATCAACCAGTCCACCTGCAACAAGGACTTCTCCTGCCTGAAAGGCTTTTGCCCGAGCTTCGTCACCGTCGAAGGCGGCAAGCTGCGCAAAGGCGCGGCCTCGGCCGCTGGCGCCACTCTGCCGGCATTGCCGCAGCCGCAATTGGCAGCGCTGCCGCAGCAGGGCAGCTACGACATCCTGATCACCGGCGTGGGCGGCACGGGCGTCGTCACCATCGGCCAGTTGCTCGGCATGGCCGCGCATATCGAAGGTCGCGCGCTCTCGGTGCTCGACATGGCGGGTCTCGCGCAGAAGGGCGGCGCGGTGTTCTCGCACGCGCGCATCGCCACCCGGCCGGAGAACCTCTTTGCCACGAGGATCGCGATGGGCGAGGCCGACCTGCTGCTGGGCTGCGACCTGATCGTCAGCACCCAGAACGAGGCGCTCGGCAAGATTCAGAGCGGGCGCACGCGCGCAGTGGTCAACACCAGCGAGTCGCCGACCGCGGACTTTGTGACCAACCCGGACTGGCAGTTCGGCGCCGCCACCCAGTTGCAGCAGTTGCGCGAGGCGGTGGGCCGCGACGAGGATTGCGTCTTCGTCGATGCGCAGGGGCTGGCGACCGCGTTGCTCGGCGACGGCATCTACGCCAACCCCTTCGTACTCGGCTTTGCCTGGCAGCGCGGCTGGATTCCGCTGTCGCACGCGGCGCTCGCGCGCGCGATCGAATTAAACGGCGTGGCGGTGGAAGCCAATTTGCGCGCCTTCGAGTGGGGCCGCGCGGCCGCGCACGACCTGGAGTCGGTGAAGAAAGCCGCCTTCCCCGCACAGGTCGTGGAGTTCAAGCGCTTTGCCTCGACACTGGACGAGATCGTCGCCAAGCGCGTCGAGTTCCTGACCGATTATCAAAACGCCGCCTACGCGCAGCGCTACGCCGCGCTGGTGGAGCGCGTGCGCAAGGTGGAGTCGGACCGGCTGGGCGCGAGCAAGCTCGCCGAAGCGGTTGCGCGCTACTACTTCAAGCTCTTGGCGATCAAGGACGAGTACGAAGTCGCGCGCCTGCACAGCGACCCCGCGTTCCGCGAGAAGATCGCCGCGCAGTTCGAGGGCGACTACAAATTGAACTTCCACCTCGCGCCGCCGCTGCTGGCCAAGCCCGACCCGGTGACCGGTCAGATCAAGAAAATGCGCTTCGGCCCCTGGATGATGACGGCCTTCGGCGTGCTGGCGAGGCTCAAGTTCCTGCGCGGCACCGCGGTCGACATCTTTGGCCGCACCGACGAGCGCAAGACCGAACGGCAACTGATCGCCGACTATGAGCAATTGGTCGATGAACTGCTCGCCAAGCTCGCCACCGACAACCACGCGCTGGCGGTTGAACTCGCCAGCCTGCCCGAGGAGATTCGCGGCTACGGCCATGTGCGCGCGCGGCATCTGGCGGCGGTGCGGCGGCGATGGACGGCGCTGCTCGCCAAGTTCCGCGGCGAGCAGACGGCGAAGGTGATTCCGTTGCGCGCGGCGTGATTTTCGGATTGCTTTGCCGCCGATCAAATCCGCAGTGCGGCTGGCTTGCGCTAACCCCAAACCCCTTGCGGGTGCAGGGCGTACCTTCGGTAGCAGACTTTAAGCCGCAAGGAGCAAGCCCATGAGAGGCGATACAAGCATCGACGGTCCCTCGCCGTCCGAACAGGCAGCCACCCTCGCCCGGCTGGCGCACGACGCGCGGCTGGTGCGGATGGCGGTGCAAGACGGCCACCCGGCCGCCAACGCCGCGGTGGATCGGCTGGAGCAGGCGCTGGAACAGGCGGTCGATGCAGACACGCCGCCCGAAGCGTTCGCCGCCCGTGCCGAACTCGAAGCGGTGCTCACCGAGCTGCATGCCTCCGGCATCAAGGTCGAGGCGGAGTTGTCGGACATGGAAGTCGACGGCGTCCTCGGGGCGATGAAAATGGTGGTGCTGACGGCTACGCTGTCGGCCCGGTAGCGCGGCGCGCCGGCCTTCGGTTCCGCAGCTACTGCGCGGCGGCTGCCGCGCCGGGCTGTGCCGTGGGCTGAGGCAGGCCCGGCGCGGGCAGGACGAAGGCATCGTCGGCCATCTTCAGATGACCGACGTACTGCAACCGCTGCTCCACCGGCAGCGACGAAACATCGCCGGCGCGCATGTGCAGCAGGTCGCCGGGGGCCAGCCAGTGCGGTGGCGCCCGCGTCAGCGGCAAGCCGGCGTCCGCATAGGCGGCGAGCACAAACTGGGAGCAAAAGAACCGGTCGTCGCTGCCGCCGGCCAGTTGCACACTGGCCAGCGCGGACAAACAGGCCTCGCGCAGAAACGCGCCGAGCCCGGGCAACTCGCAGGCGCGCCGTTGCAGCGAGAACGGCGCATGCAGCAGTACGCCGACGGTGTCGTAGCGAGCCCCGACGGCGGCACGCGCAAACTCGCCGATGCGCTCGGCGGTGGCGGCATCGAGCGCCGGGTGGCGCAGGGCGACCACGACCGATTCTTCCGCCAGCACGGTCTCGATCCGTCGCAATTGCACGCCGGAGCCGACGGCTTCGGCGACCTCGCCATTGCCGACGTAGAGCGCGGCGTGGCTGACCGGCGAGACGGTCAGTGCGCGGATGCCGACCGAAACGAATGCCGCCGAGGCCGTCAACAGGATGTCGCCGGGCAGCAGGTCGGCAGCCAGGGCGATGCGCCCGCCTTCGGCCGGCGTGAGCGACTTGTTTTGGAGCAGCAGCGCCTTGCCGCCAGGCAAACCGTCGGCTTCCGCCGGTAACGGGCCGATCTGTGTCGCGCAACCGGCGAGCAGCGCCAGGCAGAGCACGACTGCGGCAGCGCGATGCGCGGGCGCGCGCGCGAGGCCACGGCGGGGGTGGGTCGTCATCGGCAGGCGCAACGGCGGCTGGTGAGCGAAGTATGGCGCCGGGTAACGACGGCGTGTGCGCGTGCACCGCGCCTTCAGCGCCACCGGCGCGCCATATCGGTCGTGTGCGCAGCGAGGGCCAGTGCCAGCCAACCGAGCGTCCAGAGCCAGGGCGCACCGGTGAAGGCACTGCGCGCAGCGAGCAGCAGCGCGGCGCCCGCCAGCAGGTTGGGCAGCAGGTCGCGCGCGGCGATGCCCCGGCCACCCCGCGCATGCCAGAAGGCGAGCACGACGAACTCCGCGGCGACCAGCAGCAGCACGAGATCGATCAGTCGGCCGGCGGAGATCATCTGCGGCTCGGCTCGGCTTGCTTTGCTCCGGGAAAGCGCGGCGATCCAGCTCGTTCCCGCGGAAACGGAAACTGCTCGAACCCCGCGCAAGCCATGGTCGCACCGCCGGCGCCGGAACGACGCTGCACCGTTGTCTGCCTTGCCGTCAAACCCGCGCCAGCCCCAACAGGTGCGCCATGTCCTTGAAGAAGATGCGCAGGTGCGCCAGCGGCTTGGCGCGCACGAGTTTCTTGTGCATGTACGCCTGCCAGGTCAGGTACTGGATGTCGGGGTCGCGGCACAGCGCGACGAAGCGCTCGCGCCGTTTGTCGCTCGAATACCAGAACCGCTGCAACATACCGAGCGCCATGAACACCCGGCCATGCGCGTTCATGAAGCGCTTGCGCGCCGAGGCCAGCGCGCGCGCCTCGCCGGTGGCAAGAAATTCGTCCACCGCCTCCGCCGCGAGCCGCCCGCCGGTCATTGCGTAATAGATGCCTTCGCCCGAGGCGGGGGCCACCACGCCGGCAGCATCGCCCGCCAGCACCAGATTGCGACCGTCGTCCCAGCGGGCGAGCGGCTTCAGCGGGATCGGCGCGCCTTCACGGCGGATCGTCTCGCAGTTCGCCAGCCCCGTCGTGCGTCGCAGGTCGGCGACCGCGTCGCGCAGCGAGAAGCCCTTGTGCGCGCTGCCGGTGCCGATCGACAGCGTCGGCCCATGCGGAAAGATCCACGAGTAAAAGTCGGGCGACAAGGCGCCTTTGTAGACCACGTCGCAGCGGGTCGGGTGGTAGTCCGCGGCCGCGGTTGCCTCGGGCGCTCGAAGAATCTCGTGGTAGGCGAACACGCAGGGCACGCGGTCGGCGCCGTCGATGGCCTGGCGCGCGACGGCAGAGCGCGCGCCATCGGCACCGACCACGCTGCGCGCGGCGACCGTGGCGGGCTGGTCTTCCGCGTCGCGGTAGTGGATCAGCGTGCTGCCGTCGGCGGCTTGCTCCAGTCGCTCGAACGTCCCGGTGCGCCGCACCGCGCCCACGGCAGCGGCGCGGTTGCGCAGCCATTCGTCGAACTGCTCGCGGTCGACCATGCCGACGAAGCCGCCGTCGATCGGCATCAGCACGCGGCGGTCGGCGGGCGAGACCATCCGCGCGCTGTCGATCTTGGCCACCAGCAGCGCATCGGGGATGGCGAACTCCTCGATCAGCCGCGGCGGGATCGCCCCGCCGCAGGGCTTGATCCGCCCGGCGCGGTCCAGCAGCAGCACGCGCCGCCCACGGCGCGCGAGATCGGTCGCCGCGGTCGCGCCCGCCGGGCCACCGCCCACCACCACGGGGTCGAAGACTTCATGCTCGCTCATCGTCACTCTCCTCCCGCCGCGGCGTAACCGCCGGCAGCCACCACAGTCGTGCGCCGGTCGCGCGGGCGCGGCAGCGCCACGTG
>JBKCXU010000115.1:0-102552 GCA_046316025.1 Betaproteobacteria bacterium | reverse complement strand
ATCTGGAGGAGGCGCGCGCCGCTGGCGCGCGGGTCCAGCCGCTGTTCGAGGGCGCGGCAGCCGACGAGCTGCGCCACCGTCTGGCGGCCACGCTGGTGATCGACCCATCGCCGCAACTGGCGCTGATGCGCGACGAGATCTTCGGCCCGATCCTGCCGGTGCTGCCCTACGACGATCTGCCGCAGGCGGTGGCCTTCATCAATGCGCGGCCGCGGCCGCTGGCGCTGTACTGGTTCGACCGTGATCGCAGCCGCGCGCAGTGGGCGCTGGAGCAGACGCACGTCGGCGGCGCCTGCATCAACGAGACGCTGATGCACGTGGCGCAGGACGCACTGCCGTTTGGCGGCGTGGGCGCCTCCGGCATCGGCCACTATCACGGCAAGTGGGGCTTCGATGCCTTGTCCAAGCTGACGCCGGTGTTCGAGCAGTCGAAGCTCAACGGCATGGGCCTCTTCGCGCCGCCGTATCGGCCGTTGGTGGGGAAGATGCTCGGGTGGATGAAGCGCTTCTGAGCGTTCGGTCCCTTCCCTCTACTGGGTGAAGCGGCCCTGCGCCACTGTCGTGCCTGGATGCGTCGGTCGAGAGCAGCGACTGCGCGGGCCGATCCTACCCCTCCAGCGCCACACGCACGTGAGCCGTACGGGTGCACTCCTTGCCCCGATCATTGGCGCGCCGAGTTCGAGAGAGCAGTGGCGACCGCACGGCCCGCTCGCGGAGTCGGACGGCGGCACCGCCCTCAGCGCAGGCGACGCCGCGCTACTAGGCCTATGGCAGCAGACGACGGATGAACTCGTTGTCCACGGCCAGCGACCCGTCGCTTTCTTCGGAGCCGCCGAACCTGACCACGACCAGATTGCGGGACGGGATCACGTAAAGACGATAACCGCCGCTGCCCGCCGCCATGTACACGTCCGCCGGCGCCTGCGGCGCGAATCCGCCCCCGGTCAGCCAGCCCAAGCCGCGCAAAACCGTGACTGCGTCCTGGCCGGCCTGATAGGTGTTTCCGACCGCGCGGTTAAGCCATAGCGAGAGGCCGTAACCCTGAAAGGCTGGATTGTCGAGCGTGGAGCAGCGGCGAATCCGATCGGCGCCGACGACCTGCGCCGACCCCACGCGACCGTCGTTGAGCAGGAACTGGCCGTACTTGACCCAATCGAGCGCGCTGAGCGCGGCGCCGCCGGCAAAGTTGGGCTTGCCGTTGACATCCCGCTGCCAGGTGGGCCCGGTCATGCCGATTCGCGACAGCACGCGCGACTGCAGGTAGTCGGCCGGATCGGTGCCGCCGCGGATCGCCCCGTCGCTGGCAAGGCGGCCGCCCGTTGCGAGTTCGAACACGGCCAGGAACGCCTGGAAACTGTTGGGGTTGTACTGAACCGCGACGCCGGGTGCGAAGCTCGAAGGCGAGTAAATCGCCTGCCGGTAGCTGTCGACGGTCGTCAGGCCGGCACCGACGCTGCCTGACGTGCGCAAGCCGGAACTCAGGGTGAGTAGGTCGCGGATGCGGATCTGGCTCTTCAGGTCGGTCTGGGTCGCGTCGCCGCTCGTTCGCCACGCGGCGACGTACTTGGAGGCCAAGTCGTCGAGGTTGAGCAGTCCGTCCTCCTCTGCCGCGGCCGCGAGCGCGCAGCTGAAGCTCTTGGAGCCGCTCGCGATCGAGCGCACCGTTGTGCCGGTATCGCTGCCGAAATACTGTTCGGCGAGTACGGTAGTCGCGTTGGCCACGACGACGCCCCGGCTGCCGCGCTGCTGTGCATAGTCGGCGGCCGCCGCGAAGTCGACGCCAGCGGGCAGTCCGCCGTTGCCGGGAGGCGGCGACGTCGAGGAGGCGAGGCGGGCGATGTAGGACGCGTTACCGGTCGAACTCAGCGTCGTGGTCCCGAACGCGATCTGCCCACTGAACGTGCCGACGGTCGCTGCCGACCCGTCCGGCGCCAACGCGAGGGCGTAGTTGACGGTGTCCTCGGTGGCTGGCGAAGTGGCAACCCAGCGGGACGAGCCGTCGGTGCCGAAGCGCGCGACGAATGCGCTGCGGTGCGAGCCGGTGAACGTGTAGGTGGTGCCGTCGGGGAAGACGGCGCTCGAACGCACCTGAGCGGACAGCACGGTTTCGCCGTCGGCGCCGACCTCGAGTTCGACCCCCTCGTCGTCGCCGGCGCTGCCAAAGCCGAGACCCCACAGCGGGGCGCCGTTGTTGCCGAATTTCAGCAGCATCAAGTCCGCCGCACCCCGACTGGTCAGGGTCTGCTGGCCGAACGACAGGCTCTGCTCGAACGTGCCGCCGGCGTAAACGTCGCCTTGCTCGTCGATGCCTGCGCCGCGGCACTTGTCGGCGCCGGCCCCGCCAACCCGCGTCGCCCAACGCAGAGTGCCGTCGCCGCCCCAGAGTGCCGCGAAGCAGTCGCCGGCTGCGTCATTGGCCGAGTTTGCGGCATTGGAGGACGTGAGGGACACCGACGTGCCGCCGGCGCCGGAAATCGAGATCGTGCCGTTGAAGTCTCCGACCGCGAACGTGCTGCCGTCGGCAGCGGTCGCGACACCGCGCACGGCCGCCTTGCCGGCACCCATGACGCCGTACAACCAGACCGGTGTGCCGTCCCGACTCACACGTAGGACGAACGATTGGGTGCTCGTCACCCCCGCAGGTGCGGTCAACAACAGGGCGCCGAAGGCGATCGCGCCCTCGAAGCCGCCCTGCACCGACGAGCTGCCGTCCGCGATGCTGGAGATTTCGTTACCGAAGGAGCTGTTGCCGCCACTGGCAGTCAGCAACCACTGGAGCCGATCGTCGCTGCCGTAGCGGGCCACGTAAGCCTGGGCGGCGGAGGTCGCCGGCGTCGAGATGCCGCCAAGATCCACGGCGCCTACGGTCTGGCCGGTGACGAGCACCCCGGCGGCCGGTGCCGCGGCTACATCGAAAGCGAAATCGCTGCCCGAGCCGCCAAATGCCCGCACCGTCGCCGTCGCGCCACTGGACGTAAGTCGGGCGTAGAGAATGTCGGAACCGCTGCCGGGGCGAGAGGCGGGTGTTCCTCCCACGGACACGGCACCCGAGGTCGAGCCGGCAACGACAATGTCGCCGCTGTCGGCGATGACGACACCACGGGCGATGGGAAGCGTGCCGGTGATCGGCACGGCCCACGCATAGGACGGTGCCGGGCTCGGCGCCGGGGCGGGAGCTGGTGCCGGCGCAGGCGCAGGCGCAGGTGTCGGGGCAGGAGCCGGCGCCGGTGACGGAGCCGGCGTTGGCGCCGGTGAGGGCGACGGTGCGGGCGTCGGACCGGGAGCCGGCGACGGCGTTGCCACGGGCGAAGTCACTGCGGGCGCTGCGTCGCCTCCACCGCCACAGCCGGCCACCGACGCCGCTACGAACAGGCCCAACCAAGCGCCTCGCTTCAGGGGTTCGGCCGCTACCGGCAAGGTTGGTTGGCTGCGTTGCGTTTTTGCGCGCCGTGGGTGCGGCATGGAGATACCTCTCTGCGTTATCGGGCGGGGGGAAGATATACGCACCGGTACGCCATCGGGTTTGCCGGACCCGAGGGATGAGTTACAAACTGTTCGGCACGACCAGGCGGACGTGGCACGGCTGTTGGGTCTACGTCGCGGAGTACAAACTGCCCGCCCCCCGGGGCACTGTCGTGTCGACGCGGGCGAGGAGAGTGTCGCCGCGGCCCTCATGTGGCCGTGCTCGCCGCGCAGTGACCTGGGTCAAGCACCGCGCGCCTCTCACGCGCAGACTGCCCAGCACACCGGCCCCGTTCGGGCGCCGTGAAGGGCCGCCATGGATCGCAGACAGTTTCTCGGCGCCGCCGGCAGTGCGGCCTGGCTTGCCGCCTGCGGTGGCGGTGGCGGGTCGGACTCGCCGATGGGCCCGATGCACAGCGGCAGCCCGAGCACCGGGACGAGCAACCCGCCGCTAGGCACCACACCCAGCTTGAGCGAAGGCCAACCGCTGCGCGCCCTGTCGCGGCTCGTAAACACCAGCGCCGTGGCGGGCACGTTCGAGGCGGCATTGACGGCGGCGCCCACGCAGATCGAGACGGCGCCCGGCCGGCGCACCACCTTCTGGGCCTACAACGGTGCCGTGCCCGGCCCGGTGATCGAGGCTCGCGCCGGCGACCGGGTGCGCATCGCCTTCACAAACGGGCTGCCGGCGCAGGAGTCGACCATCCACTGGCACGGCATGCCGGTGCCGGCAAGCGAGGACGGTAACCCACTCGACCCGGTCGCACCCGGCGCCACGCGCGTCTACGAGTTCACTCTGCCGGCGGACAGTGCCGCCTCGTACTGGTATCACCCGCATCCGCATCGCGTCACGCATGAGCAAGTGTTCCGCGGGCTGACCGGGGCTTTTCTCGTGCGGCCCGCGGTCGATCCGCTGCCGGCGGGCATTGTCGATACGCCGCTCGTGTTCAACGACCTGCGGCTGGACGCCAACTACCAGATCGCGCCCAACATCGGCATGGATTACATGTTCGGCCGCGAAGGCGATGTGCTGCTCGTCAACGGCGGCCGCCGCCCGGTGCTGACCACCGCGCCGGGCGCCACGCACCGGCTGCGCTTGTTCAACGCCACCAACGCCCGCTATCTGCGGCTGGCGTTCGACGCGCTGACGATGACGCTGATCGGCAGCGACGGCGGCCTGCTGGCCGCGCCGCTCGCGGGTGTGTCCGAAGTGCTGCTGGCACCCGGCGAGAGGGCCGAGGTGGTGGTTGCGTTTACCACCGGCAGCGTGTTGCGGGCGCTGCCCTACGACCGCGGCTCGATGATGATGGGCGTCGGCGGCATGGTGCGCGCAGCCGAGGCTTTGCTCACCGTGCGCGCGCAAGGGGCCGCGGTGGCGCCGGTCGCACTGCCGTCGAGCCTGCGCCCGCTGGCCGCGCTGCCCGCCGCCACGGCGAGCCAGCGCTTCGTACTCGGCCCGGCGGGGATGATGGGCGGCATGACGGGCATGACGATGGGCGCCTTCACGATCAACGGGCGCAGCTTCGACCCCAACCGCATCGACGCGACGAGCCGCGTCGGCGCGGTCGAACTGTGGGAGGTCGTCAATCCCACCGGCATGGATCACCCCTTCCACGTGCACGGCACGCAGTTCCAAGTGGTCGAGCGCGTGAGCGGCGGCACGACGATCCCGGCGCCCTGGCTGGCATGGAAAGACACCGTCAACGTGGCCCGTGGCGAGACGGTGCGTTTAAAGGTGCGGCAGTCGCTGCCGGGGCTGCGCATGTACCACTGCCACCTCCTCGAACACGAGGATCAGGGCATGATGGGTACGCTGTCGGTCAGTTAAGCGGCAGCGTCGGAATCGGGTCGCCCGCAGCGTAGGCCGCTTGCGGGCCGACCGCGATCAGCACGTCGGCATCGCTGAGGCTCAGCAGCATCGCCGAGCCCTGCTGGGCGAGCGGCTCCACCGCCGGCGTGCCATCGGCGCGCGTCACGATGCGCGCGCGGCGGTAGTCGGTGCGGCCGCCTTTGTGGCGCAGCGCGCTGGCGAGCGGCAGTGGCAGCGCGGTCGGCACGCGCGCTTCGCCGCCCCCCCTGCGCTCGAGCAGCGGGCGGGCGAGCAGGCGGTACATCACATAGGCGGCGACCGCGTTGCCGGGCAGACCGATCAAGACGAGCGGCGAGCGACGCCTGCTTTCTTGCGGCGCTACTTGCGCGACAGGCCGAGGCGTATCGCTGGATGCGAGCTTCGGTCCAGGAGCCACGCCGCCACCCCAACCCTGCCCCGCTTCGCAGGGGAGGGGGACTTCTCCCTCCCCCGCCTGCGGGGGAGGGTTGGGGTGGGGGCGTGGGTCGTCACCATGGAGCAAGCCGAACACCACGCCGCGCCCCGGCCGAATGTTGAGCGGCACGAACTCCACGCTGCCCGCCTGCCGCACGATGTCCGCATCGCCCTGCGCAGCGCCGCCGGTGGTGAGCAGCGCATGCAGGCCCATGTTCAGCGTGCGGTCGACGATGGCGTTGAACGCATCGCCGCGGTCGGGGCAGATGCCGAGGTCGATCGCTTCGAACCCCGCTTGGGCGAGCGCCGCCAGCAGCATGGGCCGGTTGCCGTCATAGGCGCCGCCGCTCGGCAAGGGAGAGGGCGGGTCGGCCAGTTCGTTGCCGGTGGAGAGCACTCCAACACGCAACCACTCGTGCACGTCGATGCGCGCCACGCCCGCCGCGGCGATCAGGCCGAGGTCGTAGCTCGCCAGCCGTCGCCCCGCCAACAGCACCGTTTCGCCCAGGCGCACATGCTCACCGCGCAGCCGGCAACTGAGGCCCGCGGCGATGGGGCCATCGATCTCCACCGCATCGCCCGCCACGCGCGCGAGCTCCTGCATCACGACTGCGTCCGCGCCCTGCGGCATCGGCGCGCCGGTGGTGATGCGCACGCACTCGCCGGTGCCTATCGTGCCGCCCCAGGCATGGCCGGCCAGCGCGCGGCCCACGAGCCGCAGCCGTGTGGCCGGGCCTGTGGCGTCGGCGGCGCGCAGCGCGTAGCCGTCCATCGCGGCGTTGTCGAAGGCGGGCAGATCGAGCCGTGAAGCAACGGGCTGCGCCAGCACGCGGCCCAGCGCGCTGGCCGCGGCCACCGTTTTGGTGCGACCAACCACCGGCACGCGCGGAGCGAGCAGCGCCAGCGCGTCGGCGACGGACAACTCTGTATTCATGCCAGCGCCGCCGCAAAGTCTTGCGCGGTGTTCAGGTTGGCAAAAGCGCGCGCATTGGCAAAGGGCACCGTCTGCGCGCCGATGGTGGTGAGCCAATGAACTGCTGCTCGCTGGTTCGCGCGCAGCGTGGGGGCGAGTGAGTCCGCAGCCGAGCGGTGCAGAAGGCAGAACACGGGTTGCGCTTTGCCGTCGACGCTGGCGACCGCTGCGTGCGCGGACCCGATTCCCGCCACCAGCTGCGCGACCAGGTCGGACGGAAAGTGCGGCGCGTCGCAGGGCACCGTCGCGAGCCAGTCGGTGCGCGCCGCGCGCAGGCCCGCGAGCATGCCGGCGAGTGGGCCGGCGAACGTGGCGTCGTCGTCGGCGACGACCGGCCAGCCCAGTGCTTCATAACGCTCGCGGTTGCGGTTGGCGCTGACGATCACGGTTGCGACCTGCGGGAAGAGGCGCTCGATCGCGTGCTCGACGAGACGGCGGCCTTGGAACAGCGCGAGACCCTTGTCCTCGCCCCCCAGCCGCGTGCCGCGCCCGCCGGCGAGGATCAGCCCGGTGATGGCGCTGCGGTCGAGGGCGGCCACGTCAGCCGCCGATGTAGGACATTTCGATCTTGCGCAGCCCGGCCGTGTGCTCGCCGCGGATCTCGGAGTAACGGTCGCTGCGCCGGCGCCAGATCTGCGCGAGCGCGGTGGAGATCTGCGCGTCGTTGGCCTTACCGCGCAACAACGCGCGCAAGTCGTAGCCAGCCTGTGCAAACAAACAAAGGTAGAGCTTGCCTTCGGTCGACAGCCGCGCCCGCGTGCAGTCGCGGCAAAACGCCCGCGTGACCGAGGAGATCGCGCCGATCTCGCCGCTGCCGTCGCGGTAGCGCCAGCGCTCGGCAACCTCGCCGGGATAGGTGGCGTCGATCGGCTCCAGCGGCAGCTCGGCACCGACGATCCGCAGCACCTCGACCGAAGGCACCACGTCGTCCAGTCGCCAGCCGTTGGACGAACCCACGTCCATGAACTCGATGAAGCGCAGGATCTGGCCGCTCGCGCGGAAGTAACGCGCCATCGGCAGGATGTCCTGGTCGTTGACGCCGCGCTTGACCACCATGTTGACTTTGACCGGCGCCAGCCCGGCGGCTGCGGCGGCCTCGATGCCCTCCAGAACGTCGGCCACCGGAAAGTCTGCGTCGTTCATCCGGCGGAAGGTGGCGTCGTCCAGCGCGTCGAGCGACACCGTCACGCGCGTCAGGCCTGCGGCCCGCAGCGCGCGCGCCTTGCGCGCGAGGATCGAGCCGTTGGTGGTCAGCGTCAGGTCGAGCGGCGCGCCGTTGCGCGTGGTCAGGCGCGCCAGCATTTCGATCAGCCGCTCGAGGTCCTTGCGCAGCAGCGGCTCGCCACCGGTCAGCCGGATTTTCTCGACCCCATGGTCGATGAAGATGCGCACCAGCCGCTCGATCTCCTCGAAGCGCAGCAGGTCGTCGTGCGGCAGGAAGCGGTAGTCCTTGTCGAAGATCTCCCGCGGCATGCAGTAGGTGCAGCGGAAGTTGCAGCGGTCGGTGACCGAGACGCGCAGGTCGCGCAGCGGCCGGCCGAGCGCGTCGGCCACCAGGCCGGTCGGCGTTTCGAGCACCGAAGGCAGCAGCGGCCGCGCCGCCGCCACGCGCTCGTCCAGCAGGGCAATTACTCGTTCGGTCATCGCGGGAGCCTACCGAGGCGATGTTACCGGTCGGGTGGAGCGCAAGCGCGAGCCTTGGGAGGGCCGCACGGGACGTGGCGGCGATTCGCCCTCACCCGGCGCCTTCGGCGCCACCCTCGCGCGCATCAGCGGGAGAGGGGCCGGGGGTGAGGGCTTCGTTGGCGCCGCAACCTCGCCCGAAACGCGGAAGGGACGACGCCTACACCGACTCCACAGCCTTCCGCGTCTCCACCTGCAGCAGCGGCGCGGTATCCAGCGCAGGCAGCACCGGCCGCTCGCGCGGAGCGCGCGCCGGGGCGGGCTCGGCGGCGATGCGGGCTTGCGCCTCGCCAAGCTTGCCACCGTCGGTCTGCACCAGCACCAAACCGGCGCTCTGCAGCACCGGGGCGAGTTCTTCGATCGGCATGGGCGCCGGGGCGGCCTTGGGCAACTCCAGGACAACGTGCGCGGGCGCCGCGGGGGGCGGAGTGGGCTCGAGGGCGCTGACGACCATCACCGGTGCGGGCGGCGGCTCGGCGGCGACGGCTTCGGTCAGTTCGGCCACGGCCTCGGCGCCTTCGACTTCAGCCTCGGCGATGTCGGCGATGTCGCCGTTGTCCGCGCTTTCGCTGCCCGGCGCGCCGTCGCTACGCTCGCCACCACGCCCGCGACGGCGGCGGCGGCGGCGACCGCGCTTCTCCTCGCTGCCTTCCCCGCCTTCCGCTGCGAGCACGGCCTCGCCCGGCTGCGTCTCACCTTCGGCGGCAGTCGGCGTCACCACGGGCACGACCGGCGCGCCGTTGTCTACTGCGGCGAGCGGCAGCGCCTCGATCGTCGCGCCTGGTGTCTCGGCGGTCTCGCGCGGTGCGCGCTCGGGCCGGTCGCCGCGGCGGCGGCGGTCGCGGCGCTCATCGCGCGGCTTGTCCTGCTTGGCCTCGGCCAGGGCGGCGCCGGCGGGCTTTTGCGTTTCGGCTTCGGCCATCAGCGCTTGCTGCGGGCGCGGCTTGCGTTCGTCGCGACGCTCGTCACCGCGACCGTCGCGGCGGCCATCGCGCTCACCGGCCTTGCGCTCGTCACGGCGGTCGTCGCGGCGTTCTCCGCGGCGGCCGTCGCGCCGGCGGTCGTCGCGGCCGGCGGGGCCGCGCTCACGTTTGGCGCCGTTGTCGGGCTTGGCCACTTCCGCCAAGGCGGGAGCCGCCGGCTCGGCGCCGCCGCCGAACCACGCGGCGATCCGGCTCCACAGCGACGGCTTGGCCGCCGGCATCGCTGCCACCGGTACCGCGATCTGCGGTGCGGGCGCAGCCACCGGCGCCGGTGTGGCCGGGACGATGCCGCGCACCACCGGCTCCTTCTTCGGCTTGGCCTTCTCGCCTTCGGCGTCGGCGCGCAGATACGGTGTGTCCGCCGCCGGCGCTTCGGCACGCTCGAAACTGAGCTTGGCCAGGTCGAGCCGCTCGTCGTCGTGCTTCAGGCGCTCGATCTTGTAATGCGGCGTCTCCAGGTGCTTGTTCGGGATCAGCACGATCGCCACGCGCAGCCGCGCTTCCATCTTGGTGATCTCGCCGCGCTTCTCGTTGAGCAGGAAGGTCGCCACGTCCACCGGCACCTGGGCGTGCACGGCGGCGGTGTTGTCCTTCATCGCCTCCTCTTGCAGGATGCGCAGGATGTGCAGCGCGGAGCTTTCGGTGTCGCGGATCACGCCCACACCGTTGCAGCGCGGGCAAGTCACGTGCGAACCCTCGGACAGCGCTGGGCGCAGCCGCTGGCGCGACAGTTCCATCAGCCCGAACCGCGAGATCTTGCCCATCTGCACGCGGGCGCGGTCGTAGTGCAGCGCATCCTTCAGCCGCTGCTCGACGGCGCGCTGGTTCTTGCCTTCCTCCATGTCGATGAAGTCGATCACGATCAGTCCGCCCAGATCGCGCAGGCGCAACTGGCGGGCGGCTTCGTCGGCCGCTTCGAGGTTGGTCTTGGTGGCGGTTTCTTCGATGTCGGCGCCGCGGGTGGCGCGCGCGGAGTTCACGTCGATCGCCACCAGCGCCTCGGTGTGGTCGATCACGATCGCGCCGCCCGAGGGCAGCGGCACCGTGCGCGAGTGCGCGGTTTCGATCTGGTGCTCGATCTGGAAGCGCGAGAACAGCGGCACGTCGTCGCGGTAGCGCTTGACCCGCGGGGCGACGTCCGGCATCACGAGCTCAACGAAAGTGCGGGCCTGCTCGAAGACCTCTTCGGTGTCGATCAGGATTTCGGCGATCGACGGGTGGAAGTAGTCGCGGATGGCGCGGATCACGAGACTGGACTCGAGATAGATCAGTTCGGGCGCCTTGACCTGCTGCACCGCGTCGGTGATCGCCTTCCACAACTGCAACAGGTACTTCAGGTCCCATTGCAGTTCTTCGACGGCGCGGCCGATGCCGGCGGTGCGGGCGATGACGCTCATGCCGGCGGGCAGGTCGAGCGCGTCGATCGCCTCGCGCAGTTCCTGCCGCTCGTCGCCCTCGACCCGGCGCGACACGCCGCCGCCGCGCGGGTTGTTGGGCATCAGAACCAGGTAGCGGCCGGCGAGCGAGATGAACGTGGTCAGCGCCGCGCCCTTGTTGCCGCGCTCTTCCTTTTCGACCTGGACGATCAGTTCCTGGCCCTCGGCAATCGCCTCCTGGACGCGGGCGCGGCCCACGTCCACGCCGGGCTTGAAGAACTGGCGGGAGATCTCCTTGAAGGGCAAAAAGCCGTGCCGCTCTTCGCCGTATTCGACGAAGCAGGCTTCCAGGCTCGGCTCGACCCGGGTGACGACCCCTTTGTAGATGTTGGACTTGCGCTGCTCGCGCCCGGCTGTTTCGATATCGATGTCGATCAGCTTCTGGCCATCGACGATCGCCACCCGCAGCTCTTCCGCATGGGTGGCATTGAACAGCATTCGCTTCATTCGGCACTCCTGGCCGGCACGCGGCCGGCGTTGACGCCGAATCGAAGCGAGGCGGGCAGCGGGCGCGTTAGTACGTGCGTCCCGCCGACCCGCGCGCCGCGCCGAGGGCGCGTGCGGCTCCGCCGGCACCCGCGGGTGTCGAAGGAGAAAGTGGGTTGGGTCGGGACATACGCGATGGGCGCACTACTGTTGTAAACCGGCGGCGCCGGCAGGGGCTGGCGCCGCTTGACCTCGATCCGATCCGGCCGGGCCGGCCACACCCGAAGGCGGCGCGGCCCGTGTTCATAACCTGCATCGACGGCCGCTTGCGCGCGCGCAGTCTGCCGTCCCTCTTGTGGCCAGCGCCAGGCGCCCGCCGTCTTTTGGAACCGTGCGCGGCTGCGAAGAGACGCGCCGCTACAATCGTTTCCACTCGCAGCGCCGGCGCAGCAATCGGTTCGACCGCTGCGCCATCGGCGCCCGCCCACTCGGGCGCGAACTTCAACAGCCACTTTAACAGCGCTGCCCAAGTTCAGTGCACGCATTGTATGCAAGATGGACTCCGGCGGCAAAACACCCCTCGCGGCTGACCCGGCCGCCCGCCCGGCGGTGACGGCCGACCGCGCGACCTATCTGGCGGTGGGGGCGGAGTCCGCCGGCCAGCGGCTCGACAACTTTCTGCTCCGGCTGGCCAAGGGCGTGCCCAAGAGCCACGTGTACCGGATCGTCCGCAGCGGCGAGGTGCGGGTGAACAAGGCCCGCGCCACCGTGGACCGCCGGCTGGAGGAGGGCGACGAGGTGCGCGTGCCGCCGCTGCGCATCGCCCAGCGGGACGAAGCGTCAGCGCCCGCGCCGGCGCAGATGCCGCCGATCCTGTACGAAGACGAACACCTGATCGCCGTGGACAAGCCCGCCGGGGTGGCCGCGCACGGCGGCAGCGGCATATCGCACGGCTTGATCGAGCGGGTGCGCGCCGCGCGGCCGGCGCAGCCGTTTCTGGAACTCGCGCACCGGCTGGATCGCGAGACCTCCGGCGTACTGCTGCTTGCCAAGACGCGTCGGGCGCTGGTGGCGCTACACGACGCGCTGCGCGAAGGCCGCGTGCAAAAGCGCTACCTGGCGCTGGTGCACGGCGCCTGGACGGCTGGGCGGCAGGACGTGCGGGCGCCGCTGACCAAGTTCGTCACCCGCGCGGGCGAGCGGCGCGTGTCGGTGGACGAGGCCGAAGGGCAGTTCGCGCGCACTGTGTTCACGCTCAAAGAGCGCCTCGGCGAGTTCAGCCTGCTGGAAGCGGAACTGAAGACCGGGCGCACGCACCAGATCCGTGTGCATCTGGCGCATCTGGGGTTTCCCATCGTCGGCGACGACAAGTACGGCGACTTCGACCTGAACAAGCGCACGGCGCGCGGCGAGTTCGGGCCGCGGTTGCCGCGGATGTTCCTGCACGCGCACTCGGCGCGGCTGCGGCATCCGGTCACCGAACAAACTCTCGCGCTCGAGGCGCCCCTGCCGGCGGAGTGCCGGCAGTTTGTCGAGGCGCTGAGACATGCTTGAACGCTTCGATCTCGTGGTGTTCGACTGGGACGGCACGCTGATCGACTCCACCGTCGCCATCGCCCGCTCGATCCAGGCAGCGGCGGCCGATCTCGGCCTGCCGGTGCCGAGCGACGAGCAGGCCTCGCACGTGATCGGCCTCGGCTTGCAAGACGCGCTGGCACGTGCGGTGCCGCAGCTGCGGCCGGAGCAGGTGAAGGACTTTTCGCTGCGCTACCGGCACCACTACTTTGCCGCCGATGCGACGCTGGAACTCTTTGTCGGCGCGCGCGAGTTGTTGGCGGCGATCCGGGCGCGCGGGCTGCCGGTCGCGGTGGCGACCGGCAAGAGCCACGTCGGCTTGATGCGTGCCTTTGGGTACACCGGCATGGCCGGGGTCTTTGCCGCGACCCGCTGCGCCGACCAGACGCACCCCAAGCCAAATCCGGCGATGTTGCTCGAGCTCGCCGATCAATTGCTGGTCGAGCCCGAGCGCACGCTGATGATCGGCGACACCACACACGACTTACAGATGGCCGCGGCGGCGGGTGCCGGCGCGGTGGGCGTCACCTACGGCGCGCATCCGCGCGAGCAACTGGCGGCTTGTGCGCCGCTGGCGCTGGTCGATTCGATCGCCGAACTGCGCGCATGGCTGAGGCTCGCTTGATCGCGGTTGCCGCGGCCGCTGCGCTGGTCGACGGCGGTGAGGCGCTGCGGTTCGACGTGCTGGTCGAAGGCCAGCCCTGCTCGGCCTTTGTCGTCCGCTATCAGGGCTACGTCTACGGGTATCTGAACCGCTGCGCGCACGTGGCTATGGAACTGGACTGGCTGCCCGGTGCGGTGTTCGACTCCGATGGGCGCTACCTGATGTGCGCCACCCACGGCGCGCTGTACGAACCCGACAGCGGCCAGTGCGCCGGCGGCCCCTGCCTTGGCCGCGGCGGGCTGCGCAAGCTGGACGTGGTCGAGGAGGGCGGTGTTGTGTATTGGCGGCCGGAGGCGGATGTGTTGCCTCTCAGCTTGTAGGTACTTGGATGCCCTGAGCTTCGAGCATCGCGATCAGACGGATCAGCGGCAGTCCAATCAGGGCCGTCGGATCGGTGGATTGCACCGCTTCCACGAGCGCGATGCCAAGCGATTCGATCTTCGCCGCACCTGCGCAGTCGTAGGGTTGCTCCGCGCGCAGGTACGCGTCAAGCCGCTCGCGCGATAGTCGACGGAAGCTCACCGAGGTGTCCACCCAATCGGCCGCAAGTCCGGCCGGTCCGGCAACGGCCAGCGCGGTGTGAAAGACAACCGTCCGGCCCTGCATTGCCTCCAGCTGCGCCAGCGCCGCCTCGTGCGTGCCCGGCTTGCTCAGTGCGGCGCCATCCAGATCGGCCACCTGATCGGCGCCGATCACTACCGCCTGCGGGTGCCGCGCCGCCACCGCCAGCGCCTTGGCCTGCGCCAAGCGCAAGGCCACCTCGCGCGGCGCCTCGCCGGGCAGGGTCGCTTCATCGACCAGCGGCGACTCGACTGCGAACGGCAAGCGCAACCGGGCGAGCAGTTCGCGCCGGTACGGCGAGGTCGAGGCGAGTACGATCTTCGGCATCGCTTGAGTCTAGCGACGCGGCGCCGATGACTTCGATTCCCAGACTGGATGTATTCGATCTCGCCACGCATCGGCGGGCGGTTCATGGCGCGGTGGCCGTGGCCGACTTGCCGCGGCTGGCGGAGTCGCTGCGGGAGGCGACCGGCGAACTGCGCTACGAGCTTCGGGGCCACACCGACGCGCACAGACGCCCGGCTGCCACGCTGCGGCTGCGCGGCCAGGTCGTGCTCACCTGCGACCGCTGCAGCGGGCCACTCGTGCACGAGCTGGCCTCGGAACAAGGCTTCTTCTTCGTCAGCGACGAGCGCGAACTCGAAGCGCTGCCGGTGGACCCCGAGGCGCAGGCCGATCCGCTTGCCGGCAGCACGAGCTTCGATCTCGCGACGTTGGTCGAAGACGAGGCGATCCTCGCGCTGCCGATGTCGCCGCGCCACGCGGTTTGCCCGGCTGGCGAGGCGCCGACCGTGGCGTTCGAATCCGCACCCCACCCCTTTGCCGCGCTGGCGGCGCTCAAGCGCCGGGGCTGACCGTGGCGGCTGGCTCCATTAGAATGGCGGGCTTGTCTATTCAAGGGGATTCCCATGGCCGTCCAACAAAACAAGAAGTCGGCGTCGCGCCGCGGTGAGCGCCGCGCGCACGACTTTCTGACCAACCCGCCGCTGGCGGTGGAGCCGACGACCGGCGAGACGCATCGCCGCCATCACGTCAGCCCCAACGGTTTTTACCGCGGCAAAAAGGTCCTGCCCGCCAAGAGCGGCGAGTAACGCCGGCCGCGCCCGCGGCCGCCACGCCCGCCTCCGTCCTCGATGACGGTTCGTCTCGCGATCGACGCCATGGGCGGCGATCACGGCCTGCCCGTGACCGTCCCGGCGGCGCTGGACTTCGCGCGCCGGCATGCCGATACGAAGATTTTTTTGGTCGGCCGCCAGAACGACATTGCGCCGCTCCTGGCGCAGAGCGGCGACCTGCACGACCGCGTCGAAGTCGTGCACGCCAGCGAGGTGGTCGAAATGCACGACCCGCCGGCGCAGGCGCTGCGTGGCAAGCGCGACTCGTCTATGCGGGTGGCGATCAATCTGGTCAAGGAAGGCCGTGCCGACGCCGCGGTCAGCGCCGGCAACACCGGCGCCCTGATGGCGATCTCGCGCTTCGTGTTGAAGACCCTGGACGGCATCGACCGTCCGGCGATCGCCAGCGAAATCCCCAATCAGAAGGGCGGCGCCACGACGATGCTCGACTTGGGCGCCAACGTCGATTGCGCGCCGGAGCACCTTTTTCAGTTCGCGCTGCTCGGTGCCTCGCTGGTGGCCGCCGTGCAGGAGCGCGAGCGGCCCAGTGTTGGCCTGCTCAACATCGGTGAAGAGGACATCAAGGGCAACGAAGTGGTCAAGCTTGCTGCCGAGCTGCTGCGCGCCAGCGCGCTCAACTTCATCGGCAACGTCGAAGGCAACGACATCTACAAGGGCACGGCCGACGTGGTGGTCTGCGACGGGTTTGTCGGCAACGTGGCCTTGAAGACCTCCGAAGGGCTGGCGCAGATGCTGGGCGGCTTCATCCGCGAGGAGTTCACCCGTGGCCTCCTGTCCAAGCTGGGGGCGGTGGCGGCGTATCCGGTGATCCGGCGCCTGAAGGCGCGCGTCGATCACCGCCGCTACAACGGTGCCAGCCTGCTCGGGCTGCGCGGCGTGGTGATCAAGAGCCACGGCTCGGCCGACATGGTCGCTTTCGAGCAGGCGCTGCGCCGCGGCTACGAGGCGGCGCGCCACCGGCTGATCGAGCGAACCGCCGCCGCCTTGCGCGCAATGCCGGCGCCGGTCGCCGCCGCGCCCGCGCTCTGAACCGATGGCCGCGCGCACGACCCGGGTCGCCGGCACCGGCTCCGCCCTGCCGGCGCGCGCCACCAGCAACGAAGAACTGGCGCAATCGCTCGCCGCCCGCGGCGTGCAGACGTCCGACGAGTGGATCGTCGCCCGCACCGGCATCCGCCAGCGCTACTTCGCCGAGTCCGGGCTGACCACTGCCGAACTCGGCGTGCGTGCGGCGCAGGCGGCGCTCGAAGCGGCTGGCCGATCGGCGGCCGAGATCGATTTGATTGTGCTCGCCACCTCGACGGCCGATCGCATCTTTCCGAGCACCGCCTGCGCGGTGCAGGCGCAACTGCGGAACACCGGTGCGGCCGCCTTCGACGTGCAAGCGGTGTGCAGCGGCTTCGTCTACGCGCTGGCGGTGGCCGATGCGATGCTGCGCACCGGCCCGTGGCGGCGCGCCCTGGTGATCGGCGCCGAGGTCTTCTCGCGCATCATGGACTGGAACGACCGCGGCACCTGCGTGCTGTTCGGAGACGGCGCCGGCGCGGTGGTGCTGGAGGCCGCCGACGAGCCCGGTCTGCTTGCCACCCGCCTGCACGCCGACGGCAACCAGGCGCGCATCCTGTGCACGGCAGGCCGCGTCGAGGGCGGGCAGGTGGTCGGCGATCCGTTCCTGCGTATGGACGGGCAGGCCGTGTTCAAACAGGCGGTGCACGTGCTCGAATCGTCCGCACGCGAAGTGCTGGCCGATGCCGGCATGGACGCCGCGCAAGTGGACTGGCTGATCCCGCACCAAGCCAACATCCGCATCCTGATGGCCACTGCGCGCAAGCTCGGCTTGCCCGACTCGCGGCTGATCGCCACCGTCGATCAGCACGCCAACACCTCGGCGGCCTCGGTGCCGCTGGCGCTCGACTGGGGCGTGCGCAGCGGGCGCATCCGGCGCGGCCAGCATCTGCTGCTGCAAGGGGTGGGCGGCGGCTTCACCTGGGGTTCGGTGCTTCTTCGCTATTGATTCGCTCCGCTTCGATCCGATGAAACTCGCATTCGTTTTTCCCGGCCAGGGCTCGCAGTCGGTCGGCATGCTGGCGCCGTTTGCCGGCGACCCGGTCGTAGCCGAGGTCGTGCAAAGTGCCTCGTCCGCCCTCGGCGAAGACCTCGCCCGATTGATCGAGCAAGGCCCGGCCGACCAACTGGCGCTGACCGTCAACACCCAGCCCTGCATGCTGGTGGCGGGCTACGCCTTCTACCGCGCCTGGCGGGCGGCTGGCGGCGCGGTGCCGGCGGTGATGGCCGGCCATAGCCTGGGTGAGTACACCGCCCTGACCGCGGCGGAAGCCTTGACGCTCGAGGACGCCGTGCGGTTGGTGCGCTTTCGCGCGCAGGCGATGCAGGAGGCGGTACCGGTGGGCACCGGCGGCATGGCCGCGATCCTCGGTCTCACCGACGAGCAGGTGCGCGCAGCCTGCGCCGAAGCCGCGCAGGGCGAGGTCGTGGAAGCGGTCAACTTCAACGCGCCCGCGCAGGTGGTGATCGCCGGCCACAGCGCCGCGCTGGAGCGCGCCTGCGCGGCAGCCAAGCGGCTGGGTGCGAAGCGCGCGGTGCCGTTACCGGTGTCGGTGCCGTTTCACTCGTCGCTGCTGGCACCAGCACGCAAGCGGCTTGCCGAGCGGCTGGTGGCCGTACCGCTGAATCCGCCCACGGTGCCGGTGCTGAACAACATCGACGTGGCGGTCGAGACCGACCCCGCGCGCATTCGCGATGCGCTGGCGCGACAGGCCGCGGGCCCGGTGCGCTGGGCCGAGATCGTGCGTCGGATGGCGGCCGACGGCGTTACCCATGTCGTCGAGTGCGGACCCAGCCGGGTGTTGGCGGGGCTGACCAAGCGCATCGTGCCGACGCTGGAGAGCCTGTCGATCACCGACCCGGCGAGCCTGCAAGAGGCGCTCGCCAAGACCGAGGGAGCACAATCATGACAACCCACCATCTATTGGCCGCGGATGCGCTGGCTGGCGAAGTGGCGCTGGTCACCGGCGCCTCGCGCGGCATCGGCCGTGCGATTGCCGAGCAGTTGGCCCGTTGCGGCGCGACCGTGATCGGCACCGCGACGAGCGAAGCCGGAGCTGCCGCGATCGGCGATCGGCTTGCCGCGATCGGCGCGAAGGGCCGCGGCAGCGTGCTCGACGTGCGCCATGCGGCGCGTGGCGACGCGCTGCTGGCCGAGATCGAGCGCGACTTCGGCGCTGTGTCGGTGCTGGTCAACAACGCCGGCATCACCCGCGACACGCTCGCGCTGCGGATGAAAGACGACGATTGGGCCGCTGTGCTCGATACCAACCTGTCGGCGGTGTTCCGCCTTTCGCGCGGCGTGTTGCGGGCAATGATGAAGGCCAAGCGCGGACGCATCGTCAACATCACCTCGGTGGTGGCCGCCAGCGGCAATCCGGGTCAGGCCAACTACGCCGCGGCCAAGGCTGGGGTGGAAGGCATGACGCGCGCGCTGGCGCGCGAGGTCGGCAGCCGCGGGATCACCGTCAACTGTGTGGCTCCGGGCTTCATCGATACCGACATGACGCGCGCGCTGACCGAGGCGCAGACGCAGGCGCTGCTCGGGCAGATTCCGCTCGGGCGCCTGGGCCAGGCCGAGGACGTGGCGGCGGCCGTGGCGTTCCTCGCCTCGCCCGCCGCGGCCTACATCACCGGGGCCACGCTGCCGATCAACGGCGGCATGGTCATGCATTGAGTCCCCGGGCGCGACCCCTCTGATAGACTCCACGCTCCGTTTTTGACCCCACGCCGCGGTCGCTGGAGGAGTACATGGAAAACATCGAAGGACGCGTCAAGAAGATCGTCGCCGAGCAACTCGGCGTCAACGAGGCCGACATCAAGAACGAGTCGGCCTTTGTCGAGGATCTGGGCGCGGATTCGCTGGACACGGTCGAACTGGTGATGGCGCTGGAGGACGAATTCGGCACCGAAATCCCGGACGAGGAAGCGGAAAAGATCCGCACCGTGGCCGATGCCATCAAGTACATCGCCGAGCACGGCAAGAAAGAGTAAGCCGGCCGCGCCGCACGCTTCATGAGCCGACGCCGCGTTGTCGTCACCGGCCTCGGCGCCGTCTCCCCGGTCGGCAACGACGTGCCGACCACCTGGGCCAGCCTGACCGCCGGACGCTCGGGGATCGGGCCGATCACGCGTTTCGACGCGAGCGCCTTGGGGTGCCGGATCGCCGGCGAAGTCAAGGACTTCGACGTCTCCGCCTACATCGCGCCCAAAGAGGCGCGGCGGATGGACGCGTTCGTGCACTTCGGCATCGCCGCCGCGGTGCAAGCGATCCGCGACTCCGGGCTGGACATCACCGACGCCAACCGCGAGCGGATCGGCTGCATCGTCGGCTCGGGGATCGGAGGCTTGCCTTCGATCGAGGCTACTGTCGATGAGATGCGCAGCCGCGGCGCGCGCCGTATTTCGCCGTTTTTCATCCCTGGCGCGATCATCAACATGGTCGGCGGCAATCTGTCGATCATGTACGGGCTCAAGGGGCCGAATCTGGCGATCGTCTCGGCCTGCACCACGGGCCTGCATTCCATCGGCGACGCCGCCCGGCTGATCGAGCACGGCGACGCCGACGCGATGGTCGCCGGGGGGGCTGAGGCCAGCATCTGCGAAATCGGCATCGGCGGCTTCGACGCCATGCGCGCGCTGTCCACCCGCAACGACGACCCGGCCGGCGCCAGCCGCCCGTGGGACCGCGGCCGCGACGGCTTCGTGATGGGCGAGGGCGCCGGGGTCGTCGTGCTGGAGGAGTACGAGCAGGCGCGCGCCCGCGGCGCCCGCATCTACTGCGAGGTGGCCGGTTACGGCTTGAGCGCCGACGCCCACCACATCACCGCGCCGGACATGGACGGGCCGCGCCGCTGCATGCAGGCGGCCTTGCGCAGCGCCGGCATCGCACCCGACCGCGTGCAGTACCTCAATGCGCACGGCACCTCGACGCCGCTGGGCGACATCAACGAGACCCAGGCGATCAAGGCCGCCTTTGGCGACACTGCGCGCAACCTTGTGGTCAGTTCCACCAAATCGATGACCGGGCACTTGCTGGGCGGCTCGGGCGGCATCGAGACCGTGGCCACCGCGCTCGCGGTCTACCACAGGGTGGCGCCGCCGACGATCAACCTGCACGATCCCGACCCGGAGTGCGACCTCGACTACTGCGCCAACGAGGCGCGGCCGCTGGGCATCGAGTACGCGATGAAGAACTCCTTCGGCTTCGGCGGCACCAACGGCACCCTGGTCTTGAAGCGTGTCTGACCCGGACTGGATCGCTTGGGCGGCGCTGCAACCCTCGGCGCTGCGCAGGCGGGTGTTGCGGTTTGCACTGCTGGCCAGCGTCGTCGTGCTGGCGGCCGCCACGGTGGCGGCCTGGCAGGCGCCCGATGCGCTTCGCCTGTCGGCGTTCTACCTGGCCGGCGCCGCGTTTTTGGTGGCGTTCATCCAGTCGCGGCGGCGACCTGTCGGTGGCCAGTTGCGCCTGAGCGCGGCCGGCGAAGTGAGCTGGCGCGCCGACCCGTCGGCCGAGCAGCGGACTTTGGCGCCGCGCTTTGCCAGCCGCTCGCTGGTCGTGCTGGCCGATGCGCAGGGCCGGGTTGTGGTCTGGGCCGATGCGCTGCCCGCCGCCGACTATCGCCGGTTGAGCGCCTTGCTGCGCTGGAGCCGGGCCAGCGGCGACCGCGCCCCTTGACCGGGATGGGTCATGGCTGCGAACTTCTCGCGATGCACACAGTCCTAATTCCAGAGTTCCGGATCGCCCCGCGATGAGCGAGCGCGACATCGACTGGGCGCTCGTCGAGCGGGTCCAGCGTGGCGATCAGCGGGCGTTTGGGCTGCTGGCGAGCAAGTATCAGCGCAAGATTTTTCGCCTGCTCTCGCGGCTGATCCGGGACCCGGCGGAGATCGAGGACGTGGCGCAGGAGGCGTTTATCCGTGCCTATCGGGCGTTGCCCAATTTTCGCGGCGAAAGCGCGTTTTACACATGGCTGTACCGGATCGCGATCAACACGGCAAAGAACCACCTGGTGGCGCAGGGACGCCGGCTGCCGCTGGCCTCCCCCGCGCTGGACGAGGACGGGCAGGAGCGCGACGGCGAGGCGGCGACCTCCGATCTGGACACACCCGAGTCCCTGCTGGCCACGCGCCAGGTCGGCGACGCGGTCGAGCGGGCCATTGCCCGCCTGCCCGCCGACCTGCGCACCGCGCTGATGCTGCGCGAGATGGAAGGCTTGAGTTACGAAGAGATCGCCCAATCGATGGGCACCCCGATCGGCACTGTGCGCTCGCGTATCTTTCGCGCGCGCGACGCGGTGGCGGCGGAGTTGCGACCCTTGCTCGACCATGGCACCGACAAACGCTGGTGATTCGCCGATGACCGCTCCCGAGCCCTCCCGCCCCTCCGCGCCCGACGCCGAGGCGCGCGAACGCCTGTCCGCCCTGCTCGACGGCGAACTCGATGCCACCACGGGCGAGCACACGATCGACGCACTCATGGCGAGCGAGGCGGCGCGCGCCGACTGGGCCGACTGGCACGTGGTGGGCGATGCGCTGCGCGCACCGGAGTTGGCGGCCGACCACCGACCGGGCTTCGAGGCACGCCTGCTGCTGGCGCTGGCGGCCGAGCCGGTGGTGCTGGCGCCGCGGGCGCTGGCGCGGCGCCCGGGTTGGCTGACGCGGATCGTCTTGCCGACCACGGCGGTGGCGGCAGCGGCAGCGCTCCTGGCGGTCGTCGCGCTGCCGCTGTTGCGGGAGGACGCCAAATCCCCGGCCGCCGAAGTCGCGACCGCTGCGCCCGCGGCACCGACCGCGGCACCGCCGGCGGCAGGGCCGGTTCTGCGCTCGCCGGAAGTGGAGACCTACCTGACTGCGCACCGCGAGTTTGCCGGGGCGCGCGGGCTGTCGCAGCCGGCCCCCATCTTGCGCACCGCCGTCGAGGCGCCGGCGGACAACGCCCGTTGACGTCGTGACCCGCCACCCCGTGGTCAACCCGCTTCGGCGTGCACTGCTGCTCGCCGCCGGCGCCGCCTGCGCGGACGCCGCGCTGGCGCAGACGGGCGCGGGCGGCAGCGCAGGGCCGGGCAGCGAACTGCAATGGTTGGAACAGATTCAGGCCGCGGCCGAGAGGCTGAGCTACAGCGGTACCGTCGTCTACCAGCGCGGCGGCGAGGTGCGCTCTTCGCGCCTGCACCACCTGTTCGACGGCCAACAAACGCACGAGCGCGTACAACTGCTCGACGGCAGCCCGCGCGAGCTCATCCGCCGCGGCAACGAAGTGCAGGAGCTGCTGCCCGAGGCGCGCCGCGTGCGCGTGGTGCAGCGGGCGCGCCTGGATGCGTTTCCGGCGCTGGCGACGCGGCCGGCGGCCGAGGTGCTAACCGTCTACCGTGTGCAGGTCGGCGTCGTCGAGCGCGTGGCCGGGCACGACAGCCGCGTGCTGACCATCGAGCCCAAGGATGCGCACCGGTTCGGCTACCGGCTGTGGGTCGAGCAGGCGAACAAGCTGCTGCTAAAGGCGCAGGTGCTCGGCGCGCAGCAGGAAGTCCTGGAGCAGGTCGCGTTCTCCGAGGTGCGGATCGGCGGCAAGTTCGACCGCAACGCACTGCGCCCCTCGTGGCCGACCACCGGCTGGGCGGTCGAACGCAGCGAGCTGCGCCCGCTCGACCCCGCGCAGGTGGGCTGGACGATGGCGCCGCCGCCGGGCTTTCGCATGCTGCACGCCGTCGGGCGGGCGCCTCACGGCGAACGGACCCGCGTGCAGGTGGTCTATAGCGACGGGTTGGCGAGTTTCTCAGTGTTTGTCGAGCCGTTCGCCGATCGGACCTTGCCCGGCGGCGCAGTGCTGGTGGACGGCCCCACCAGCTTCATCGCCCGTCGCGTCGGCGACAGCCTGGTCACCGTGGTCGGCGAGGTGCCGCCGCAGACCGTGCGAGCGGTCGCCGGTTCGGTGCAGCCGCGGCCGGCGCGGTAGTCTCTCGCCCGTTTTGTTTTTCAGTTCGTTTGGAGTCTTCGACCCATGAATCGTTCTGTTCACCGAATCGCCGCGGTTGCGCTCTTGGCTCTGGCGCCGCTGGCGTTTGCCCAGCAACCGGCGCCTGCGCCCCAAGTGACGCTGCCCGACTTTGCCGATCTGGCCGATCGGTCCAGCCCCGCGGTGGTCAACATTCGCACCACGGCGCGCATCGGTGCGCACGGGCGTGGCATGCAGCCATCGCCCGAGCTCGACGAAAACGATCCGCTGTTCGAGTTCTTCCGTCGCTTTTTTCCGCCGCAGCCGGGGCAGCCCGGTCAGCCGGAAGGGCCGCGGCGCAGTCCGGCACCGCGCGAAGTGCCGCGCGGCCTGGGTTCGGGCTTCATCCTCAGCGCCGATGGCTTCGTCATGACCAACGCGCACGTGGTCGAGGGCGCCGACGAGATCAACGTGACGCTGCCCGACAAGCGCGAGTTCAAGGGCCGCTTGATCGGCGCCGATCGGCGCACGGATGTCGCCATCGTCAAGATCGAGGCAAGTGGCTTGCCGACGGTCAAGATCGGCGACCCCAACAAGCTGCGCGTCGGCGAGTGGGTGATGGCGATCGGCTCGCCGTTCGGCTTTACCAACTCGGTGACGGTGGGCATCGTCAGTGCCAAGGCCCGCGAGACCGGCGATTTTCTGCCCTTCATCCAGACCGACGCCGCGGTCAACCCCGGCAACTCGGGCGGACCGCTGCTCAATTTGCGTGGCGAGGTGGTCGGCATCAACTCGCAGATTTTCAGCCCGTCCGGGGCGTTTGCCGGCATCTCGTTTGCCATTCCCATCGACGAGGCCATCCGCGTCGGCGATCAACTGCGCGCACAGGGCCGCGTGGTGCGCGGGCGGATCGGGGTGATCATCGGCCAGGTGACCAAGGAAGTCGCCGAGGGCATTGGGCTCGCCAAGCCGCAGGGCGCGCTGGTCTCGAGCGTGGAGCGCGACAGCCCGGCCGAGAAGGCGGGGGTCGAGGCCGGCGACGTGATCCTGCGCTTCGACGGCAAGCCGATCGAAACCTCGGTGGAACTGCCGCGCGTGGTCGGCGCCACCAAGCCCGGCACCAAGTCGACCATGCAGGTCTGGCGCAAGGGCAAGACGATCGACTTGCAGGTCACGGTCGCCGAGACGCAGGCCGACCGGCAGCCGACCCGCCGCGGCGAGCCACCGGCCAAGCCGCAAAACGGCGGGCCGAATGCGCTGGGCCTGACCGTATCCGACGTACCGGCCGAGCGGCTCAAGGAGCTTCGCCTGCGCGCCGCGGTACAGGTCGATGCCGTGGAGGGAGCGGCCGCCGCGGCCGGCCTGCGCCAAGGCGATCTGATCGTCGCCGTCAACAACGTCGAAGTGCAAAACACCAAGCAATTCAACGACTTTGTCGGCAAGCTCGATCCGAAGAAGCCGGCCACGCTGCTGATCCGGCGCGGCGATCAAAGCACGTTCGTGATCGTCCGTCCGGCCGAGAAGTAGGGCGGTCGGCGGTGGCGGCGGGGTAAACTCCGCCGCCTTCGCGCAGGACAAAGGGGGTGGCCCACAGGCCGCCCCCTTTCTCTATGGCGGCACGCCAATGCAGCACATCCGCAACTTTTCCATCATCGCCCACATCGACCACGGCAAGTCCACGCTGGCCGACCGGCTGATCCAGCGCTGCGGCGGCCTGTCCGATCGCGAGATGGAAGAGCAGGTGCTGGACTCGATGGCGCTCGAACGCGAGCGCGGCATCACCATCAAGGCGCAAACCGCCGCGCTCGAATACACCGCGCGCGACGGCCGCAAGTACAACCTGAATCTGATCGACACGCCGGGCCACGTGGATTTCTCGTACGAAGTCAGCCGCTCGCTGTCGGCCTGCGAAGGCGCGCTGCTGGTGGTCGATGCCTCGCAGGGTGTCGAAGCGCAGACGGTCGCCAACTGCTACACGGCGATCGAACTCGGTGTGGAAGTGCTGCCGGTGCTCAACAAGATGGACCTGCCGCAAGCCAATCCCGACGAAGCGCGCGCCGAGATCGAAGACGTGATCGGCATCGACGCGCACGACGCGGTACTGGCCAGCGCCAAGACCGGCATGGGGGTCGACGAGATTCTGGAGCGGATCATCGAGCGGGTGCCGCCGCCCAAGGGCGACCCGGCCGCCGCCTTGCAGGCGCTGATCATCGACTCCTGGTTCGACAACTACGTGGGCGTCGTGATGCTCGTGCGGGTGGTCAACGGCACGCTGCGGCCCAAGGACAAGATTCTGCTGATGGTCTCGGGCGCCACCCACCTGGTGGAGCAGGTGGGGGTGTTTACGCCCAAGTCGCGCAGCCGCGAACACCTGTCCGCCGGCGAGGTCGGTTTCGTGATCGCCGGCATCAAGGAACTGCGCGATGCGCACGTCGGCGACACGGTGACTTCCGCCGCCAAGCCGGCGCCGGCGCCGCTGCCGGGATTCAAGGAGGCCAAGAGCCAGGTCTTTGCCGGGCTGTATCCGGTCGAGTCCAACCAGTATGAGGCGCTGCGCGATGCGCTGACCAAGCTGCAACTGAACGATGCCGCGCTGCACTTCGAGCCGGAGGTGTCGCAGGCGCTGGGCTTTGGCTTCCGCTGCGGTTTTCTCGGCCTGCTGCACATGGACATCGTGCAGGAGCGGCTGGAGCGCGAGTACGACATGGACCTCATCACCACCGCGCCGTCGGTGGTGTACGAAGTGCTGCTGCGCGACGGTAGCGTGGTACAGGTGGAAAACCCGGCCAAGCTGCCCGAGCCGGCGCGGATCGAGGAGATTCGCGAGCCGGTGGTCAAGGTGACGGTCTTCGTGCCGCAGGAGTACGTGGGCCCCGTGATCACCCTGTGCACGGGCAAGCGCGGGGTGCAGACCGATCTGACCTACCACAGCCGGCACGTGCACCTGACCTACGAGTTGCCGCTGGCGGAGATCGTGCTCGACTTCTTCGACAAGCTGAAGTCGGTCTCGCGCGGCTACGCCTCGATGGACTACGAGTTCAAGGAGCACCGCGCGGCCGACGTGGTCAAGCTCGATCTGCTGATCAACGGCGACAAGGTCGATGCGCTGTCGGTGATCGTGCACCGCGGCAACGCCCAGCACCGCGGGCGCGAACTGGCGGCCAAGATGCGCAAGCTGATCCCGCGCCAGATGTACGACGTATCGATCCAGGCCGCGATCGGTGCCAACATCATCGCCCGCGAGAACGTCAAGGCGCTGCGCAAGAACGTGCTGGCCAAGTGCTACGGCGGCGACATCACACGCAAGAAAAAGCTGCTGGAAAAGCAGAAGGCCGGCAAGAAGCGGATGAAGCAGGTCGGCACGGTGGAAATCCCGCAGGAAGCCTTCCTGGCGATTTTGAGAGTGGACGACGCATGAATTTCGCCCTGATTTTGTTCGTGCTGACCGTCGTCACCGGCGTGCTCTGGGTGCTCGATGTGCTGTGGTGGGCCAAGGCCCGCCGCGCGGCCGCGGCGGCCGAGCTGAAGCGGTTCGACGACCTCAACGCGCGGACCGTCGCCGCCGGCGAGCCGGCGGTACTCAGGGAGCGGGCGGCGTTGGAGCATCGGCTCAGCGCCCGGCCTTGGTATCTGGAGTACACGGCGAGCTTCTTTCCAGTCATCTTGCTGGTGTTCGTGTTGCGCTCGTTCCTGTTCGAGCCGTTCCGCATTCCGTCCGGCTCGATGCTGCCGACCCTGGAGGTCGGCGACCTCATCCTGGTCAACAAGTACAACTATGGCGTCCGCCTGCCGGTGCTGAACAAGAAGGTCGTACCCCTGGGCGATCCGCGGCGCGGCGACGTGGTCGTTTTCCGCTACCCGCCCGATCCCAGCCAGGACTACATCAAGCGCGTGGTCGGGCTTCCTGGCGATGTGGTCGAAACCGACGGCCGCACCTTGCTGCTCAACGGCAAACCGGCGCCGCTGGCGCCGTTGGATCGGTACGTCGAACCCGACGGCATCCACGCCTTCAAGCAGTTCCGCGAGCAACTGGACACCGTGGCGCACCGGATCATCCAAAGCGACGGCGTACTGACCGCGATGCCGCCGTTGCGTCTTGCCGAGCACACGCACCCGCAGGCCTGCGAGTACGGCGCCACGTGGATGCGGTGTACCGTGCCGGCCGGCCACTACTTCGTCATGGGCGACAATCGCGACAACAGCCAGGACAGCCGCTTCTGGGGCTTTGTGCCTGACGAGAACATCGTGGGGCGCGCATTTCTGGTTTGGATGGCGTTCAAGGGCTGGGTACCGGACCTCTCTAGAATCGGGGCATTCAAGTGACGGATATGTCGAAGTCTTTGATTTTCATGAAGAACAGCCCGTCGCACCGATCTGCGCCAGGCCGTCAGCGCGGGCTGTCGGTGATCGCGCTGCTTTTCTTCGGAATCTTGATCGCCGGCCTCCTCGTCTTTGCCTTCAAGCTGGTGCGGCCGATCACCGAGTACCTGGCCATCGAGTCGGCCATCCAGAAGATCACTCGCGAAGGGGCAACGGTCACGGAGATCCGCACCGCCTTCGACCGCCACGCGACGATCGACGACATCGCCTCCATCGGCAGCAAGGATCTCGAAATCACCAAGGAAGGCGACCAGATCGTCGTCTCCTACGCGTACCCCTACACGATCCAGGTGCTGGACAACGTCCGCCTGGTGATCGACTTTTCCGGCACGACGCGCGACCGCCCGGCCAAGGGGGGCCGTTGAAGCGGGTCGCACACTTTCGAGGCAGCGCCCATGGACCTCGCGGCGCTTGAAGAGCGGCTCGGCTACCGCTTCAACCACATCGGCCTGCTGGAGCAGGCGGTCACCCATCGCAGCCACGGTGCCGTGCACAACGAGCGGTTGGAGTTTCTCGGCGACGCGGTGCTCAACAACGCGGTGGCCCTGCTGCTGTACCAGAAGTACGCGCGACTGGACGAAGGCGATCTGTCTCGTCTGCGCTCCAACCTGGTCAAGCAGTCGTCGCTGGCGGAGATCGCCGAAAGCCTCGACTTGCAGCACTACTTGCGGTTGGGCGAGGGCGAGCGGCGCAGCGGCGGCTTCCGCCGCCCGTCGATCCTGGCCGACACGATGGAGGCCATCTTCGGCGCCGCGTTCGTCGATGGCGGCTTCGACGCCGCGCGCGACCTGATCGCGCGGTTGTTCGAGCCCGTGCTCAAGGCCATGGACCCCAAGACGCTGGGCAAGGACAGCAAGACCCTGTTGCAGGAGTACCTGCAGGGCAAGGGCCTGCCGCTGCCGGTGTACTCGGTGGTGGAAACACGCGGTGCCGCGCACAACCAGGAGTTCGAGGTCGAGTGCGCAATCGCCAAGCTGGACGTCAGCCTGCGTGGCAGCGGCCGCAGCCGGCGCGCTGCCGAGCAGTCGGCGGCGCAATTGGCGCTGGTGGCCGCGACGCAGGCGGTCGGCCACGCGCGGCGCGCGCGGCGCAAGCCCGAGCCGGTGCAGCACACGCTGGCGCTCGACCACCAGCCGGTCGAGGCGCAGGCCGCGGTCAAGTCGTGAGCGGTACGGCGGCTGTTGGCCGCACCGGATACGTGGCCATCGTTGGCCGGCCCAACGTGGGCAAGTCCACGCTGCTCAACGCGCTGGTGGGCGAGCACGTGTCGATCACCTCGCGCAAGCCGCAAACCACGCGTGAGCGCGTGCTCGGCGTGCTGACCGACGGTGCGCCGCCTGTGCGGCGGCAGTTCGTGTTCGTCGATACCCCCGGCTTCCAGAAGCGCCACCGTACGCTGCTGACACGGCGGATGAACGAGGCGGTGGCCGCAGCACTGGCCGAGGTTGACGCGGTGATCTTCGTCGTTGAGGCGGCGCGCTGGACGCAGGACGACGACCGGGTGCTCGCGCTGTTGCCGCAAGCCGCGGCCGGGCAGCCCAGCCGCGTGATTCTGGCGCTGAACAAGACCGACCGGATCAAGGAGCGCGACACGCTGCTGCCAAGGATGGCCGAGGCCTCGGCGCGCTTTCCGTTCGCCGCCATCGTCCCGGTCAGCGCGGAAAACGGCCAGGGCTACGCACCGCTGCTCGACGAAGTCGCCAAGCTGCTGCCGGAAGGTCCGCTGCTCTTCGAGCCGGATCAGTACACCGACCGCAACGTGCGCTTCCTGGCGGCGGAGCGCATCCGGGAAAAGGCGTTCCGCTTACTGGGCGACGAGTTGCCCTACGGTGTGGCGGTGACCATCGACCAGTGGGAGGAAGACGAGGGCCAGGCCGCCATCGCCGCCACGCTCTGGGTCGAGCGGGACTCGCACAAGGCGATGGCGATCGGCGCCGGCGGGGCCAAGCTGCGCGAGATCGGCCGGTTGGCGCGCGCCGACATCGCCGCGCTGCTGGCCAAGCCCGTGCGGCTCGACACGCACGTGCGCGTGCGCAAGCGCTGGAACGACGATCCCGCCGCGCTGCGCGCGCTGGGCTATGAGTGAGGCGACACCGCAACGCCGCCCGCGCCGCGGGTCCGACCTGCGGGTCGAGCACGAACAGGGCTTCGTCCTGCACTCCACCGCCTGGCGCGAGACCAGCCTGATCCTCGACGTGCTCAGCCGCACGCACGGGCGCATGGCGCTCGTCGCGCGCGGCGCCAAGCGCCCGGCCTCGCAGTTCCGCGGGCTGCTCAACCCGTTCTGTCCGCTGGCGCTGTCCTGGAGCGGGCGGCTGGAGATCAAGTCCCTGGTGCGGGTGGAGTGGCTGGGCGGCCTTGCTCCGCTGCGAGGCGATGGGCTGCTGGCGGCGTTTTATGTGAACGAGTTGCTGGTGCGGCTGCTGGCGCGTGGCGACCCGCACGAGGCGCTGTTCGATGCCTACGTCGACGCCTTGGGCGCGCTCGCGCGCGACCACGCAAGGCATGAAGACGTGCTGCGCCGCTTTGAGCTCACCTTGCTCACGGCGACCGGCCACGCGCCCCCGCTCGACCACAGCGCCGATGGTGCTGCCATCGCGCCGGCCGCCTGGTATCGGCCCGAGCCGCAGCGCGGTCTGGTGCGCGTCGAGGGCCTGCCCGACGAACTCGCCGTGCGCGGCAGCAGCCTGCTCGCCCTGGCCTGCGGCGACCTCACCGACGCCGAGGCCGCCGGGCAATGCAAGCGGTTGCTGCGACAGTTGATCCGATACCATCTCGACGGCCGGCCGCTCAACACGCGCCGCATCTTCCAAGACCTCAAACAACTGTGATCCACCCGCCCGCCATTCCGACCCGCTTGTCGGTCAATCTGAACAAAGTCGCTCTGCTGCGCAATACGCGCACGATCGGTATTCCGGACGTGTGCCACTTCGCCACTATCGCGTTGGCGGCGGGCGCCGACGGCATCACCGTCCACCCGCGGCCCGACGGCCGCCACGTGCGCGGGCCGGATGTCGATGCGCTGGTGCAGTTGCTTGAGCAATGGCCAGCGGCCGAATTCAACATCGAGGGCAACCCTTTCCACCAGTTGATGGATTACGTGCGCGGCGCGCGGCCGGCGCAGTGCACCTTCGTGCCGGACGAGACCGGCGCCTTCACCTCCGACCACGGCTGGGATCTGGCGCGCGATGGCGAGCGGCTGCGGCCGGTGATTGCCGAGGCCAAGGCGCTCGGCGTGCGTGTGAGCCTGTTCATGGATCCGCTGCCGGAGGCGATGCCTGCGGTTGCCGCTCTGGGCGCGGACCGAATCGAGCTCTACACCGAGCCTTACGCAAATAGCTTCGGCACGCCGGAGCAGGGCGCCCAACTGGCCCGGTACCGCGCGGCTGCCGCGGCGGCACTTGTCGCCGGGCTGGCCGTTAATGCCGGCCACGATCTGAACCGCGCCAATCTGCCGCCATTTCTTGCCGCCGTGCCGGGCGTCGAGGAGGTCTCCATCGGCCACGCGCTGATCGCCGATGCACTCGAGCTCGGTCTGGCGCAAACCGTGCGGCTGTACCAGGCGGCGATCCGGAAGGCGCATTCGTGATCTACGGCATCGGCGCCGACGTGATCGAGATCGAGCGCGTAGCCGCGGCCGTCGGCCGCCACGGCGACGCCTTTGCCCGCCGCGTGCTGGGGCCGCAGGAGTGGGAGCGCTACGTGTATCGGCGCGAGCGCTCGGCCAAGCGCGGACTGGCCTATCTGGCGACCCGCTTTGCCGCCAAGGAGGCGATCTCCAAGGCCATCGGCCTGGGCATGCGGCTGCCGATGACCTGGCGCGCGGTGGAAATCGTCAACGCCGCCAGCGGCCGACCGGTGACCGTCGCCCACGGCAAGTTGGCCGAATTCCTGGAACAGAAGCGACTGCGGTTGCACGTCACCGTCAGCGACGAGCGCAGCATGGCGCTGGCCTACGCGGTGGCCGAACAGGTGGAGGAGGGCGGCCGATGACGGGTCCTGTAGTAATCGATGTCGTGGGCCATGAGCTGATCGCAGCCGACCACAAGCGGCTTGCTCATCCGCTGGTCGGGATGGTCATTTTGTTCGCAAAGAACTTTAGGTCAGCCACGCAACTCATTGAACTGACAAATGAACTTCACGCTCTGCACAATCCGCCATTGCTGGTGGCCGTCGACCATGAAGGCGGCCGCGTGCAGCGCTTTCGCGAGCCGCCGTTTACCCGCATCCCGCCAATGGCGGCACTCGGCCGGCTCTGGGATGGCGACGTGCTGCTGGCGTGCAAGACCGCGCTTTCGGCGGGCTTTGTCATCGGGGCAGAACTGCGCGCGCATGGCGTGGACCTTTCGTTCACGCCGGTGCTGGACATCGACTGGGGGCCGTCGAGCGTGATCGGCGACCGCGCGCTGCACGCCGATCCGCGCACCGTCGCCATGTTGGCGAGCCACTTGAACCACGGCCTCGCGCTGGCCGGCATGGCCAACTGCGGTAAGCATTTTCCCGGTCACGGCTGGGCGGCGGCAGACTCGCACGTCGCGATCCCGGTGGACGAGCGGCCGCTGAACGAGATCGTCGCCGCCGACGCCGCGCCCTTCGGTTGGCTGGGCGCCGGCCTGGCCGGCGTGATGCCGGCGCACGTGGTCTACCCCAAGGTCGATCCGCTGCCGGCAGGCTTCTCGCGCTTCTGGCTGCAAGACGTCCTGCGCGGAAGGCTCGGCTTTACCGGCGCTATCTTCAGCGACGACTTGTCGATGGAAGGCGCCCGCGTCGCCGGCGGTGTGGCTGAAAGCGCCCAGGCCGCGCTAGATGCCGGTTGTGATTACGTGCTGATCTGCGGCGCCCCCGAGGCCGCCGACGAGGTGCTCGCCAAACTGCGCTGGACGCCGACCGAGGAGTTTGCCCGGCACGTCGCGTGTATCGCGCCGCGCGGCCGGGCACTCACGCCGGAGCAACTCGCCGCCGACCCCACTTATCTCGCGGCGCGTGCAGACGTGGAACGGTTGGCCGAGGGGTCTGCCGCTTAAGCCCGCTCGACGTACGACCCGTCGTCGGTTTTGACCCGCACCCGGTCCCCGGTGTTGACAAAGGGCGGCACCGGCACGGTGATGCCCGTCTCCATCTTGGCCGGCTTGAAGGTGTTGGTGGCGGTGGCGTTCTTGATGCCGGGCTCGGTCTCGATCACTTTCAGCACCACGGTGGTGGGCAGCTCCACGCCGATCGTGCGGCCGTTGTGGAAGGTCACGTCCACTTCCATGTTGGGCAGCAGGAAGCCGGCCTGACCTTCAAGGTAGTCGGCCGACAGCGACAACTGCTCGTAGGTCTCGTTGTCCATGAACACGTACTGGTCGCCGTCCTGGTAGGAGTAGACCATCGTGCGCTTGTCGATGTAGGGGCGCTCGACCTTCTCGTCGGTGGACAGGCGCTCGTTGCGCTTTTGTCCCGTTTCGAAGTCCTTGATCTCGATCTGCATGTAGGCTCCGCCGCGGCCGCCGACATGGACGTGATAGCTCTTCAGCACGCGCCACAGGCGCTTGTCGAGTTCCAGCAGATTGCCGGCGCGGATTTCGGTGGCGAGGATTTTGGCCATGGGAGTCTCGTCTGCGGGGAAGGGCGCTCGCTCGGTGGATAGAATCGTTTTGCCACCCGAGAACGCAAAGCCCGCGATTATAGGCGGGCGCCTCCCGCCGCCGTGCCGTCGCGCAAAGCCTCCGCCGAACCCGCCGCCTTCGAGCCCAAGGCGGTGGTCGCCCGCCTGCCCAATCTGCCCGGCGTCTACCGGATGCTGGATGCGCAGGGCACGGTGCTTTACGTCGGCAAGGCACGCGACCTCAAAAGGCGCGTCGGCTCCTACTTCAACAAGGGGGTCGGTCCGCGCACCGCGCTGATGTTGGAAAGTGTTGCCGGCATCGACACCACCGTCACCCGCAGCGAGGCCGAGGCGCTGCTGCTGGAAAACAACCTGATCAAGCAGCACGCGCCGCGCTTCAACATTCTGTTCCGCGACGACAAGTCCTATCCGTACCTGAAGTTCACTGCGCACCGCTACCCGCGCATCGCCTATTGGCGAGGTACGCCCGACCGGCGGGCGACGTACTTCGGCCCGTACCCCAACGCCTGGGCGGTGAAGGACAGCATCCGCGAGCTGCAAAAAGTCTTCCGCCTGCGCACCTGCGAGGACACGGTGTTCAACCATCGCTCGCGCCCCTGTTTGCTGCACCAGATCGGGCGGTGCAGCGCGCCCTGCGTGGAACTGATCGACGAAGCCGCCTACGCCGAAGACGTGCAGCGCGCGCTGCGCTTCCTGCGCGGCGAAACGGCCGCGGTGATGGCGGAACTGGAAACCCGCATGCAGGCGCTCGCGGCGGAGTTGAAGTTCGAGCAGGCTGCCGCGGTGCGCGACCAGTTGGGCTCGCTCGCCCGCGTGCTGCACCAGCAGGCGGTGGACACCACGGGCGGCGACACCGATGCGGACATCGTCGCCGTGGTGCTCGACCACGGCCAGGCCTGCGTCAATCTGGCGATGGTGCGCGGCGGTCGTCACCTCGGCGACAAGCCGTACTTCCCGGCGCGGCTGGACGCCGAGGCCACTGCTGCCGAGGTGCTGGAAGCCTTCATCTCGCAGCATTACGCCGGCCAGCCGGTGCCGCCGGTGCTGGTGGTCAACGCCGAGGTGGATGTGCCCGAACTCCAGTCGATGCTGGCCGGCGAAGGCGGCCGGCGCCCGACCATCCTGCGCCAGCCGCAGAGCGAGCGGCGCCGCTGGCTGGAGATGGCCGAGGCCAACGCCAGGCTGGCGTTGGCGCAACGGCAGGCCGAAGAAGGCTCGCAGCAGGCCCGCACGCGCGCGCTGATCGAAACCCTGGGCCTGGAGCCAGAAGACGGCGACCCGGCCAAGCTGCGCGTCGAGTGCTTCGACGTGAGCCACACGATGGGCGAGGCCACGCAGGCTTCCTGTGTGGTCTATGTGAACCACGCGATGAAGTCCGCCGAGTACCGTCGCTACAACATCGAGGATGTGGTCGCCGGCGACGACTACGCCGCGATGCGTCAGGTGCTGACGCGGCGCTATTCGGCCGTGGCGCGCGGCGAAGGGCGGCTGCCGGGGCTGGTGCTGATCGATGGTGGAGCAGGGCAGGTCGAGGTGGCGCGGCAGGTGTTTGAAGAACTCGGCCTCGACCCGGCGGTGCTGCTGGGTGTCGCCAAAGGCGAGGAGCGCAAGGTCGGGCTGGAGGAACTGGTTTTTCCCGACGGGCGCCCGCCGTTGGTGCTGGGGCGCGACTCGCAGGCGCTGCTGCTGATTGCGCAGATCCGCGACGAGGCGCACCGCTTTGCCATCACCGGCATGCGCGCGCGCCGCGCCAAGACGCGCAACACCTCGCAGATCGAGGAACTGGAAGGCATCGGCCCCACGCGCCGGCAGCGGCTGCTGGCGCGCTTTGGCGGCGTGCGTGGCTTGCGCGCCGCGTCGGTCGAGGACATTGCCCAGGTGGAAGGCGTTTCGCGTAAGCTCGCCGAGAAGATTTATGCGCAGTTGCATGGAGCCTCGGTGCCGAACGGTTGAGGCGAGAGTCGATGTTTATCGTGTTGTTGGCTTCAGTTCCCACGCGGCATTCCTCCCTCACCCGGCGCTTTGCGCCACCCTCTCCCGGGGGGAGAGGGTTTAAGCCCCTCTCCCCCCGGGAGAGGGGTTGGGGTGAGGGAAGGCTGCCGCCGACGCAGTGAGCGCATCCGCGTCCTCGCCAAGCACCATGCCCTTCAACGTCCCCCTGCTCCTCACCTGGGCTCGCATCGCCGCGATCCCGGCGATCGTCGGCGTGTTCTACCTGCCGGCGGGGTGGCTCGCGCCGTTCTGGCAGAACAACATCGCCTGCTGGCTCTTCGTCGCCGCGGCAATCACCGATGCGCTGGATGGCTGGTACGCGCGCAAGTACGGGCAGATCACGCCACTCGGCGCCTTTCTCGACCCCGTGGCCGACAAGCTCATCGTGTGCGCCGCGCTGATCGTGCTGCTGGCGCTGGACCGGGTGGATGCCTTTGTCGCGCTCATCATCATCGGCCGCGAGATTGCCATCTCCGCGCTGCGCGAGTGGATGGCGCAGGTGGGCGCGGCCAAGAGTGTTGCGGTCAACCGGCTCGGCAAGGCCAAGACCATTGCGCAGATGGTGGCGATCCCGATGCTGCTGTTCCACGACCCGCTCTTCGGGCTGATCCCGGTGGCGGCCATCGGCACGCTGCTGATCTACGTCGCCGCGGTCCTGACCGTGTACTCGATGTTCTATTACTTGCGGCTCGCGGCCCCGCACCTGCGCGGGGATGTGTGAGGTCTTTTGACACCCCAAAGCGCGCCCGTATAATCGCCCCCTTCTGCGGGAATAGCTCAGTTGGTAGAGCGCAACCTTGCCAAGGTTGAGGTCGCGAGTTCGAGACTCGTTTCCCGCTCCAGAATGTTCAAGGGGAAGCCGGTGCGCTTCCCCTTCGTTTTTCCGCCGCGTGGCACAATCGGTTTCGCAAGGCGGGGTGGCAGAGTGGCCATGCAGCGGACTGCAAATCCGTGTACGCCGGTTCGATTCCGACCACCGCCTCCAAATACTCCCGCCCGTGTTCGAAACGGAAGCGCTGTCCAAGCTTAGCGAGCGCCCCGAGGTTGGCGCGAAACGCGCAGCCGTGCGAACTGCACGGCGAGCATTGCAGCGGCAAGATCGGGGCGCGCAGTAGCTTGGACAGTGCATCCGAGCCCTGGTGATGGAACGGGTAGACATACGGGACTTAAAATCCCGGGCCGCAAGGCGTGCGGGTTCGAGTCCCGCCCGGGGCACCAACTAGCACCTCCACTGCCTTGAAAGTATTCAATCTCCGCTGTGATCGCGAGCATCCCTTCGAGGGCTGGTTCGCCTCGACCGATGACTTTGAGCGTCAGCAGCGCGATGGCCTGTTGCGCTGCCCGGTGTGCGAGTCGGCCGCCATCGTCAAGGCGTTGTCCGCGGCCTACGTGAACACCGGTGCGGTTGCCCCGGGCGAGAAGCAGCCGGCCGTGATGCCGACTGCCGAGCAAATGCAGACGATGTTTCTGCGCATGGCGCGCGAGATCGCCGCCAAGACCGAAGACGTAGGCGAGCGCTTCCCCGAGGAAGCGCGCCGCATCCACTACAACGAAGCGCCCGAGCGCGGCATCCGCGGCGTGGCTTCGCGCGAAGAAGCCGAGGCGCTGAACGAAGAAGGCATCGGCGTGCTGCCGCTGCCCTTTGGGAATCTGCTCAAGGAGCCGTTGCAGTAACGGTGGCGGCCGGGTAGGTCCCGGCAACGAAGATCGAGCGGTCGAGGTCGCGAACATCGCGCTTGCCGCAGAAGGCCATCGTGATGTCCAGTTCCTTGCGGATGATCTCCAGGCATTGGGTCACGCCGGCCTCCCCCAGCGCGCCCAGCCCGTAAAGGAACGGCCGCCCGATCATTACGCCGCGCGCGCCCAGGGCGAGGGCTTTGAGCACGTCCTGACCCGAGCGGATGCCGCCGTCCATCCAGACCTCGATCTTGTTGCCGACCGCATCGGCGATCGGCGGCAGCGCGTCGATGGAGGCGGGCGCGCCGTCGAGTTGCCGGCCGCCGTGGTTGCTGACGATCAGCGCGTCGGCGCCGCTGTCGGCGGCGATGCGCGCGTCTTCCACGTCCATGATGCCCTTCAAGATCAGCGGGCCGCCCCAGCGCCGCTTGATCCATTCCACGTCGGACCACGTGAGCGTCGGGTCGAACTGCTGCGCGGTCCAGGCCGACAGCGAACTCATGTCTTCCACGCCGCTCACGTGGCCCACGATGTTGCCGAACTGCCGCCGCCGCGTGCCGAGCATGCCCAGGCACCAGCGCGGCTTGGTCATCATGTTCATGATGTTGGGCAGAGTCAGCTTGGGCGGCGCCGACAGGCCGTTCTTCAGGTCCTTGTGGCGCTGGCCGATGATCTGCAAATCCAGGGTGAGTACGAGCGCCGAGCAGCGGGCGGCCTTGGCGCGGTCGATCAGCCGCTCGATGAAGTCGCGGTCGCGCAGCACGTAGAGCTGAAACCAGAAGGGCTTGCCGGTGTGCGCGGCGACGTCTTCGATCGAGCAGATGCTCATCGTGGACAGCGTGAAGGGCACACCGAACTTTTCCGCCGCCCGCGCGGCGAGGATCTCGCCGTCGGCGTGCTGCATGCCGGTCAGCCCCGTGGGGGCGAGTGCGACCGGCATCGCCACCTCTTGCCCGGCCATCGTCGTGCGCAGGCTGCGGCCTTCCATGTCGACGGCGACGCGCTGGCGCAGCTTGATGGCGGCGAAGCGCGACTCGTTGTCGCGGTAGGTGGTCTCGGTCCAGGAGCCGGAGTCCGCGTAGTCGTAAAACATTCGCGGCACGCGGCGCTGGGCGAGTTGGCGGAGGTCTTCGATGCAGGTGATGACCATGGTTGTTCGGTGGTGCCGCGGACTTGGCTGGATTACTCCTCCCCCTTCAAGGGGGAGGCTGGGTGGGGGATGGGTTGTCGGGAGCGGTCTTCGTTGCTGGGCGATCCTCTACAACCCATCCCCACCCCGACCCTCCCCTCGAAGGGGAGGGGGCGGGTTAGCGCTTCGCGTACTGCTGCGCCCCAAAGAGCGTGGCCTTGTCCTTGTCGGACATCTGCGGCTTGCGCCGATCGGCCAGCACTTGCACGCCCCGCTGCACGGCCGGGCGCGCGCCGATGGCGTCGTACCAGCGCTTCACGTTCGAATAGTCGGCCAGATCGACACCCTGGTTGGCGTGCGAGCGGCTCCACGGGTAGATCGCCATATCGGCGATCGAATACTCACCGGCGACGTACTCCGCTTGGGCCAACCGCTTGTCCAGCACGCCGTACAGACGCTTGGCTTCGTTGGTGTAGCGGTCGTACGCGTACTGGATGCGCTCCGGCGCGTAGATGCGGAAGTGATGCGCCTGCCCCAGCATCGGGCCGAAGCCGCCCATCTGCCACATCAGCCACTCCAGCGCCGTGTACTTGCCGCGCACGTCGGCGGGCAGGAACTTACCGGTCTTGCCAGCGAGGTAGATCAGGATGGCGCCGCTTTCGAAGATCGAGATCGGCTTGCCGTCCGGCCCGTCGCTATCCACCAGCGCCGGAATCTTGTTGTTTGGGCTGATCTTCAAAAAGTCCGGCTTGAACTGGTCGCCGGCGCCGATGTCCACCGCGTGTACGTTGTACGGCAGCGCGCACTCTTCCAGCATGATGTGGATCTTGTGGCCGTTGGGGGTCGGCCAGGAGTACAGGTCGATCATGGTCAGGCTCCTCGGGTGATGGGCATCTGCACGCGGCCGGCGGCTTCCGGCCCAGTCAGATGCCGCGCAATCTCCATTTTGGCAATGGCGTTGCGGTGCACTTCGTCCGGCCCGTCGGCCAGCCGCAGCGTTCGCGCCAGCGTGTAGGCGTAGGCGAGCGGAAAGTCGTCGCACATGCCGCCGCCGCCGTGCGCCTGGATCGCCCAGTCGAGCACGGTACAGGCCACATTGGGTGCGACCACCTTGATCATCGCGATCTCTGCCTTCGCGGCCTTGTTGCCGACGGTGTCCATCATGTACGCGGCTTTGAGCGTCAGCAGCCGTGCTTGGTCGATCATGCAGCGTGCCTCGGCGATGCGTTCGTGCCAAACACTCTGCTTGGCAATCGGCCCGCCAAAGGCGGTGCGGCTCGCCAGCCGCTTGCACATTAGTTCCAGCGCGCGCTCGGCCAGGCCGATCGAGCGCATGCAGTGGTGGATGCGTCCGGGGCCGAGCCGGCCCTGCGCGATCTCGAAGCCGCGGCCCTCGCCCAGCAAGATGTTGCTTGCCGGCACGCGCACGCCGCGGAACTCGACTTCCATATGGCCGTGCGGCGCGTCGTCGTAGCCGAACACGTTGAGCGGCCGCAGCACGCGCACGCCCGGCGTGTCGGCCGGTACCAGAATCATCGACTGCTGCGCATGCCGGGGCGCGTCCGGATCGGTCTTGCCCATCACGATGAATATCTTGCAACGGGGATCGCCCGCGCCCGAGGTCCACCACTTGAGCCCGTCGATGACGTAGCTGTCGCCGTCGCGCACGATGCGGGTCTGGATATTGGTGGCGTCGGACGAGGCGACCTCCGGCTCGGTCATCGCAAAGCCGGAGCGGATCTCGCCGCGCAACAGCGGCTCCAGCCATTGCCGCTTATGTTCGGGCGTGCCGTAGCGCTCGATCGTCTCCATGTTGCCGGTGTCGGGCGCGGAGCAGTTGAACACCTCGCTCGCCCAGGGCACGCGGCCCATCATCTCCGCCAGCGGCGCGTACTCCAGATTGGTCAGCCCGGCGCCCTGCGTCGAATCCGGCAGAAAGAGGTTCCACAATTCGGCGGCGCGCGCCTTGGGTTTCAGCTCTTCGATGATCCGCGTCGGCGTCCAGCGCGCACCCTGGCGGGTGTTTTCCTCCACGTCGGCGGCGTAGCGGCTTTCGTTCGGGTAGATGTACTCGTCCATGAAAGCGCCCAACCGCTCGCGCAGCGCCAGCACTTTGGGCGTGTAGTCGAAGTTCATGCGGTGTCTCCGGGGGCTGCGGGCAGAATAGCGCAGCGAGTCGCGGTTCTCGTCTTCGCTTCTGGCGGTCTTCCCTCACCCCAACCCCTCTCCCGGTGGGAGAGGGGCTTTAACCCTCCCCCTCCGGGGGAGGGTGGCGCGAAGCGCCGGGTGAGGAAAGACCGCAACCAACGAAGCGAAGACTTCCAACTCGCGGATCGGCAACGACGAGGACAAGCCATGAAAGCCATCCACTGCGTGCGCTGGGGCATGCCCGACCAACTGCAACTGGCGGAACTACCGCTGCCGCAGCCCGCTGCGGGCGAGGTGCGGATCAAGGTCGCGGCGGCTGGGGTCAACTTTCCCGACGCGCTGATCGTGCAGAAGAAGTACCAGTTGCAGCCGCCGCTGCCCTTCGTTCCCGGTACGGAAGTGGCGGGCACGGTCGATGCGGTGGGCGAGGGCGTGGACGCGCAGCGCATCGGCGAGCGCGTGGTGGCCTTTGTCGGGCTGGGCGGCTTTGCAGAGTTCGTGTGCGCGCCGGCCACGCACGCGGTGCGCCTGCCTCCCAGCGTGAGCGACGAGGTAGCCGCGGCCTTCACCCTGACCTTCGCGACCTCGCAGCACGCGCTGCTCGACCGCGGCCAGTTGAAGACCGGGGAGACGCTGCTCGTCCTGGGCGCCGGCGGCGGGGTCGGTCTGGCCGCGGTGGAATTGGGCAAGTTGGCCGGTGCGCGGGTGGTCGCGGCAGCATCGAGCGCAGACAAGCTGGCGGCGGCGCGAGAGCACGGCGCGGACGTCTTGGTGGACTACTCGCAACCGGGCTGGCGCGACGCGGTCAAGACCGCCACCGAGGGCCACGGCGCGGATGTGGTGTACGACCCCGTCGGCGGCAGGGTCACTGACGACGCGCTGCGCCTGCTCGCCTGGCGCGGCCGGTTGCTGGTTGTGGGCTTTGCGGCCGGCGAGATCCCGCAATTGCCGGCCAATCTGTTGCTGCTCAAGGGGGCAAGCGCGGTCGGCGTCTTTTGGGGCGAGTTCGCCAAGCGTGAGCCGCGCGCCAACGCGGCGATGCTGGCGGAGCTTTTCGACGCGCTCGCGCAGGGCCGGCTCAAGCCGCACATCGGCAGGGTCTACCCACTGGCCGAAGCGCCTCGCGCGTTGGCGGACTTGCTGGAGCGGCGTGCCGTGGGCAAGCTGGTGCTCCGCCCTTGATTGGAAGCACCATGCTGCAAAAGGTTCTGTCGATCTGTCTGGCCCTGCTGGTCGCAGGCGTTGCGCAGGCCGTCGAGCGCACGATCGAAAAGGAAGTCGTCGTCGATGCACCGCTGCAACAGGTGTGGGACGCGTGGACGACGCGCGAAGGCATCGTGAGCTTCTTTGCCCCGGCAGCGGAAATCGAAGCGCGGCCGGGCGGGGCGTTTCACGTCTACATCAACCCGCTGGCGTCGATCGGCCAGAGAGGCGCGGATTACATGCGGGTCATGGCGATCCAGCCGATGAAGATGCTGTCCTTCGACTGGAACGCGCCGCCCCAGCTGCCGGAGGTGCGGCAGCAGCGGACCTTTGTGGTGCTGCGCTTCGAGCCGGTGAGCCCCACCCAAACGCGCGTGCGGCTCACGCACGCCGGTTGGGGCGAGGGCGGCGAATGGGACAAGGCGTACACCTACTTCGACCGCGTCTGGCCCACTGTGCTCGCCAATCTGCAAAAGCGCTTCGTGACCGGCCCCATCGACTGGACCGAGTGGCTGAACCAGTTGCGCAAGATGCAGGAGCAGAGCAAGTAGAGCTTGCTCACGCCTGCTGCGCAAACCCCCAACCGAGTTCAGCCAGCGCGCGCGCGTTCTTGCCCGCTTGCAGCGCGTTGTCGGATGAGGCCAGGCCCTCGGTGGCGCGCTTGTACACGCCTTGCAGGATGGCCGCGATGCGGAACAGGTTGTAGGCGAGGTAGAAGTTCCAGTCGCCGGCGGCAATCGGCGCGCGACCGGTGCGCTCGCAGTAGCGGGCGACGTACTCGGCTTCGCTCGGGATGCCGAGCGCGGCGAGGTCAACGCCCGCCATGCCGCGAAAGGCGCCCGGCGGGATATGCCAGGCCATGCAGTGATAGCTGAAGTCGGCCAGCGGGTGACCAAGCGTTGATAGTTCCCAATCGAGGATCGCCAGCACGCGCGGCTCGGTCGGGTGAAAGATCAGGTTGTCGAGACGGTAGTCGCCGTGCACGACGGTCGTTTCTTCTCCCGGTGGCAAGTGCGCGGGCAGCCAGTCGATCAGGCGATCCATCGCCGCGATGGCCTCGGTTTCCGATGCGCGGTACTGCTTGCTCCAGCGGCCGATCTGCCGCTCGAAATAGTTGCCCGCGCGGCCGTAGTCGGCCAGCCCGGCGCGCTCCACGTCCACGCGGTGCAGGGCGGCCAGCACGCGGATCATCTCGTCGTAGAGCACCGCGCGCTCCGCGGGCGTCAGGTCGGGCAGCCGTGGGTCCCAGAAGATGCGGCCCTGCACGTGCTCCATCACGTAAAAGGCGCGGCCGATCACCGCCTCGTCCTCGCACAGCAATGCGGTGGCCGGCACCGGGATGTCTTGCGCTGCCAGCGCGCGCATCACGTGGAACTCGCGCTCGATCGCGTGCGCCGAGGGCAGCAGCTTGGCCACCGGCCCCGGCTTGCTGCGCATCACCCAGGAGCCGGTGTCGGTTGTAAGCAGATAAGTTGGGTTGGACTGCCCGCCCTGAAACTGCTTGACCGTCAAGGGGCCGGCAAAGCCCGGCAGATGACGCTCGAGATGCGCCGCGAGCCGAGCGGAGTCGAAGCGGTGGCGGTCGCTGATCTCTTGCAGTTGGCTCATGAAGTCTTTCTCCCCTCGCCCGCATCAGCGGGAGAGAGCCGGCCCCGGACTTGATCCGGGGGGTCGGGGGTGAGGGCGGACCGGCTGCGCAGCGTCAGGTACTTGTGCAGCAGTTCTTCCATCGTGGACAGCCGCGTGCCGGTTTGCAGCGGATCGAGCGGGCAGAAGTTCAGCACGCGCAGCACGCTGGTTGCGGGCGTCGGGCCTACGTCGACGATGTTCAGGCACCCCGGGTCCTGCGCCAGCCCGCCGAGGAAAACCGGCTGCCCGGTCAGGAACCAGGACAGCAGCGCGCGGTTCACGCCGCCGTGCAGCACCAGCAACGTGGTGTCCCAATCCGAGGCAGCAAGCAAGCGCTGCAGGGCGGGCAGCACGCGGTCGAGCAGTGCGCCGATGGTTTCGCCACCGAGGAATTGAGTCTCGTGCGGCACCGGCCCTTCGAAGGCGCCAATGAAGGCAGCGCGCAACTCTTGCTCGGGGATCGCGGACAGGCGGCCGGGGCGGATCTCCTCGAACTGCGGCCAGTGTTCGAGCGGCGGCGCAAGGCCGGCGGTGTCGAGAACGGCTTGCGCGGTCGCGCGCGTGCGCATCAGGCCGCTGGTGATTGCGCGGTCGATGCTCACGCCCGCGCCGGCGAGTGCGCGGCCCACGCCGCGCGCCTGCGCAACACCGCTGTCGGTCAACGGCACGTCATCTGGCGGGTAGGGCCGGCCATCGGTGTCGAAGTACTCGACCGCGCCGTGGCGCATCAGCAGGATGCGGCGGCGCTCGATCATCGCGCCGCACCCGCGGCCAGCAGGCGGTCGATGGCGGTGGTGTCGTAGCCCACTTCGCGCAGGACCTCGGCGGTGTGTTCGCCGGCACGCGGCGCGGGGCGGACGGCGAAGTCGTGTTCGCTCATCTGCGCCAGCGGCCCGAGCGCGGTGGCCTCGCCCATCTGGTGGCGCAAGCCGCGCGCGACCGCCTGCGGGTGATGCAAGGCTTCCGCCGGCGACAACACGGGGGTCACGCAGGCATCGACCTTCGCAAAAACCTGTTCCCACTCGGCGCGACTACGCTCGGCCAGCCGCGCGCCCACGCGCTCGATGCTCTCTAGCGCCGCCGCACTGCCGGGCGCCTCGCCCAGCGTCCAGTGGCGCTCCTTGAGTTCGGGCAGGCCGACTGCGTCGCAGAAGGTCTGCCAGAACTTCAGTTCCAGCGCCCCCACTGCGAGATACAAGCGGTCGGCGGTTTGGTACACGCGGTAACAGGCCACGCCGCCGGTCAACAGCGTCCGCTCCGCCTGCGGCGCCACGCCCGCGTCGAGGTCGGCATGTGGAAAGACGTGGTGCATCAGCAGGCCATCGGTCATGCTCACGTCCACGCAGCGGCCCAGGCCCTTGCGCTGCGCGGCAAGCAGCGCGATCAGCAGCGTAGACAGGGCCGAAAGAGCGCCACCGAGCACGTCGCCGGTTTGCAGATTGGGCACGGCAGGTACGCCCTGCGCACGGTTCTGGTCGAGCACACCGGCGAGTGCCGCGTAGTTCAGATCGTGGCCCGCCGCCCGAGCGAGCGGGCCACTGGCGCCGTAGCCGGTGATCGAGCACAGCACCAGCCGCGGGTTGCGCGCGTGCAGCACGTCCCAGCCCAAGCCCAGCCGTTCGAGTACGCCGGGGCGGAAGCTTTCGAGCAAGGCGTCTGCGCCATCGACGAGCTTGAGCAAAGCCTCGCGGCCCGAGGCTTGTTTGAGATCCAGCGCGATCGAGCGCTTGCCGCGGTTCAGTGCCTCGTAGGCGGGGTTCACGCGCTCGCCGCGGGCGTTGGTGACCTGCGGCTCGAAGTCGCGCAGATAGTCGCCGGCGCCGGTGTCCTCGACCTTGATCACGTCGGCGCCAAAGTCCGCGAGGTGCATGGTCGCGACCGGGCCGGGCAGCAGGCGCGTCAGGTCGAGGATGCGCAGACCGGCCAACGGCTGGGCACGTACTGAAGTCGTCTTCATTCGCGGCGCCGCTTGGCTCTCACCCGAGGCCCCGGAGCCGCGCGCTGGCAGGCGCGCGTCGCTCCAGCGGCGCAAAGCTTGCGCTTTGCGAAAGCCCGCCTCCGCCCCGCTGATGCGGGCGAGGGGAGAAAACCCTCTCCCACATCAGTGGGAGAGGGTGGCGCCGAAGGCGCCGGATGAGGGCGTTCTGAATGTCGCGCACTCTAGCGACCTTTACATGCTCACGCCGCCACCGCCTCAAGCTGCTCCTGTATTTGCAGCCACTGCGTCTCGAGTTCCTCCACGCGGCGTGCGAGTTCGCCGCGCTCCTTGAGCGTGGAAGCGACCTCCGCCGGGTCGCCCGAGTGATAGAAGTCTGGCGAGGCGAGCTTGGCGTCCAACTCGCGCAGCGTGGTGCTCACGGTTGCCAACTCGGTTTCCAGCTTAGTCAACCGGTTCTGCAACGGCTTGCGCGCCTGCGCCAGTCGTTGCCGTTCCTGCGCTTCGCGGCGCCGCTCGTCGCGGCGGGTCGTTGCCTCGGTCAACGCGGCGCCGTTGTCCTCGCGGCGGCTGGCGAGCACGAGCTCCGCATAGTCGTCCAGATCGCCGTCGAAGTCGGCGAGCCGCCCGTCGTGGACCAGCCACAGTGTGTCGGTGGCCGCGCGCAGCAGATGGCGGTCGTGCGAGACCAGCAGCAACGCGCCACCAAACGAGGCCAAGGCGAGGGTGAGCGCCTCGCGCGTTTCCATGTCGAGGTGGTTGGTCGGCTCGTCCAGCAGCAGCAGATTGGGCCGCGCCCAGGACACCAGCGCCAGGGCACAGCGCGCCTTTTCGCCGCCGGACATGGGGCCGACGGGGCTCATCGCCATCTCGCCCGAGAAGCGAAAGATGCCGAGAAAATCGCGCAACTCCTGCTCGCGCGTCTCGGGCGCCAGGCGGCGCAAATGGGCGAGCGGGCTGTCTTCGGCGCGCAACTGGTCGAGCTGGTGCTGGGCAAAGTAGCCGATCGCCAAGCCGGGGCCGCGGCGCAGTTCACCACCCCGTGGCGCCAGGTCGCCGGCGATGGCTCGGGCGAGCGTGGACTTGCCCGCGCCGTTCACACCCAGGATGCCGATGCGGTCGCCGCTGCGCACGGTGAAGCGCAGCGCCTGGAGAATCGTTCGCTCGCCATAGCCGAGGCACAAGTCCTCCGCGTCGAGCAGCCGCTCGGGCAGCCGGCGCGGCTCGGGGAACTCGAAGCGCCACTCGCGCCGCGCGCGCACCGGCTCCACCGCTTGCAGGCGCTCCAGCATCTTGATGCGGCTTTGCGCCTGCCGCGCCTTGGTCGCCTGCGCGCGAAAGCGGTCGATGTAGCTTTGCAAATGGCTCGCGGTGCGCGAGTAGGCGCGGGCCGCCGCGTCCTGCTGGCGTAGTTGCTCGGCGTGCGCCAGTTCGAAGGCGCTGTAGTTGCCGGCGTAGCGACGCAGCGTGTCGCCTTCGATGTGCCAGGTGGTGGTCGTGCAGCGGTCGAGAAACTCGCGGTCGTGCGAGATCAACAGAACGGTTGCGGGCTGGCGCTTGAGCCAGGCTTCCAGCCACACCACGGAATCCAGGTCGAGGTGATTGGTCGGCTCGTCCAGCAGTAGCAGGTCGGCCGGGCGCAGCAGCGCGCGCGCGAGCGCCAGCCGGTTGCGCCAACCGCCGGAGAACTGCGACACCGGACGCTCCAGCACCGCGTCGGCAAAGCCCAGGCCGTGCAGCACCGCGCGGGCTTGCGCGCGGATCGCTGCCTCGTTGAGTTCTGCCAGATGCGCGTGCGCGTGGGCCAGGCGCAGATCGTCATGCCCCGCTTCGGCCGCGGTGAGTTCCGCGCGCGCCTCGGCGAGCGGCGCGTGGCCGGCCAGCACGTAGTCGAGCGCAGCTTCGTCGCGCGCTTCGATGTCCTGCGCGACGTGCGCGATGCGGGCCGGCGGTGGCGCTTCAATGGCGCCGGCCTCGGGCGCCAGATCGCCGAGAATGGCGGCAAACAGGCTCGACTTGCCGCTGCCGTTGGCACCCACCAGTCCCACGCGTTCGCCCGGCGCCGCGACCGCCGAGGCGCCGCGGTAGAGCACGCGGACACCGCGGGCGAGGGTGAGGTTAAGGAGGCGAAGCATGGGCGAGGGGTTGTCGGTTGCCTGTTCTCTGTTGTCTGTTTGGCGAGTCGGTCTCAGGTGGCAGAGTCAACCGACAACGGACGACAGACAACGGTCAACCAATTTCTTCGGCGCGCAGCAGAAACACCATGTCGTCCCCGCCGCTGGTCGTGAGCCAAGTGAACGGCAGGGCGGGGAAGCGTCGTTCGACAGCAGCACGCTCACCACCGACTTCGACGATCAACAGGCCCCCGCGCTTCAGGTGCTTGGGCGCTTCCGCGATCAGCCGCGCGACGAAGTCGGTTCCGTCTTCGCCGCCCGCCAGCGCCATTTGCGGCTCGTGGCGGTACTCGGCGGGCAGGCGCTGCATCGTCGCCGCCGGCACATACGGCGGGTTGGACAGGATCAGCTCGTACTTGCGCTTGCCGAGCGCTTTGAATAGATCGGACTGCACCAGCCGCACGCGCTCTTGCAGGCCGTAGTCGGCGACGTTGCGTTGGGCGACTTGCAGCGCGTCGGCCGACAGATCGACCGCATCCACGCTCGCCCGCGGAAGAGCCGCGGCCGCGAGGATTGCCAGGCAGCCGGAGCCGGTGCACAGATCGAGCACGCTGCCGACGGCCTCCGCATCCTCGACCCAGGGTTGCAGTTCCGCATGAAGCAGCTCGGCGATAAACGAGCGCGGCACGATCACCCGCTCATCGACGTAGAACTTGAACCCTTGCAGCCAGGCTTCGTGCAGCAGGTACGCGGCCGGTTTGCGCTCGGTCACGCGCCGCTCGATCAGCCCGCGCAGGCGGGCGAGCTCGTCGGGCAGCAGGCGCGCGTCGAGGAAGGCTTCGATCCGCTCGGTCGGCAGATCGAGTGCGTGCAGCAGCAGGAACACCGCTTCGTCGTAGGCGTCCGGCTGGCCGTGGCCGAAGGCGAGGTGCGCCGCGTTGAAGCGCGTGACCGCCCAGCGCAGCAGGTCGCGCAGGGTTTGCAGTTCGCCGCTCATGCAAGCAAAAGCTCAAGCGTGCGGCGGTAGGCGTTTGTCAGCGGCTCTAGATCGGCCACGGCGATGTGCTCGTCGATCTTGTGGATGCTCGCGTTGCACGGGCCGAACTCGACCACCTGCGGGCAGATCGTTGCCAGAAAACGCCCGTCCGAGGTGCCGCCGGTGGTGGACAGTTGCGGCGTCACACCTGTCGTCTCGGTAATCGCCCGCGAAAGCGCTTCGACCAGACTGCCGCGCGCGGTCAGGAAGGGCTCGGCACCGACCGTCCACTGCACGTCGTAATCGAGGCGATGCTTGTCGAGGATCGCTTCGATCCTTTGCTGCAAACCCGCTGCCGCCGAAACCGGCGCGAAACGCAGATTGAAGTCCACCACGCAGGCGCCGGGGATCACGTTGCCGGCACCGGTGCCGGCATGGATGTTGGACACCTGAAACGTTGTCGGCGGGAAAAATTCGTTGCCTTCGTCCCAACGCTCCGCCGCGAGTTCGGCCAGCGCCGGCGCCAGCCCGTGCACGGGGTTGCGTGCCAGATGCGGGTAGGCCACATGGCCCTGCACGCCCTTCACGGTCAACCGCCCGGACAGCGACCCCCGCCGGCCGTTCTTGATGGTGTCGCCCAGCCGCTCGACCGAAGTCGGCTCGCCGACGATGCAGCAGTCGATCGCCTCGCCGCGCGCACGCAGCGCCGCGATCACGGCCACCGTGCCGTCGGTGGCCGGGCCTTCTTCGTCGGAGGTGAGCAGCAGCGCGATCGAGCCGCGGTGCCGCGGATGCGCCGCGACGAACTCCTCGACCGCCACCACGAATGCGGCAAGCGAGCTTTTCATGTCGCTCGCCCCACGGCCATACAGCCGGCCGTCGCGCAGGGTCGGCTCGAAGGGCGGCGAGGTCCAGTCGTGCAAAGGCCCCGTCGGCACCACGTCGGTGTGGCCGGCCAGCACGACCAGCGGCCGCTCGCGCCCGCGCCGCAACCAAAGGTTGGTTGTCCCTTTGCGGGCGATGGTTTCGGCGACGAAGCCCAACGCGGTCAGGCGCTGCGCGATCGTCTCCTGGCAGCCTCCGTCCGCGGGGGTGACGGAAGGGCGGGCGATCAGGTCGCGGACGAGGTCGAGAGTCGCAGACATGGGATCAGAGGTTCAAGCTGAATTCGGAAAAAGTCGCCTTGTGCGGATCGTCGTCGGGCGTGGGCGCCGCTGAGGCCGGCTTGCCGCCGTTGTTGATCAGCCAGAGCAGGTTGTTTTCGGAGTCGGCGGCGGCCAGGGCTTCGGCGCGGGTGATGGCGTCCTGTTGCAGCAGCGCGTACAGGCTCTGCTCGAAGGTCTGGCTGCGCGGCGCCAGGCTGGAGGCCAGCGCCTCCTTGATCGCCTGCACGTCGCCGCGGTCGATGAGATCGGTCGTGTATCCGGTGTTGGCCAGGATCTCGGCAGCGGGCAGTCGGCGGCCGTCGCGTCCCCGCACCAGGCGCAGGGCAACGACGGCGTGCAGGGCGACGGCGAGGTCCTTGAAGAGCGACTCGCGCGTTTGCGGAGGGTAAAAGCCGATGACCCGGTTCAGCGCGTAGGCGCTGTTGGTCGCATGAATCGTCGCCACCACCAGGTGCCCGGACATCGCATAGGCGAGCGCCGCGCTCATCGTCTCGCGGTCGCGGATTTCACCCAGCATCAGCACGTCGGGCGCCTGGCGCAGGGCGTTGGCGAGCGCGGCTTCGAGCGAAGGCGCATCGATGCCGAGCTCGCGCTGATTGACGATCGACTTGCGGTTGGGGAACAGATACTCGATCGGCTCCTCGTAGGTCAGGATGTGACCGCTCAACAGCGTGTTGCGATGATCGAGCATGGCCGCCACCGTGGTGGTCTTGCCGGAGCCGGCGGCGCCGGCGACGAGGATCAGTCCGCTGCCTTGCAGCGCCATCCGCTGTAGCGCCGCCGGCAGACCGAGCCGGTCGAGCCCCGGAATCTCCTCGGGGATGTAGCGGACCACGGCCGCCGGCTGGCCGCGCTGGATGAAGGCACTGATACGGAAACTGCCCACGGTCGGCAGGCGCACGCCGACGTTCAGCTCGCATTGCCGCTCCAAGGTGGCCCATTGCTCAGGCGTCAGTCGCTCGGCCAGCAACTCGCGCAACTGCGTCTCGGTCAGGCGCGCCTCGCCCAACTGTACGCACACCCCTTGCTCACGAAACGTGACCGGGGCATCGACCGACAGGTAAAGGTCCGAGGCCGAGCGCTCGGCCATCAGCCGGAACAGGTCTTCGAGTGCCATCGCACACCTCGCAGGCAACCTCAAGGGCCTCAGAGCATACGCAGCGCGCGGCGCGCTGCAAGTCACGGTCTCAGGCGCGCAGCAACTCGTTGATCGCCGTCTTGGCCCGCGTGCCGGCATCCACCCGCTTGACGATCACCGCGCAGTACAGACTGTGCGAGCCGTCCTTGGCGGGCAGTCCGCCAGCCACCACCACCGAGCCTTCCGGCACGCGGCCGTAGTGGATCTCGCCGGTGGCGCGGTCGTAGATCTTCGTGCTCTGGCCGATGTAGACGCCCATTCCGAGCACGCAGTTGTCTTCGACGATCACGCCTTCGACGACTTCGGACCGCGCGCCGATGAAGCAGTTGTCGCCGATGACGGTCGGGTTGGCCTGCAAGGGCTCCAGCACGCCGCCGATGCCGACCCCGCCCGACAGGTGCACGTTCTTGCCGATCTGCGCGCAGGAGCCGACGGTGACCCAGGTGTCGACCATCGTGCCTTCATCGACGTAGGCGCCGATGTTGACGTAGGAGGGCATCAGCACCACGTTGCGGGCGATGTACGCGCCGCGGCGAACCATCGCCGGCGGTACCACGCGAAAGCCGCCGGCAACGAAGTCCGTCTCGCTGTAGCCGGCAAACTTGCCCTGCACCTTGTCATAGAAGCGGGTGTAGCCGCCGGCCTCGGCGATCTGGTTGTCGTGCAGGCGGAACGACAGCAGCACCGCCTTCTTCACCCACTGGTGGACGATCCACTGGCCGTCGCGCTTCTCCGCCACGCGCAGTTTGCCGGCGTCCAACAGGGCGATGGTTTGGTTGACCGCCTGGCGCAGATCGCCCAGCTCTTCGCCGGGGCTGATCTTCGTGCGGTGTTCCCACGCGGATTCGATGATGCTTTGTGCGTCCATTCGGTCCTCAAAGTCTGTCGGTGAGCAGGGCGATTCGGTGGGCGGCTTCGAGCACTTCGTCCTCGGTCGCTACCAGGGCGATCCGAACATAGCCCGCGCCGGGATTCTGTCCATCGCGCATGCGCAACAGGTAGCAGCCGGGCAGTACCGTCACGTTGCATTCGGCGTAGAGGCGTTTTGCGTAGGTCTCGTCGTCGCCGCGGGTGTGCGCCCACAGATAGAACGCGGCCTCCGGCGGCTGCACGCGCAGCGCGTGGGCGATGATCGGCGTGGCCTGCGCGAACTTGGCCGCGTACAGGCGGCGGTTTTCGATCACGTGCGCTTCGTCGTTCCAGGCGGCGATGCTCGCGGCCTGCACCGGCGGGCTCATCGCGTTGCCGTGGTAGGTGCGGTAGAGCAGGAACTTCGCCAGCACTTGCGCGTCGCCCGCCACATAGCCGGAGCGCAAGCCCGGCGCGTTGGAGCGCTTGGACAGGCTGCCAAAGACCACCAGCCGGGCAAAGTCGTCGCGGCCCAGCGCGCGCGCTGCTTGCAGCCCACCGAGCGGCGCGCGGCCTTCTTCGAAGTAAATCTCCGAGTAGCACTCGTCGCTGGCGATGGTGAAGCCGTAGCGGTCGGCCAGTTCGAACAAGGTTTTCCACTCGTCCAGCGTCATCACCTTGCCGGTCGGGTTGCCGGGGGTGCAGACGTAGACCAGTTGCACCGCGCGCCATTGCTCGGGCGTCAGCCGCTCGAACTCCATCCGATACCCGTTGGCCGCGGTCGTGGGCAGGTACACCGGCTCGGCGCCGGCCAGCAGCGCCGCGCCCTCGTAGATTTGATAGAACGGGTTGGGGGCCACCACCGCCGCCTGCCGCGTGCGATCCACCACCGCCTGAGCGAAGGAAAACAGCGCCTCGCGCGAACCCAGTACCGGCAGCACCTGGGTTGCGGGGTCGATCGTCGGCAAGCCATAGCGACGTTGCAGCCAGCCGGCGACTGCCTCGCGCAGTTGCGACGTGCCGAGGACGGTGGGGTAATTGACCAGCCCCCGCAGCGCCGACGTCAGCGCGTCGAAGATCAATTGCGGTGTCGGATGCCGCGGCTCACCGATCGACAGGTTGATCGGCTTCAAGTCCGCCGGCGGCGTGACGCCCGCAAACAACTGGCGCAGCCGCTCGAACGGATAGGGCTGGAGCTTGGCGAGGTCGGGGTTCAACTCAACCCCGCATCGGCGCAGCGGCCGCAAACTCGTCCAGTTCCACCCGCGGCGCGGGCTTCCAGCCGCGCTTGCGGTGCTCGGCCACCACGGTCGTGAAAATCCCGCCGCGCACGTACCACTTGGCCGTCAGCCGCAGGTAGCGCGGCGCCAGGGCACCGACCAAATCGTCGACGATCTGGTTGGTGACCGCTTCGTGAAACGCCCCTTCGTTGCGGAAGCTCCAGGCGTAGAGCTTCAGGCTCTTCAACTCCACGTTGCGCTTGTCCGGGATGTAGTCGAGCAGCAGCGTGGCAAAGTCCGGCTGGCCGGTGAGCGGGCACAGACAGGTGAATTCGGGAATCTCGATATGCACCCGGTAGTCGCGCCCGGGCTGCGGATTCGGGAAGGTGTCGAGGCGTTTGGAAGGCCGCGTGGACATCGCGATGCAAGAGCGGCGAACCGCATTTTTAGAGGGCGTTGGTATTATACGAACGACCCTGTTTTCAACCGCGCGCGACAGCCCCACACCACCGCGCAGCGCGCATTTTTCCCGGAATCCAACGTGCGTCTACGGCAGATCAAGCTCGCCGGCTTCAAGTCCTTTGTCGATCCCACCACGATCGACGTGCCCGGCCATCTGGTCGGCGTGGTCGGCCCCAACGGCTGCGGCAAGTCCAACGTGATCGATGCGGTGCGCTGGGTGCTCGGCGAGTCCAAGGCCGCCGAACTGCGCGGCGAGTCGATGCAGGACGTGATCTTCAACGGCTCGGGCAACCGTAAGCCGGGTGGCCGCGCCAGCGTGGAACTGCTGTTCGACAACCACGACGGTCGCATCGGCGGCGAGTGGGGCAAGTACGCGGAGATCTCCGTCAAGCGCGTGCTCACGCGCGACGGAGCGTCGAGCTACCTGATCAACAATCAGAACGTGCGCCGGCGCGACGTGCACGACATGTTCCTCGGCACCGGGGTCGGCCCGCGCGCCTACGCGATCATCGGGCAGGGCATGATCTCGCGCATCGTCGAGGCGCGGCCCGAAGAGTTGCGCGTGTTTCTCGAAGAAGCGGCCGGCGTGTCGCGCTACAAGGAGCGGCGCCGCGAGACCGAGAGTCGCCTGGCCGACACCCGCGACAACCTGGTGCGGGTCGAAGACATCCTGCGCGAGCTCGACAGCCAGATCGTCAAGCTCGAAGGCCAGGCCGAGGTCGCACAAAAGTACCGCGAGCTGCAAACCGCACATGACGAGCGGCAGCACCTGCTCTGGCTCACGCGCCGCAACGAGGCGGAGGCAGAGCGCGCCAAGGTCGAGCGCGACATCGCCACGCGTACGACTGCGCTGGAAGCGCATCTGGCCGAGTTGCGCACCGCCGAGCGCGAGCTTGAAGAGCAGCGCGCCGCCCACTATGCGGCGAGCGACGCCGTGCACGCCGAGCAGAGCGAAGTGCTGCGCGTGAATGCCGAGATCGGCAAGCTCGAATCCGAGATCCGGATGATCGCCGAGGCGCGCACACGGCTGGCCACGCAGATCGAGGCGCTGCGCGCCACGCGCGAGCGCCGTCTGGCGGAGGCCGAAGATCTCAAGTCGCGCGCCGCGGAACTGGAGCGCGCCATTGCCGATGGCGGCGCCCGCGTGGCGGATGCCGCGCAGGCGGTGGCGGCGCACGTGGCCACTTTGCCGCAACGGGAGGCCGCCTACGGCGCTGCGCGCGATGCGCTGTCGGCCGCGCAGGCCGAAGCGCGCGTGGCCGAGCAGGCGATCGAAGCTGCCGGCAGCGAGCAGCGCGGACTCGACCGCCAGTTGAGCGCGCTGCAACAGCGGCGCGAGCGTTTGCAGCAGGAGCGCACGCACCTGGGCGCCCCCGACGAGGAGCGGCTCGCCGCGCTGCGTGCCGAAGCCGCGCGCCACGAAGCCGAACTCACCGCCGGCGCCGAGCGCCAGCAGCAGTTGCAGGCGCAGGTGCAACAGTGGCAGGCCGAGCGCCAGCAGCAGGCTGACGCCCGCACGCGCGAGAACGAAGCCGCGGCCCGTCTGGAAGCGCGGCTGCACGCGCTGCGCGAGTTGCAGGCCAACGTGCAGGCCGACGAGAAGCTCGACCCCTGGCTGCGCACGCAAGGGCTGGAGTCGCTGCCGCGCCTCTTCAACCGGCTGCACGTGGAAGCCGGTTGGGAAGTAGCGTTCGAAGCGGTGCTGCGCGAGCGCGTGGAAAGCCTCGAAGTCGGCCGCCTCGACACCTTGGGCGGACTGGCCGGTAACGCGCCGCCGGCGCGGGTGGCGTTTTTCTCCTCGGCCAATGCGGCCGCGGGCGAAGCTCCGGCGCTGCCCGGTTTTACGCGCCTGGCCGAGCGCTTGCGCGGCCACGACGCGCAACTGGCTGCCGTGCTCAGCGACTGGCTGGCCGGCGTCTACGTCGCCGACAGCGTGCAACAGGCGTTGGCCGCGCGCGCGCAGTTGCCGGCGGGCGGGCAATTCGTCGTCCGTGAAGGTCACCTGGTGTCGCGCCACGGACTGCGCTTTTATGCGCCGGACGACCGCAAGGCCGGCCTGCTGGCGCGCCGGCACGAAATCGAAAACCTCGAACGCGAGCAGAAGGCGCAGAAGCTGCTGCTCGAACAAGCCGTGGCCGCGCTGGTCAAGGCCGAAGCGCAGTTGCGCACGACAGAGTCGCAGATGCAGCAGGAGCGCGCGACCGCCGAGCGCATCCGCAGCGCACTGCACAGCGTTCAACTGGAAGCAGTGCGGCTGGCGGAGTTGATCGAGCGCGTCAAGCACCGGGCCGGCCAGATCGACGAAGAGCTGGCCGAAGTCGGCCGCCAGGAGGCCGAACTGCGCGGGCACCGCGACGAAGCGGACGGTCGCTTCGAGCAACTGGACCGCGAGCTGGCCGGGCGGCAGGAGGCGGTCGAGGCCGCGCGCGTGGCCTACGAGGGTGCAGACGCCGCGCTGCGCGGCGCGCGCGAGACCGCGCAGCGGCTGGCGGGCGACCAGCAGCGTTGCGAGTACGAGGTCGCCGGCGCCCGCAACCGCGCCGGCGATGTCGCGCATGCGATCGACGTCGCGCAGAACGATGCCGAGCGGCTGGCCGCCGACTTGCAAGCGGCGCAGGACGAGCTGACGCGCCTGGACGACAGTGCGGTCAAGAGCGGGTTGGACCAGTGGCTGGCGCAGCGCACGACGTTCGAGGAGCGGTTGCGCGAGGCACGCTCGCGGCTGGATCAGTTGACCCAGCAGTTGCGCGCCACCGACGAGCGGCGCCTGCTGCTCGAGCGCGACGTGCAACCCAAGCGCGAGAAGATTACCGAGTTGCAGTTGAAGGAGCAGGCCGCGCGCCTGTCCGCCGAGCAGTTTGCGAATCAGCTCGCCGAAGCGCAGGCCGACCTTGCCGCGCTCACTTCCAAGCTCGAAGCGGAGCCGGTCAAGGCGGCAGCGCTGGCTGGCGAGATCGAGCAACTGGCAGGAGAGATCGCCGCGCTCGGCGCGGTCAATCTCGCCGCGCTGGATGAGTTGACCGCCAGCCGAGAACGCAAGAACTTTCTTGATGCGCAGTCGGCCGACCTGAGAGCGGCGATCGACACGCTGCAAGACGCGATCCGCCGCATCGATCGCGAGACGCGCGAACTGCTGCAACAAACCTTCGACCAGGTCAATCTGCACTACGGGCAGCTCTTCCCCAAGCTCTTCGGCGGCGGCGAGGCCAGGCTCGTCATGACCGGCGAGGAGATCCTCGATGCCGGTGTGCAGGTGATGGCGCAGCCGCCCGGCAAGCGCAACAGTTCGATTCACCTGCTGTCGGGCGGCGAGAAGGCCCTGACCGCGATTGCGCTGGTGTTTGCGCTCTTCAAACTGAACCCCGCGCCGTTCTGTTTGCTGGATGAGGTCGACGCACCGCTGGACGACGCCAACACCGACCGCTTCTGCGCGCTGGTGCGCTCGATGACCGCGAGTACGCAGTTCCTGTTCATCACCCACAACAAGATTGCGATGGAGATGGCCGAGCAGTTGATCGGCGTCACCATGCAGGAGCAAGGCGTGTCGCGGATCGTTGCCGTGGATGTCGATGCCGCGCAGCGGCTCACCGCCGAGGCGGCCTGAGCGGAAATCGCCCGAAAGAGGATGGCCGTGCGCGAGGACCCTCGCCCCCACCCTAGCCCTCCCCCGCGTCGCTGGGGAGGGGACTTGCATCTCCTCTCGATCCTCACTCCCTCCCCCCCGCGCGGGGGAGGGCTGGGGTGGGGGCGTGAGCGCTGCAACCCATGACCGAGCTCCATTACGCGCTGATCGGCATCGCCGTCGCGCTGCTGGGCGCCCTCTACGCCTACAACAAGTGGCAGGAGCGCCGAGCGCTCAAGCGGCTGGCATCGTCGCTGCGAGAGGGCGTGGGCGACCCGCTCGCTGGTGGCGCCGCGGTGGCCGCCCGGCCTGGCGCCGAGCGGATCGAGCCGCGCTTGGGCGCGTTGGATGAGGGCGTCGCCGCCCCCGCCGAAGCGCCGCCCGCAGCGGTCGTCGAATGGGTCGAGGACCCGCTGCTCGACTACGTGCTCGAACTGCGCTGCGCCCACGCGGTGGATGGCGTGGCGGTGATCGACGCCGCCGCGCGGCTGGCGCAGTTGAACACCACGCTGCCGGCCACGCTGGTCGCCTGGGATGCGCGCAGCCAGCAGTGGGTCAAGCCCGATCGCTTCGGTTACTACACCGAACTGCTCGCCGCGACCCAACTCGCCAATCGGCGCCACGCCCTGGATGAGGTCGAGGCCGCTCGCTTCATCGCCGCGGCCCAGCAGGTTGCGCTCGCTTTGGAGGCCGATTGCGATCCTCCTCCCGTCAAGCAGATCGTCGATCTGGCGCGGCAACTGGATGCGCTGTGCGCGAAGTTCGACGTGAAGCTCGGGCTGACACTCGAAGCCGGCGCTGCGCCCTGGGATGGCGCCAAGCTGACGCAGGCGGTAGCGCAGGCGGGCTTTTCCGCCGCGGGGCCCGGCCGTTGGGCCAAACGCGACGGCGACGGGCGCACGCTCTTTACGTTAGCCAGCGGCTCGCTGCTGGCCGACCGGTTGCTGTTGGAGCTTGACGTGCCGACGGTAGCCCAGGCCGCGCAACCGCTGCGGCAGATGGCGAGCGCCGCCAACCAACTGGCAGCCGCTCTCGGCGCGCGCATCGTTGACGACGCCGGTCGCCCGCTCGACGCCGCGGCGATCGACGCGATCGACGCCCAGTTGCAGACGCTGTACGACGCGATGCGTGCCGAGGGTACGGAAGCCGGCTCGCCGCGCGCGCTGCGCTTGTACGGCGATACCGACGCGCGATGAGCACGGTACCGCGCGCGACCGCCGAGCGCGCCGCTTGGTTGCGCGCCGAGATCCAGCGCCACAACCATGCCTACTACGTACTGGACGCGCCGACCATTCCGGACGCCGAGTGGGACGCGCTGTTCCGCGAGTTGCAAGACCTGGAAGCGCAGCACCCCGCGCTCGCCACCGGCGACTCGCCCACCAAGCGCGTCGGCGGCGCACCGCGCAGCGATCTGGCCGAGGTACGGCATGCGCTGCCGATGCTGTCGCTCAACAACGCGCTGACCGAGGACGAGGCCGTCGCCTTCGACCATCGGGTCGCCGAAATGCTCGCCAAGGCGGGGCTGGGCGAGGGGCCGGTCGAGTACGCCGGCGAACTGAAGTTCGATGGCCTGGCGATCAACCTGCGCTACGAAGACGGCCTGCTGGTGCAGGCCGCCACCCGCGGCGACGGCGCGGTGGGCGAGGACGTGACTGCCAACGTGCGCACGATTCACTCCGTGCCGCTGCGCCTGCACGGTGCCGCCCCGCAGGTGCTCGAAGCGCGCGGCGAGGTGCTGATGTTCAAGCGCGATTTGCAGCGGCTGAACGAGCGGCAGCGCGCGCGCGGCGACAAGGAGTTTGCCAACCCGCGCAATGCGGCGGCCGGGGCGCTGCGTCAGCTCGATGCCCGCATCACGGCGCAGCGCCGCTTGCACTTCTTCGCCTATGGGCTGGGCGAAGTGCACGGCGCGGACGAGCCGGCCACCCACTCGGCCACGCTCGACTGGCTGGCCGCGCTTGGCCTGCCGGTCTGCGAGGAGCGCACGGTGGTGCGGGGTATCGACGGGCTATTGGCGTTTTACCGCGCGGTCCAGCGCAAGCGCGAGCGGCTCGACTACGACATCGACGGCGTGGTCTACAAGGTCAACGCCCGCGCCGAGCAGGCCGCACTCGGCTTCGTCTCGCGCGCGCCGCGCTGGGCCTGCGCGCACAAGTTTGCGCCGCAGGAGGCGACCACGCAGGTGCTCGACATCGAAGTGCAGGTCGGCCGCACTGGTGCGCTGACCCCCGTGGCGCGGCTGGCGCCGGTGGCGGTGGGCGGTGTCACGGTCACCAACGCCACGCTGCACAACGAGGACGAAGTGCGCCGCAAGGATGTGCGGATCGGCGATACCGTGATCGTCCGCCGCGCCGGCGACGTGATTCCCGAGATCGTTGCCGTGGTGACGGAGCGGCGGCCGCGGGATGCGCGCGAGTTTGCGATGCCGTCGCGCTGCCCGGTGTGCGATTCGACGGTCGAGCGGCCGCAGGACGAAGCCATTGCCCGCTGCACCGGCGGGCTCGTCTGCGGTGCGCAGCGGAAGCAATCGCTGCTGCACTTTGCCTCGCGCCGCGCGCTGGACATCGAAGGGCTGGGCGAAAAGCTCGTCGAGCAACTGGTCGAGGGCGATTTGGTGCACGGGCCGGCGGAATTGTTCTCGCTGTCGCTGGAAACACTGGCCGGTCTGGAACGCATGGGGGAGAAGTCCGCCGCCAACCTGCTGCACTCGCTAGACAAAGCGCGTTCGACCACGCTCGAGCGCTTCATTTACGCGCTCGGCATCCGCCACGTCGGCGAAAGCACCGCGCGCGACCTGGCGCCGCACTTCGGCTCGCTCGCTGCGCTGCAAGCGGCCGATGAAGCGTCCCTGCTCGCAGTGCCCGACGTCGGCCCGGTGGTGGCGGCCTCGATCGCGCACTTCTTTGCCGAGCCGCATAACCGCGAGGCCATTGACCAGCTGCGCGCGGCCGGCGTGCATTGGGCGGAAGGCGAGGGCGCCGTCCGACCCGCCGCGGGGCGGCTTGCCGGCAAGAACTTCGTGCTGACCGGCACGCTGCCGACGTTGACGCGCGAGCAGGCGAGCGAACTGATCCTCGCTGCCGGCGGCAAAGTCAGCGGCAGCGTGTCGAAGAAGACCGACTACGTGCTGGCGGGCGAGGAGGCCGGCGCCAAGCTGGAAAAGGCACAGGCGCTTGGCGTAGCGGTGATCGACGAGGCGCAGTTGCGCGCACTGTTGGAGTCGTAGGCATGTACGCAGTCGTTGGTGGCAGCGGTTTGGCCAGGATCGCCGTATTGACCGACGTTCGGGACGAGTCCGTCGCCACGCCCTATGGCGAACCGTCGGCACCGCTCGTGTTCGGCAAACTCGGCGGGCACGAGATCGTGTTCCTCGCCCGCCACGGCGCGACGCATAGCCTGCCGCCGCACCGGATCAACTACCGCGCCAATATCGACGCGTTGCGACAGGCGGGCGTGCGCGGCATCCTGGCGCTGGCCACGGTCGGAGGCATCGCCGCGCGCTTCGGCCCCGGCACGCTGGCGGTACCCGATCAATTGATCGACTACACCCACGGCCGCGCGGCGACCTTCTACGACGGCGACGGCGCGCCGGTGGTGCACGTGGACTTCACGCAGCCGTACACGCCCGCACTGCGCGCGCGTCTGCTTGGCGCCGCGCAGGCCTGCGGCGAGGCGATCGTCGATGGCGGCGTCTACGCCTGTGCGCAAGGCCCGAGATTGGAAACCGCCGCCGAAATCGAGCGCTTTGCCCGCGATGGCGCCGACCTCGTCGGCATGACAGGCATGCCCGAGGCGGCGCTGGCGCGCGAGGCCGGCCTGCTCTACGCGACGCTCGCCGTGGTGGTCAACCACGCGGCCGGCCGCGGCGACAGCCGCGACGGCATCCGCCTCGACGATCTGCAAGCGGTGATGAAAGCGACGGTGGCGCGCGCCGTGCGGGTGTTGACGCAGGCGGTTGCGCAGGAGGCGCCGTGATCCGCGAAATCCTGCGCATGGGCGATCCCCGTCTGCTGCGCGTGTCCGAACCGGTGCGCGAGCTCGGAACGCCCGAGTTGCAGGCGCTGGTCGCCGACCTGTTCGACACGATGCGCGCCGCCGACGGTGCGGGCCTCGCCGCCCCGCAGATCGGCGTGCCGCTGCGGGTGGTGATCTTCGGCTTCGAGCGCAACGACCGCTACCGCGATGCGCCGCCGGTGCCGCGCACGGTGTTGATCAACCCGGTGCTGACGCCGCTGACCGACGAGATGGAAGAAGGCTGGGAAGGCTGCCTGTCGGTGCCGGGCCTGCGCGGCGTGGTGCCGCGCTACGCGAAGCTGCGCTACACCGGGTTCGACGAAAAGGGCGGCCAGATCGACCGGTCCGTCGATGGCTTCCACGCCCGCGTGGTGCAGCACGAGTGCGACCATCTGGACGGCATTCTGTACCCGATGCGCGTGCGCGACTTCAGCCGCTTCGGTTACACGGAAGTGTTGTTTCCGGAACTGGCCGGCGCGTCGGACGACTGACTCTCCGTACACGCAAAGCGCGTCACCGCGCGTAAGCAGGCGCGAGCCGGCGGTAACGGTGGTAGCCAAAAGTAAAGAGTGTTGCCGCCGCACGCTTCGCCACCAACACTGCGGCCGCCCATCAAAGCAGCGCGCGCTCCCGTGACTCCGCCACCCATACAAGGCTTCATTTCTCGGTTGGCCCTACTGGCCTTGCTGGCCGTGGCCATCATTGGCGGAAGTGCGTGGGCGCAACTGCGGCGCAGCGACCCCAACGTCTTGCACCTGACGAGCGGCGGGCGTGAGCGCTCGGTTCTGCTGCGGCAGCCAGTCGGCGCCGGTCGCGGGCCTTGGCCCTTGGTGATTTTGCTGCACGGCGGGTCCGGCACCGGCAAGCGCATGAGCCAATTGGCCGACTTCGACGAGGCCGCCGACCGCCACGGCTATCTGCTGGCGTTTCCGGACGGCGTGGACGAGCAATGGGCCGACGGGCGCGGGCTGGCCGCGTCGGAGAAAGCCGGGGTCGACGACGTGCGCTTCATCGCCGACCTGATCGCGCGCCTGGTCGCCGACCGCAAGGCCGACCCGCGGCGCATCTACGTGGCCGGCATCTCCAACGGCGGCATGATGAGCCAGCGCGTCGCCTGCGAGCTAGCCGACCGGGTGGCGGCATTCGGCTCCGTCGCGGCCAATCTGCCGACGGCGCTTGCGCGTACCTGCCGGCCCAGGATGCCGGTGGGCGCGGCCTATGTTTTGGGTACCGCGGATCCCTTCATGCCCTTTGCCGGAGGCGAGATCGAGGCCGGTACGGGCGGTACCGTACTCAGCGCGGCCGAGAGCGTGGCCTTCTGGGTTCGCCACAATGACTGCGTGTCGCCGCCGCAGGCGCAAAAGCTCGAACGCCGCCAACGGCGCGACGACACCCGGGTCGAGATCGATCGATGGAAGCGCTGCCGCCCCGGCGGGGCTGTCCTCGACGTGACGGTCGAAGGCGGCGGCCACACCTGGCCCGGCGGCCGGCAGTACCTGCCCGCGGCCGTGATCGGGCCGACCAGCCGGCAGTTGGACGCCACGGACCTGCTGTTCGAGTTTTTCTCCCGCTTTACCCGCTGAGGTTGCCATGAATCGATCCGTCAAGCCGGCTGCGCGCCGGAGAGTGCTTGCTGCATTTGGGTGCAGCCTGCTTGTACTCGCCGGCTGCGGCGGAGGGGGCGGCGGCACGCCGGCGACGCCCACGCCAACTCCGCCGCCGGCGTCGACGGAGCGCTTAGTACTGCCACAGTCGACCGATCCATCCGTCAGCGCGAGTCTGGCGGCGCACGTGGCCATCAATCCGCAACCCGGCGTGACCGCGAAGCGGCGGTTATTCGTGTTTCTGCCCGGCACGTTCGCCGACCCGGCGCTTTACCGCTCGATCCTGCGCACCGGTGCCGCGCAGGGCTACCACGCCATCGGCCTGAGTTACCCGAACGACCAGACCGTGGCCAGCCGCTGTCAGGGCAACGCCGAGGCCGACTGCGTCTGGAACGCACGGCGCGAGGTCCTCACCGGCGTGGATGTGAGTCCGGTGATCGCCGTGCCGAGCGCCGATTCGATCGTCAACCTGACCGGCAAGCTGCTCGCCTGGCTGCACGCCCAGTACCCGAGCGAGGGCTGGGGCGACTTTCTCGTTGCCGGGGTGGTGGACTGGTCGCGTGTGGTGGTGGCTGGGCACTCGCAGGGCGGCGGCCACGCGGTTGCGATGGCTAAGCTCTTTCCGCTGCTGCGGGGCGTGTTCTTCTCCTCGGTGGCCGACCCGAATCCCGCCGCTCCGTGGCTGGGGCGCCCCGGCGCAACGCCGGTTGAGCGCCAGTATGGCTTCACTCATCAGCGCGACACGCTGGTGCTTTACGACCAGGCGCTGGCGGTGTGGAACGCGCTCGGACTCGCAACGTTCGGTGCGCCTTATCTCGTCGACGGCGCCGCGCCGCCCGCCTCGAGTTCGCGTCAATGGGTGACCAACGTGCAGCCCAACGAAACTGGCGGCTCGCCGTTCCCCCTGCATGGGGCGACCGTGGTGGACAACGCCACACCGCTCGCCGCGAACGGCACCCCGGTCCTGGCGCCGGTGTGGATCGCGCTCTGCTTCCCGTAGCCGACACTACGGCGTAAGCGCCTCCAGCAGCGCCTGCTCGAACTGGATCTGGCCCTTGTTGGTGGCGAGCACCGCGCCGTCGATCAGGAACACGTCCTCGACCCGTTCGCCAAGCGTGTTGATGCGTGCGGTGTGCACGTTGACGTCCTGCTGTGCGAGCACTCGGGTGATTGCATATAGCAGACCGACGCGGTCGGTCGCGGTCAGCGACAGCAGGTACTGGCGGCCGCGCTCGTCCGGTTGCAGGTAAACGGCTGGCGAGACCGGAAAGTGGCGCGAATGGCGCGACAGGCGGCCCTTGACCGGCTCCGCCAGCGGGGCGGTGGTGGCGATCCAGTCGGTGAGTTCCTTTTCCACCCGCGTCAGCAGCTCGCGGTAGTGCGGGCTGCGGCCGTTGTCGGCGATCAGGAAGGTGTCCAGCGCGTAGCCATGCCGCGTGGTGTGGATCTTGGCGTCCAGGATGCCGAGGTTGCTGCGATCGAAGTAGCCGCAGAGGCGCGCGAACAGGTACTTCTGGTCGCGCGCGTAGACCAGCACCTCGGCGCCTTCGCCGGACGGCGCCAGCCGGGCGCGGACGATGGGCGGGTCGGCGTTGACGTGTGCCACCAGCGCGCGCGCGTGCCAGGCGATGTCGCGCGCCGAATGACGCAGGAAGTAGACGACATCCAGCTGCGACCACAGCGGCTCGTGCGCGGTCTCCGACAGGCCGTACAGCCGCAGCACGCGCAGCGCCTCCTGCTTGCGGCCTTCCAGTTCGGCGCTGGCGGGCGCGGCCTCGCCGCCCAGCAGGCGGCGCGTCTGGCGGAACAGGTCTTCCAGCAGCCGCGCTTTCCACGCGTTCCACACCTTGGGACTGGTGCCGCGCACGTCGGCCACCGTGAGCAGATACAACGCGACCAACCGCCGGTCGGTGCCAACGAGCTTGGCAAAGCTGCGCACCACGTCGGGGTCGGCGATGTCCTCCTTCTGCGCAACCTGCGACATCGTCAGGTGATGGCGCACCAGGAACACGATCAGATCGGTGTCGTCGCGCGCGATGCCGTGGGCGCGGCAGAAGCGCCGTGCGTCGCGTGCGCCGAGGTCGCTGTGGTCGCCGCCGCGGCCCTTGGCGATGTCGTGGAACAGCGCCGCCACGTAAAGCAGCCGGGGCCGCTCGAAGTCGGCGATCAACTGGCTGCACAGCGGGTACTCGTGCGCGTACTGCGCCTGCGCAAAGCGCCGCAGGTTGCGTACCACCATCAGGATGTGCTGGTCGACCGTGTAGACGTGAAAGAGATCGTGCTGCATCTGGCCGACGATGCGGCGGAACACCGGCAGATAGCGGCCGAGGATCGACCACTGGTTCATCCGCCGCAGCTCGTGCAGCACGCCCCGCGGCTGCTGCAAGAGTTCGATGAAGGTGGCGCGATTGACCGGGTCGCGCCGGAACCTGGCGTCGATCTTGAAGCGCGCGTGCCACAGCGCCCGCAGCAGCCGCACCGACATGCCCTTCAGCTCGCGGTGCTGCGCCATCAGCACGAAGGCGCGCAGCAGCGCGTTTGGGTGGCGCTCGAAGGCGTCGTCGGCGTCGATGTCGAGCAGTTCGTTGCGGGCGAGGAAGGGCGCTTCCAGCGCCACCGCCGGCGCATCGCCCGGGGCAAAGAGCTGGATCTCGATGTTCTGCAACAAAATGGTGTTCAGTTGCGTGACTACCTTGGCCGTGCGGTAGTAGCGCTGCATCAGCACTTCGCTGGCGCGGCGCGCGGCGGTGGGCTTGATGCGCATCGCGCTGGCTACCGCCTGCTGGACGTCGAACACCAGCCGGTCTTCGCGCCTGCCCGCCACCCAGTGCAAATGGGCGCGGATCTGCTTCAAATTGTTCTGCTGCTGCCGCAGCATCACGAGTTCTTCGCGCGTCAGCAATTCGCGGCGCGCGAGTTCGGCCCAACTGGCACCCAGCCCCGCGGCGCGCGCCACCCACAGCACCGTTTGCAGGTCGCGCAGGCCACCCGGGCTCTCCTTGCAGTTGGGCTCCAGCGCGTAGGGCGTGTCCTGGTACTTGGTGTGGCGTTGCTGCTGCTCGAGCAGCTTGGCGCGAAAAAAGCTCTGCGGGTCGAGGATGGCGAGAAGCCCGCGGCAGAACGCCGCGTAGCGCACCTTGTCGCCGGCGAGATAGCGCGACTCCAGCAGCGCGGTCATCACCGTGGCATCGCCGCGGGCCTCGTCCCAGCACTGCGGCAGCGTGCGCACGCTGTGACCGAGATGCAAGCCGCAGTCCCACAGCACGCCGATCAGCTTCTCGAGCGCGGCCTGTCCCTCCGGGTCGGGCTCGGCCGCCACCAGGATCAGCACATCGACGTCGGAATGCGGAAAAAGCTCGCCGCGCCCGTAGCCGCCCACAGCCACCAGCGTGGCGCCGGCGGGCAGGCGGGCGCCGCGGATCACGTCGCCCAGCAGGCGGTCGACCGCGCGCGACAGGCCGCGCAGCAACCGCTCGACATTGCCGTCGCGCTCGAAGCGGGCAAACAGCAGCTCGCGCTGCGCCCGCAACTCACTGCGCAGCGCGAAGCCGGTGTCGTTCACTCGATTTCCCTGGCGCCCGTGGCGGGCGCCACCATCTTCTCCCTCCCCTGCAGGCGCGGGAGGGGTGGGGTGGGGGCGCGAACCGGCATGAGCCGCCTACGCGGCGACCAACGATTCGACCGCTGCCGGCGCGGGTCGCGCAATGGCAGGCGGCGCGGGCGTGCCGGGCGAGAGGGTCAGCACTTCGAAGCCCGTTTCGGTCACCGCCACCGTGTGCTCCCACTGCGCCGACAGGCTGTGATCCTTGGTGACAATGGTCCAGCCGTCGGCCAGTTCGCGGATCTCGCGCCGGCCGGCGTTGATCATCGGCTCGATGGTGAAGGTCATCCCCGGTTGCAACTGCGGGCCGCTGCCGCGCTTGCCGTAGTGCAGGACCTGCGGCTCTTCGTGGAACTTGCGGCCGATGCCGTGGCCGCAAAACTCGCGCACCACGCTGTAGCCGTGCTTTTCCGCGTGCTGCTGGATCGCGTGGCCGACGTCGCCCAGGAAGCCGCCCGGCCGCACTTGCAGGATGCCGAGCCACATGCAGTCGTAGGTGACCTCGCACAGCCGGCGCGCGGCGATCGACGGCTCGCCGACGAGGTACATACGGCTGTTGTCGCCGTGCCAGCCGTCGCGGGCGATCAAGGCAACGTCGATGTTGACGATGTCGCCGGCCTTGAGCACGCGCTCGCCGGGGGGCGCGTGGCAAACCTGATGATTGACCGAGGTACAGATCGACTTCGGAAACGGCCGGTACCCGGGCGGCGCATAGTTGAGCGCAGCGGGCACCGTACCCTGCACGTTGACCATGTAGTCGTGGCAGAGCGCGTCGAGTCGCTCGGTGGTCGCGCCGGGCTTGACGAACGGTGTGATGTAGTCGAGCACCTCGGCCGCGAGGCGGCCGGCGGTGCGCATGGCGGCCAGATCGGCGGCGGATTTGAGGACGATTCCCATCGGGCGGTGCGGCGGCGGCTGGAAGACGGCAGGTGGCGCAGTGACGATCGGCTCGTATAATAGCGGGCTGATTTCGGCCAGCGGCGTTTGCATGGGGCAAAACCGTGGCGTGCCGGAGTCGAATCGCACGCCGCGCCGACAAGGTGCGGCCTTCGGGCCGGCAGGGCGCGTGCGTCAGACCCAACCTTGGAGTTGTCGTCATGTCCGTCAGCATGCGTCAGATGCTGGAAGCGGGGGTGCATTTTGGCCACCAGACCCGCTTCTGGAACCCGAAGATGGCGCCGTACATCTTCGGCCACCGCAACAAGATTCACATCGTCAACCTCGAGCGCACGCTGGAGAACTTCCTGGCGGCGACCAAGTTCGTCCGCCAGATGGCGGCCAACCGCGGCACGATTCTCTTTGTCGGCACCAAGCGGCAGGCGCGCGAGATCGTCGTCGAAGAAGCGCAGCGCGCCGGCATGCCTTACGTCGATCAGCGCTGGCCGGGCGGAATGCTCACCAACTTCAAGACGATCAAGACCTCGATCAAGCGCTTGAAGGAGATGGAGCAGACCGTTGCCGACAACGGCCTGGAGCGGATGTCCAAGAAAGAAGCGCTCGATTTTCAGCGCGAGGTGGACAAGCTGAACAAGGCGATCGGCGGCATCAAGGACATGAACGCACTGCCCGACGCCGTGTTCGTGATCGACGTGGGCTACCACAAGATCGCGATCGCCGAGGCGCGCAAGCTCGGCATCCCGATCGTCGGCGTGGTCGACACCAACCACTCGCCCGACGGGATCGACTACGTGATCCCCGGCAACGACGACTCCAGCCGGGCCGTGCGGCTGTACGCGCGCGGCATTGCCGACGCCGTGCTGGAGGGCAAGGCGCAGGCGCTCGCCGGCGTGGTGCAGGCGGTGGGCGGCGATGAAGAGTTCGTCGAGGTGAGCGAGGACGAAGTCGCGGCCTAAGGCAGCGCGCCCGGCGCGAGCAAGGCGGAAGGGGGCGCAAGCCCCCTTTTTGCAGCAACGTACGGAACAACGGAGTAGCGAAGATGGCGGAAATCACCGCAAGCATGGTCAAGGAACTGCGCGAGAAAACCGACGCGCCGATGATGGAATGCAAGAAGGCACTGACCGAGGCCGCGGGCGACATGGCCAAGGCCGAGGAAATCCTGCGCGTCAAGCTGGGCAGCAAGGCCACCAAGGCCGCCAGCCGCATCACCGCCGAGGGCGTGGTCGCGGTGGACGTGGCTGCCGACGGCAAGCTGGCGGCGCTGGTCGAAGTCAACTGCGAAACCGACTTCGTCGCCAAGAATGAGGACTTTCTCGCCTTCGCGCGCGCGCTCGCCAAGCTGGTCGCCGCGCACAACCCGGCCGACGTGGCCGCACTGGCGGCGCTGCCGCTGGGTGAGGGCACGGTCGAGACCACCCGCACCGCGCTGATCGGCAAGATCGGCGAGAACGTCTCGATCCGCCGCTTTGTGCGGATGCCGGCGCAGGGCACGATGGCGAGCTACGTGCACGGCGGCGCCAAGATCGGCGTGCTGGTGGATGTGGCCGGCGGCGACGCCGAACTCGGCAAGGACCTGGCGATGCACATCGCCGCCAGCAAGCCCAAGTCGCTGACCGCCGACGGCGTGCCGAGCGAGGCACTCGACTCCGAGCGCCGTGTGGCGCTCGAAAAGGCGCGCGAGGCGGGCAAGCCCGAGGCGATGCTCGACAAGATCGCCGACGGCGCAGTGCAGAAGTTCCTCAAGGAGGTCACGCTGCTGGGTCAGGTCTTCGTCAAGGCGGCCGACGGCAAGCAGACGATCGAGCAGTTGCTGAAGGCCAAGGGGGCGACCGTCAACGGCTACGCGCTGTACGTGGTGGGCGAGGGCATCGAAAAGCGGCAGAACGACTTCGCCGCGGAGGTCGCCGCGCAAGCCGCGGCCGCGGCTGCCGCGCAGAAGGACACTGCCCCCAAGGCTTAAAGGAACGCAACGATGCCGGCACCGGCCTACAAGCGGGTTCTGCTGAAACTCTCGGGCGAAGCCCTGATGGGGCGTGATGCCTTTGGCATCAACCGCGCCACCATCGACCAAATGGTGGCCGACATTCGTGAGGTGGTGGCACTCGGGGTGGAGATGGCCATCGTGATCGGCGGCGGCAACATCTTCCGCGGCGTGGCGCTCGGTTCGTCCGGGATGGATCGCGCCACCGCCGACTACATGGGCATGATGGCCACGGTGATGAACGCCATGGCGCTGCAAGACGCGATGCGCCGTGCCGGCGTGGAAGCGCGCGTGCAGTCGGCGCTGAACATCGAGCAGGTGGTCGAGCCCTACATCCGGCCCAAGGCGATCCGCTACCTGGACGAGGGCAAGGTGGTGATCTTTGCCGCCGGCACGGGCAATCCGTTCTTTACCACCGACACGGCCGCTGCCCTGCGCGGCAGCGAGATCGGCGCCGAGGTAGTGTTGAAGGCGACCAAGGTCGACGGCGTGTACAGTGCCGACCCGAAAAAAGACCCTGCGGCCACGCGGTACAGCACGATCAGTTTCGACGAGGCGCTGAGCCGCAAGTTGCAGGTGATGGACGCCACCGCCTTCGCCTTGTGTCGCGACCAGCGGCTGCCGATCAAGGTGTTCGATATCACCAAGCCCGGCGCCTTGAAGCGCGTGCTGCTGGGCGACGACGAGGGCACGCTGGTGCACGTCTGAACCGTTGCGGACAAGTACAGGAGACCCCAGATGACGACGATGGCTGACATCCGCAAGGCGACCGAGCAGAAGATGCAGAAGTCGCTCGAGGCGCTCAAGCACGATTTGGCCAAGGTGCGCACCGGCCGCGCCCACATCGGCTTGCTCGACCACATCACGGTCGACTACTACGGCACGATGGTGCCGCTGGCGCAGGTGGGGCAGGTGGGCCTGGGCGATGCGCGCACGATCACGATCCAGCCGTGGGAGAAGAAGCTCGTCCCGGCGATCGAAAAAGCGATCCGTGAGTCCGACCTGGGCCTGAACCCGGCCACCCATGGCGACCTGATCCGCGTGCCGATGCCGCCTTTGACCGAGCAGCGGCGCAAGGAACTGACCAAGGTGATCAAGCACGAGGGCGAAAACGCCAAGATCGCCGTGCGCAACCTGCGGCGCGACGCCAATACGCACCTGAAAGACATGCTCAAGAAGAAGGAAGTCTCCGAGGACGACGAGCGGCGCGTGCAGGACGAGGTGCAAAAACTCACCGATCGCTACGTTGCCGACATCGACAAGCTGATCGCCGAAAAAGAAAAAGAGATCATGACGGTGTGAGGGCGCCGAGCGAGCCTGGCTGCCGACGCGCTGCGATGGACGCGCTCCCGATCCCCGCGATCCCCCAGCACGTGGCCGTCGTGATGGATGGCAACGGCCGCTGGGCGACCGCGCGCCATCTGCCGCGCGTGGCTGGTCACAACCGCGGCGTGGACGCGGTGCGCAAGACGGTCGAGGTCGCGGGCAAGCGCGGCGTGCGTTACCTGACGCTCTTTGCCTTCAGCTCCGAGAACTGGCAGCGCCCCGCCGACGAAGTGTCGACGCTGATGCGTCTGTTCGTCGCAGCGCTGGAGCGCGAAGTCGACGCGCTGGAGAAAAACGGCGTCCGGCTGCGCGTGGTCGGCGACCTGGCGGCTTTCGCTCCGCGCTTGCGCGAATTGATCGGCGAGGCGGAGCGCCGCACCGCCGGCAACGACCGTCTGCACCTGACCGTGTGCGCCGCGTACGGCGGACGCTGGGACATCGTGCAGGCGGCGCGCGCGCTGGTGCAGCGACCGGCGGACGAAGTGACCGAGGCGGAGTTCGCGCGCCATCTGTCGCTGGCCTTCGCCCCGGACTGCGACCTCTTGATCCGCACCGGCGGCGAGCAGCGGATCAGCAACTTTCTGCTGTGGCAGGCGGCCTACGCCGAGATCTATTTCAGCGAGGCGCTCTGGCCGGACTTCGACGCGCTCGACTTCGACGCGGCACTCGCCTGGTACGCGACGCGCGAGCGGCGCTTCGGCCGGGTGCGCTCCCGGGCCGCCGCCTGACCGCATGCTGGCGCAACGGGTCGCCACTGCGCTGGCGCTGCTGGCGATTCTCGCCGCTGCGGTTTGGGCCGGCGGCGCTGCGCTGGCCGAGGTGATTGCCATTTTGCTCGGAGCAGCGGCTTACGAGTGGCTGCGGCTGGCCGGTCACTCGCAGCGCGCCAGCGTGGCGATCGCGGTGGCCTTGGCTGCGGCGCTGCTCCTTGCCGAACTGTCCGGCTGGCAACTCAGCGCGGGGGCGGTCACTTTGATCCTCGGCGGTGCGACCGCGCTTTGGCTGGTGCTGGCCGTGCTCGTCCTGAGCGCTGCACAGCGTACGGTGCACATTTACCCGGCGGCGAGCACCGGACTGGCCGTCGTGCTGCTGGCGGCCGCCTGGTTTGCGCTCCTGTCCCTGCTCTCGCACGGGCTGCCGTGGCTCGTTTCGGCGCTGGCGCTGGTGTGGCTGGCGGACGTTGCCGCGTACTTCAGCGGACGGGCGTTCGGGCGGCGCAAGCTGGCCCCGGCCATCAGTCCCGGCAAGACTTGGGAAGGCGTGGCGGGCGCCATGATCGCCGTGGTGGGTCTGGCGCTGCTGCTGGCTGCGCTCTGGCCCGCGCAGCCGCTGTTCTCGACCCGACTGCTGCAAGCCTTGGGCTTGCCTCTGGGCGCGCTGGTGCTGATGCTGCTGGTCGGGATGTCGGTGGTCGGCGATCTCTTCGAAAGCCTGCTCAAGCGCCAGGCCGGCGTCAAGGACAGCGGGCGGCTGCTGCCCGGTCATGGCGGCGTGCTCGATCGCATCGACGCGCTGCTGCCGGTGTTGCCGTTGGCAGCGCTCATTCAGCCGGGGCTGCGGTGAGCGTGCAGGGCATCGCCATTCTCGGCGCCACGGGGTCGATCGGCGCCAGCAGTCTGGACGTCGTCGCGCGCCACCCGCAGCGCTATCGCGTCGTAGCGCTGACGGCCAATGGCGACGCCGCAGGCCTGGCCGAGTTGTGCCAGCGCTTCGTGCCGGAGGTCGCCGTGGTGGCCGACCCGGCGCGGCTGGCGGAGCTGGAAGCCGCGTTGCGCGCACGCAAGCTGCCGACGCGTGCCCTGGCCGGCGCAACCGCGCTGTGCGAGGCCGCGGTCTGGCCGGGCGTGGACAGCGTGATCGCCGCCATCGTCGGCGTCGCCGGGCTGGCGCCCACCCTGGCGGCCGCGCGTGCCGGCAAGCGGCTGCTGCTGGCCAACAAGGAGGCCATCGTCTGCGCCGGAGCGCTGCTGCTGGAGGCGGTGGCCGCCGGCGGCGGCGCGCTGCTGCCGGTGGACAGTGAGCACAGCGCCATCCACCAATGCCTGGCCGCCAACGGCGCCAAGGGGGGAGTGCGCCGGTTGATTCTTACCGCCTCCGGCGGCCCGTTTCGCCAGCGCGAAGACTTCGCCGGCATCACCCCGGCGCAAGCGGTTGCCCATCCGAACTGGGTGATGGGGCGCAAGATCTCGGTCGATTCGGCCACGCTGATGAACAAGGGCCTGGAGGTGATCGAGGCGAGTTGGCTGTTTGGTTTCGGCGCCGATGCCATCGACGTAGTCGTCCATCCGCAAAGCGTGATCCACTCGCTGGTGGAGTTCGCCGACGGCTCGGTGCTGGCGCAACTGGGCACGCCCGACATGCGCACACCTATCGCCTATGCGCTGGGCCATCCGCAGCGGATCGACAGCGGCTCGCCGACGCTCGACTTGATGCAACTGGCGGCGCTGACGTTCGAGCCGCCCGACGCGAGCCGCTTCCCCTGCCTGCGCCTTGCCTTCGAGGCTCTGCGCGCCGGTGGCGGGGCGAGCATCGTCCTGAACGCCGCCAACGAGGTAGCCGTAGCGGCGTTCCTCGATGGCGCGCTGCCGTTCGCGCGGATCGCAGCGGTGGTCGAAGCGAGCTTGAGCGCGCTTGCTTTTGCGGCGCCGGCCAGCCTCGACGACGTGCTCGCCATCGACGCCGCCGCCCGCCGCCACGCTGCTGCGGCCTGCACCCGGAGTCCGCCATGAGCCTGCTGACCACCCTGGTCGCCTTCATCGTCACCCTCGGCGTTTTGATCTTCGTGCATGAGTACGGCCACTACTGGGTGGCGCGCAAGTGCGGCGTGAAGGTGCTGCGCTTTTCGATCGGCTTCGGCCGGCCGCTGGCGCGCTGGGTGCGCGGCGCCGATCGCACCGAATGGACCATCGGCGCGCTGCCGCTGGGCGGCTACGTGCGCATGCTCGACGAACGCGACAGCGATCAACCTCCGGCGACCGAAGCCGAGCGCGCGCGCGCCTTCAACCGTCAGCCGGTGGGCAAGCGCATCGCCATCGTGCTGGCCGGCCCGCTCGCCAATCTGCTGCTGGCCGTTGCCGTGTACTGGGGCTTGAACGTCGCCGGCGTGCGCGAAGCGCCGGCGCTGCTCGGCGCGCCCGCGGCCGATTCGCCGGCCGCGCGGGCGGGCCTGCACCGCGGCGACCGCGTGCTGGAGGCTGACGACCACGAAGTGCGCTCTTGGAACGAACTGTCCTGGCTGGTGCTGCGCCAGGCGGTCGAGGGCGGCCGCGTCGAACTGCGGGTGCAGCGCGAAGACGCCGAGCCGCGCAGCGTGACGCTCGACCTCTCCGACCTGACGCAGGCCGACCTCGAACGCCAGCCGATGACGAAGATCGGCCTGGCGCCGTTGACCGCGCCACCGCGCATCGGCCGAGTGGTCGAGGGCGGCGCAGCCGAGCTGGCCGGCTTGCGCGCGCAGGACCAGATCGTCGCCATCGACGGGGGCGCCATCGGCTCGGCCGCCGAGGCTATCGCCGCCATCCGCGGCGCGCCCGAGCGGCCGCTGCAACTGCGCGTGCTGCGCGCCGGGGAGCCGCTCGATCTGACCGTAATCCCGGCGGCCGTTGTCCAACCGGACGGCGGCCGCATGGGGCGCATCGGCGCCGAACTCGGCGACCGGCTCGACACCATCGTCGTCCGCTACGGGCCGCTCGAAGCGCTCGGGCTGGCCGTCGAGCGCACCGGCGAGACCATCGCCTTCTCGCTGTCCATGCTGTACAAGATGCTGGTGGGCGAAGCCTCGCTGAAAAACCTCTCCGGTCCGGTCACGATTGCCGACTACGCCGGCAAGACGGCGACTGCCGGGCTGGCCGCGTATCTCGGCTTTCTGGCGCTGGTGTCGATCAGCCTGGGCGTCCTCAATCTGCTGCCCATTCCGCTGCTCGATGGCGGGCACTTGCTGTACTATTTGATCGAAATCGCCAAGGGCAGTCCGGTGTCAGATCGCTGGATGGACATCGGTCAGCGCGCCGGCGCCGCCGTGCTGGTGATGCTCACCGCGCTGGCGCTGTTCAACGACTTCTCCCGGCTGCTGTCCTAACGTGCCCGCCCCACCGTTTTCTCCCCTGGCCGGACGTCGCCTCGGTCGGCGCATGCGTGCGGCCGCGCTGGCGGTGATCGCCGCCTGGTCGCTTTCCGCCGCGGCGCAGGAATTCACGATCAAGGACATCCGCGTCGAAGGCATCTCGCGCACGGAAGCCGGCACCGTCTTCAGCTACCTGCCGGTGCGCGTCGGCGACCGCTACGACGCCGAAAAGGGTGTGGCCGCCATCCGTGCCCTGTTTGCCACCGGGTTATTCAAGGACGTGCGGTTGGAGATCGACGGCGACGTGCTGGTGGTCGTCGTCGAGGAGCGCCCGGCGATCGCCGCGCTGGAGCTCACCGGCCTCAAGGAATTCGAGGTCGACGCTGTCAAGAAGTCCCTGCGCGAAGTCGGTCTGGCCGAGGGCCGCATCCTGGATCGGGCGCTGCTCGAGCGCGCCGAGCAGGAACTGAAGCGCCAGTATCTGGGCCGCGGCTACTACGCCGTGACCGTGCAGACCACGGTCACGCCGATCGAGCGCAACCGCGTCAACGTGGTGATTGCCGTCGATGAGGGCGAGGCGGCGCGCATCCAGCGGATCGCCTTTACCGGCAACAAGGTGTTCTCCGAGAGCACCCTGCGCGGCCAGATGGAGCTCACCACGCCCGGCTGGCTCACCTGGTACACCAAGCGCGATCAATACTCGCGGCAGAAACTGCAAGCCGACCTCGAGAAGATCCGCTCGTACTACCTGAACCGTGGCCATCTCGACTTCAGTATCGAGTCCACGCAGGTCACGATCTCGCCCAACAAGGAAGACGTCAGCATCACGATCAACCTCAACGAGGGCGAGCGCTACACGATCGCCTCGGTCAAGCTGGCCGGCGAACTGCTCGGGCTCGATGCCGAACTCGCGCCCCTGGTCGACATCAAGCCGGGCAGCGTCTACAACGCCGAGGAGATCAACGTCGTCGGCAAGCGCATCACCGACCGCTTCAGTACGCTGGGCTACGCGTTCGCCACTGCCAATCCGGTGCCGGAGGCCAACCGCGACAAGCGCATCGTCGACCTGACCATCCTGGTCGATCCCGGGCGGCGCGTCTACGTCCGCCGCGTCAATGTGACGGGCAATACGCGCACCCGCGACGACGTGATTCGCCGCGAGGTGCGCCAGTACGAGGCGACCTGGCTGGACTCGGACAAAGTGCGCCTGTCGCGCGACCGAATCGACCGTCTGGGTTACTTCGAGAAGGTCGAGTTGGAGACGCCGCCCGTGCCCGGCACCAACGACCAGGTCGACGTCAACATCAACGTCAAGGAGCGCTCGACGGGCACGATCTCCGCCGGTTTGGGCTACTCCACGACCGACAACCTGGTGCTTACCGGCAAGTTTTCCCAAGCCAATATCTTCGGCACCGGCGAATCGTTTTCGGCGGAAGTCAACACCAGCCGTGCCAACACCGTCATCGCGCTTACGCACACCGATCCCTATGCCACGATCGACGGCATCAGCCGAACCATCGACTTCTACTGGCGCAAGTCGGACCTGAGCGAGCTCGACATCAACCAGACCACCTTTGAGTCTCTCGGCGGGGCGATCCGCTTCGGCGTACCGTTCACCGAGGCCGACACGGTCTTCTTCGGCATCGGGGCCGAGCGAACGAAGATTGGCATCGTGCCGTTCGACCCGCTCAACCCCGATCCCAACTCAAGTCCCCCGAGCTACGTGAACTACGTCAATCAGTTCGGTTCCGAACCGTCGACGCTGCTGGGCACGCTGGGCTGGGCTCGCGATTCGCGCGACAACCTGCTCGTGCCGACGCGCGGCCGGCTGATCTCGGCAAACGCCGAAGTCGGCCTTCCGGGCCTGGACATACAGTATTACCGGGTGATCGTGCAGGGGCAGCAGTACTTGCCGATTGCCTCCTGGTTGTCGGCGGGGTTCAGCGGCTTCATTGGCTACGGCAAAGGCTATTCGGGCGACGCTTACCCGGTGTTCAAGAACTTTTATGCCGGCGGCATCGGCAGCGTGCGCGGGTTCGACTCGCAGTCGCTGGGGCCGCGCGACGCCTTCGGCAGCGCCCTCGGCGGGAACCAGCGCTTCAACGCCACAGCCGAGTTGCTGGTACCGCTGCCCGGCGGCGACCGGACGTTCCGCGGCTTCGTCTTTTCCGATACCGGCTGGGTTTGGGGGCCCGATCAGTCGCCTTCGACCGGCGACCTGCGCTATTCGGTCGGCGTCGGCATCGCCTGGATCTCGCCGCTGGGCCCGCTGCGCGTCAGCTATGCGCGGCCCCTGAACGCGAAGCCCGGCGATGAGGAGCAAAACTTCCAGTTTCAGATTGGTACCGGCTTCTGACGGAGGGCGAGCCCCGCCCTGTGGCAGAATCTTCGGCTTTCGCAAGGAGCGAGAATTCGATGGCGCAACTAAGACGGTGGATTGCAGGTGCGGCGGGTGCGGCCCTGGCCGTACTGACGGTGCTGCCGGCCTCGGCGCAGGAAATCAAGGTGGGTTACGTCAACTCGGAGAGAATCCTGCGCGATTCCGCTCCGGCGCGGGCAGCCACGCAGAAGCTGGAGCAGGAGTTCGCCAAGCGGGATCGCGACCTGCAGGATGCCGCGGCCAAGCTCAAGGCTGCGGCCGAGCGGTTTGAAAAAGACGCGCCGGTGCTTGCCGAAGGCGATCGCGCCCGCCGGCAGCGCGAACTGGCCGAGATGGATCGCGACTTGCAGCGCCGCCAGCGCGAGTTTCGCGAAGATCTCAATCAACGGCAGCGCGAGGAATTGCAGGGCCTGCTCGAGCGCACGCAGCGCATCGTCAAGCAGCTGGCCGAACAAGAAAAATACGATCTGATCGTGCAGGACGCGGTGTTTTTCAGCCCCCGCGTGGACATCACCGAGAAAGTGCTGCGCGCGCTCAACGGCGGCAAGTGAGCCGATGGCGGCGGCTCTGGCGCTGGCGCACCTGGCCAGTTTGGTGGAGGCGCGCGCCGACGGGCGCTTGCGCTGTGAGTTGGTCGGCGACCCCGCCGTCGTCGTGGCCGCCACTGCACCGTTGACGGTGGCAGGTGCCGCCGAGTTGAGTTTTTTCGCCCATCCCCGCTATCGGGCGCAGCTGGAACAGTCGGCGGCGGCGGTCGTCGTCCTGCGGCGACGCGACGGCGAGGCAATCCTTGGATCGCGCCCGCCGCCCCCGGTTCGCGTGTACTGCGATCAGCCCTACGCGTGGTTTGCCTTCGCCGCGCAGGTGCTCGCCGCGACCGCAGCGTTCGCACCGGGCATCGCCGGCTCCGCCAGCGTGCATCCGGACGCGCGCATCGATCCCACCGCGCGCATTGATGACTTCGTCGTTATCGCCGCCGGATCGATTGTCGAAGGGGGCGCCTGGATCGGTGCCGGTTGCTCGATCGGCGCCGGCGCGAGGATCGGCGCGCAGACGCGCCTGTATCCGCGTGTGGTAGTGGCAGCCGACTGCACCCTGGGCGCTCGCGGCATCGTCCACAGCGGTGCCGTGATCGGCGCCGACGGCTTCGGCTTCGCCCCGCTGGACGGGCGCTGGATCAAGATTCCACAAAGCGGCCGGGTGCTGATCGGCGACGACGTCGAGATCGGCGCCAACACCACGATCGACCGCGGCGCCATGGGCGACACGTCGATCGAAGACGGCGTGAAGATCGACAACCAGGTGCAGATTGGCCACAACTGCACGATCGGCGCGCACACGGCGATCGCCGGCTGTGTCGGCATCGCCGGCAGCGCGCGCATCGGCCGCCGCTGCCAGCTGGGCGGCGCCGCGATGATCAGCGGCCATCTGACGATCTGCGACGATGCAGTGGTGGCCGGCGGTACCCTGATCGGCGCCTCGATCGAGCGTCCCGGTCTCTACACCGGCGTGTTCCCCTCGATGCCGCACCGCGATTGGGAACGTAATGCGGCACTGTTGCGTCAGCTGACGGATCTGCGCCAGCGCCTGCGCCGGCTGGAGCGGCGCGCCGGCGCGACCGATGAGGAAGACCGATGAACATCCACGAGATAATGCAACTGCTGCCGCATCGCTACCCGATTCTGCTCGTCGATCGGGTCGTCGAGATCGAGGTGCCGACGCGCATCGTCGCGCTGAAGAACGTAACGATCAACGAGCCTTACTTCATGGGCCACTTTCCGCACTATCCGGTGATGCCTGGTGTGCTGATCGTCGAAGCCATGGCGCAGGCTGCGGCGATCCTCGGCTTTTCGACGATCAGCGCGGCGGACGCGCAGAAAACGCTCTTCTACTTTGCCGGCATCGACAGCGCGCGCTTCAAGCGGCCGGTGGCGCCGGGCGACCAGTTGCGACTGGAGGCGAACTTCCTCCGCGCCAAGGCCGCCATCGGCAAGTACGCCTGCCGCGCCCTGGTGGACGGGCAGGTGGTGTGCGAAGCGGAGTTGATGTGCGCGATGCGCCGGATGCCGGCGGCCGGCGGGGCCGGCTGATGGCGCGCATCCATCCTTCGGCGCAGGTCGCCGCCGGCGCCCGGCTCGATGACGACGTCGAGATCGGTCCGCTGGCGGTGATCGGCCCGCGGGTGACCCTTGGTGCCGGCAGCCGGATCGGCAGCCACGTGGTGATCGACGGACGCACCACCCTCGGACGCAACAACGTCGTGCATGCGCACGCGGTGCTCGGCGGCCCGCCGCAGGACAAGAAGTACGCTGGCGAGGACACCGCGCTCATCATCGGCGACGACAACACGATCCGCGAGTTCTGCACCTTTTCCACCGGCACCGTGCAGGGCGGCGGCACCACGCGCGTCGGCTCGCGCAACTGGGTGATGGCTTACGTCCACGTCGCGCACGACTGCATCGTCGGCGACGACTGCGTGCTCGCCAACACCGCCACGCTCGGCGGCCACGTCGAGGTCGGCGACTGGGCAATTCTCGGCGGCATGTGCGCGGTGCATCAGTTCGTCCGCATCGGCGCGCACGCCTTCGTCGGCGGTGGCTCGATGATGGTGCAGGACCTGCCGCCCTACACGATGTGCCAGGGCTACCCGGCGCAGCCGCGCGGCATCAACGTCGAGGGGCTGAAGCGGCGCGGCTTCGATGCCGAGTCCATCGCGCTGCTGCGGCGCGCCTTCAAGCTGCTGTACCGCGATAACCTCGGTGCCGCCGAGGCGGTGGCGGCCATCGAAGCGCTGGCCCGCGACGAAGCGCAGACGGACGCGCAGCGGCAGCCCCTGCTGCTGCTGGCGCAGTTCGTGGCCAGCTCGACGCGCGGCATCATGCGCTGACGATCGGCGCCGTGCAGATCGCGTTCGCGGCGGGCGAAGCCTCGGGCGACCTGCTCGCCGGCCTGGTGCTGCCGCAGCTGCGGCAACGGTTGCCGGCCGCGCACTGCGCCGGCATCGGCGGCGACCGGATGATCGAATCCGGTTTCGACGCCTGGTGGCATGTACGCGAGCTGTCGGTGCGCGGCTACGCCGAGGTGCTGCGCCATTTGCCGCGCCTGTTGCGGCTGCGCGCCGGCTTCATCGAACGCGCCGCGCGCTGGCCGGCACGCGTCTTCGTCGGCGTCGATGCGCCGGACTTCAATCTCGGGGTCGCTGCACGTCTGCGCGCGCGCGGCATCGGCACCGTGCAGTACGTCGCGCCGGCGGTGTGGGCCTGGCGCCCGGAGCGGCTGCGCACCATCGGCAGCGCCGTCGATTGCGTGTTGTTGCTGTTCCCGTTCGAAGCGCCGATCTTTGCCGCGGCCGGCGTGAAGCACCACTACGTCGGCCACCCGCTGGCGAGCAGCATTCCGCTGGTGCCGGACGCCGTCGCCGCGCGCCAACGCCTGGGCCTGGCCGAGCAGGCACCGACCGTCGCGGTATTGCCGGGCAGCCGCCCGGCCGAAGTCGAAGCGCTCGGCCCGCCGTTCGCCGGGGCGATGGCCGAGATGCTGCGCGCCGACGCGCACTTGCAGATTGCGCTGCCGGCGGCCGACGAGACTCTGCGCGCGCGCTTGTCCGCGCTGCTCGACGCCGCCGGCCTCGACCGCAGCCGTGTGCTGCTGACGCTGGGCCGTTCACACGATGCGCTGGAGGCCGCCGACGCGGTGCTGGTCGCCGGTGGCACGGCCACGCTGGAAGCGCTGCTGTACAAGCGGCCGATGGCGATCGCCTATCGCGTTCCGCGTCTGACCGAGTGGCTGACCCGGCGTAAGGCGCTGATCCCATACCTCGGCCTGCCCAATGCGCTGTGCGGCCGGTTCGCCGTGCCCGAGTTCGTCCAGGAAGCGGTGTCTGCCCCGGCGATGGCGCGGGCGGTGCTGCGCTACCTGGATCGTCCGCAGGAGGCGGAAGACCTGCGCGCCGAGTTCACCGAGCATCACCTCGCCCTGCGCCGCGACACGCCCGCGCTGGTGGCCGATGCAGTGGCGGAGGCTGCCGGCGCATGACCCCCATGCGCGTCTGCGGCGTGGACGAGGTCGGGCGCGGCCCGCTGGCCGGCCCGGTGGTGGCGGCGGCTGTGATCCTCGACCCGGCGCGCTCGATTGCCGGCCTGCGCGACTCCAAGCAACTGTCGGCGCGGCAACGCGAGCGCCTCGACGCCGAGATTCGTGAGCACGCGCTGGCATGGGCGGTGGCCAGCGCCAGTGTCGAAGAGATCGACGAGCTGAACATCCTGCACGCCAGCCTGCTGGCGATGGCCCGCGCCGTCGCCGCGCTGTCACCGGCGGCCGAGTTCGCGCTCATCGACGGCAACCGGTTGCCCAGGCTGCCGATTCCGGCGCGCGCCATCGTCGGCGGCGACGACAGCGAGCCGGCGATTGCCGCCGCCTCGATCGTCGCCAAGTGCCACCGCGACGCGCTGATGGCCGCACTCGACGCCGACCATCCTGGCTACGGCTTTGCCCGCCACGCCGGTTACCCCACCGCCGAGCACTTGCGTTGCCTGCGCGAACTGGGCCCCTGCGCGGTGCACCGGGCGAGCTTCGCCCCCGTGCGTGCGCTGCTCGGCATGGGTGGCCGATGAAGCTCATCACCTCAGCCGCCAATCCGGCGTATCGGCGCTGGCTGCGCCTCGCCACCCTGCCGCGCGCAGTGCGCGCCGAGGGCGCAACGCTCGCCGAAGGTCTGCACCTGGCGGAGGCGGCACTGGCGGCGGCAAGGCCGGTCGAGGCCGTGCTGTTGCGCCGGGGCGAACGTGCCCCGGACGTGGCCGCGCTCGTGGCGCAAACGACACCCGCACCGGTGTACGAACTGTCCGCCGACTTGTACGACCGCCTGGGTCTGGTCGAGCGCGGCGTGGGCCTGGCCCTGGAGCTGCGTTTGCCCGCCGCGGGCGCGCCGCCGGCGGCCGGCGATGCGATCTACCTCGAAGGCATACAAGACCCCGGTAACGCCGGCACGCTGCTGCGGCTGGCCGCCGCTACCGGCGTGCGGCAGGTCTACGCCGGGCCAGGCACGGCGGCCCTGTGGTCGCCGCGCGTGCTGCGGGCAGGGCAGGGTGCGCACTTCCGGCTGCAACTGGAAGAGGATGTGGCGCTCGACGCGCTGCCCGCGCGGTTGGCCGGACCCTGGATCGGCACGGTGGTGCGCGATGCGCCGCCGCTTTGGGAAGCGACACTGCCGGCCGGCCCGCTGGGCTGGATGTTCGGCAGCGAAGGGCAGGGGCTTTCGGCCCTGGCACTGGCCCGCTGCGCGCTGCGGGTGCGCATACCGCTTGATGCCGCCGTCGAGTCGCTCAACGTCGCTGCCGCTGCGGCGGTGTGTCTCTTTGAACGACAGCGGCGCTTGGCCGCCCCGTCCACCCGGTAGTGACCGCGGCCGCGGCTTGGCGCCGCCGCGCCGCTGCGCAAGAATTGCGCATTGCAGAGCGGGAGGCTTCGATCATGTGGGGCGAGGGCATCCTTGGGCGCGTCACGCGCAAAGTGGCGGCGCGGGCGGTGGGCAGTGGGCTGGACAAACTGGCGCAGCGCGTGCGCGAAGGCGGTGGCGCGCCCTTGGCCGTCGTGCTGCCCGACGGCGCACGAATCGAGTTTGGTACCGATCCGACGGTCGTCCTCACCGTGCGCGACGACGCGGCGCTGGCGACGCTGGCGCGACCCACGCTGGGCGCGCTCGGCGAGGCCTATGTCGAAGGGCAAATCGACCTTGCAGGCGACATGATGGAGGCGCTCGCCGTGGCCGAGCGGTTGGCATCCGCCGGCGGCGCTCCCACCGGCGCCCGGCTCGCGCTGCTGCTGGGTCGCCATCCTGTGCAACAGGACCGCCGCGACGTGCAGTACCACTACGACGTCGGCAACGACTTCTACCAGCTGTGGCTGGACGAACGGATGGTCTACTCCTGCGCCTACTTCAAGACCGGCGAGGAATCGCTCGACCAGGCGCAGATCGACAAGCTCGACCACGTCTGCCGCAAGCTGGGCCTGGCCCCGGGGGAGCGGTTGCTTGACATCGGCTGCGGCTGGGGCGGGCTGGTACTGCACGCGGCGCAGCGTTACGGCGTGCACGCGGTCGGCATCACCTTGTCGGCCCGCCAGGCCACGTTGGCGCGCGAGCGGGCGGCGGCCGCGCGCGCCGCCGACCGGGTGGAGATCGTGCAGTTGGACTACCGCGAGGTCGTCGAGCGGTTTGGCGAAGCCAGCTTCGACAAGGTGGCGAGCATCGGCATGTTCGAACACGTCGGGCTGCGCAACCTGCCGCTGTACTTCGGCACCGTTGCGCGCGTGCTGCGCGAGCGCGGGCTTTTTCTCAACCACGGCATTACCGCGACCGACGTCGACAACCGCCCGGTCGGCTCCGGCGCCGGCGACTTTGTCGACAAGTACGTCTTCCCCGGCGGTGAACTGCCGCACCTGCATCTGGCGGTGCGCGAGATGGGGGCGCAGCACTTCGAGGTCTACGACATCGAAAGCCTGCGCCCTCACTATGCGCGCACGCTGGCGCACTGGTCGCAGCGGCTGCACGCCCGCCTCGGCGCGGCGGCGGCCACCGTCCCGGCGCGTACGCTACGCATCTGGCGCGCGTACCTGGCCGGCTGCGCTTATGGGTTTGCCCAAGGCTGGATGAACGTCTATCAGATCCTCGCCAGCAAGCAAACCGAGCCCGGCCCGACTGCGCTGCCACCGACCCGCGATTGGTTGTACCGTTGACTTCGACAGGAACTCCCCGATGACCGCCGCCACCCTCTGGTTCGTCCTCGGCCTCGTGCTGCTGGTGGCCGAGCTCGCCACCGGGACTTTTTATCTGCTGATGCTGGCGGTGGCCTTTGCCGCCGGCGGCGTGGTCGCCCTGGCGGGCGGGCCGCTGGCACTGCAACTGGTGCTCGCAGCGGCCATTGGCTTTGCCGGCTCCATCTGGCTGCGACGCGTGCGCGCGCTGCGCAGTGCGCGTGGCTCGGCCCACGATCCGGTGCAGCACATGGACGTCGGCCAAACCGTGCATGTGGACGAGTGGGGCCGCGACGGCACCGCGCGGGCGCAGTATCGTGGCGCCTTGTGGGAAGTCGAACTGGCACGCGGCGAGCCGGCGCGCGCCGGTGCGTACACGATCCAGGCGATCCATGCCAACCGGCTGGTGGTGGTCGCCCGCAATCACTGACGCCGCCCGCGGCGCAACGGAGAACGGCAATGCCCTACGGATACTCGATCGATGCCACCACGCTCGTCGCGCTGGCGCTGCTGGTGGTGGCGATCGTCTTCGTGGTCAAGGCGGTGCGCATCGTGCCGCAGCAGCAGGCCTGGGTGGTCGAGCGGCTGGGCAAGTACCACGCGACCCTGGCCCCGGGGTTGAACATCGTGATCCCCTTCGTCGATCGCGTGGCCTACCGGCACAGCCTCAAGGAAGTCCCGCTCGACACGCCCAGCCAGGTTTGCATCACCCGCGACAACACGCAATTGGCGGTGGACGGCGTGCTCTTCTTCCAGGTCACCGACCCGCAGCGCGCCTCCTACGGCGCCAGCAACTACGTGCTGGCGATCACCCAGCTGGCGCAGACCACGTTGCGCTCGGTGATCGGCAAGCTGGAGCTGGACAAGACCTTCGAGGAGCGCGATGTCATCAACCGCAGTGTCGTCGCCGCCATCGACGAGGCGGCCATGAACTGGGGTGTGAAGGTACTGCGCTACGAGATCAAGGACCTCACACCGCCGTCCGACATCCTGCGCGCAATGCAGGCGCAGATCACCGCCGAGCGCGAGAAGCGCGCCGTGATCGCCACCTCCGAAGGCAAGATGCAGGAGCAGATCAACGTCGCCACCGGCGCGCGCGCCGCGGCCATCGCCAAGTCCGAGGGCGACAAGCAGGCGCAGATCAACGTCGCCCAAGGCGAGGCGCAGGCGTTGGTGGCAGTTGCCGACGCCACCGCCCAGGCGATCCGCGCCGTGGCCGAGGCGATCCAGTCGCCGGGCGGCGGCGAGGCGGTCAACCTCAAGGTGGCCGAGCGCTACATCGAAGCCTTCGCCGGCTTGGCGAAGACCAATAACACGCTGATCGTGCCGGCCAATCTGGGCGACGTGTCGAGCCTGATCGCCACCGCGATGACGGTGGTCAAGCAGCAAGCGGCGAAAGGAAACTGAAGATGGAAGTCGTGCTGGCCGCCATCGGCCTCGTGGTGGCGGGGTGGATGATCTACTCCGCGCGCAACCGCAGTCGCAAACCGCCGTCCGACTCCGGGCAATAGCGCTGCGTCATGGCTGCTCCGACCATCGTTGCCGGCCTGCGGCAACTGCTGTTGCCGCATGTGCCGTTCTCGCAGATGGCGGCCGAGGACCTCGACTATCTGCTGGCGCAGGTCGAGATCGCCTACTACGGCCCGGGCGAGGTGGTGCTCAAGCCCGCGGCCGAGCCGCCTGCCCACTGCATGATCGTCAAGCAGGGCCGGGTGCGCGGCCTGCGCGGCGGCGATGCCGAGAAGGTCGCTTTCGACGCCGGTGTGGGCGACTGTTTCCCGGTCGGTGCGCTGCATGCCGGGCGCGCGGTGACGCTGACCTACGTGTCGGTCGGCGACACCTTCCTGCTGCAGTTCCCGCGCAGTGCCTTCGACGAACTGACCCGCCGCAGCCGGCCGTTTCTCGACTACTGCCAGCGGCGCCTCGGCGCGCTGCTCGACCTGTCGCGGCAGGAACTGCAAGCCACTTACGCGGCGCAGGCGAGTGTCGAGCGGACGATGAACCTGCCGCTGGCGCAGCTGCTGCGCGGGCCGCCGGTGGTCTGCCGGCGCGAGGACAGCCTGCGCGAGGCGTTCGCGCGGATGCATGCGGCAGGCGTGGGCTCGATCCTGGTGATCGAGCCCGACGGTGCCGGCGGCAAGACCGTGGCCGGCATCCTCACCCGCACCGACCTGATCGGCCGCGTGATCCTGCCCGAGGTACCGCTGGCTACACCCATCGGCGAACTGATGAGCACGGGCGTGCTGACGCTGGAGTCCGAGGCACCCGCCGCCGAGGCGGTGCTGCTGATGGCCGAGCACTCGATCCGCCACGTGCCGGTAGTGAGCCGCGAAGGGGGGGCGGCACGCGTGGTCGGCGTGGTGTCGGAGCGTGAACTCTTCACGCTGCAACGGCTGTCGGTGCAGCAGCTGGCAAGCGCCATCCGCCGCGCCAGCGACCCCGCCACGCTCGCCGCGGTGGCCGAAGACGTGCGGCGGCTGTCGCACCACCTCGTCGCTCAAGGAGTCGCCGCGGCGCAGATGACGCGGGTCATCAGCCATCTGAACGACCAGTTGACCGCGCGGCTGCTGACGCTTGCCTGCGCCCGCTTTGGCGTGGCCGCGGCAAGCTTCTGCTGGCTGGCGCTGGGCAGCGAAGGGCGGGGCGAGCAAACCATCGCCACCGACCAGGACAACGGCATCCTCTTCGACGCCACGCAGCAGCAGGCCGCGCCCATGCTGGAGCTCGCCGACTGGGTCAACCGGGCGCTCGCCGCCTGCGGCTTCCCGCTGTGCAAGGGCGACATCATGGCGCGCAACCCGCGCTGGTGCCTGAGTGCGGAGCACTGGACCGAGCTCTTCGCCGACTGGATCGACCGCGGCAGCCCCGAGGCGCTGCTCAACGCCAGCATCTTCTTCGACTTCCGCGGCATCTTCGGTCACAAGGCGCTGGCGCAGGCGTTGCGCGCGGCGGTGGTGCAGCGGGCGGCGAGCAACAAGCGCTTCCTCAAGCAGATGTCGGACAACGCGTTGCGCAACCGCGCACCGGCGGCGCCGACCGTGTTCGACCGCCTGCTGGGCGACGAACTGGGCAAGGCGCCGATCGATCTGAAGCTGCACGGCACCGTGCCTTTCGTCGATGCGGCGCGCATTTGGGCTCTGGCGGCCGGGGTCGAGGACTGCAACACCGACCGCCGGCTGCGGCAACTGGCGCAGGCCGGCCGCCTGCCGGCCGAGGACGCGAGCGCCTGGGCCGACGCCTTCGAGTTTTGCCAGCTGCTGCGGCTGCGCGCCCAGCACTGGCGCGCCGAGGGCGGCGGGGCGGCGACCGACGACAACCCGAACCTGGTCGACCCGGCGCGCCTGTCGCCGCTGGACCGGCGCATCGTCAAGGAAGCCTTCCGCCAGGCGCGGCGCATCCAGCAGCGGCTGGAACTCGACTTTCCCGGTTGACCGCCCGAGAGCTTGAACCGAAGTCGTAGCAAACGCCCGGGTGACGTGCCGGGCGACGCGCCGGACCGATCAGTAAACCGGACAGCGCAGGCAGGGCAGCGTAACTGCCTGCTATTGTCGGAGACGACTCTTGGGAGTTTTTACGCTTTTCACTGGTGCTGGCACGACTCTGGCATGCGAACAGGCGCGAATAGCCCCGGACGAACGGTCGAGGAAGCGAGCATGTTGTTTCAGGCACTGGCGGTCGCTGAGGAAGAGCCGGCGCAATCGGAGACGCCAGCGCCCGCGGATTTCCGCGGCAACCGCGCTCCAGCCAAGTCGGGTCGCGTACTTTCGATCCGGAGTCGTTGCGGGCGGCATAGCGCCAAGCGCGGTTGGCGTGGGGCTACGCATCGCCACGCGTATGGGCACCAAAGCGGCGCGACTTCCGGCAGGCGGTGCAGGGGCGGGCGATCCCCATGAACGCGAAGGGTCGACCGCGTGAGGATCAAGGCGTTGTGGGAGCGGCGGCCGGCAACGGCAGCAGCGACATGGGGCAACCAACCTTCGTTTGCGCGTCGCGATGACAAAGGAAGGCGGCCTTGCCGAAGAACTGGAGATCAGCCAACTGCTGGTCAGATTCAAGCTCGGATTGAAGCGACATCTGGACGTCTCCGTCAGCATCGAGCGCCTCCGAAACGACCCAGACTATGCGCGCGAACAACTGCGCCTGCTCGAAGAACGGATCGAAGACGAAGACCTGTTACTCAGACTGATCGCGATTCGGACGCGTCTGTTTCCGCCGCCGCCGCTGCCCAAGCCGGCGGCCGAGCCTGCCCCGGTTGCGCCACCATCGGCAGAAAGCGAGCCGCCGCCACGCTATCGCTTTGGCGCTCGCGGCTGAGATGCTGGCCGACTTGAAGCGCTTCTTCGCCGGCGGGCCCGCGGCGGCGGCGGACCGCTGGGTGGTGGTCGACGTGGAAACGAGCGGCATGGACGTGGCCAGCGACGGCCTGCTGTCGATCGGCGCGGTGGCCATCGGTGCCGACGGCCGCGTCCGCCCGGCCGACAGCCTGGAGATCGTCCTGCGCCAGCAGGCCGCCAGCGGCAAGCAGAACATCCTCGTGCACGGCATCGGCGCGCAGGCGCAGTTGACGGGTGTGGATCCGCCGACCGCCACGCGTGCCTTTCTCGACTACGTGGGCACGAGCCCGATCGTCGCCTTCCACGCGCCGTTCGACCGCGGTTTTCTGGCGCGGGCGGTCAAGGTGTTCGTCAACCAGCCGTTCGACAACCCCTGGCTCGACCTGGCCGAACTCGCCCCCGCGCTCGACCCCAAGGCCAATGCCAAGGCGCTGGACGAATGGTTGACCCGCTACGGGATCCCGGTGGTGGAGCGGCACTCGGCCGCCGCCGATGCGCTGGCCACTGCGCTGCTGGCCGCGCGCCTTCTGCCCGACGCGCGCCGCCAGGGCGCGACGGACTTCGCCGCGCTCGCGCGGATCGCCAAGGCGGCCCGCTGGCTCAACGCCCGCGGCTAGCGCACGCCAAGCCCACCGCGCAACGCCCGGCGTCTTACCGTGTTCGCTGCTTCAACAGCCGACTCTGCTCGCGCTTCCACTCGCGCTCCTGCTGGGCGTCGCGCTTCTCGTACTGGCGCTTGCCCTTCGCCAGGCCGATCTCCAGCTTGATGCGCCCCTTGGCGAAATGAAGATCCAAGGGCACCAGCGCGTAGCCGGCGCGCTCGACTTTGCCGATGAGCTTGCGGATCTGCTCGGCGCGCAACAGCAGCTTGCGCGAGCGGATCGGGTCGGGCTGGATGTGCGTGGACGCAGTATTCAGCGGCGTGACGTGCGCGCCGAAGAGAAACACCTCTTCGTCGCGCAGGATCACGTAGGCCTCCTTCAGATGCGCCTGGCCGGCGCGGATCGCCTTGACCTCCCAGCCTTCGAGTGCGAGGCCGGCCTCGAAGCGCTCCTCGATCGTGTAGTCGTGCCACGCCTTCTTGTTTTCGACGATGCTCATGGCCCGCATTATCCTTGGCGCCCATGCACCGCGTCGAACGCTCGGTTCTCGTGCCGTACTCGGCCGCGCAGATGTATGGGCTGGTGGCCGACATCGAGTCCTACCCGCGGTTTCTGCCCTGGTGTGCGGGTGCGCACGTCCGCCATCCGGCCGACGGTGCGATCGAGGCCACTCTGGACATCGACTACCGCGGCGTGCGCAGCCGCTTTACCACCCGCAACGAGCACCACGCGCCGGAGACGATTCGTGTGCGTCTGGTCGATGGGCCGTTTCGCCGGCTCGATGGCCAGTGGTCGTTCAAACCGCTGCACGAGCGCGGCTGCAAAGTGCACCTGCGACTGAACTACCAGCTCGCCGCCGGGCTGCTCGGCCGCGTCGTTGCGCCGGTGTTCGGCCTGATTGCCGGCACGCTGATCGACGCCTTCACCCGCCGCGCGGACGGGCTCTTCGGCACCCATGGCTGACCTCGTCCGCGCCACCGTCGTGTACGCGCGGCCAGATCGCCAATGGGAAGTGCAGGTGCAACTGCCGGCAGGCGCTTCGCTGCGCGACGCGGTGCAGGCCTCCGGCCTGCCGACCTTGGCGCCTGAACTCGACGGTGCGCCGCTCGATCTTGGCGTCTACAACCGGCGCAGCCGCGCCGATGCGCCGCTGCGCGAAGGCGACCGGGTCGAGGTCTATCGGCCACTGCGGGTCGATCCCATGATCGCCCGCCGGCTGCGCGCGCAGGCGCGCCGCACGAGGCGGGCGTGAGCGGTCAATTGCAGCCGGCTGCGATCTGCTGGCGGAGGCGCTTGATCTCGGCCTCGCGCTGCGCGTCGGTGTAGTCCTCGCGCTCTCCCTGGGCGTTGAGGCGGACGACGCGCTCGCCGCGCTCCAGCACCGTCAGGTAGCCGCGCGCGCGTTCGCACTCGGCCGCACGCGCCTCGGCCTTGGCACGTTGTTCGTCGGCTTTCTTGGCCGCCGCCTCGCGCTCCTGCTGCCGCTGGCGAAATTCCATTTCCATCTCGGCTGCGCTCTTCGCCTTGGTCGGTGCGGGTGTCGCCGGCGCGGGCGCCGCAGGCGTAGCGACCGGCGGCGGCGATTTCGCCGGCGCCGGCGCGACAGCCGGCGGGCGCGTGACGATCTGCTCGGGCTTGATGTCCGCCGGCGGCGGGCGGTCGGAGTAGACCATGCGTCCGGCGGCATCGCGCCAGGCCCACTGCGCCACGGCTGAACCCACGAGGCCCAGAAGGAGGATCGGTATCAGGCAAGTCCGCAGGGAGATCATGGCTGTGCGACGCGAATCGGAAGCGTTGATTGTAGGTAGCCGCCACTCGCGAGCAAGCACCCCGCGCGGGCCTGCCCCGTATAATCCGTTTTTGCGTCATGAGGCAACCCCATGCGATTGACACAGAAGGCGCTGACCTTCGATGACGTTCTGCTCCTGCCGGCCTATTCGGCCATTCTCCCGCGCGACACCCATCTTTCCACCCGCTTTTCCCGCCGTATCCGGCTGAACCTGCCGCTGGTGTCCGCCGCCATGGACACCGTGACCGAAGCACGCCTGGCCATTGCGCTGGCGCAAGAGGGCGGCATCGGAATCATCCACAAGAATCTCACCGCCCGCGAGCAGGCGGCCGAGGTACTCAAGGTCAAGCGGCACGAGTCCGGCGTGGTGCGCGACCCCATCACGATCCCGCCGACACTGACGGTGGCCGAGGTGATCGAGCTGACCCGCCAGCACAAGATCTCCGGCCTGCCCGTCGTGCAGGGATCGAAGGTGGTCGGCATCGTCACCAACCGCGACCTGCGTTTCGAAACGCGCATGGACGCCAAGGTGGCGGAGATCATGACCCCGCGCGAGCGGCTGATCACCGTGACCGAAGGCGCCAGCCTTGATGAGGCCAAGGCGCTGATGCACAAGCACCGGCTCGAGCGCGTGCTCGTCGTTAACGACGACTGGGAACTGCGCGGGCTGATCACCGTCAAGGACATCACCAAGGCGACCGAGCACCCCAACGCCGCCAAGGACGAGCAGGGCAAGCTGCGCGTCGGCGCGGCGATCGGCGTGGGCGACGACGAGCGCGTGGAGCTGTTGGTCAAGGCCGGCGTGGATGCGCTGATCGTCGATACCGCGCACGGGCACAGCAAGGGTGTGTTGGACCGAGTCGCCTGGATCAAGCGCAACTACCCGCAGGTGGAGGTGGTGGGCGGCAACATCGCCACCGCGGAAGCCGCCCGCGCGCTGGTCGATCACGGCGCCGATGGCGTCAAGGTCGGCATCGGTCCCGGTTCGATCTGCACCACGCGCATCGTCGCCGGCGTGGGCGTGCCGCAGATTACGGCGATCGCCAATGTGGCCGCGGCGCTGGAGGGCACCGAGGTGCCGCTTATCGCCGACGGTGGCGTGCGCTACTCGGGCGACGTGGCCAAGGCACTCGCCGCCGGCGCGCACTCGGTGATGATGGGCGGCATGTTCGCCGGCACCGAAGAGGCGCCGGGCGAGGTGATCCTGTACCAGGGCCGCTCCTACAAGACCTATCGCGGCATGGGCAGCCTGGGTGCGATGGCTAAGGGCTCGGCCGAGCGCTACTTTCAGGACAACGACGCCAACGTCGACAAGTTCGTGCCCGAGGGGATCGAAGGCATGGTGCCGTTCAAGGGCAGCGTGTTGTCGATCATCTTCCAGCTGGCCGGCGGCGTGCGTTCCAGCATGGGCTATTGCGGCTGCGCCACCATCGACGACATGCGCACCCGCGCGCAGTTCGTCGAGATCACCAGCGCCGGCATCCGCGAGTCGCACGTGCACGACGTGCGGATCACCAAGGAAGCGCCCAACTATCGGGTCGAGTGAAGGCACGCATGTCCCACGAAAAAATCCTGATCCTCGACTTCGGCTCGCAGGTCACGCAACTGATCGCGCGGCGTGTGCGCGAGGCGGGTGTGTATTGCGAGATCCACCCCAACGACGTCGGCGACGACTTCGTTCGCGCCTACGCGCCCCAAGGCATCATCCTGTCCGGCTCGCATGCCAGCACCTACGAGGCAAAGGAGTTGCGAGCCCCGCCCGCCGTCTACACGCAAGGCGTACCAGTGCTAGGCATCTGCTACGGCATGTTCACGATGGCGGTGCAACTGGGCGGCGGCGTCGAAGCAAGCAACCTGCGCGAATTCGGCTATGCCGAGGTCCGCGCCCGCGGCCACACCAAACTGCTCGCCGGTATCGAAGACCTGCGCACGCCCGAAGGCCATGGCCTGCTCAAGGTGTGGATGAGCCATGGCGACAAGGTCACGGCACTGCCGCCCGGCTTCGTGCTGATGGCTTCGACCGATAGTTGCCCGATCGCAGGCATGGCCGACGAGTCGCGCCGCTTCTACGGCGTGCAGTTCCACCCCGAGGTCACGCACACCGTGCAGGGCGCGCCGATACTGCGTCGTTTCGTCCGCGATATCTGCGGCTGCCGCGGCGACTGGAACATGCCCGACTACGTGAGCGAGGCGGTGGCCCGCATCCGCGCGCAGGTGGGCGACGATGAAGTGATCCTCGGCCTGTCGGGTGGTGTGGACTCGTCGGTGGCTGCTGCGCTGATCCACAAGGCGGTCGGCCGGCAATTGACCTGCGTTTTTGTCGACACCGGGCTGCTGCGCCTGAACGAAGCGCAGCAGGTGGTCGATACCTTCCAGACCCACATGGGTCTGAAGCTCGTGCACATCGATGCCGGCGAGCGCTTCATGCGCGAGTTGACCGGGGTGGCCGACCCCGAAGCCAAGCGCAAGATCATCGGCCGCGAGTTCGTCCACGTGTTCCAGGAAGAAGCGGCCAAGCTGCCCAAGGCCCGCTGGCTGGCGCAAGGCACGATCTACCCGGACGTGATCGAGTCCGCGGGTGCCAAGACCAAGAAGGCGACCACGATCAAGAGCCACCATAACGTCGGCGGCCTGCCGGAGACGCTGCATCTGAAGCTGCTGGAGCCGCTGCGCGAGCTCTTCAAGGACGAGGTGCGCGCGCTCGGCATCGAACTCGGCCTGCCGCCCGAGATGGTGTACCGCCACCCGTTCCCCGGCCCTGGCCTGGGCGTGCGCATCCTGGGCGAGGTCAAGCGCGAGTACGCCGACCTGCTGCGCCGGGCCGATGCGATCTTCATCGACGAGCTGCGCGCCGCCGGCTGGTACGACAAGACGAGCCAGGCGTTTGCGGTTTTCCTTCCGGTTAAGAGTGTCGGCGTGATGGGCGACGGCCGCACCTACGAGTGGGTCGTGAGCTTGCGTGCGGTGCAGACGCAGGACTTCATGACCGCGCACTGGGCGCACCTGCCGCATGAGTTGCTGGGCCGCGTGTCCAACCGCATCATCAACGAAGTGCGCGGCATCAACCGCGTGGTCTACGACATCAGCGGCAAACCGCCGGCGACCATCGAGTGGGAATGATTCGACGTCTTTCAGCGTCTATCGGGGTCTATCGAAAATCACTGCTAACTGCTTGTCCCGTATAGAGAACGTCTGTCGAGATCTATCGACATCTATCGAGGGGATGCCTTCCAGTTTGACGGTAAATCTGACGGTAAAAATCTGGCACTGACACCCTCCGAATTTTTTACCGTCAGCACGTTCTGGTCATTGACGGTAAAAAAATAGTCAGAAAACCAAGACGGAACAACAACTTAGCGCAGTTGTAGCGGACAAATCATCGTGACGGTAAAATTCCTCCGAGAGGAGGGACCGCCGATGCTGTCCGATGGCACGCTCAGGGGCATCAAGCCCCAGGCCACCACCTACAAGATCGCCGACCGGGACGGGATGTACGTGACCGTTTCCCCCAGGGGCACGATCACTTTCCGTCTCGACTACCGGCTCAACGGCCGGCGCGAAACGCTCACGATCGGGCGCTATGGGTCGAAGGACGGGATCTCGCTGCTCATGGCGCGCGAGCGCTGCACGGAAGCGCGCAAGGCGATCGCCGAAGGCCGATCTCCCTCCCAGGAGAAGCAGCGCGAGAAGCTCAGGACGGCCGAGGCCAAGACCTTCGAGGAGTTCACCAAACGCTGGCTGGAAGAAGCCAGGATGGCCGAGAGCACCAAGTCGATGCGCAAGAGCATCATCGACCGGGACATCATGCCGGTGTTTCGCAACCGGCTGATGGCCGAGATCGGCCCGGAGGACCTGCGCAACCTGTGCGCCAAGGTCAAGGCACGCGGCGCACCGGCCACCGCCGTGCACGTGCGCGACATCGTCAAGCAGGTGTTCGGCTTCGCCGCGCTGCATGGCGACAAGGCGCCGAATCCCGCGGACGAAGTCGGCCCGTCATCGATCGCCACCTTCGTGGCCAAGGATCGTGCGTTGTCGCCGTCCGAGATCCGCGTCATGCACCGAGTGCTGGACGCCACCGCGACCCTGCCGACCATCCGTCTGGCGCTGCGCATGATCCTGCTGACGCTCGTGCGCAAGAGCGAGCTGATCGAAGCCACCTGGGACGAGGTCGACTTCGAGAACGCAGTCTGGACGATTCCGAAGAGCCGCATGAAGGCCGGCAAGCCCCACAACGTCTACCTGTCGCAGCAGGCGCTGGACATCATGGTGGCGCTGCGCACTTGTGCGAGCGGCTCGAAGTTCCTGCTGCCCTCGCGTTACGACGCCGATCGCTGCATGTCGAAGGCGACTCTGAACCGGGTCACGCAGACCGTCGCGGAGCGAGCAAAGGAAGCGAAGCTCCCGCTGGAGCCTTTCACCGTGCACGACCTGCGCCGTACCGGCTCGACCATCCTGAACGAGCTCGGCTTCAACAGCGACTGGATCGAGAAGTGCCTGGCCCACGAAGACGGCCGCTCATCGCGTGGCGTCTACAACAAGGCGGAGTACGCAGAGCAGCGGCGTCACATGCTGCAGGAGTGGGCGGACATGATCGATGCGTGGGTCGCGGGGAAGTCGCACACCCCGACGTTGCTGCCGCCGAGCATGAAGGTGGTGACGACGGCGGCGCCGATTTGAGCGGCGGCGAAGCAATCCCAGAGAACCCGCCCTTCGACGAGGCCTTTCCTGCGCGCACCATCTTGTCGAGTATCGCCAGGCGGCAATCGCGTTGCCGTCGGGAGAATCGTCTTGGTCCGTCAGTTCAAAGACCTGCAGCGGCCGTCTGTCAGCCCAACTGTAAGGCTGTCCAAGACCCACTTCAGACGGTTGGCTAGGCCGGGAGCTGACAGCCCATGGTCACAACTGCGGCAAGAAGCGAACACTGGTCTTGCGGCCAGTGGAGCAGCCGTGTTCCCTTGGACAATCCGATTAGGCGCCACCTAGCGCCGCTCGCTTAGCCGCGCGTTGGACAAGGGCACAGGGAGGAGACCATGAAACTGACGAGGATCCATGTCCGCAACTTCCGGAACTTCCGCGAGGCGGACGTGGCGCTGGAAGGAAGTGCCGTCATCGTAGGCGAAAACCGCGTCGGCAAGAGCAACCTGCTCTACGCCCTACGGCTGATCTTTGATCCCAGCTTGCCCGACAGTGCGCGGCAGCTAGGCCAAGGTGACTTCTGGGATGGGCTGGATGAGCCCCCCGAGGGCAAGAAGATCACGGTGTTTGTGGAACTCGCGGACTTCGCGGAGGACATGGACCTGCTAGCGCTGCTCACCGACTTCCGACTGGACGACGATCCGGATACCGTGCGCCTCACGTACGAGTTCCGCCCGATCCCGGGCCTCGACGGGTTTCCTCAGTCGGACGAGGACTACGAGTTCATCTGCTACGGAGGCGAGTCCGAGGCAAAGCGCTTCGGCCATGAATTGCGGCGCCGCATCGCGATGGACCTTATGCCGGCGCTGCGGGACGCGGAGGGGGACTTGGCCGCGTGGCGGCGCTCGCCTTTGCGACCCTTGCTGGAGCGGGCATTTGCCGGAGTGTCTGGGCGAGATCTGCAGGACGTGTGCGACGCGATTCACGCGGCGACCCGGCAACTGGCAGAGTTCCCGACTGTCCAGGCCTTAGAGCAGGACCTGCGGCAGCTATTCGCCTTGATGAGTGGACCGAAGCAGGACATCGAGCCCAGTTTGGGGTTCAGTACGACGGACGTCACCCGGCTCTTTCGCAATCTCAGACTGCTAATCGACGGCGGGCTTCGGACCATCGGCGACGCTAGCCTTGGTTCGGCAAACGTTGCCTTCCTGACGTTGAAGGCCCTGGAACTTCGCCAGCTCATGAGCGAGAACCGGCGGGACCACACGCTACTTGCGATTGAGGAGCCCGAGGCTCACCTCCACCCGCACCTGCAACGTTCCGTCTACCGGCATCTTTTCGAAGATTTGGCCGGGGCGCCGGTGGGGGAACAGCTCTCGCTGCTGCTGACGACGCACTCGCCCCACATTGCGAGCGTCGCGCCGCTTCGCTCGCTTGTGTTGCTGCGCGACTCCCCCGCCGAAGGTTCGGTCGCGACCTCGGCCGCTGCGATTGATCTGACCGATGAAGATGAGGACGACCTCGCGCGATACCTGGATGTCACACGGGCGGAAATGCTGTTCGCGCGTGGGATCATCCTGGTTGAAGGGGATGCAGAGAAGTTCCTGCTTCCAGTGCTCGCCGCCTCGCTGGGCCATGACCTTGACCACCTGGGCATTACGGTGTGCTCCGTGGCTGGCACGAACTTCACGCCGTATGCAAAATTCTTGACGGCGCTAGGCATCCCGTTCTCGGTGGTGACCGACTGGGATCCTCGGGAGACAGGGAGTGCTCTTGGTTTCAACCGCTCCTGGAGGCTTGTTGAAACCATTGAGGCGATGCGAACCGGGAACGATCCTGACGAGCTGATCAATGAGATCAAGTCGATCGAAGACGGCGATGTGTTCGCCACACGTTGCGAGGTGTATGGCGTCTTCTCCAATATCGACACTCTGGAGGTCGACTTATTCAACGACGACCACTTCACGGTCCCAATCATCGAGACGTTGCGTGAAGCCTCGTGGAGCAAAGAACGGAAGGCATGGATTGACGGTTGGGAAGCCGATCCCGCAACTCTGCATGTCGAGAACTACCTCAAGCTGATCGAGGTCATCGGCAAAGGGCGATTCGCGCAGCGATTGGCTTCTCGCATTGAAGGTGTGGAGCCGCCGGCCTACATTGCTAACGCCATTGCCTACGTGGTTGAGTGTGTCTGACAGGGCTGCCCATCTGCGCGCAGCCGCGGACCTTCGGGGCAACGCGGGGCAGTGGGCCGCCTACGAGTCGCGCGGGCACTGCGTCGTTTTGGCGGGGCCGGGCAGCGGCAAGACGAAGGTGCTCACCATCAAATTGGCACGCCTGCTTGCGGAAGATGTCGCTGAGCCGCGCGGTGTGGCGTGCATCACCTACAACAACGAGTGCGCGCGCGAGTTAGAGGGGCGACTGGCCGCGCTGGGGGTAGAGCCCGGTGGGAGGGTGTTCGTCGGTACGGTGCATTCCTTCTCCCTCACGCAGATCCTCCTGCCGTACGCGAAGGTCGCAAAGTTGGATCTGCCCGAAGACTTCGGCGTGGCGACGCGGACCGAGCGCCAGGCTGCGTTGTCCGATGCCGTGCGCCACACCCTGGACGACGCCGGTAACCCGCAGCACTGGGAGTTCCAGCTGGCCAACTACCGGCGTTCCATCTTGAATCGGGACAGCCCGCAATGGCGTGAGACCGATCCAGAGTTGGCGCGACTAGTGGAAGCCTATGAAGCGGAACTGCGCAAACGCGGTCTGATCGATTTCGACGACATGCCTTTGCTGGCCGTGCGCGCACTGCGTGAGAAGCCGTGGCTGCAACGCGCACTGCTGGCCAAGTATCCCGTCCTCGCCGTTGACGAGTACCAGGACCTCGGATTACCGCTGCATCGCATGGTCATGGGTCTGTGCTTCCGTGCGGGCATGCGCCTCTTCGCGGTCGGAGACGCTGACCAGTCTATCTACGGCTTCAACGGGGCTCAGCCCGAATTGCTGCGGCGCCTGTCTGGGCGCGCGGATGTCGAGACCGTGCGCTTGCGGCTGAACTACCGCAGCGGCAGCCGGATCGTGGCCGCCTCTAAGATCGCCTTGGGTGAAGAGCGGGGCTACCAGGCCGTCGAGGGAGCGCCCCTAGGAACGGTGTTCACTCACCCATTGGCTGGGACCTACGCGCTACAGGCGAGGCACCTGGTCACTCATCTCCTACCGCAGGCCCTGTCGCGCCATCCCGGCCTCCGCTACGGCGATGTCGCCGTCCTGTATCCGGCGGCATGGATCGGCGATCCAGTCGCGGACTCAGTGCGGCAAGCCGGCATTTCGACAGTGCGTACCGACGGCAATGCTCTGTATCCGCGAGCGAGCCGCCTCATGCAGTGGCTGGAACAATGTGCTCAGTGGTGTTGTGGCGGCTGGAGAACGGGCGAGCCGCGGTTCTCTCGCCTCGTGGCCGAAGGACGGCGACTGTTCGCCGAATCTATTCGCAGCGACGACCAAGCGTCGGACTTTCACCGCCGGCTGATCGCCGAGCTGTGGAACCTGCGGGATGCAGAGCTGCCGCTTCATCCGTGGCTCCTGGACTTGCACGCACACATTGTTGGCCCGTTCGCAGCGGGATGTGCACCCCTTCGCGATGAGATGGAGACACTGGCGGCCTTTGTCGAGCGAACCGCACCGACAGGTGACTGCGGCGAAATGCTTCTTGGCGAACTGGCAGGCGATGGCGGCAATCTGGATAGGCTGACCTTGTCGAGCCTGCACAGCGCGAAGGGGAGGGAGTTCGCCGTGGTGTTCATGTTCGGACTGGATGCCGGGCGCTTGCCGCGCAACGATGCCGGTCCCCGGCAACTTGCCGAGGCACGTCGGCTCTTCTATGTGGGTTTCACGCGCGCCAAGTCGGAGGTGCACCTGATCCATTCCACGGGCCGCTCATCCCCTCTTGTCGACGAGGTGGAGCGACATCTTCAAGAAAGTGGCTGACGGTGCGTGTCCCGGAGTTCCGGTCTGGAGTGGAGCCTGACCGTAGCGTTGTGGTCGGCGACTGGCACGGGTGCCCTAACGAGTACCGCTTGATTTGCAGAGGATGAGAATGGAGAAGATCGAGCAAGTACTCGCCACAGTTCATTCGCTACTGCGCGCTGAGAACATGGACGAGGCGGCCAGGATCGTGCGCGCATATCCGGCGCGAGAGGAGCAAACCGGCTACGACAACTGGAACGGAGGCACTGGAATCTGGGAGATTCAGTTCGAGGTTCCAGCGGAAGAGTACGCGCGCCTCGGGGCGAAGCGTGATCAGTTGGAAGAGCAGATCTCGGCAAGACTGAAGACTGTTCTCGAACAAGAGACCCAGGATTGGTACTCGGCCAAGATTGTGCCTGCCAAAGAAAGGCGCTCCGAGTGGCGATCTGATGACGCTGGTCTGCCAAGGCAAATTCGCGTCAACATCCTAGATGGTCTGCGATTGGAGGACGTCGCGTGGCATGGGAAATTGGATGATGTCGAATTCTTGAGTCGCCTATATGACCTTCAGCAGCTGCCCTCGACGGATAGCCGATTCAAGGATGCCGCAGGCGACATATGGCAGCACCGCCACAACAACGACGACTGGGAACGCGATTGGGTACTCACCGACAGTCGTTTCAATCTCATCGATGGACCAACGGATCGATTCCTGCGCTTTCTGTGCGAGATCGTCCATCCGGTCGTCCGCCCAGACCGTGATGAGGCGCTCAAGCTCGTTGTCCACTTCAATGACCAGCTGCGCCAAGCAGGTTGGGAGCTTTACGAGGAGGAACGCATCGCAGGCCGGCCGCGATTCGCCTACCGCCAACTCAGCGACAACGCATCTCGCGCTGTGCTGCGGGCAAAAACAGTGGCTGATGCCTTGGATGCCGGCTGGATGGCCAAGGAAATCGAACGGTTGGAAAACGCGATCGATCGGGATCCTGCGCTGGCCATCGGCACGGCCAAGGAACTCATCGAGACCTGTTGCAAGACCATCCTGACGAAGCGGGGCGTGGCCATCGCCAAGACGGAAGACTTGGGCGACCTTACGAAGAAGGTAGCCAAGGAGCTTCAGTTGGTTCCGGAGGGAATCACTGACGAGACCAAGGGCGCGGAGAATATCCGCCTGATCCTTCGAAACCTGACCCAGCTGACCAACAACCTCGCACAACTGCGCGGACTGTACGGCACTGGCCATGGTCGCGATGGGCAACATCGGGGACTGCAACCGAGGCATTCCCGTTTGGCTGTTGCCTCAGCGGTTGCATTCATCGACTTTATCTCCGAGACCTACCGCCATCGAGATGCCGCTCGTGTGCGCGGCGAGTCATGACATCTCCAGATGCTGTCCGAGTGATTGAGAGGACGGGCGACGCGAGGTGCCCGTCTAACGTCTGATCCTGGCCGCTCTGCGAAGTTGGCAGTGCCGCTGGAGCGGACTTCGCCGTTGAGTCGCAAGACGCATCGATTGCCGACGGCGAACTGCGAAGGTTCATAGCGAGAGCGGGAGCAGCCCTCAACTCTCAGCTACGACGCGAGCGAGTTGTCCCCTCGGGTTTGCCGCCTGCCTTCGTCGGCCTCGGCCGGGCCCACGCGTAGCGGACGGGATCCTGCGCGAGCAGGAACTCGCGCATCGTCGCCTGCTTAGGTTGGTCAGCCCGGAAGTAGATGCTCCGCAGATCCTGGTCGACGGAATCCTCGGAGGCGCCTCGCTCGACCGCCTTGGCGTACCACTCCTGCCCGAGACCGTAGTCACCCATCTCCACGTGAACCGCGCCCAGCAACGTGCAGGGCCGGTAGTCGTCAGGCTTGAACGCGTGTGCCTGCTCGCCGAGTCGCAGAGCCTCGTTCCAGCGTCCAAGGTCCCGCATGACACCGCCATGCGTCGTGCAGAGCGCCGACTTGAGCTTGGGCGACTTCTGCGGCTCCACGCTGATCGTGCGCAGCAGCGAATCGGCATCGGCGGGGCGATCGCACTTGCGGTAATGGCCACTGGCGTTGACTGCGGCCCAGGGGTCGCGTGTCTTCCTGAATTCGGTGGCGAAGAAGTCCGCTTCAAGTCGGTGGTGGGCGGCCCGCAACTCGTCGGTGAAGTAGGCTTCGCCAGCCGTAGATAGCCAAACGAAGTCCTCCGCGCTCAATCGCTGGCCGGCATCGACGCGCTTCAGGATCGCCATCAGGCGACTGAAATAGTCTTGATCGACATAAGTGTCGATGCCGTAGCGCGCCCGCAGTTCCCGCTGCTTGATCTGGGCGATGTACCTGGGATCGCGTTCCCTGGCCAGGCGAGCCGCTTCCGCCTGCTCCATGGCTCGGTTCGCCTTCTCCTCCATTGCCGCTCTGCGCGCGCACTCTTCCGCTTCTGCCGCGAGCCTTGCGGTGGTCGCAGCCTCGATCCGAGCAGCTTGCTCGGTAAGCGCCGTTTCACGAAAGCTGTCGTAGGTCAGTTGACCAGTAGCCAATCGATGCAGAGCTTCCAGGCGTTCCTTCTGCAAGAAGGTCAACGATAGCGCTGTCACCCGCCTGCCGAGCCGCATACTCTCGAGGATGCCTTGAAGGCGAGCGCCGGGGAGACTTGCGCCTGGCAAGTCGTCTACGCAGTAGCGGAGTGCGGTGTCGCGATAAGAAGGATCGGCCAAAGAAGCCTCGTTGTCTGGCGATGAGGGGCTTTGAAGAGACTGGCGACTCTTGCAACTCCCTGTCGAAGTCGACTTGCCCTGCGTAGTTGACCAGAAGAGAGGTCGCCTCGGCAAGAAGACCAGGAGGTCTCTGGGTGGTTAGTTCGAGAACGGACGCCAGTCCCGCCGGCCATGGTGCTCGTTACGATGCAGGCGCGCCTCTGACCTGCCGGCGCTTGCGCTGACGCACATCGGGCAAGGGCGCGCGTTTCGGCGGCGCGGCGTTCGGCGCATTCCGTCGCGCCTCGATCCACGCCTCGATTTCGCGCAAATCCCACACCACGCAGCGCGCGGTGAGATAGAACCGCTGCGGAAATTCGCCGCGGCGCTCCAACTCGTAGATCGTCGAGTCCGCCAGGGGAACGATCTGACGTAGCTCGCTGCGGCGGATCGTGCGCCTCAGCCCCTTGGGGTCGGCAGGTGCGGTCTTGTACAGCTCCCGGATCGCCCGCCCGTCGAACGCGCCCAACGGCTCGGTCTCGCGCACTGCCTCCCGAAGCAAGTCGGCACCATCTCGGCCGGCGGCACGATCGTCATCGATCTCTCCGTCGAGCCGAGGATCCATCCCCTTCGGTTTCGTGACGCCGGCGGCTCGCGCCGTGTCCCCGAACTGCCTTCCGCGCTTCATTCGCACCCCCGTTCTCGGTCGAGAAGCCGCCCCGGCTTCCGGCATTGGGCCGCGCGTAGCGGCCGCCGACCGACTCTCAGAACCGTAGACCTCGCGTGGCCGCCACCGAAGTGGCGCCCCGCGACCCTGGGAGGTCCCTCTAGCTGGGTGCCTTGGCGTCTGTCGCCATGGATCGCCATCTATCGAGAAGCCCCTCAATGTCCGGTTACGGAATCCCGCCCAAAAGTGTCGGGACGTCTCTCCTTCGCCGGCGTCCTGGGCGCTCGACCTAGGTCGTTCGTCGACTTTTTCTTTTGCTGATCTTCGCTCGATCTCCTTCCCGTCCGGCAACCGACGGGGAGAGACATGGCGCTCAAGGCGGGAGATGGTCTCCAGCGATGGGAGATCGCGGTTACGAAGAAGCTGGTGGGTGAGTTCAGAAGGTGGTCTCGAAGCCTCGCGCGCGAGGAGTTCGACGATCTGATGCAGGAGTGCCTGGCGCACTGGATCGCGGTGCGCCGGAAACTCCCGCCCGATCCGGATGCGCCGCCGGTGGCCTACATGGCCCAGGTCATCCGCAACAAACTCACGGATCTGATCCGCGAGCAGGCCGCCGACAAGCGCGCCGCAGAGCAGGAGGTGCTGTCACTCGATGCCGCGCTCGACGGCTCAGACGATGGCCTGACGCTCGCCGATCTGCTGGCCGATGACGAGTCCGCCCAGCAGGACGAGACCGATGCCGTCGATCGCCACCACGCGCGCATCGACATCGGCCGCGCCCTGGCTCTGCTTACGCCGGTTCAGAGGCAGCTGTGCCAGATGCTCGGCGAGGAGGGGCTGACCATCAAAGAGGCCGCCGAGCGGCTCCGAATTCCGCGC
>JBKCXU010000114.1:0-15000 GCA_046316025.1 Betaproteobacteria bacterium | reverse complement strand
CCCTTCAAGGGGGAGGTCGGGAGGGGGATGGGTGGTAAGGGACACCCATCGTATGCGCCGCGATCACGACAACCCATCCGCACCCCTGCCCTCCCCTTGAAGGGGAGGGAGAAAAACTATCCCTTCCGCCTCACCTCGCCGCCCATGCACAGCAGGCACGCCGCGACGATGTCGTCTTCCAGGTTGACCGCAAACTTGCCTTCCTTGTCGAACACGAGCTTGAGGAAGTCCAGCACGTTGCGCGCGTAGAGAGCCGAGCTGTCTACCGGCACGGTCGCCGGCAAATTGGGCTGGCCGACGATGTACACACCATGCTTGACCACGGTCTTGCCCAGTTCCGACAGCGCGCAGTTGCCGCCCTGCTCGACCGCCATGTCCAGTACCACAGAGCCGGGCTTCATGCTCTGCACCATCTCTTCGGTCACCAGCACCGGCGCGCGGCGGCCGGGGATCAGCGCAGTGGTAATCACGATGTCCGCCTGCGCGATGCGCTTGGCGACTTCCGCCGCCTGCCGCTGCATCCAGGACGCCGGCATCGGCCGCGCATAGCCGCCCACGCCGGCGGCGGCCTCGCGCTCCTCGTCGGTCTCGTAGGGCACGTCGATGAACTTCGCCCCCAGCGATTCGATCTGCTCCTTCACCGCGGGGCGCACGTCGCTCGCCTCGATCACCGCGCCCAGACGCTTGGCGGTGGCGATCGCCTGCAAGCCCGCCACACCGGCGCCCAGCACCACCACGCGCGCGGCCTTCAGCGTGCCTGCCGCCGTCATCATCATCGGCATCAGCCGCGGGTAGGTCGCCGCCGCCAGCAATACGGCCTTGTATCCGGCGATGTTGGCCTGCGAGGACAGCACGTCCATGCTCTGCGCGCGTGTCGTGCGCGGCGCGGATTCCAGCGCAAAGGCGGTGAGGCCGGCGGCGTTCATCGCCGCGATGCCGTCGGCGTTGAACGGCTCCAGCATCCCGACCAGCACCGCACCGCGCTGCATCTGGGCAATTTCTTCAGCCACCGGCGAGCGCACCTTGAGCACCATCTCGCAGCCGAGCGCATCGGCCGCGCTGCCGATCCGCGCACCGGCCGCCCCATAGGCGGCATCGGTTTGCCCGGCGTTGACGCCGGTGCCCGCTTGCACGACGACTTCGTGCTTGCCGCCGGCGGTGAGTTTCTTGACCGTCTCCGCGGTGGCAGCGACGCGCGTTTCCCCGGCCCGCGACTCCAGCGGCACTCCGATTAGCATGGGAGGTTCTCCTGCTCTTGTGAAGGCGGCCCGCGCGGGCACGCCTCTCTAAAATGCGCGCAAGCTTACGCGAAAGCGCCGCTGCGCTTCCGCCCCCGCCACCGATGCGCACACGCTGGAAACCTGCCGTCACCGTCGCCGCCGTCGTCGAGCGCGACGGTCGCTTCCTGCTGGTCGAGGAGCGCACGCCCGAGGGCCTGAAGCTCAACCAGCCGGCCGGCCATCTGGAGCGTGGCGAGAGCCTCGCCGAGGCCTGCGCGCGCGAGGTACTGGAAGAAACCGCACACGCCTTCACCCCGCAGTATCTGTTGGGCGCCTATCTGGCGCGGACGGAAAACGCGCGCGGAGCGCAAACCTATTTGCGCTTCGCTTTCGGCGGCAACCTCGGTGCGCGGCTGCCGCAGCGGCTCGACCGCGGCATCGTGCGCACGCTGTGGCTGACCGCCGACGAGTTGCGCGCCCGCAGCGCGCAGCACCGCAGCGTGCTGGTGATGCGCTGCGTGGAGGACTACCTCGCGGGCCGGCGGTATCCGCTGGAGTTGGTCGCGGTCGACGCATCGGCGCTCGACGCGCCGCGCCCCCACCCCGGCCCTCCCCCGCAAGCGGGGGAGGGAGTCAAGCGATCCGCTCCGCTGCCCGCGATGGAGCCTCAATCGATAGCCCCTCCCCCGCTTGCACGGGAGTCTCAATCGACATCCCCTCCCCCGCTTGCACCGGAGTCTCAATCGATTTTCCCTCCCCCGCTTGCGGGGGAGGGCTAGGGTGGGGGCATGGCTGCCGCAACCGGCACCCACATTCGCATCGTCGTCGGCTTGTCCGGTGGCGTGGACTCCGCGGTCGCCGCCTATCTGCTCAAGCGGCAGGGCTTTGAAGTCGTCGGCCTGTTCATGAAGAACTGGGAGGACGACGACGACGACGAGTACTGCTCCACCCGGCAGGACTGGCTCGACGCCGCCGCCGTGGCCGACGTGCTCGGCATCGATATCGAAGCGGTGAACTTCGCCGCCGAGTACAAGGATCGCGTTTTTGCCGAATTCCTGCGCGAATACTCTGCCGGCCGCACGCCCAACCCGGACGTGCTGTGCAACGCCGAGATCAAGTTCAAGGCCTTTCTCGACCACGCGCTGGCGCTCGGCGCGCAGCGAATCGCCACCGGCCACTACGCGCGGGTCCGCACTGCCGACGGCCGCGTCGAACTGCTGCGCGGGCTGGACCCGGACAAGGATCAAAGCTACTTCCTGCACCGGTTAACGCAGGCGCAACTTGCGCGCACGCTCTTCCCGGTCGGCGAGCTGCGCAAGACCGAGGTGCGCCGGATTGCCGCCGAGATCGGCCTGCCCAACGCACGGAAGAAGGACTCGACCGGCATCTGCTTCATCGGCGAGCGGCCGTTCCGGGAGTTTCTCAATCGCTACCTGCCCACCCAGCCAGGGCAGATCAAGGAACCCGGTGGCCGCGTGCTGGGCGAGCACGTGGGCCTGGCTTTCTACACGCTCGGCCAGCGCAAGGGCATCGGCGTGGGCGGGTTGCGCGCGGGCAGCGGCGCGCCGTGGTTTGTCGCGCGCAAGGACATGGCGAGCAACACGCTGTGGGTGGTGCAGGGCCACGACCATCCGTGGCTGCTGGCGCGAGAACTCGTCGCGCAGGATGCGGCATGGGGTGCCGGCGCTGCGCCGGCACCCGGCAAGCGTCTGTCGGCCAAGACGCGCTACCGGCAGCGCGATGCCGAGTGCACGGTGACGGCGGTGAACGACGGCGGATTCCAGCTCGCGTTCGACGAAGACCAATGGGCGGTGACCCCGGGGCAGTCGGCGGTGCTGTACGACGGCGAGGTGTGTCTCGGTGGCGGCATCATCGCCGCGACCGAAGCCGCGCTCACACCCCCATGTACCGCCCCGGCTTGTGGTTGATCGCCAGCACGAGGTTGAGCGCCACCGCGCCCAGCACCGACAGCGCGATCTTCTCCACCGGGACCAACGCAAACGAGGCGAGCACGATCGCGCAGTCGATCGCCATCTGCACCTTGCCGGCGCGCAGGCCGCGGTGTTGTTGCAGGTAGAGCACCAGCACGTTGACGCCGCCCAGGCTGGCCTTGTGGCGGAACAGCATCAGCAGCCCCGCGCCCATCAGGCCGCCGCCGATTACGGCGGCGTAGACCGGTTGCAGTTGCGCAAACCGAACCCATTGGCGCGTCGCCTCGGCCAGCAGCGACAGGAACGCCACGGCGGCAAGGGTCTTCAGCGTGAACGGCCAGCCCAGCGTGCGCACCGCCAGCCAGACGAAGGGCAGGTTGAGCACGAAGAACACCGCCCCGAACGGCCAGCCGCTGGCGTAGTGCACCAGCAGCGCAATGCCCGCCGTGCCGCCGGTGAGCAACCCGGCCTGCGCGTACAGCGCGACCCCAAGCGCGACGAACGCCGTGCCGGTGATGAGCGCCTGCGCGTCCTCGAACGCGCTGTGCGGGCTGCCGGCAGGCTTGGACTCGATCATCGCGGCGCAGTGTAGACAGCCAAGCCGCGGCGGGGCATTGTGCGGCTGCCCGCCATCTCGCAGCGATTGCCATGCGTTCGACCCGACTGCTGTTTGCCGCCTGCCTCGCCGCCACGCTCGCCGCCTGCGGCGGCGGCAGCGAGCCGCCGCCTCCACCGCCATCGACGCTGGAGTTCCCCACGCCCGATCCGGCCGACCGCGTCTCGGCCACCGCCGCTTTCGCCCCGGGCTGCGACGGCGTGCCGGCCAGCGGCACGCTCTATCCGGAAACCGAGGTCGAACCGCAAGTCGCCACCGACCCGACCAATCCGCTGCGGATGGTCGGCGCCTGGCAGCAGAACCGCTGGTCCAACGGCGGCGCGCAGGGCGTGCTCGCCGCAGTTTCCACCGACGGCGGCGGCACCTGGACGCGCAGCACGCCGGCGTTTTCGCGTTGCACCGGCGGCACGGTGGCCAACGGCGGCGACTACGAACGCACCACCGACCCCTGGGTCGCCTTCGCCGCCGACGGCACCGCTTATGCGATGGCGCTTTCGTTGTCCGGCAGCGGCAGCACGCAGGTCACCGCGATGCTGGTCGCCCGCTCCACCGACGGCGGCCGCAGTTGGAGCGCGCCGGCCACGCTGATCCGCGACAGCGGCGCGAGCTTCTTCAACGACAAGAACACGCTGACGGCCGACCGCAGCGACGCCCGCTTCCTCTATGCCGTGTGGGACCGCCTAGGCCCCGGCGCCACCGGCCCCGCGCTCTTTGCCCGCACCACCGACGGCGGCACTACCTGGGAGCCGGCGCGCGCAATCTACGACCCCGGCAGCAACGCGCAGACGATCGGCAACCTGATCGTGGTGGCGAGCGACGGGACGCTCGTCAACGTGTTCACTCGCATCGTCCGCGGCCGCAGCGAGGTGATGGCGATCCGCTCCACCGACCGCGGCACCAACTGGTCGGCGCCGATCAAGATCGCCGACTTGCTGGCCGTGGGCACGCGCGACCCCGAGGTGGCGTCGCGCACCGTGCGCGACGGCTCGATCCTGGCGCAGGCCGCCGCCGGGCCGAACAACTCGATCTACGTCGTCTGGCAGGACGCGCGCGGCAGCGATGGCCGGATCGACGCGATCCTGCTCGCCAAGTCCACCGATGCCGGCCTGACCTGGAGCGTGCCGGTGCGCGTCAACCGCGACCCGACCGTGGCCGCGTTTACGCCGCAGGTCGCCGTGCGCGACGACGGCTTGGTCGCCGTCAGTCACTACGATCTGCGCAGCAACACTGCCGACACGGCCTCGCTGCCCACCGACTACTGGATGCTGCGCTCCACCGACGCCGGCGCCACCTGGAGCGAGGCACGGCTGGCCGGCCCCTTCGACCTGGCGCTGGCGCCCGACGCCGGCGGGCTCTTCCTCGGCGACTATCAGGGCCTCACGGCCAGCCCCAGCGGCGTGCTCGCGTTCTTTGCACAGACCACGCGCGACGGCGCGGCCAATCGCACCGATGTGTTCCGCCGCAACGTGGCCGGCGCGATCCCGGCCGCCCGCTTCGCCGCCGTGCCGCAGGCAACCACGGCACCGAGCGCGCAATTCGCGGCGCGCGTCGGCGCTAGCGTCGAACGCAACGTGCGCATCCTGCGCGAGTCGCCCCGCTGAGCGCAGCCGCGGTCCCCGTCAGCCGCGCAGCCGCGCCGACTGCGCCATTTTGTCGATTTGCGCTTCGTAGCGCGGAAAGAAGCCCAGGCGCGGCGCCGAGTAGACGATGGCAAACAGTTCGCCGCCCCGCACCGCGGCATAGCCCATGCCGGAGATGCGCACGTCATCGAAGCGCCGCACGACGCTGAAGCGGAAGCGGAACCCGCTGCCTTCGAGAAAGCGGACGGGCTCCAGTTTGTCCAGCGTGAAGGTCGAGCCGTCGCGCGTCAGAAACGCCTGGTACAGCGCCACGATCTCGTGCGGCTGCATGTTGGCGCGGAAGGTGAGCGGGCGCTGATCCTTGGCTCCGGGCAGCGGCGGGGCCAGTTCGCCGCCATCCTTGAGGCCGACCACAAACACCAGCCGGTCGACCGTCTGCCCTTCCACCGTCCAGGTCGGCCACGTCCCGGCGAGCGTGCCGTCGAACTGGTTCCAAGGCCCATCCAACTGGACGACCAGGCGGTCCTTGACGACCTGCTGGCCGCGCTCGACCTTGCTGATCGTCGCGCAACCCGCTAATGCCAAAACCAGCGCCAACAGCAAAACCCGGGACAAGTGGATTGTCGCTTTCATGAGGGCAGCTCTTCGAGGTAAGACTTGATCATGCCGGCGTCCGCGGCATCGGGCGCCAGTTCCAGGTAACGGCTAAAGGACTGCACAGCCGCGTCGCGCTGTCGCTGGTCGCGATACACGAGACCGAGCGAGCGGTACACGGCCGGCGGCGGTTCCGCCAGCGCGATGGTCTGCTTGAAGTCGTCCACCGCCAGCATCACATCGTTGCCGTCGGCGCGCAGACGCCGCGCCTCGCCGCGCGTATAGCGCAAATCGGCGCGCTGCGGCTCGCGCGCCACCAGCCGATCGAGCAGGGCGATCGTCTGGTCGTACTGCCCGCGGGCCAACTCGTCGGCGAGCAGCATCGGTTGCGCCGGCTTGAGCGCCTCGCGCAGCGCCGCCTCGCCGACTTCGCCGTCGGGCTGCGCCATCTGCACGAGCGCATCGCGCCGCTCGGCGATGCCGGGGTGGGTCGCGAACAGGATCGAGTCCTTCTCCGGGTCCGCACCCGGCCGCGCCTTCAGTTCGTCGAGCAGGTTGTCCCACACCTTGGCCGCTTCGCGCGTGTCGTAGCCGGCGCGCTGCATCAGGACAAGGCCCACCCGGTCGGCCTCGCGCTCCTGGTCGCGCGAATACGAATACAGGCCGGCCACCGCCAGCAACTGCGCCAACGCACCGACCAGCCCAAAGGCGGCAAAGAAGGTCATGGCCGCACTGCGCGATTTGGCATCGCGCAGACGCTCTACCGAGTGACGCTGCAAATAATGTCCCGCCTCGTGACCGACGATGGTGGCCAGTTGCGCTTCGTTTTCGACCCGCAACAACAGGCCCGACCAGATTTGCATCATCCCATTGGGCGCCATTACGGCGTTAAACAGCGGGGTGCGCACTGCATAGACGCGCAAATCCTCGCAATGGTCGCCGACCAGCCGGCAGGACACGGCCTTGAGGTAAGCGTCGAGCTTGGGATCGCGGATCACGCTTGCCCCGCGCCGCAGCCGCTGCTCCTCGCGCGCCATTTGCGCCCAGAGGCCACCTTCGTCGCTGCCGGGGTGGGGGGCCGCGAACCGCGGCGGCTGCGTCCACGCCGCGGGCGGGGTCACCTGCGCGCGCGCCGCACTCGCTGCCAACAGCGCGCAGTGCGCACAGCCCCACATCAAGAAGGGGCGACGCTTCATTTGCCCGCCGGGAACTGGGACAGCAGCACTCCAACGGTCTCGGCAGCCTTCTCGGGTTCGCGCATGTCGCCCGAAGCGCGGAACAGCTGGTTGAACCACAGCACCTGGCCCGTTTCGAGGTCGACCAACGAGGCATAGCCCACCTGCGCCCCGCCGCCGACGCCGACCCCCAGCACTGCCATCACGACGATCACCGCCACCCGTTCGGCACTGGTGTAGCTGTCGCGAATGAAGGTAAACAGCGCGTAACGCGCGCCCGACTTGTCCTGCAGGGGCCGCATCGCGTCGCCAAAACTCCACTCGAGCTTGCCCTCCTTCGTCGGCAACGGGATTGCCGCCGGGCCGGCGTGGTGCAGGGAAATCGAGCGGGCCACCGCCGCGTACAGGCTCAGCAACTCGCCGTTGTCATCGGCGTCCTTGTCGCTCAGATGCACGACCTTCAGGTCGTTTTGCTCGTGAAACTTTTCCAGCGCTTCCTTCATGTGCTTCTGGGCGGCGGCGGTCCAGTCCGCCCGCGGCTCCAGCACGCCCCCGGCGCTCACGGAAAACAACTCGACGTCCGGAGGAGCAATCAGCAAGGTCGCATTCTTGGGTAGGGCGCTGAAGCCGGGGGCCAAGTTGCGCGAGGCCCCCTGAGCAACCGCCTGGCTGCTGAACAGCAGCAGGACGGCGGCCACTGCGACGATGCCCAGACTTGCCCGCCCCCACCCACCTACGCCGCTGGCACGGATCGTCATCTTCGATTGCCCCTCTCGCAAAGTTCGGCCAAGGTTATCGCTGCCGCCGCGCCCGTGTACAGCAGATCGACCGCTAGACTTGATCCAGTTCAAACACGAGCGGGCAGCCTTGCCATGGACACCCTCGACGCCCAACGCGCCCAAGTGCGCACCCGCATCGCCGCGCTGCGCGCGGTCCTGCATCGCCATGCGCTGGCCGCGTGGATCGTGCCGTCGGCCGACCCGCACTTGTCCGAGTACCTGCCGGAGCGCTGGCAGGGCCGGCAGTGGTTGACGGGCTTCACCGGGTCGGTCGGCACCGCCGTCGTGACCGCCGACTTTGCCGGCTTGTGGGTGGACAGCCGCTACTGGGTGCAGGCCGAAGCGCAACTGGCCGGCACCGGGATCGAGGTGATGAAGGTCCCGGGCGCGATGAGCCTGGCGCACGTGGACTGGCTGGCGCAACAGTTGCCGGAAGGCAGTGTCGCCGGCGCCGACGGCGCGGTGCTGGGCCTCGCTGCCGCCCGCGCGTTGCAGACGGCGCTCGCCGCGCGCGGGATCGAGCTGCGCACCGACCTCGATCTGTTCGATGAGATCTGGGACGAGCGTCCCGACCTGCCCGCCTCGCCCGTCTACGAACACACGGTGGCGCCGGTGGCACGCAGCGAGAAGCTCGCCCAAGTGCGCACGGCGATGGCGGCGGCCGGCGCCGACTGGCACTTGGTCTCTACACTGGACGACATCTGCTGGATCGCCAACCTGCGCGGCGCCGACGTGCCGTACAATCCGGTGTTTCTCGCCCACCTGCTGGTGGGCACGACTGAGACGACGCTCTTCGTCGATGCGCGCAAGCTGCCGGCAGCATTGGTGCAGCGGCTGCGTGCCGACGGCATCGCACTGGCCCGCTACGAAGACGCGGCGCCCCGGCTGGCGCGGCTGCCCGCGGGCAGCCGCCTCATGCTCGACCCGCGGCGCACGACGCTCGGGCTGCGCGACGCGGTCGCGGACGGCGTCGCCTCGATCGAGCAGATCAATCCGTCCACACTCGCCAAGTCGCGCAAGACCGAGGCGGAAATCCATCACATCCGCTTTGCGATGGAGCACGACGGCGCGGCGCTGGCCGAGTTTTTCGCCTGTTTCGAGGCCGCGCTCGGCCACGAGACGATCACCGAACTGACCATCGACGAGCGCATCACCGAGGCGCGCGCCCGGCGGCCGGGTTTCGTCTGCCCGAGCTTTGCCACCATCGCTGCGTTCAACGCCAACGGCGCGCTGCCGCACTACCGCGCCACCGAAGACTCGCACGCGACGATCTGCACCCGCGGGCTGACCGGCCACGGGCTGCTGCTGATCGACTCCGGTGGCCAGTACGAGCACGGCACCACCGACATCACGCGCGTGGTGCCGGTGGGCACCACGACGGCCGAGCAGCGCGCCGACTTCACCCGCGTGCTCAAGGGCATGATCGCCTTGAGCCGCACGCGCTTCCCGCGCGGCACGCGCTCGCCGCTGCTCGACAGCATCGCCCGCGCGCCGATCTGGGAGGCCGGCATCGACTACGGCCACGGCACCGGCCACGGGGTCGGCTACTTCTTGAACGTGCACGAAGGGCCGCACGGCATCACGCCGCACCTGCCGCCGGAGCCGCACACGGCGATGGAGCCGGGCATGATCACCAGCAACGAGCCCGGCATTTACCGCCCCGGCCGCTGGGGCGTGCGCATCGAGAACCTGCTCGCAAACGTCGCCGACGCCAGCACCGAGTTCGGCGAGTTCCTGCGCTTCGAGACGCTGACGCTGTGCCCGATCGACACGCGGCTGGCCGACCGCGCACTGCTGCGCACCGACGAGATCGACTGGCTCAACGCTTATCACGCCGAGGTGTGGCGCCGCGTCGCGCCGCACGTGAGCGGCGCGGCGCGGGCCTGGCTCGAGGTGCGCTGCGCGGCGATCTAGCGGCGCAAATCGATCACCCGCACCCGCAGCTTGCGCTGTGCGTCGGCGCGCTGGACGGTCAACTCGGCTTCGTTGCCCACACCCACGCGGTCGAGTTCGGCGGCCAGCGCTGCGGTGGATTCGATCTTGCGGCCGTTGACGGCGACGATCGTGTCGCCCAGCCGCCGCGCCCGTTGATCGACGCCGATCAATCCCGCGGCCGCAGCCGGCGAGCCGCGGTCGACCGACAGGATCGCCACCCCCTCCACGCCCGCGCGAGCCGCCAGCACCGGATTCAACGGTTGGATGCCGATGCCGGGCCACGGCACCTTGCCGTGGGCGATCAGCGCCGGGACGATGCGGTTGACCAGATCGACCGGGATCGCAAAGCCCACGCCGGCCGAGCTGCCGCTGGCCGAGCGGATGGCGCTGTTCACGCCGATCAGCCGGCCGGCGCTGTCGAGCAGCGGGCCGCCCGAGTTGCCGGGGTTGATCGCGGCGTCGGTCTGGATCACGCCGGCCACCTCGCGCATGCCGTCGAGCGTGGGCAGTTCGCGCTCCAGCGCGCTGACGATGCCGCGGGTGAGCGTGCGTTGCAGTCCGAACGGATTGCCGATCGCCAGCACCGCCTGGCCGATCTTGAGATCCTGCGAGGTGCCGAGCGGAATCGGCTTCAGCCCCGCCGGCACCCGCGCCAGCTTGACCACCGCCAGGTCGTACTCGGGCGCACCGCCGACGAAGCGCGCCGGGATCGGCTCGCCGGCGTCGAGCCGTACGTACAGCCGTTCGGCCCCCTCGAGCACGTGGAAGTTGGTGACCACGTGGCCCTGCGTATCCCAGACGAAGCCGCTGCCGGCACCCTGCGCCACCTCGGCGGTGAAGAAGCCCGTGGCCCGCAGATGCTCGGTCGTGATGTAGGCCACCGACGGCGCGGCCCGCTCGAAGAGCGCGATCAGCGCCTGCTCTTCGCCAAGCAGCGGGCCGCGCGGCGCCACATCGCGCGGTACCGGCCGTGCCGGCGCTTGCGCGGCAGCGGGCAACGGCAACACGGACGACGCGGCAAGCCACAGCGCGCCCAGCGCGGACGACACGCGACAACGCTTCATCCTTTCCCCTCCCGCATCGATGGCGCTCGCTATGCTGAGCGCCAACACATATGGTCTGCGCGCCTTGGCTCAACCCGCAGTATCGGCGATGACTCCGCTGCCGCCGTTTGCGGTCGTCCACAACCTGGCCGAAGAGCGCTTCGAGGCGCGCGTACAGGGGTGGTTGTGCCGGCTCGACTACATCGCGCGCGACGGCGTCTGGGTGTTCGCGCACACCGAGGTGCCGCCGCTGCTGGAAGGCCGCGGGATCGCCGCCCGGCTGGTCGCCGCCGCGCTGGCGCAGGCGCGGGCCGAGGGCGTCAAGGTGCAGCCCGCCTGTTCGTACGTCCGCGCCTACCTGCGCCGGCACCCGGCTGAGCAGGACCTGCTCGCTTGAAGGACGCATCACCCCGACTGGCGGCCGCCGAGCGTGGCCGGAAGCGGCGGCGACTTTGTAAGGGGGTGTTGCGGTGCCGGCTTTTCCCTTGCCGGCAATCAACCGTAAGGGCACCTGCCGCGTTAGCGTTGCAATGTTCGCTGGAGGCTCTCGATGATGAAGCTGAAACTGGTATCGGGTTTGGCGGCCGCGATGCTCTTGGCTGGTGCGTGGACGACCGCGGCGCAGGCCCAGCCGCCACCGGGCTGGGGCCCGGGCTGGGGTCCGGGATATCGGCCCGCGTGGGGTCCGTGGTACGGCGGGCCACGCTGGCACGGAGGCTGGTACGGCGGGTGGTACGGGCCCCGCGTTGGCGTCACCATTGGCGGCCCCTGGGGCTGGCCGTACGCCTACCCCTACCCCGTCTACACCCCGCCCCCGGTGGTCGTGGTGCCGCAGACCGTGCCGGTGCCTTACGTCGAGCGGGCCCCGCAACAGGCGGCCCAGCCCGCGGCGCCATCCGCGCCGCAAACGCTGTGGTTCTACTGCACGGACCCAGCCGGGTATTACCCGTACGTTCAGAACTGCACCCAGGCTTGGATCCCGGTGCGGCCGCAGGACGTACAACCGCCGCCGCGTTGAGCGCGCGATGCGAGGAGAAGACACCATGAAACTACCGTTTGCTTCTGCTGGTTTGGCTGCGTTGCTGCTGGCCGGCTGCGCCACGGTTCCGCCCGGGCCGGCACTGCCGGCGATGCCGGGGACAGGCAAATCGCTGGAGCAGTTCCAGGCCGACGACGCGATCTGCCGCAGCTACGCGAGCAACGCGGTGGCGCCGAGCGTGCAAGGCAGCAACGAGAGCGCGGCCAACACGACGGCGGCAGCTACGGTGATCGCCGCAGCCGCGGGCGCACTGATCGGTGCAGCCAGCGGCAACGCCGGCCAGGGAGCCGCGATCGGCGCCGGCACCGGCCTGCTGTTCGGCAGCGCCAATGCCGGCAACGCCTATGGCTACTACGGCCAGACGCAGGTGCAGCGCAGCTACGACATCTACTACAGCCAGTGCATGTACGCACGCGGCAATCGCGTGCCGGCCTTTTACTCTTACCAAGAAGCGCCACGACCGGCCAGCCCGGCCCCGGCCCCTACCCTGCCGGGCACGCCGCCCCCGGGCACGCCGCCGCCGCCCGCAGCGGCGCCCGCGCTCTACCCGCCACCGGGGACGCCACCGCCGCCGGGCGTTGCTCCACCCGCGCGCTGGTAGCTTGGGAGCAAAGCTACTGCGCGACCCGAGCTCGCGACGATTTCCTCGCAAGCGCTGATTCCGTTTCGCGATCATCAGGGTAGTGCCGTCGTTCCCGCGACAGCGGGAATCCAGCGACTTTCGCGAAAGACACTGGATTCCCGCTTTCGCGGGAATGACGTGCCTTTGTCGTCCAAGTGAAGTCGAAATGGAAATGGAATGAGACGGTCTGCGCTGCGGCGGCAGCGCCGCGTTGGCCCGGGGTGCGCTCCCGTATCCTCGCGCGCTCCCCGCTGCGCTGCGCATGACTCCGCTCGATTCCCGCACCGCCGCCCTGCTCTTGCTGCCGCCCCTGTTCTGGGCCGGCAACGCGGTGGCCGGCCGACTGCTCGTGGGCGAGGCCTCGCCGCTGGCGGTGTCGGCCTTGCGCTGGGCGCTGGCGCTGCTGCTCTTCGCGCCCTTTGCCTGGGCGGCGCTGCGCACGCACTGGAGCGCGTTGCGCGCGCAGTGGCGCACGGTGGCCGCGCTCGGCGTCCTCGGTGTGGGCTGCTACAACTCCTTCCAGTACGTGGCGCTGCAGACCTCGACCGCGGTCAACACGACGCTGATCGCCGCATCGACACCGGTTTTCGTGCTGGCCTCGGGGGCGCTGTTCTTCGGCGAGCGGGTGCGCCCGGCGCAGTGGTTGGGCGCAGCCTGCTCCATCGGCGGCGTGCTGGCGGTGTTGGCGCGCGGCGAGCCGGGCAACCTGCTGCGGCTGTCGTTCGTCGCGGGCGACCTCGTGATGCTGGTGGCCAACGCCACTTGGACCGCCTACACCTGGCTGCTGCGCAAGCGGCGGCCGCAGTTGCCGTTTGCGCCATTCCTCACCGCGCAGATGGTTGTCGGTCTGGCGGCGATCCTGCCCTTTGCCGCGCTGGAAGCCGCCTTGGGCCACAGCCAGATGCAGCCGACGGCCACGGTGGCGGTGCTGCTGCTGTACATGGCGATCTTTCCGTCGATCGTCGCCTACTACGCCTGGGATCGGGGCATCGCCCGCGTCGGCGCGGTGATCCCGGTGTACTTCGCCAATCTGACGCCGGTGTTCGCGGCGCTGCTATCGACGCCGTTGCTCGGCGAAGCGCCGCACGCCTATCACTTTGCCGGGCTGGCGCTGATCGTGCTCGGGATTCACCTCGCCAGCCGGGCACGTTAGCGCCAGGGATCGACCCCGCGCCGACCAGACTCACGCAGTTCGGTCACGTAGCGGCTGTCGTGGAAGACGAGCGGTGCGCCGCCGGCGCAGACGTAGGCGTCCACCCGCCCGACGAGGATGACGTGATCGCCTTCGTCGTACTGCGCGCGATTGCCGCACTCGAACCAGGCCACACCCGGCGGCGTGAGCATCGGCAGCCCGCGGTCGTTGGGCTCCCAGGCGATGCCGTCGAAGCGATCGGCGCCGTGCGCGGCAAAGCGTCGCGCCAGATCGATCTGATCGGCGGCAAGCACGTGCACGAGGTAGTGCGAACAGTCGCGGAAGGCCGCCAGACTGGCCGCCTTGTGCGCCAGGCTCCACAGCACCAGCGGCGGCTCGAGTGACACCGATGCGAAGGAGTTGACCGTCAACCCGACCGGGCTACCGTCGGCGGCGGTGGTGGTGACGATCGCCACGCCGGTGGCGTACTGGGCAAGCGCGCGGCGCAGTTCCTGCGCGGCGGTGGAGCGGGTGGCACTCATGCGCCGAGTGTACCGACGGCACCGGCCGAAAGCCGGCTACGATGCCGGCCTCGATTCCGCGCGGCGGCGCCCCATGTTGCCGCTGCCATTCACCTGAAGGGAGTTCGCGATGCGTTCGTTCAAGTTCTGGCTGGCCGCCGCACTGGCGGTCTTGCTGTCCGGCTGCGGCTACAACGAAATCCAGCGCCAGGACGAGGCGGTCAAGTCCGCCTGGGCCGAGGTGCTGAGCCAGTATCAGCGGCGCGCCGATTTGATCCCGAACATCGTCAACACGGTCAAGGGCGAGGCCAACTTCGAGCAGGAGACCTTGACCCGCGTGATCGAAGCGCGCTCGCGCGCCACCGCGATCCAGGTGACGCCCGAACTCGCCAACGACCCGCAGGCGCTCGCCCGGTTCAACGCGGCGCAGGGCGAACTGACGCAGGCGCTGTCGCGACTGCTGATGGTGACCGAGAACTACCCCAATCTAAAGGCCAACGCGGGCTTTCAGGACCTGCGCACGCAACTGGAAGGCACCGAGAACCGCATCGCCATTGCCCGCAAGCGCTACATCGACACGGTCGCCACGTTCAACACGCTGGTGCGGCAGTTCCCGGTCAACCTGACGGCGATGGTGTTCGGCTACAAGGACAAGCCGCAGTTTGCGGTGGAGAACGAAGCGGCGATCAAGCAGGCGCCCACGGTGGACGTCGGCGCGCCGAAGCCGTGATGCCGCAATTAAGCGTTGGCACGCCGCGCGGGCGGCGCCGCAGCTCGCCGCGGCCGCGGGGGCGGCGGCTGCGCCGCGCCAGC
>JBKCXU010000113.1:0-28183 GCA_046316025.1 Betaproteobacteria bacterium | reverse complement strand
CCGGGCCGGCCGCCCCCGCGCCCGCGCCACCCCCCCCGTGCCCCCACCCCCCTGGGGGGCCCCGCGCCCGGGGCCCCCACGGCGAGGAGGCACGACTCCGCCAACGCCTCGACCGCCCCCAGCCGCGCGTCGCCCTTGGGTTGCGCCTGCGCGGCCTCGCGTCGAGTTGCATCGACGTTTCCGACGGTCTGCTGGGCGACCTCGGGCACATCCGCGAGCGGTCGGGCGTGGGGGCGGAACTGCTGTGGCCCGCGGTGCCGCGTTCGCCCGCGCTGCTGGCGCAGCCGCAAGAGCTGCAACGGCGCTGCGCGCTCGCCGGCGGCGACGACTACGAACTGCTCTTCACCGCCGCACCCGAGCAGCGCGACGCGGTACAGGCGGCGGGCGCCGCTGCGGGTGTTGCGGTGACGCGGATCGGCCGCTTCACCGCCGAGCCGGGCTGCCGCGTGCTCGAAGCCGACGGTCGCGCGATCGACACGGCTGGCCTCGCTTCGTTCGACCACTTTGCGCCGTGACCGCACCGCTGCGCCCGGACGGCAAGTTCCTGCTCGCGCACCCCGCGCACTGGATCGCGCTGGGCCTGGGCAGTGGGTTGCCGCGCATCGCCCCCGGCACCTGGGGCACATTGGCGGGATGGGCGCTCTACGTCGCGCTCGACCCCTGGCTCGCGGGCGGCGGCTGGCCGTGGGCGGTGCTCGGCGTGTTTGCCGTCGGTGCCTGGGCCGCGCAGGTCACGGGCAGGCACTTGGGCGCAGCGGACTCCTCGCACATCGTGATCGACGAGATCGTCGCCTTCTGGATCGTGCTGCTGATGCTGCCCGCGGATACCGCGTATCCGGTCGTGCAGCAGGCGGCGGCCTTTCTGATCTTCCGCTTCTTCGATATCGTGAAGCCGCCGCCGATCCGCGCGGTGGACGCCCGCTTCAAGAACGGGCTGGGCGTGATGGCGGACGATTTGATCGCGGCCTTCTACACGTTGCTGCTGTTTGCCCTATGGGTACGGCTCGCATGACCGACGTTGCACACCCGCTCTACACGCTGGCCGAACGGCTGGGCGGCCTGCTGGACGAGCAGCGGCTCGTGCTCGCCACGGCCGAGTCGTGCACCGCGGGCGGCATTGGCTTTGCGGTCACGCAGATCCCCGGCTCCAGCGCCTGGTACGACCGCGGCTACATCACCTACTCGAACGAGTCCAAGCAGCAGATGCTGGGCGTGCCCGGCAAGTATCTGGTGCAGTTCGGCGCCGTCAGCGAGCCGGTCGCGCGCGCTATGGCGCTGGGCGCGCTGGCGCACGGCCACGCGCAAATCGCGGTGGCCGTGACCGGCATCGCCGGCCCCGACGGCGGCAGCGCCGACAAGCCCGTGGGCACCGTCTGCTTTGCCTGGGCCATGCAGCGCGACCCGGACGGCGCGCCCTGGGCCAAGACCGCCACGCTCCGCTTCGACGGCGACCGCGCGGCGGTGCGCACGCAAACTATCGTGGCTGCGTTGGACGGGTTGATCGGTCTGCTGGTCGAGCGGCAGGATGTCTGACCTTTTCGGCCCGGAGTTCGTCTACGAGCGCCGCGCGGGGGACGGCATCGCGCTCGCCGTGCGCCACAACGTGGGCGAGCATCCGAATCGACCGCCGCTGTTGCTGCTGCATGGTTTTCCGCAGACGCATGCGATCTGGCACAAGGTCGCATCTGCGCTGGCGCAGCGCTACACGCTGGTGATGCCCGACCTGCGCGGCTATGGCGACTCCGACACGCCGCCGACCACGCCCGACCACGCGCCCTACAGCAAGCGTGCGATGGCGGCCGACATGGCGGTGCTGATGCGCGGCTTGGGCTACGAGCAGTTCTTCGTCTGCGGTCACGACCGCGGAGGGCGCGTAGCGCACCGGCTGGCGCTCGATTTTCCGCAGGCGGTGCGCAAGCTCGTGGTGCTCGACATCTCGCCCACCGCGACGATGTACACGGCGACCAACATGGCCTTTGCGCGCGCCTACTACCACTGGTTCTTTCTGATCCAGCCCGCGCCACTGCCGGAGACGCTGATTGGTGGCGCGCCGGGCTACTACCTGCACAACAAGCTGGGCGGCTGGGGTTCGGGCGGCCTGGCGTTCTTCGACCCGCGTGCGCTGGCCGAGTACGAGCGCTGCTTCACCCCCGCGACGATCCACGCGATGTGCGAGGACTACCGCGCCGCCGCCGGCATCGACCTGCAGCACGACGCGGCCGATGAGCGCATCCAGTGCCCGGTGCACGTCCTGTGGGGCGAGCGCGGCGTGGTGAGCAAACTCTTTGCGCCGATCGCCGATTGGCAGGCCAAGTGCGCCGCGCCGGTCACCGGCCGCGCGGTGCCGGGCGGGCACTTCATTCCGGAAGAACTGCCCGATAGCCTCGTCGATGACGTCTTCAAGTTTGCCTGGTAAGTGGCGATTCGCCCTGGCAGCGAAGGCGCCGCTGGCCTGACGCCTCACCAACCCGCACAGATCGGCCGCACACGCCGGCGAACGTTCGGGCAATCGACGCAAGACCGTAAGGGCCGGCATCGCCACGCGGCTGACCTGCGCTTGCTCATTGCGGGGAGACGACGATGGTTAGCGTATCCGTGTACGTATAGCCGGTGGATGGAAGTGTCCGAAATCCCAAGTGCAACCTCAGATTGTCGCCCGAGCAGGCGGCGGCAGAGGTACGCACCAGAGAGCTTAGGACGGTAGTGACGAACGACGAGCCGTTCGCGTCGGACCTCGCGTCTAGGAGCGAACCTCCGGCGTTGATATCGGTCAGTGCGACCTTGTACTTCACGAAGCTTCCGCTGCCGGCGTGCACAAGGCGAAAGGAACCGTCGCCGTTATTGCCGCCATTGCTCGAGGTAAGCGTCAGCGATGCGTTACCGCCCGTGGTTTCGACGACGCAAAAGTTGAAACTGGTGCCGTTCGTGACGGCGCCCTCGGCCAGCGCCGAAAAGCCGTAGGTGGGCGCGCCGAGAGAGTTGTTCAACGTAACGTCCGAGAGATTCAAGACCTGCACCAGCCGCGGTGGTGGTGGTGCGTTTGCCGTAACGGAAAGAGACCCCGTGGATGAATTGCCGAGCGTCCCCTGGGTCGCGGCGCCCGCGCTGGACACACAGAGGGCGGCCGTCAGGGCGACGAAAACAGAAAACCTGCCTTGGCGCGACGGCTCGCTCCGGCTAGGTTCAAGCTGATGGATTTGTGTCGATGCAATGGTCATTAGTTTGACTCCCATCCAGAGGAGGGCAAATGTTAAGGGCAACGGCGTCGCCCAAGTTGAGAAAGGCTGCGAAGGTCACTTCTTTCTGACCTTGGTCAACCGGGCACGGTTCCGGCGCCTGATCCGCGACGGATCTCCTCTGTGGCTGGCCGACGCGGTTGTGCGCCTGATAGGCCCTGCGGCGCGCTCAGCCGCGCAGCTCGCTTGCCAGCAGGCCGGCGGCGGCGCAGTCGGCAACGATGGTTGTGTCGCTCGCTGCGACTCGGGCGGCCGGGATCGTTGCATCCCGCGCGCGCAGTCGCGCGAGCATCGGCGTCTTGTCTGCGCCGGTGACGAGCCAGAGCCGGCAGCGCGCGGCGTCGAGTGCGGGCATGGTGAGCGTCATCCGCCGCCGGCACTGGTACTCGGCGGTGACGGCAACGTAGCGGTCGGTGAGATCGAGCGCGGCGTCGCCGGGGATGAGCGAGGCGGTATGGCCGTCGGCACCCAGGCCCAGGTGCACGAGGTCGAGCACCGGCGGCTCGCCTGCGAGCGCGGTCAGTGTGGCTGCGTATGAACGCGCGGCGGCGTCGAGGTCGGCGGCTTCGACCGGCAGCGCATGCACTTGCGCGGGCGGGATCGGCACCCGTTGCAGCAGATGCGACCGGATGTGCGTCAGGTTGCGCTCGTCGCTGTCGGCTGGTGCCACGCGCTCGTCGACCTGGAAAATATGCGTCGCCTCCCACGGCAGATCGAGCGTGGCCAGCGCATCGAGCATCAACCACGGCGTGCGCCCGCCGCTGACTGCCAAGAGGAAGCGTCCGCGCGCGGCCACGGCCTGCTGCGCCTGCGCAGCGATAACCCGGGCCGCCGCGCGGGCTGCATCATGTGGCGTGTCGAAGACGTGCAGTGCGAGCGCCATCGACGCTCGGTCAGGATGCAGCACGCCGCGCCACCGCCGGGTCGGCCCAACCGCCCGGCGGCTGCAACTGCGCATCCGCCTGCGGCGGGCCCCAACTGCCGGCGGCGTACGAATGCACGGGCGTGTCGGCGGCCAACACCGGATCGACGATGCGCCAGGCTTCTTCCACATAGTCCTGCCGCGCGAACAGCGTGGCGTCGCCCGCCAGCGCGTCGGACAGCACGCGGTCGTAGGCGTCGCGCTCGCGCGGGCCGGGGCGGTGGCTCGCCATCAGTTCGATCTGGCGGCCGACCATCTCGCCGTCGGCATCCATCACGCTGGCACCCATCGCGATGTCCATGTCGGGGTTGATGCGGAAGCGGATGTAGTTGGGCAAGCCTTCGTGCGTCGGGAACACCTTGGGCGCGCGGCGCAGGCGCACGACGACCTCGGTGCAGGTCATCGCCAGCGCCTTGCCGGCGCGGATGTAGAACGGCACGCCGGCCCAGCGCCAGGAGTCGATCGCGAGCTTCAGCGCGGCGAAGGTCTCGGTGCGCGAATCGGCGGCCACCCCGGCTTCCGCCAGATAGCCGCGGAACTGCCCGCGCACGATGTCGCGCGTGGCCACGGGGGCGATCGACTTCAACACCTTGACCTTCTCGTCGCGTATCGACTCCGCATCGGCGCGCGCCGGCGGCTCCATCGCCAGGTTGGCGAGGATCTGGAAAAGGTGGTTCTGCACCACGTCGCGCACGGTGCCCACCTGGTCGAAGAAGGCGCCGCGCCCCTGCACGCCGAAGTCCTCGGCCATCGTGATCTGCACGCTCTTGACGAAGCGCCGGTTCCAGAACGACTCCAGAAACGCGTTGGCAAAGCGAAAGAACACCATGTTCTGCACCGGCCGCTTGCCCAGGTAGTGGTCGATGCGGTAGATGCGCGACTCGTCGAAGCAGCCGAGCAGGATGCGGTTCAACTCCTGTGCGCTGGCGCGGTCGCGGCCAAAGGGCTTTTCGACGATCACCCGCGCGCCGGCGGTGCAGCCGGACGCCGCCAGCTGCTGCACCACCGTGCCGAACTGCACCGGCGGGATCGCGAGGTAATGCGCGGGACGTTGTGCGCTGCCGAGTGCGGCGCGCAGCGCGGTGAAGGTGGCGGGGTCGGCGTAGTCGCCGCGCACGTAGTGCAGCCGCTGCGCGAGTTGGGCGAAGGCGGCCTCGTCGATGGCGCCCTGGCGCGCCACGCTGTCGCGGGCGCGCTCGCGCAACTGCGCGTCGCTCCACGGCGCGCGCGCCACGCCGATCACCGGCACGCCCAGATCGCCGCGCCGCGCCATCGCGTACAGCGCCGGGAAGATCTTCTTGAACGCGAGATCGCCGGTGACGCCGTAGAAGACGAGGGCGTCGGCGGCTTGGGCGTGGGTCATCGCTTGGTTCTCCCGGCTTCGGCGATGCGGCGAATCGTTTGGCCTGTCATTCCCGCGCAAGCGGGAATCCAGCTTTGGTATCGGACCTCTGGATTCCCGCTTGTGCGGGAATGACCGATGCCAGTCAGCGGCCGCGCTCTTTCTCCGCGTGCCCGCCGAACTCCGCCCGCAGCGCGGACAGCAGCTTATTCTGGAACTCCGCCTCGCCGCGCGAAGAAAAGCGCGCGGCCAACGCGGCGGTGAGCACCGGTGCGGGCACGGCTTCGTCGATGGCGGCCTTGACCGTCCAGCGGCCTTCGCCGGAGTCCGACACCCGGCCCGCAAAGGCCGACAAATTGCCGTCGCGCGCCAGCGCGCGTGCAGCCAGATCGAGCAGCCAGGAGGAGATCACGCTGCCGCGCCGCCAAAGCTCTGCAATGTCGGCCAGCGGCAGGTCGAACTGGTAGTGCGTGGGGTCGCGCAGCGGCGTGGTTTCGGCATCGACCGTATGGTCGGCCTTGCCGACGTTGGCACTTCTCAGGATGCCGAAGCCCTCGGCGTAGGCAGCCATGATCCCGTACTCGATGCCGTTGTGGACCATCTTGACGAAGTGCCCGGCGCCGGCCGGCCCGCAGTGCAGATAGCCCTGTTCGGCGGTGCTCGCGGCGGGGTCGCGGCCGGCGGTCGGCTCGATGCTGCCGCGGCCCGGCGCGAGCGCGGCGAAGATCGGGTCGAGCCGGCGCACCACGTCGGCCTCGCCGCCGATCATCAGGCAGTAGCCGCGCTCCCGACCCCACACGCCGCCGCTGGTGCCGATATCCAGGTAGTGAACGCCGTCGGCGGCGAGTTCGGCGGCGCGGCGCAGGTCGTCCACGTAGTAGGAGTTGCCGCCGTCGATCAACGTGTCGCCGCGCGCCAGCAGCGGACGCAGTTCGGCGATGGTCGCATCGACCGCGGCGGCCGGCACCATCAGCCAGATCGTGCGGGGTGCGGCGAGCTTGTCCACCAGATCGGCGAGGGAGCTGGCACCCACCGCGCCTTCGGCCGCGAGTTCGGCCACCGCTTGCGGCGTGCGGTTGTAGACGACGCAGCTTTGTCCTGCGCGCAGCAGGCGCCGCACCATGTTGGCGCCCATGCGGCCGAGGCCGATCATTCCGATTTGCATCGCTTGGCTCCGAGACTCCGACAGTCAGTGTGGTTCGGCCTTCATCGCGCGGTAACGGCGGATCAACGCATTGGTCGAGCTGTCGTGCACCAGCGCCGGCGCGTCGGCGGCAAGCTCGGGCGCAATGCGCTGCGCCAGCACCTTGCCGAGTTCGACGCCCCACTGGTCGAAGGGATTGATGTCCCAAATCGCGCCCTGCACGAAGACGCTGTGCTCGTACAGCGCGACCAGCGTGCCCAGCGCGTAGGGGGTGAGTTCGCGCAGCAGCAGCGTGTTCGACGGCCGGTTGCCCTCGAAGGCGCGGTGCGGCACCAGATGCTCCGGGCAACCTTCGGCGCGCAATTGCTCCGGCGTCTTGCCGAAGGCGAGCGCCTCGCCCTGCGCGAACACGTTGGCGAGCAGCAGGTCGTGGTGGTTGCCGAGCGGATCGAGCGCGCGCGCAAAGGCAATGAAATCGCAGGGCACGAGCCGCGTGCCCTGGTGGATCAACTGATAGAACGAATGCTGCCCGTTGGTGCCCGGCTCGCCCCAGAAAATCGGCCCTGTGTCGTAGCCGACGGGGTGGCCGGCCAGCGTCACGCGCTTGCCGTTGCTCTCCATCGTCAACTGCTGCAAGTAGGCGGGAAAGCGCTTCAGGTATTGCTCGTAGGGCAGCACCGCCACCGAGTGCGCGCCGAGGAAGTTGTTGTTCCAGATTGAAAGCAACCCGTGCAGCACCGGCAGGTTGCGCTCGAACGGCGCGCCGCGAAAGTGCTCGTCCAGCGCATGAAAGCCGTCGAGCAGCGCGCGGAAGTGCTCGGGGCCGATCGCGATCATCGTCGACAATCCGATAGCCGAATCCATCGAGTAACGGCCGCCGACCCAGTCCCAAAAGCCGAACATGTTGGCGGTGTCGATGCCGAACCTGGCGACCTCCGCCGCGGCAGTGGAGACCGCGACGAAGTGCCGCGCCACCGCCGCTGTGCCGCCGCCCAGGCCCGCCAGCAGCCAGGCGCGGGCGCTGGCGGCGTTGGTCATCGTCTCCAGCGTGGTGAAGGTCTTGGAGGCGACGATGAAGAGCGTCTCGGCCGGATCGAGAGCGTGCAGCGCTTCGGTAAGGTCGGTGCCGTCGATGTTGGAGACGAAGCGGAAGTTCAACGGCCGCGCGCTGTAGTGGCGCAGCGCTTCGTAGGCCATGACCGGGCCGAGGTCGGAGCCACCGATGCCGATGTTGACCACCGTGCGGATCGGCCGCCCGGTGTGGCCACGCCAGTCGCCGTTGCGCACCCGCTCGGCAAACGCGGCCATCCGGTCGAGCACGGCGTGTACCTCGGGCACCACGTCTTCACCGTCCACAAGGATGCGCGCGGCGCGCGGCGCGCGCAGCGCCACGTGCAGCACCGCGCGGCTTTCGGTCGCATTGATCTTGTCGCCGCGGAACATCGCGTCGATCCGCTCGCGCAGGCCGGACTCGTGCGCCAGTTGCAGCAGCAGGTCGAGCGTGCCGATGCTGACTCGGTTCTTCGAGTAGTCGAAGTAAATGCCGCAGGCGTCGAGCGTGAAGCGCTCGCCGCGGTGCGCGTCGTCGGCAAAGAGTTGGCGCAAGTGGAGCTTTTGCGCCTGCGGCAGGTGCGCGTGCAGCGCGCGCCAGGCGGGGCGGTCGACCAAGGGCTGGGTGTGATGGGTCAACGTCATGCTCCACAGCGGTCCGGGGGCCCGCGCCGCGGCGGGGGGGGAGGGCCCACCGGCCCCCACCCCCGGGGCCGGGCGCCCGGGCGCGCCGGGGGCGCACGGCGATTGTGCTCTACGCGTTGCCGAGTGCCGCGCTCTTGCTCTCCAAAACGCTCAGCAGGCCGTCCCACGACTTGACGAACGCCTTCGCCCCTTCGTCCTGCAAGCGCGCGGCGAGCGCGTCGAGGTCGATGCCGAGCGCGCGATGCGCGGCCATCGTCGCTTCGGCATCGCCGCCGTCGGCGGGGATCGGCGCATCGACCTTGCCGTGGTCGGCAAAGGCTTTGAGCGTGGCCTCGGGGATCGTGTCGACGGTAAACGGCGCGGCCAGCCCGCGCACGTACAGGATGTCGCTCGCCTGCGCGTCCTTGGTGCCCGTGCTGGCCATCAGCAGCCGCTGCGGACGCACACCGAAGTTCAGCGCGCGCTGCATCCGTGGTGAGTCGAGCAGCGCGCGGTAGGCGGCGTAGCTCGCGCGGCCGACCGCCAGCCCCAGCGTGTTCGCGCGCTCGGCCGGCACCTGGGCGCGCACCGCCACGTCCCAGCGGCTGATGAAGAGCGACGCTACCGAACCCACCGCCGGGTTCAGCCCCGCCGCGATCCGCCGCTCCACGCCGCGCAGGTAAGCCTCGGCCGCGGCCAGATACTGCGCGGGCGAGAAGAGCAGCGTCACGTTGATCGGGATGCCGGCGGCGATGGCCTCCTCGATGGCCGGCAGGCCTTCCGGCGTGCCCGGAATCTTGATGTACACGTTGGGCCGGGCCGCGCGTGCGTGCAGCTCGCGCGCGGCGGCCAGCGTGCTGGCGGTGTCGTGCGCCAGGCGCGGCGACACTTCGATCGACACCCAGCCGTCCACGCCATCGGTGCGCTCCCACGCCGGGCGGAAGAGATCGGCCGCGGCGACGATGTCCTCCAGAGCGAGGTCGAAGAAAAGCGCCTCGCCGCCGCGACCTGCGGCCAGCCCCGCGCGGATCGCCGGGTCGTAGGCGGCGCTGCTCTTGAGCGCAAGGTCGAAGATCGTCGGGTTGGAGGTCAGCCCGGTCACCGACCATCCGTCGATGTAGCGCTTGAGCGTGCCGGTGGTCAGCAGATCGCGGGTGATGTTGTCGAGCCAGAGACTCTGGCCGAGGTCGTGCAACTGGCGGGTCGGGTTCATCGGCGGTGCTCCACGCAGCGGGTGTGGCGGCAAGACTACTGCGCCCGCAGGCTGCGCAACTCCGCCGCCGCGCGGCGTAACAGCTCCACGGTAGTGTCCCAGTCGATGCAGGCATCGGTCACCGACACACCGTACTTCAACTGCGACAGATCGTCCGGAATCGGCTGGTTGCCGGCGGCGAGATGGCTCTCCAGCATGAAGCCGACGATCGAGCGGTTGCCTTCCTTGATCTGATGCACGCAGTCCATGAAGACCAGCGGTTGCAGGCTCGGGTCCTTCATCGAGTTGGCGTGCGAGCAGTCGACGACGATGTTCGGCGCGAGATTCGCCTTCACCAGCGCCTGCTCGGCCAGCCGCACGCTGACCGTGTCGTAGTTCGGCCGCCCGCCGCCGCCGCGCAGCACCAGATGGCCGTAACGGTTGCCGCGGGTGCGCACGATCGACGTTTGCCCGCTGGCGTTGACACCGAGGAAGCTGTGCCCCGCGCGGGCCGAGCGGATCGCGTTCAGCGCCACCTCCAGGCCGCCGTCGGTGCCGTTCTTGAAGCCCACCGGCGGCGACAGGCCGCTCGCCATCTCGCGGTGGGTCTGCGACTCCGTCGTGCGCGCGCCGATCGCGTACCAGGAGATCAAGTCCGCCAGGTACTGCGGCGACAGCGGGTCGAGCGCCTCGCTGCCGGTGGGCAGGCCCAGCTCCGCGATGTGCGACAGCAGCGCGCGGGCGCGGTGCATGCCCTCGCCGATCTGGAAGCTGTCGTCCATCAGCGGGTCGTTGATGTAGCCCTTCCAGCCAGTGGCGGTGCGCGGCTTTTCGAAGTACACGCGCATCACGATCAGCAACTGGTCGGCGACTTCGTCCGCCAGCGCGCGCAGCCGCCGCGCGTAGTCGAGCGCCGCTACCGGGTCGTGAATCGAGCACGGCCCAACCACCACGAAGCGACGTGGGTCGGCGCGGTCGAGGATGCGCATCAGCGCCGTGCGGCCGGCGTTGACGGTGGCGGCAGCGGCGTCCGTCAGCGGCAGCGCGGCGGTGATCTCAGCCGGCGCCGGCATCGGATCGAAGCGGGCGACGTTGAGGTTATAGAGTTCTTCCGCTCGGATCACCATTGGCAAACGACGGGCTGCAAGCGCAGCGGCATCACTGCGGCGTGGCGACTATTGTGATCGTATCCGTATACACGCGCGCCGGCAGCGTCTCCGGCATCGTGCTTGGCGAGATCAGTACGGTGTTGACCTTGACATTGCCGACGCCACAAGCCCCGGAGTTGGCGACGACGACCGCAGGCGGGACGGTTGCGGTAAAGGAAGAGGACAGAGCCGGCAAGCTACCTAGCAAGGAGCCGTCCGCAGCGCTCGTCACCGAGACACCGTATGAGAGCAAATCGCCGCCACTCGACTGGAGCCTCCAGCCATTGGGGTTGAAGATGCCGTTCGAGCTGGACAGTTGTAGCTGTACCGTCCCGCTGTATGTGTCAATCAGGCAAAAACGCATGGTGACGCCCGGGGTGCTGGGGTCCGTATCGGCCCGCGTGCCGTTGGTTAGCGAGACGTCGCTGACGTTCAAAACCTGTACTTGGCGCGGGATGGCGGGACCGGTTGCAGTGAGCAGGTAGCTGCCGGTCGATGTAGGGCCCAAGGTGCCCTGAGTCGCGGCCTGTGCGGAGAAGGTGGCGGCAGTGCAAACAGCGAGGACACAAACCGGGCGGGCCTTCATTCAGATCTCCTTTGCATGTCGAGGGAACGCGCCTCTTGCGCGAGAAAGCGGGCGCGGACTGCGCGCCGTAACGGGGTAATCTGCGGACGGTTAGGCGAGCTCAAACAAACCGCCGCGCCTCTCAAATTATCCAGGTCTCCCGCGTTGCCTGCAATGTCAATCATGTCGAGCCGCTATGCGTAAAGTCATGCGCTCAGGGCCCGTTCGGATCCATCCGGCCGTGGGCTCTGCGGGCGATGAATGCAGTGTGCTGGCAGCAAAAGCTCGAAGCCCGCACCGTGCTCGCTCAGCCCGCGCCCGTAGGCGATGCTGCCGCCGTGCAGTTCGGCCACGCGCTCGGCGAGCGCGAGGCCGAGGCCGCTGCCACTTTGTGCATCCTCGCCGCGGAAGAAGCGGTCGAACAAACGGGCGCGCTCCGCCGCGGGAACTCCGGGGCCGTCGTCGCGCACCGCCAGCAGCAGACTGCCGTCGTCCTGCACGCGCGCTTCCAGCCGCACGCGGCTGCGGGCGTAGCGGACCGCGTTGGCGAGCAGGTTGGCGAGCGCAATGGCAAGCGCGTCGGGATCGACGCGCAGCGCGAGCGGCGGCAGTTCCGTTTCCAGCGCGATGCCACCCGCCTCGGCCGCGCCCTGCACATCGGCGAGCACGAGCCGCGCGAGATCGACCAGCGGCAGCGGTGCCTGTGCGGCGGGGTCGAAGCGCGCAGCATCCAGCCGCGCCAGCGTCAGCACCGCATCGGCCAGCCGCGCGCAGCGGTCGGCGGCGGCGATTACGTTGGCAAGCGCCACGCTGCGCTCGCCCGCGTCGCTCGCGCGCTGCGCCCATTGCGCCTGTGCGCGCAGGCCGGCCAGCGGCGTGCGCAACTCGTGCGCGATGTCGGCGGTGAGCGTCCGCTCGGCCAGCAGCGCCTGCTGCACGCGCTCTTGCAGCCGTTCGATGGCGTGCGCCAACGGTGCCAGCTCGCGCGGCAGATTGGCCTGCGCCAGCGCGGCGGTTTCGCCAGGCGCGGCCGCGTCGATGCGGCGGGCGGCGGCTTCGACCGGCGCCATCGCGCGGCGCGTGCTCCACCAGATCGCCAGCGCCAGGGTCGCGAGCAGCAGCAGTCCGGGCAGCGCGAAGCGCGCCAGCGCCGCGCGCTCGAACTCGGCGCGTTCGGCCTCGGGCTGGCCAACCTGGATGGTGAGGCCGGAGCGCGCATCGCGCAGCGCGTACACGCGCCACGCGGCGCCTTCGACGCGGGTATTGACGAAGTCCCGTGCCGCGATGTCCGCCAGCGGAGCGGCGGGCGCCCCCGGCGAGCGCACCAGCAGCGCGCCGGCCGTGTCGCGGACCTGGTAGAAGAGCCGCTCCTTGTGGCCGTGCGCGGCGGCGGCGAGCTCGATCTGCGCCCGCTCGTGCTCGTCGTGCTCGCGCTCTTCCTCGCGTTGGCGGGCCAGTGCCAGTACCAGGTGTGCGGTTTCGGCCAGCGCGGCGTCGAGCGTTTTGTCGATTTCTTCGCGCGCCTCGTGCAGCAGCCAGGCGGCCGCGACGAGCCAGGCACCGGCGGCCGCGGCGACCACCGTGGCGAACAGGCGGTTGCGCAGCGACCAGCCACGCTGCGCGGCAGCGTCCGTCATTCGCCGCCCCCGATCCTGTAGCCAAACCCCCGCTGCGTCTGCACGATGCCGCGGCCGAGCTTGCGCCGCAGCCCGTGGATATGGACTTCGACGGTGTTGCTGCCCACGTCGTCGTCGTAGCCGTACATCGCCTCGCGCAACTGCTCGGCAGTCAGCGTTTGCGTGGGCCGCTGGGCGAGTGCGAGCAGCAGCGCGTACTCGCGCCCGGTCAGCGCGACCGGCGCGCCGCCACGGGTGACGGTCTTGGCGGCCGGGTCGATGGCAACTTCGCCCAGCTCGATGCGCGGCGCGCTTTGCCCGGCGCGGCGCCGGGCGAGTGCGCGCAGGCGGGCGGCGAGCTCGTCCACGTCCACCGGCTTGACCAGATAGTCGTCGGCGCCGGCGTCCAGCCCGGCGATGCGGTCGGCAATGCGGTCGCGCGCGGTGACGATCAGCACCGGCAGCGCGCGCCCGCGCAGGCGCCAGCCGCGCAGCAGATCGAGCCCCGACCGTTTGGGCAGCCCGAGGTCGAGCACCACCGCGTCGAAGGCGGTGGTCGCCACTGCTGCGTCGGCGGCGGCGCCGTCGCGCACCCAGTCCACCGTGTGGCCGGCGTGGCGCAGCCCGGCGGCGAGGCCGGAGCCGATCAGATCGTCGTCTTCAACGAGCAGCAGGCGCATGACGGAGGCGAGTGTCGCGCGAGGCTCACTCGTCGTCGTGGTGTGCGGCGCGCGCCAGAGTGGCGGTGGGGGTTGCGGTCAGCGCCGGTCGCGTGTCCAGCCCCGGCGCCGGAATCAGCCCGCCCCAGAAGGCGCCGACCGCCCCGACCAGTGCCGCGGCCACCGCGGTGCGCTTGCCCGCGGCAGGCACGCCGGCCACGCCGCGCTTGAAGCCGGTGACCATCGCCCGCACCAGGTTCTCCCGGTGCAGCAGGCTGCTGGCGATCACCGCCAGCACATGCACACCGATCAGCGCCAGCGTGGCGTTGGCAAAGCCTTCGTGCAGGTCGCCGAGCCAGCCGGAGCCGATCTCGTTCCACGTCAGCCAGCCGGTGGCGGCAGTGCCGGCGAGCAGCGTCAACATCGCGACGACGGCCCAACTGCCGGCCGGGTTGTGGCCGGTGTGGTGCTGTGGCGCCCGCGTGAAGAGCGAGCGCAGGTAGTCGATCGCCTTGCGCGGCGATAGCGACCACGACGAAAACCGCGCATAGCGCGTGCCGAGCAGCCCCCAGACGAGGCGGAAGGCGATCAGCCCGAACACGGTGTAGCCGGCCAGCACGTGGATGTCGCGCAGCCGCTCGCTTTCGGCGGTGATGAAGGCGGTGGCGAAGGAGCCGGCCAGCAGCCAGTGGAAGGCGCGGGTGGGGGCGTCCCAGACGAGGGTCTTGCTTGGAGTGTCGATCATTGGCGGTTTCTCTCGGGTGAGCAGGAGGGTATTCAGCGGGTGGCGGCCGGAATGCGTGCCGCGTGCTCGTCGTAGTTGCCGTCGGCGGCGCCGGCGTGGCAGGCGGCGCAGTTGGCGGCCGTCTTCACCTGCTCGCGCTTCCACGCGGCGGCGGGCACCTTCTTGTGCTCGCGCTTAAACCACGGCGTCTCGGTGATCCGCAGCAGCGAACCGTCGCCGAACTTGCCGGCAGGCCCGGCGTTGGCGACGAGGTAGTGGGCGATCGTCGCGGTCGTCTTGGCGTCCAGCGCGGCATCGGTGCCGAAGTGCTTGTCGAGCCCGGCCGCGACCGCCTTCCACGACGCGGCGGGCAGCAGTTGCGGCGGAAACGGCACGTGGCAGGAGCCGCATTCGGCGACGTAGGTGGGGTTGGCGACATCGAAGCGGTCGCGCGCGTGCGCGGCGTCGGTGAAGAGCGCGGCGGATAGCGCGGCGCCGGCGATCCAGAGCGTGGTGTCGAGGGTGCGGCGATGGCGGGGTTTGAGCATGGTGTGTATCCGTAGTCGGTGATCGGTGATCGGTTGAATTGAGTGAGGCGTCAGCGCTTCAGAGCGAGCAGCCAGACGGCGACGTCGCCTTTTTCCTGCACCGTGCACTCGCGGCCCAGCACGTCGTTGCAGTTGCGCTTGAACCACTTCTCGGCTTTGGCGGTGTCGGTCAGGCGGGCCGGGTTGGCGGCCGGCGCGAGCGGCGCGATCTCCTTGCCGGTCTGCGCGTGTTTGCCGGGGTTGATCGGGTTGGCGGTGTGGCAGGACGTGCAACTCCAATCGCCGTTGCCGACCTTGGCGAACAGCGCCTGGCCACGCTGGGCCGAGAAGCCGGCAAAGCCCGGCAGAACCTTGGCCTGCGCCTCCAGCGCTTGGCCTACGGGGTTGGGGGTCTGCGCCGGCGCGGCTGGCGGCAGCAGCGCCGCGGCCAGTGCAGCGGCGACGAGAATCGAAGTGGTTTTCAAGGTGACGCTCCATCGGTGTGAGTCGATGGGGCGCATCGTGGCGGGCGGCGATTAAGACGGGATTAAGGACGTTGTCCGTCTGCCGTTGACTGTTTTCTGTGGGCCTGCGGCGCACGCGCCGCCAACCGCCAACCGAAAACAGACAACGGACAACCCACCGCCTTGCGCTACCCTTCCTCCCCCCGCATTCCGCCGGGAGGGGCAAGTGGCCCCGGCCCCGGGTTGGCCATGCCTATAGAAGTGTTCGTCCTGCTGATCCTGATCTCCTTGAACGGCCTGTTTTCGATGGCCGAGATCGCACTGGTCACCGCCCGCCGCTCGCGGCTGCAACTGCTGGTCGACCAAGGCGACAGCCGCGCCGCCGCCGCGCTGGCGTTGAACGAAGAACCGACCCGCTTCCTGTCCACCATCCAGGTGGGCATCACCTCGATTGGCGTGCTCTCCGGAATTGTTGGCGAGGCGGCCTTTGCCGAGCCGCTGCGGCTGTGGCTCGAGGGCCTCGGAGTCGCAACAAAATGGGCGGACATCGCCGCCATCGCACTCGTGGTCGTGGCGGTGACCTACTTCTCCATCGTGCTCGGCGAACTGGTGCCCAAACGCATCGGCCAGTTGAACCCCGAAAGCGTGGCGCGCGCGCTGGCGGGGCCGATCGGCTGGATGGCGATGGCCACCAAGCCCTTCGTGCGGCTGCTGTCGGGTTCGACCGATCTGCTGCTGCGCCTCTTCGGCGCGCGCGCCAGCACCGCCAACGCGGTCACCGAGGAAGAAATCCACGCGCTGATCGAGGAGGGCAGCGAGTCCGGCGTGATCGACGAGCAGGAGCGGGCGATGGTGCGCAACGTCTTCCGCCTGGACGACCGGCAGATCGCCTCGCTGATGACGCCGCGCTCGGACATCGTCTACGTCGATCTGGACGACCCGGCTGAGGAGAACCTGCGCAAGATCACCGACAGCGAGCATTCGCGCTTCCTGGTCTGCCGCGGCGGCTTGCGCGAGGTGATCGGCGTGATCGGCGCGCGCCAGTTGCTGCAACAGTTGGCGCGCCGCGAGTTGCCGGACATGCAGAAAGGCATGCAGCAGCCGGTGTTCGTGCCCGAGTCGCTGACCGGGATGGAACTGCTGGAGAACTTCCGGGCGTCCTCCGCGCACATGGCGGCGGTGGTGGACGAATACGGCGAGATTCAGGGCCTGGTCACGCCGCACGACCTGCTGGAGGCCATTGCCGGCGAGTTCAAGACGCCGAGCGTGGACGACGCCTGGGCGATCCAGCGCGCCGACGGCTCGTGGCTGCTGGACGGGTTGATTCCGATCCCGGAGCTGAAAGACCGGCTGGAACTGGTCTCGGTCCCCGAGGAGGAACTCGGCCGCTACAACACGCTGTCGGGGATGATGATGCTGCTGTCGGGCCGCGTGCCGCACACCGGCGATCACTCCGACTGGCAGGGCTGGCGCTTCGAGATCGTGGACATGGATCAGCGGCGCATCGACAAGGTGCTGGCGACGCGCCTGCCGCCGGCCAGCGAAGCTAAGGACGAAGCCGGCAGCGGTTGATCGCGTCGCGCGTGGCCCGCGCTGCCTCGCGCGCGGCCTGCGCAAAGTCTTCGCCGTGACCGGCGTACAGGATCGCGCGCGAGGAGTTGATCGCCATGCCGCCGCCGCTTGCCGTCTGGCCCGCCTGCACGGTGGCGTCGATATCGCCGCCCTGCGCGCCGATGCCGGGCACCAGCACAGGCAACTCGCCCACCAGCGCGCGCACGCGGGCCAGTTCGGCCGGGTAGGTGGCGCCGACGACCAGGCCCAACTGCCCGTTGCGGTTCCACGCGCCGCCGGCCAGGCGGGCCACCCTCTCAAAGAGCTTTTCGCCGCCGACGTCCAGAGCCTGCAAGTCGTTGCCGCCGGCGTTGCTGGTGCGGCAGAGCAGAAAGGCGCCACGGTCGGGGTAGGCGAGGTAAGGCTCGAGCGAGTCGAAGCCCATGAACGGCGACAGCGTGACGGCATCGGCGCGGTAGCGCTCGAACGCTTCGCGCGCGTACTGCTCGGCGGTGGCGCCGATGTCGCCGCGCTTGGCGTCGAGGATCACGGGCACCTGCGGGTGCGCGCGCTTGATGTGCACGATCAGTGCTTCGAGCTGATCTTCGGCGCGCTGCGCGGCGAAGTAGGCGATCTGCGGCTTGAAGGCGCAGGCGAGATCGGCGGTTGCATCGGCGATCGCCGCGCAGAAGGTGTAGATCGCGTCGTCGCGGTCGCGCAGCTGCGCGGGGAAGCGGCTGGGGTCGGGGTCGAGGCCGACGCACAAGAGCGTGTCGGCGTCGGCCCAGCGGGCGCGCAGGCGGTCGAGGAAAGTCATGGCAGCAATGCGGTTGAGGGAAGTGGCGTCGCCGTAGGAGCGCGTCCGTCGCCTCGCCGTCAGAGGAGGGGCAGGACGGGGTCGGCTGTAGGCCCCACCCACGCCGCGAATGGGCCGTCGCGCCGGCATCTTAGCGATGCAGCGCCGTGGCACGATTCGGCTTTGCGATTTGTTCGATCCCGACCGATGCGTGAACGCCGTCTCCCGCCCGCACTGCTGCGCGAAGCCGAACAACGCTTCGCCGAGTTACAGCGCACCGGTCGCGGCATCGAGTGGCGCAAGATGCGCAGATACCTGCTGCGGCGCGCGCTCGGCTTGCCGGTGGCGCGGCCGCGACCCTCGGGTGCGCGCACTTGAATCGCCTCTCCCGCCGCGACCTGCTGCTGCTCGCCGCGCTGACCGTTGCCTGGGGCCTGAACTGGCCGGTGATGAAGGTCGGTGTGGCCGAGCTGCCGCCGATGTTGTTCCGCACCCTGGTGTTGAGCGGCGGGGTGGCGGTGCTGTGGCTCTTCATGCGCGCCGCCGGCGTGCCGCTGGCGGTGCCGCGGCGCGACTGGGGGCTGCTGCTGTGGATGGCGATCCCCAACGTAATCGTCTGGCATGTGCTGTCGGTCTACGCGTTGCGGATGCTGCCGTCCGGCCGTGCGGCCATCCTCGGCTACACGATGCCGGTCTGGGCCGTGCTCTTCGGCCTGCTGCTCTATGGCGAGCGGCCGCGCGCTGCGTACTGGTGGGGGGTGGCGGCGGCGCTGGCCGGCACGCTGCTGCTCTTGTCCTCCGAATTCGCCAAGCTCGCGGGCAGTCCGTTGGGCACCGTGCTGATGCTGGTGGCCGCCGCGGCCTGGGGCTGGGGAACGCATCTGATGCGCCGGCACCTGACCGGACTGCCTACGCTCACACTCGGCTTCTGGATGCTCGCCTCGGCCATCCCGGTGGTAGGCGCGCTGACGCTGCTGCTCGAAGTGCCGCAGTGGCGCGCGCCGTTGCCGGTGGAATGGCTGTCGATCGGCTACAACGTGTTCGTGGCGATCGCCTTCTGCCACATCGTCTGGTTCAAGCTCGCGCGCACGCTGCCGCCGGTGGCCAGCGGCTTGTCGGTGATGCTGATCCCGGTGCTGGGAGTGTTCTCCAGCATGTGGCTGCTGGGCGAGGTGCCGCACTGGCAGGACTACGCGGCATTGGGCTTGATCTTGGTGGCGTTGGCCACGGTACTGTTGCCGGCAAAAGCTGCCCGTTGACACCCGCGTGGAGTCGTCGGGCGCACGGTTCCTGTGCGCTTTCGCGCCGATGCCATGCGCTGGTGCAGCAACTTGGGTTGCCCGTGCCCATCACCTCGGCAGGATCCGGTCGGCACGCTTCTTGAGTGGGTTTCCCCGAGCGCCGCGGTGGCGTGCAACTCCCAGGGGGAAACTCGATGGATCGCAGACAGTTCTTGCAGTCGTCCAGCGCGATGGCGCTGGCCACCAGCAGCATGGCCGCTTTTGGCCAGTCCAAGGAGCCGATCAAGGTCGGCATTCTGCATTCGCTGTCGGGCACGATGGCGATTTCGGAAACGGCGCTCAAGGAAACCGCGTTGATGACGATTGCCGGCATCAACGCCAAGGGCGGCGTGATGGGCCGGCCGCTGCAACCGGTGGTGGTCGATCCGGCCTCCAACTGGCCGCTCTTTGCCGAGAAGGCGCGCCAACTGCTTACGCAGGACAAGGTGTCGGTGGTGTTCGGCTGCTGGACTTCCGTGTCGCGCAAGAGCGTGCTGCCGGTGTTCAAGGAGCTCAACGGGCTGCTTTTTTACCCGGTGCAGTACGAAGGCGAAGAACTCGAGCGCAACGTGTTCTACACCGGTGCGGCGCCCAACCAGCAGGCGATCCCGGCCACCGAGTACCTGATGAGCAAGGAAGGCGGCGGAGCGAAGCGCTTCTTCCTGCTCGGCACCGACTACGTCTACCCGCGCACGACCAACAAGATCCTGCGCGCGTTTCTCAAGAGCAAGGGCGTGTCGGAGAAGGACATCGAAGAGGTCTACACCCCCTTCGGCCACAGCGACTACCAGACCATCGTCGCCAACATCAAGAAGTTCTCCGGCGGCGGCAAGACCTGCGTGATTTCCACCATCAACGGCGACTCCAACGTGCCCTTCTACAAGGAGCTCGGCAACGCGGGGTTGAAGGCCAAGGACGTGCCGGTGGTGGCGTTTTCGGTCGGCGAAGAAGAACTGCGCGGCGTGGACACCAAGCCGCTGGTCGGCCACCTGGCGGCGTGGAACTACTTCATGTCGCTGAAGAACCCGCAGAACGACGCCTTCATCAAGATGTATCGCGACTGGGCGGTCAAGGCCAAGCTGCCCAACGCCGACAAGGTGGTGACCAACGACCCGATGGAAGCGACCTTCATCGGCATCAATATGTGGAAGCAGGCGGTGGAAAAGGCCAAGAGCGCCGAGGTGGACAAGGTGATCCCGGCGGTGGCGGGGCAGACCTTCGATGCGCCCTGCGGCTTCAAGGTCAAGATGGACGAGCGCAACCATCACCTGTGGAAGCCGGTGTTCATCGGCGAGATCCGCGCCGACGGGCAGTTCAACGTGGTCTGGCGTACCAAAGAGCCGATCCGCGCGCAGCCCTGGAGTCCGTTCATCCCGGGCAACGAGAAGAAGCCGGATTTCCCGGCTTGATCGCAGTAAGGCTCGGCGGGCGGCGACTCCCGCAACGGCGCCGCCCGCCGACTTCTCGTCGCTGCTCGCTCTCTTGTCATTCCCGCGCAAGCGGGAATCCAGCGGCGCTGCGAACGGCACTGGATTCCCGCTTGCGCGGGAATCACGCCGAACTTCGTTTTTTTGCAATCGAATCGCCGCTGGGAGACTCATGAGGCCGTGGTTGCGGATCGTGTTCTGCCTGCTCGCGCTCTTCGCAACGCGCGCTTGGGCCGCGCTCGACCCCGCGCTCACCGCGCAACTGGGTGCGGAAGACACCGAGGCCAAGGTCGAGGCGATCCGCAAGCTGGTCGCAACCGAAGACGTGCGGGCGCTCGCCGTGCTCACCGCGCTCGCCAACGACTCACTGGTGTTGGTGGACGGCGGCAAGCGCGCGGCCATCGTCGCCGACGGCAAGCTGATCGATGCGGCGAGCGGCACCGAACTTGGCCCTGCACCGGCCAACCCCGACCCGATCGTCATCAACAACCGCATCCGCGGCGAGTTGGGCGCGGCCCTGGCGGCGCTGAAGCTCGGCAGCGCCGACCGCGACACGCGGCTGGCCGCCGCGCGCGAGTTGCAAGGCTCGGACAACGAGGACGCGCTGCCGATCCTGCAACGCGCGGTCGAGCGCGAATCCGATGCCGAAATCAAGGCCATCCTGCAGCTCGCCGCCGCGTCGCTGGCGCTGAAAAGCAGCGACCCGGAGCAACGCCTGCGCGCCGCCCGCGCGCTGGCCGCCAGCACCGACCCGCAGGTGCGGCAGATGCTGGCGACGATGGTCGCGCGGCAGAAGGACGGCACGTATGCGGAGGCCGACGAGCGCGTGCGCCAGGCGGCCGAAGCCTCGCTCGCCGAAATCAACCGCCGGCTGCTGACGACGGAGATCGGGCTGTCGCTGTTTTCGGGCATCAGCCTGGGGTCGATCCTGCTGCTGGCCGCGCTGGGCCTGGCCATCACCTACGGGCTGATGGGCATCATCAACATGGCGCACGGCGAGTTCCTGATGATCGGCGCCTACACCACCTTCGTCGTGCAGGGGCTGTTTCGCAAGTTCGCACCGGGCGCCTTCGACTGGTATGTGGTGGCCGCACTTCCGGCCGCCTTCATCGTCACGGCGGTCATCGGCATGGCGCTCGAACGCGGCGTGCTGCGCTGGCTCTACGGCCGGCCGCTGGAGACGCTGCTCACCACCTGGGGCGTGAGCCTGCTGCTGATCCAGGCGAGCCGCACGATCTTCGGCGCACAGAACGTCGAGGTGGAAAACCCGTCGTGGCTCTCCGGCGGCATCGCACTGGCCGGCGGCTATGTGCTGCCGTTCAACCGGATCGTGATCATCGGCTTCGCGCTCGCGGTGCTGGCCGCCGTGTGGCTGCTCATCAACCGCACGCGGCTGGGCTTGTTCGTGCGCGGCGTCACGCAAAACCGCGCGATGGCCTCCTGCACCGGCGTGCCGACGCAGCGGGTGGACATGCTGACCTTTGGCCTCGGCTCCGGCGTCGCGGGCTTGGGCGGCGTGGCGCTGTCGCAGATCGGCAACGTGGGGCCGGATCTGGGGCAGGGCTACATCGTGGACAGCTTCATGGTGGTGGTGCTGGGCGGTGTCGGCCAGTTGGCCGGCACGGTGATCGCGGCGTTTGGGCTGGGCTCGATCGCGAAGTTCCTGGAGCCCTGGTCGGGCGCCGTGCTGGCGAAGATCTTCGTGCTGATCTTCATCATCTTGTTCATCCAGAAGCGCCCGCAAGGTTTGTTCGCGCTGAAGGGAAGGAGTGCGGAGGCGTGAGCGGGCGACATGGGTTCCTCCTCCCCCTTCAAGGGGGAGGTTGGGAGGGGGATGGGTTTTCGGCGATGCCTTCGTTGGCTGCGCGACTCCCGACAACCCATCCCCACCCCCGCCCTCCCCTTGAAGGGGAGGGAGTTGGGCTTGGTGCCGTGCGAAGGGCTGCACAGTGACCCGCCTCTTCACCCCCCGCGCCTGGGCGGCGCTGCTGGCGGTGGCGGCGGTGTTTCTCGTCGTCGTACCGGTGCTGCATCTGGCGGTGCCGCCGGACAATCCGCTGCACTTGTCGAGCTTCTGGGTCGCGCTGCTCGGCAAGTTCATGTGCTACGCGGTGCTGGCGCTCGCCATGGACTTGATCTGGGGCTACACCGGCATCCTGTCGCTCGGACAGGGTCTGTTCTTCGCGCTCGGCGGCTACGCCTTCGGCATGTACCTGATGCGACAGATCGGCCGCGAGGGCGTCTACCAAAACGATCTGCCCGACTTCATGGTCTTCCTCGACTGGAAAGAGTTGCCCTGGTACTGGGCGGGCTCGGACTCGTTCTTGTGGGCGATCTTTCTCGTCGTCGCGGTGCCGGGGCTGGTCGCCTTCGTGTTCGGCTTCTTCGCCTTCCGCTCGCGCATCAGGGGCGTGTACTTCTCGATCATCACGCAGGCGCTGACCTTTGCCGCGATGCTCGCGTTCTTCCGCAACGACATGGGCTTCGGCGGCAACAACGGCTTTACCGACTTCAAGCGCATCCTCGGCGTGCCGATCGCCGCGCCCGAGACGCGCACGGCGCTGTACATGCTGTCGGTCGCCTACCTGCTCGGCGCGCTGCTGCTGGCGCGCTGGCTCGTGACCGGCAAGTTCGGCCGCGTGCTGACCGCCATCCGCGATCAGGAGTCGCGCGTGCAGTTCTTGGGCTACCGCACGCTGTCCTACAAGCTCGCGGTGTGGACGCTCGCCGCGGCGATGAGCGGCATCGCCGGCGCGCTGTACGTGCCGCAGGTGGGCATCATCAACCCGAGCGAGATGAGCCCGGCCAACTCGATCGAAATCGCCATCTGGGCCGCGGTCGGCGGACGCGGCACGCTCTTTGGACCGATCCTCGGCGCCTTTGCGGTCAATGGCGCCAAGAGCTGGTTCACCGTCGCCTACCCGGAGTTCTGGCTGTACTTCCTCGGGTTGCTGTTCGTGCTGGTGACGTTGCTGCTGCCGCGCGGGCTGATGGGCTTGATCGAAAAGCTACGGGCGCGCAGATGAGTAATGAGCCCACTATCCACGGCAGCGGCGGCCCCGCCAGCGTCGGCTACGGCCGCGTCGTGCAGCCCGACCGCGTGGACACCACGCACGGGCCGATTCTGTACCTCGACGACATTACGGTGAGCTTCGACGGCTTCAAGGCGCTGAACAACCTGTCGCTCACCATCGAGCGCGGCGAACTGCGCTGCATCATCGGCCCCAACGGCGCGGGCAAGACGACGATGATGGACGTGATCACCGGCAAGACGCGGCCCGATGCGGGCACCGCGTTCTTCGGCCAGACCTTCGACCTGACCCAGCTGCCCGAGACCGAGATCGCGCGGCTGGGCATCGGCCGCAAGTTCCAGAAGCCCACGGTGTTCGAGAACCACACGGTCTTCGAGAACCTCGAACTGGCGATGAAGACCGACAAGCGCGTGCGGCCCACGCTCTTTGCGCGCCTGACCGACGCGCAACGCGCGCGGATCGCCGACATGCTCAAGACCATCCGGCTCGAAGGCAGCGAGCAGCGCGCCGCCGGCAGCCTGTCGCACGGGCAAAAGCAGTGGCTGGAGATCGGCATGCTGCTGATGCAGGAGCCGGAGCTGGTGCTGCTCGACGAGCCGGTGGCCGGCATGACCGACGCCGAGACCGAGCGCACCGCCGAGCTGATCCTGGAACTGGAAGGCACGCACTCGATCGTGGTGGTCGAACACGACATGGAGTTCGTGGCCAAGATCGCCCGCCGCGTGACCGTGTTGCACGAAGGCAGCGTGCTCGCCGAAGGCGGCATGGCGCAGGTGCAGGCCGACGAGCGGGTGATCGAGGTGTATTTGGGAAGGTAAAGGGCCGTTATCGGTTGTCTGTTTTCCGTTGTCCGTTTGGGGCGACGGCAGAGCCAACAGTCGACCGACAACAGACGACAGTCAACCAATGTTGCGCATCGAAAGCCTCAACCAGTACTACGGCGGCAGCCACATCCTGCGCGACGTGTCGCTCGCCGCGCCGGCGGGCGCCTGCACGGTGCTGCTCGGGCGCAATGGCGTGGGAAAGACAACGTTGCTCAAGACCGTGATGGGCTTGGTGCCGGCCAAGAGCGGCGCGGTCGAGCTCGATGGCGTGGACCTCTCCGCGCTCGCGCCCTACCAGCGAGTGCGGCTGGGCATCGGCTACGTGCCGCAGGGGCGCGAAATCTTCAACCGCCTGACCGTCGAAGAAAACCTGCTGATGGGCCTCGCCCCCGTGTCGGGCAGCGCCGCGCGCAAGCTGCCCGAACACATCCTGGAAACCTTTCCGGTGTTGAAGCAGATGCTCAAGCGCCGCGGCGGCGACTTGTCGGGCGGCCAGCAGCAGCAGTTGGCCATCGGCCGCGCGTTGGCCGCCAACCCCAAGCTGCTGATCCTCGACGAGCCGACCGAAGGCATCCAGCCGTCGATCATCAAGGAGATCGGCGCCGTGATCCGCCGGCTGGTGACCGAGCGCAAGATGGCCGTGCTGCTGGTCGAGCAGTACTACGACTTCGCCGAGTCGCTCGCCGACGGCTACGCCGTGATGGCGCGCGGGCAGATCACGCACGCCGGGCCGGGCGCGCAGATGCACGAGAAGAACGTGCGGGGGTTGATCTCGATCTGACCCGCGACGACGTAGGCGCCGGTTACAGTCGCGCCTGCCGTGTCCAGCCACCTCGCCTCGCTCACTCTCGCCTTCCGGACCGACGGCCCGCGCACGCTGCTTGCGCGCTCGCACCGCGGGCCGCTGACGGTGCAGAAGGCGCTCTACCCTGAAGGCGACGCGCTGTGCCACGCGGTGCTCGTGCATCCGCCCGGCGGCATCGCCGGCGGCGATGAAATCGCCATCGACGCGACGGTCGAAGCGGGCGCGCAGGCGCTGATCACCACGCCGGGTGCGGCCAAGTGGTACAAGGCCGACGGTCGCGGCGCCGCGCAGCGCGTGCGCCTGACGGTGCGCGGTGCGCTCGAATGGCTGCCGCAGGAGGCGATCGTCTTCGACCAGGCGCAGGTCGATTCGCGAATCGACATCGAACTGTCGGATAGCGCCTCGATGCTCGGTTGGGACATCGTCGCCCTTGGCCGCGCCGCCGCCGGCGAAACCTTCGCGCAGGGCCGCTTTGCGCAGACGATCCGGCTGCGCCATGCCGGCCGCTTGCAGTGGATCGAGCGCACGCGCATCGACGGCGACGATGCGCTGCTCGCCTCGCCCATCGGGCTCGCAGGCCGGCACGTCTTCGGCTGCCTGTGGGCGGCCGGCCCGCAACTGGCCAGCGCGGACTTCGACGCGCTGCGCGCGCGGCTCGATGCGCAGGCCGCGCCCGAACTCACGCGCCTGACGCCGCAGTTGTGGGTCGCGCGTACCTTGGGCGCGGGTACGCAGCCGGTGCGGGAGGCGCTGCAAACGCTGTGGGCCGAACTGCGGCCCATCGTCCTCGGCCGCGCGGCAATCGCGCCGCGCATCTGGGCCACGTGAACTTCCAACCGCATCGAGGAACACTCGCCATGCCTAGCACCGCTCAGAAGCGCCAGGCCTTCCGCCAACTGCACACCGCCGGCTGCTTTGTGCTGCCCAACCCCTGGGACGCGGGCAGTGCGCGCTATCTGGAGCACATCGGCTTCAAGGCGCTGGCGACGACCAGCTCGGGCTTTGCCTGGTCGCAGGGGCGGGCGGATGGGCCAGTCGGGCTGGAGCCAACGCTCGCCCACCTGCGCGAGCTGGCGGCGGCCACGGACCTGCCGCTCAATGCAGATTTCCAGAATGGCTTTGCGCACGACCCGGCGGGGATGGCGGCGAACGTGCGCCGCGCGCTGGACACGGGTATTGCCGGCTTGTCGATCGAAGACGCCACCGGCGACCCGGCCCGACCGCTGTACGACCTCGACGCCGCCGTTGCGCGCCTGCGCGCCGCGCGCGCGGCGATCGATGCCGACGGTGGCGACACGCTGCTGGTCGGTCGGGCCGAGTGCTTTCTGCATGGGCGGCCCGACCTCGACGAGACCATCGCCCGCCTGCGCGCCTATGCCGACGCCGGCGCCGACTGCCTGTACGCGCCGGGCCTCGCCACGCGCGAGCAGATCGCCGCGGTGGTGGCGGCGGTGGCGCCCAAGCCGGTCAATGTGCTGGTATGGAAGCCGCTGGGACTGACGCTGGCGGAAATCGCCGCGCTCGGCGTGCGCCGCGTCAGCGTCGGCGGGGCACTGGCGCGCTGCGCCTGGGCGGGCTTTATGCAGGCGGCGCGCGCACTGGCCGAGCGCGGCAGCTTCGACGAGTTCGCGCAGGCGGCCTCGGGCGCCGAGCTCGATGCGCTGTTTGCCGCCGGCGGGCCGCGCTGACCGCGCGGCAGCTTTCGCTACGCTCGCGACCGTTGCCGTTAGGCAGACTTCCCGGGAGACGCGAATGCCTCGCGCTTTGGTTTCGACGCTCGCGCTGTGCGCGGCCCTGCTCGCCGGTTGTGCCTCGCGCACCGAGCGCGAAGAGAGTAGCGGCATCGCCGACCGCCTGTTCGGCACGCCGGACGCCAGCGCCATCGCGCGGATGCAGCCCGTGGGTGGCGGCCGCGTGGACGGTGCCGTGCGCTTCCAGCAGTACGGCAACATCGTCGTCGTTCGGGTGGCGCTCACCGGGCTGCCGCCCAATCGCGCCTTCGGCTTGCACGTGCACGACAAAGGCGACTGCGCCGCGCCGGGCGGGCACTTCAATCCGACCAAGGCGCCGCACGGGCGGCCGGGCCGCGGCGAGCACCATGCCGGCGATTTGCGCAATCAGCAGTCCGACGGCGAGGGCATGGTGCAAGAGGCCTTTGAGACCACCGCGCTGGCGCTGTCCGGCCCGACCAGCGTGCTCGCCCGCGCGGTGGTGGTGAGCGCGGAGGCGGACGACTACACGACGCAGCCGGACGGCAAGTCCGGGCCGCCGTTGGCGTGCGGGATCGTTCGCCCGAACTGAGGTCGGGACGGCATTCTTCTTGCTGACGTTTTGCCACTCGCTCGGAGTGCCCCGATGGAACTGACCCCCCGCGAAAAAGACAAGCTCCTGATCTTCACCGCCGCGCTGCTGGCCGAGCGGCGCCGCGCGCGCGGGTTGAAGCTCAACTACCCGGAGGCAGTGGCTTTCATCTCCGCCGCGATCATGGAAGGCGCGCGCGACGGCAAGACGGTGGCCGAACTGATGAGCTACGGCACCACGCTGCTCGCCCGCGCCGACGTGATGGACGGCGTGCCCGAGATGATCCCCGACATCCAGGTCGAGGCCACCTTCCCCGACGGCACCAAGCTCGTCACGGTGCATCAGCCGATTCAGTAGAGGCGACACGATGATCCCCGGTGAACTGCTGGTCGTGTCCGGCGACCTCGAACTGAACGCGGGCCGCAAGACGCTGCGGCTGACGGTGGCCAACACGGGCGACAGGCCGATCCAGGTCGGCTCGCACTATCACTTTCACGAGACCAACGAGGCGCTCGCCTTCGACCGCGCTGCGGCGCGCGGCTTCCGGCTGAACATCACCGCCGGCACTGCCGTGCGTTTCGAGCCGGGGCAGGAACGCACGGTCGAACTCGTTGCGCTGGCGGGCGAGCGGATCGTTTACGGGTTCCAGGGCAAGGTGATGGGTCGGCTCCATCGCTCCTCCCCCTTCAAGGGGGAGGTTGGGAGGGGGATGGGTTCTGCCCGCAAATGGAAACCCATCCCCACCCCAGCCCCTCCCCGTGAAGGGGGGGGGGAGAAGTGGAACTGGAGGGAGGTTTTTATTATTTCTAGATGATTCAGAACATGTTCCTAATTTAAAATGCGTTCCCGACTTAGAAAGCATTCCTCATTTTAACATACTTTTCAAGCAATTTCTGTTCATTCGACGTTTGTGTATTTAACAATTATCATTCCAATATTTTTAAGAACTTGTTC
>JBKCXU010000112.1:0-4081 GCA_046316025.1 Betaproteobacteria bacterium | reverse complement strand
CGCGGTTCGATGAACATCTCACAGAACAACTGAGCCGGCTGGCGCCTCAGCAATCCGCGCAATCGAAGAGGCGGTAAGCAAGTCTCAGAGAGGAGAAGCTGCCTTAACGCCAAATTCCGCACGAAAAGTACGGAAACCCTGAGCAGGTCACCGACAAGCTCGAGCGCAAGCTGCAAGAAACACCCTACGTCGACAAGATCCGCTCCTACAGCAAGCCGGGGCAGACGCTGATCATCGTGCAACTGGTCGGCTCTTCGCCGCCGGCGGAGATTCAGCAGGTCTGGTACCAGGTGCGCAAGAAGCTCGGCGACGTCCGCGCCACCCTGCCGCCCGGCGTGCAGGGGCCGATCTTCAACGACGAGTTCGGCGACGTCTACGGCGTGATCTTCGCTTTCTCCGCCGACGGCTTTAACTACCGCGACCTGAAGGACTACGTGGACTGGGCGCGCCAGCAACTGCTGCGGGTGCCGAACGTCGCCAAGGTCGATCTCTTCGGCGTTCAGGACGAGCGGGTCTACATCGAGATTCCGCACCGGCGGCTGGCGCAACTCGGCCTGACGGTGCCGCAACTGTCGGAGCAGATCGCCGCGCAAAACGCGGTCGAAGCCTCGGGGCTGCTGCCCACGCCGACCGACAACGTGCAGATCCGCCTGACCGGCGAGCTGCGCTCGCTCGACGACCTGCGCGCGCTGCCGATCCGCGCCAACGGCCAGACTTACAAGCTCGCCGACGTGGCTACCGTGACGCGCGGCTACATCGATCCGCCGCGGGACAAGATGCGTGCGGCCGAGGGCGGCGCGCCGGGGCGCGAAGTCATTGGCCTGGGCGTGTCGATGGCCAAGGGCGGCGACATCATCACCTTGGGCCACGATCTCGCCGCGATCGAGCGGCGCTTGCAGTCGCAATTGCCGGTCGGCATCGAGATGTTCAAGGTCGCCGACCAGCCGCGTGCGGTAACGGCCAGCGTCAACGAGTTCATCCGCGTGCTGATCGAGGCGGTGGCGATCGTGCTGGCGGTGTCCTTCGTCAGCCTCGGCCTGCACACCAGGCCGCTGCGGGTCGACATGCGGCCGGGGTTGGTGGTCGCGCTGACGATCCCGCTGGTGCTGGCGCTGACCTTCCTCGCCATGTACGTGACCGGCATCGGCTTGCACAAGATTTCGCTGGGCGCGCTGATCATCGCGCTGGGCCTCCTGGTCGACGACGCGATCATCGCCGTGGAGATGGTCGTGCGCAAGATGGAAGAAGGCCAGGACCGCCGCGCCGCCGCCACCGCGATGTACGAGCTGACGGCGATGCCGATGCTCACCGGCACGCTGATCACCGCGGCGGGCTTTTTGCCGATCGCGCTCGCCAAGTCGCTGGCCGGGGAGTACACGTTTTCGATCTTCGCCGTGACGGCGATGTCGCTCGTGATCTCCTGGTTCGTCGCGGTGTTGTTCGTGCCGCAGTTGTCGCTGTGGTTGCTGCGCGTGAAGCCGCGGGTGGGCGCGGATGGCGCGCAGGATCTCTTCAATACACCGTTTTACCAACACTTCCGCGCGCTGGTGGACTGGTGTGTGCAGTGGCGCAAGACGGTCATCGCCATCACCGTCGCCGCGCTGGTGCTCGGCGTGCTCGGGTTCCGCTTCGTGGAGAAGCAGTTCTTCCCGGACTCCAGCCGACTCGAGCTGGTGGTCGATCTGTGGCTGCCCGAAGGCTCGAGCTTCGTCGCCACCGAAGCCGAGGCCAAGCGCTTCGAGCGCTGGTTACAGCAGCAAGCCGAGGTTGAGTATTACGCCGGCTACGTCGGCACCGGCTCGCCGCGCTTTTATTTGCCGCAGGACCAGCAGTTTCCGCAAAGTAACTTGGCGCAGTACGTGGTGGCTACACGCTCGCTGGCGCAGCGCGAGGCGCTGCGCGCGCGGCTGCTGCAGCTGTTCCGCGAGGACTTTCCCAACCTCCGCGGGCGCGTGAAACTGCTGCCCAACGGCCCGCCGGTGCCGTACCCGGTGCAGTTCCGCGTCGAGGGCGAAGACCCGGCGCGCGTGCGACTGTTCGCCGACCGCGTCAAGCAGGCGATGCGCGACAACCCCAACACGGTCGGTGTCAACGACAACTGGAACGAGAACGTCAAGCAACTGCGGCTGACGCTCGATCAGGACAAGGCGCGCGCGCTGGGGGTCTCCACGCAAGTGCTGGCGCGGGCGGCGCAGACGATCCTGTCGGGCACGCCGATCGCGCAGTACCGCGAAGGCGACGAGCTGATCGACGTCGTGCTGCGCCAGCCTCTGGACGAACGCGACACGATGACCCGGCTGGCCGACGCCAACGTGCCGACCGCCAGCGGCCGTTACGTGCCGCTTTCGCAACTGGTCAAGGCGGAGTTCGGCTGGGAGCCGGGCGTGATCTGGCGCGAGAACCGCGAGTACGCGATCACCGTGCAAAGCGAGGTGCGCGACGGCATCCAGGGGCCGACGGTGACCGATCAGGTGTGGAATTCCGATCCGATAAAGGCGCTGCGTGGCGAACTGCCGCCTGGCTACCGGCTGGTGATCGCCGGTGCCGCCGAGGAGAGCGAGAAGGCGACCAGTGCGCTGCTGGCCAATGTGCCGCTCGCGCTTTTTGCGATCTTCACGCTGCTGATGCTCCAGTTGCACAGCTTCCCGCGGTCGCTGCTCGTCTTCCTCACCGGGCCGCTCGGCTTCATCGGCGCGGCGGCGGCGCTGCTGATTTTCCAGCGACCGTTCGGCTTCGTCGCGCAACTGGGCGTGATCGCACTGGTGGGGATGATCATCCGCAACGCGGTGATCCTGGTCGACCAGATCGAGCGCGACGAGGAGCGCGGTGTGGATACGTGGACAGCCATTGTCGAGGCCGCCGTGCGCCGGCTGCGGCCGATCCTGCTCACCGCCGCCGCCGCGGTGCTGGCGATGATTCCGCTGTCGCGTAGCGTCTTCTGGGGGCCGATGGCGGTGGCGATCATGGGTGGGCTGATCGTCGCCACCGCGTTGACGCTGCTTTTCCTGCCGGCGCTTTACGCCGCCTGGTTCCGCGTGAAGCGCGCGCCGCCGGGCAATGCTTCCGCTTGACGCTTGCCGTGGAGGAAACCTGCCGATGAAGTCGGTGCTGATCCTGTACCTGTCCCGCGACGGACACACCGCGCGCGTGGCGCGCGCGATCTGCGCCAGCATCGCCGCCGCCGGCGGGCAGGCGGAGATGATGGACTTGGTCGAGGCCGAGCGCGAAGGCGTGGACTGGGCGCGCTACGACCTGCGAGCGGTCGGCGCGCCGGTGCTGTACGGCACCTACGACCAGCGCCTCTTCGACTTCGTCGCCAGACACAAGGCCGAGCTCGACGCGCGGCCGAGTGCGTTTTTCAATGTGTCGGTGGTCGCACGCGTCCCGGCCAAGGCAACGGTCGAGGGCAACCGCTACATGCAGAAGTTCCTGCAACGCTCGCCCTGGCAGCCGCGCGATTTGAAGGTGATCGCCGGCAAGGTGAATTACCCGGCCTGGGCCTGGTACGAGCGGCTGATGATCCAGCTCATCATGAAGTACACCGACGGGCCGACCGATCCGTCGACCGTGATCGACTACACCGACTGGGACGACGTGGCCGCATACGGGCGGCACCTGCTGACACTGGTGTAATCAGCGTCCGGGCAGTGGCAGCTGCAGTTCCGCGCGCAGCCCCTGCGGAGCATTGGCGCTGAGCGTGAATTGCCCGCCGTGCAGCTGGGCGATCCGTTGCACGATGGCCAGTCCCAGGCCGGCGCCGGTGCCGCCGCCGCGCGCGACGTCGCCACGCTCGAAGGGGCGCAACAACCGTTGCAGGTCGGCGGGGGCGATGCCCGGCCCCTGGTCGGCCACGGTGAGCAGCGCGGCACCGTCCCGTCGCGCCAGCGTCAGCGCCAGCGTCAGGCGTCCGCTCTCGGCATCGCGCCCGTAGCGGTCGGCGTTGGCGAGCAGGTTGTCGAGCGCGCGGCGCAGTTCGGTTGCGTTGCCGTCGAGCACCTGGCCGGTTGCGCTGGTGCTGTCGACCGCCGTGGGCGGTGCCTCCGGCAGGCGCCGGGCGGCGAGTGCCTCGCGGGGCCGTGGC
>JBKCXU010000111.1:0-10784 GCA_046316025.1 Betaproteobacteria bacterium | reverse complement strand
TCGTCCGCGTGGTGAACAAGCTCTCTTGCGTAATGTCGGCTCCGCGCATCGCTGTCGTTCCTTCCGCTCTCGTTCCGTCCGACATCAACGCTCTCGACCCCGTTCGGATGACCAAACCGCGCGGAGAATTTCAACAGACTGCTAGGCCGCCGCAGCACTGCGCACCGCCGCGCGCCGGGCGGCGGGCCATGTCCATGGCTTGACCTGCGGCGCGATCTCGCGCGCCACCTCGAGCACCTGATCGATCTCGCTGTCGGTCAGCGCGGCGCTGACGGTTAAACGAACCATCGACCGGTTACGGCTCGTGGCCGGGGGAAAAAAAATCGCCCCGAAGACACCCTGCGCTTCTAGGGCATCGCGCAACACCATCGCTGCCGACTCGGTGCCGATTTCCAGGGCGAGAATTTGCTCGGAACCTTCGATCGGATAGCCGATCGACCGCAACTCCGAGCGGAGGCGGTGCACGTACCTCCACAACCGCTGACGCAGAGCTTCGCCTGCGCGGATCACTTGCAGCGTCGCGCTGAAGCCGGCGATTTCATGTGGCAGCAGACAAGAGCTGAAGATGCTCGGAAAGCTCTGCGTGAGCACGTAGTCGCGTAACTCCTTGGGAACGGTGAAGTAGCCGCCGCGGCCGGCAAAGGCTTTGGCCAGGCTGGCCGTGATGAAGTGCACGCGATCCGTCAAGCCAAGCTCGGCACACAGTCCGGCGCCTTGGCTCCCGTGCGTGCCCAATGAGTGCGACTCGTCCACGACGATCATGCTGTTGTGCCTCTCAGTGACTTCGACGATTTCGCCGAGCGCACAGCGCGCGCCGGTGGTGCTGTACACCGAGTCGACGATCACGACGCCGGGGCCGCCACGAGCCAGGAGCCGATCCAAGTGGTCGGCGTCGTTATGGCGGAAGGGCCGCGCCGGCGCCCGTGCCATTTGCGCCCCCTGCCATAGCGACATGTGGGCAAGGCTGTCGATATAGACGGGCGTGTGCTCGTCGGCTATCGCTTGCAGCAAACCAAGGTTGGCTGCGTAGCCCGACTGGCACAGCAGGCCATCATCCTTGCCCATGGATAGGGCCAGGCTCTTTTCCACGGCACGCGACGGGTGGGCGTCCAGCAGAAAGACGCCCGACTGAATGGAGAAGTGAGCATCCTCCCGCAGCGCGGCGACCACGGCGTCGAGAATCTCGGGATGCCCGGTCAGGCCGAGATAATCGTTACTGTCCAGGCGTATGGCGTCGGGGCCAGGTGTACGGCCACGGGTGATCGGACGACCGCCCCATTCTTCTTGAAATCTGCGCGCGAAGTCCTTTTCGATTCGCGCGTAGAGATGTGACGTCAGCGGCGGGTCTGCGGGTCGCCTTGCTGTTAGCGCGGCGGGGGCAGGCGACTCTTGCACTTCGAACATGGCATCTCTCCCAATAAGGCGGTAGGTGCCACGATTCGACGCGCGGCGGTCACCGCCGGCGGGGGATCCCTGTATGAACTGACAGGTGTCGCGCGACTCGAGGGGCGCGCACCTGTGACCTTCACGGGTTTGGTTACGCTGCCAGCATCTCCCGCGCGTGTTTGCGCGTGGTGGCGGTGATCTCCAGGCCGCCCAGCATGCGGGCGATCTCTTCGACGCGGGCGGCGCGCTCCAGCAGCGTGATACGCGTCACCGGCCGGCTGTCGGCCGCCGCTTCCTTGCCGATCACGTAGTGCTGGTCGCCGCGCGCCGCCACCTGCGGCAGATGGGTGACGGCGAGCACCTGCCGCTCGCGCCCAAGCTGGGCGAGCAGGCGGCCGACGGTCTCGGCCACGGCGCCGCCAATGCCGGCGTCCACCTCGTCGAAGATCAGCGTGGCCACCGGTGTGGCGGTGGCGGCGATCACCGAGATCGCCAGGCTGATGCGCGCCAGTTCGCCGCCGGAGGCCACTCTTGCCAGTGGTTTTGGCGCCACACCGGCGTGGCCGGCGACGCGGAGCTCGGCCCGCTCCAGCCCGCTCGCGGCGGGATCGGCCGGATCCAGATGCACTTCCAAGCGGCCGCCGGGCATGGCCAAATCCTGCATCGCACGGGTGACTTCGCGGCTCATCGCCGCGGCGGCTTGCGCGCGGGCCGCCGACAGCGCTTGCGCGTGGCGGTGGTAGTCAGCTTCGGCGGCGGCTTCGGCGGCGTGCAGCGCGGCCATGTCGGTGGCGGCCGCCAGCGCGGCCAGTTGCCCCTGGGCCTCGGCCAGCCGCGCCGGCAATTCGGCCGGCGCGCACTTGAACTTGCGGCCGGCAGCGTGCAGCGCGGCTACACGGGCTTCGGCCTCGGCCAGCCGCCGGTCGTCCACTTCCGTGCGGCCGAGGTAGTGGTTCAGTTCGCGCGCCGCTTCGTCCACCTGGATGCGCGCGGCCTCCAGCGCTTGCACCACCGGCTGCAAGCGGTCGTCGTAGCTTGCCAGTTGCGCAAGGCGCGCCGCGGCGCCGTCGATGCGCACCAGCGCCGCGTCGTCGGCCTCGGCCAGCGCGTCGACGGCAACCTGTGCGCCTTCGAGCAGGCTGGCAGCGTGGGTCAGGCGCCGATGCTCGGCTTCGATCGCCCCCCACTCGCCGGGTTGCGGCGCCAGGGCGCCCAGTTCTTCGACGATCCAACGCAGCCGCTCTTCTTCGCGCTGGGCGGCGCCGGCCATCGCCTCCGCCTCAGTGCGCGCGCGCACGGCCTGGCGCCAGCGCGCATGCCGCTCGGCCACCGCCCGCGCCTGGTCGGCGAGGCCGCCGTGTTCGTCGAGCAGGTTCAGCTGCGCCGCCGGCCGCAGCAGCGACTGGTGCGCGTGCTGGCCGTGCACATCGACCAGCAGTTCGCCCAGCTCGCGCAACTGCGCCAAGGTGGCGGGACTGCCGTTGATCCAGGCCTTGCTGCGGCCGCCGGGCTCCACCGTCCGCCGCAGCAGCAGCACGTCGCCGTCGGCGTCGAGTCCGGCGGCGCGCAGCCAGGCGAGCGCGGCGGCGTGCGGGCGGAACTCGGCGGCGACTTCGGCGCGGCTGCCGGGGTCGCGCAGCACGTCGGCCTCGGCCCGCTCGCCCAGCGCCAGCAGCAGCGCGTCGATCAGGATCGACTTGCCGGCGCCGGTCTCGCCGGTCAGTACGGTGAAGCCCGGCGCGAAGTCGAGCGCCAGCGCATCGACGATCACGAAGTTGCGAACCGCGAGCGACAACAGCATCGGGCTTGCGCGATCAGCGATCGTGCCTCTCGGTGGGCATCACGTTCCAGTGCAGCTTGCTGCGCAGCGTGGCGAAGTAGTTGTAACCCACCGGGTGCAGCAGCGTGGCCGCCGCGGCGCTGCGCTGAACGTGGACCACGTCGCCGGGGGCGAGCCGCGCGAAGGTCTGCATGTCGAAATGCGCGGCGGCCTCGCGCACGTCGGTTACTTCGATCTCCACCACCGAGCTGTCGGACAGCGCGATCGGCCGGTTCGACAGCGTCTGCGGCGCCACCGGCACCAACACCAGCCCCGGCAGCGCCGGGTGCAGGATCGGCCCGTTGGCCGACAACGCGTAGGCGGTCGAGCCGGTGGGGGTGGCTACGATGATCCCGTCGCCGCGCTGGTTGTAGATGCTCACGCCATCGACGCGCACGCTGAATTCGACCATCCCGCCGGCCACGCCGCGCGCCACCACTACGTCGTTGAGCACGCGGGCGGCAAACACCTGCTCGGTGCCGCGCCGCACGCTGGCGTCGAGCAGCGCGCGGCGGTCGCTCTCGTAGCGGCCGGCCAGCATTGCGGCCAGCACGGTCGGCATCTGGTCGAGCGCAATGTCGGTGATGAAGCCCAGCCGCCCGAAGTTGATGCCGATCAGCGGCACGCCGTACGGTGCCAGCTCGCGCGCAATGCCGAGCATGGTGCCGTCGCCGCCCAGCACTACGGCCACGTCGGCGCGTTGGCCGAGTTCCGCCAGCGTGTGTCCGGAGGCGTCGATGCCGGCGACTTCGCAGGTGGTGGCGTCGAAGAGCGGCGCCTGCCCCGCCGCGCGTACCAGGTCGGCGATGGCCAGCAGCGTCTCGCGCAGCCGCTCGCGCACGCCCTCGGCGCGCGGCTTGCCGAAAATGGCCACGGTACGGAACGGTGCGCTCATGGCCGGCAATGTACCAACAAGCCGCCGCCACGGCGCGGATTGCGTAAGATTTGCCACGCCATGTTGGACGAACGCGCGCGCATCCTGCTCAAGACGCTCATCGAGCGCTACATCGCCGAGGGCGCGCCGGTCGGCTCGCGTTCGCTGGCGCGCATCTCCGGGCTGGAGCTGTCGCCGGCGACGATCCGCAACGTCATGTCGGACCTGGAAGAGCTGGGGTTCGTCGCCAGCCCGCACACCTCGGCCGGGCGAGTGCCGACCACGCGCGGCTACCGCTTGTTCGTGGACACGCTGCTCACCGTTCAGCCCCTGCAGCAGGAGCAGACGCGGTTGATCGAAGGGCAGTTGCAGGTGGCCGAGCCGCAGCGGGCGATCCAGAACGCGGCGCAGCTGTTGTCCAGCCTGACCCGCTTTGCCGGGGTGGTGGTCGCGCCGCGGCGCGCCTCGACCTTCTGCCACGTGGAGTTCATGCGGCTGTCGGACAAGCGCGTGTTGCTGATCATCGTCAGCCCCGAGGGCGACGTGCAAAACCGCGTGTTGGCCACCGATCACCCGTACACGCAGTCGCAGTTGGTCGAGGCGGCCAACATGCTCAACGAGCACTTCGTCGGCCTGTCCTTCGACGAGGCGCGGCGGCGGCTGCATGCGGAGCTGTCGGCGCTGCGGCAGGAGATCGCGCAGCTGATGGAAGCCGCGGTCCAGGCCGGCAGCGAGGCCGCCGAAGAAAGCGACCCGGTAGTGATCGCCGGCGAGCGCAACCTGCTTGGCGTGCGCGACCTGGCCGCCGATCCGACCAAGCTGCGCTCGGCCTTCGACCTGTTTGAGCACAAGACGCGCCTGGCGCAACTGCTGGACGTGGCCGGCCGCGCGCAGGGGGTGCAGATCTTCATCGGCGGCGAGTCGCAACTGGTGCCGCTCGACGAGATGAGCGTGGTCGTTGCGCCCTACGAGGTCGACGGCCAGGTGGTGGGCACGCTCGGCGTGATCGGCCCGACGCGGATGGCCTACGAGCGGGTGATCCCGATCGTCGACATCACCGCCCGCCTGCTGGCCAGCGCCCTGGCGCGGGAGTAGGCGCGGCGTTACCGCCGCATCGGGGTCATCGGCTGGTTGGGGTCGATGTCCTCGAGCTTCATGCCGCTGCGGGCCAGCGCGCGCTCGACGGCCGCGATCTCGCCGACGGCGATCAGGTCGGCCAGATACAGGCTCCATGGCCCTTGCGGCGAAAGACTGGTGCGCGCCTCCAGGGTCGCCCACGGCCCGACTGCCGTCGCTGCGCTCAGGCGGCTGGCGCGCAGGCGCAGATCGGCGGCGCGTTTCTTTTCCGCATCGGTCGTCGCCAGCCGCCGCATCACCGAGGCGGCAGTCCACGCTGCGCCGACGTCGGTGCCGCGCGTGGCCATCGTCTCGAAGATCGTCCAGCACTGCTTGCGCCGCGAATCGGCCAGGGGCGAGCGCTTCTCACCGGCCGCCGGCGGGCGGCAGGCGTCGAGCAAGCGCGCCAACTGCTGCGGGCGCAGCGCGTTGCCGGTGACCGCAACCACCACCGGCAGCGTGGCCTCGGCGTCGATCTGGCGGGCGAAGTCGGCCAACCGCTTGAGCAACTCACCCTGGCGCAAGTCGTAGCGCCGCGCCTGCGCGGCGCGGGCGAGACTGGCGTCGGCATCGACGGCGTTACCGCTCGCGCTGGCGGCGTTGAAGCGCTCGATCCAGCCGACCGCGTTGTCGGGATCGACCTGCGTCATCGTCACCGCGGCGGCCTTCGTGGGGCAACCTGCGGGCCGCGGCTCGGCCGTGCAGGCCGCTTGCAGCCAGTACAGCACCAGCGGATCGCTGGCCGCACTCGCTGCGATCCGCTCGATCTCGCCGGCGGCAAAGGGCGACCCCGCCAACAGGCGGATCGCCGGGTCGCTCGCCTTGGGCGCGGCGGCTTTCCAGCGCTCTTGCAGCCGTTGGGCGGCGGCGACGAAGGCCGGTGGCGGCGCCGGCACGGCTGCCGGCGGTGGGGGCGTGGGGCTTGCCTTGTGCGGACTGGAAGCGGCCAGCGCCAGCATCGGCGCAGCCAGGGCAAAGAAGGCAAAGCGAAACGGCGCGGAAAGAGTCATCTTCAGAAACTGGGCAGCAGGGGTCGATCGCCGCTCAACCGGCGGCATGGGCGACCCGAATGTTCGCATGGCGCATCGGGAGCGGAGCGCGCCCGGCGCGGCCGAAGCGCGTTCCATAGAATGCGCGTCGTTTCCTCCACGACGCTGATCGATGCCCCCTCCCGCGGAACCCATTGCGCACGGCCGTGCCGGCCGCACCGCGGTCCTGCTCGTCAATCTCGGCACCCCGGCGGCGCCGGAGCCGCGCGCGCTGCGTGCGTACTTGCGGCAGTTTCTTTCCGACCGCCGGGTGGTGGAGATTCCGCGCCTGGTCTGGTTACCTATCCTGTACGGGATCATCCTCACCGTGCGCCCGCGCCGGTCGGCCGCCAAGTACGCCAGCATCTGGATGCCCGAAGGCTCGCCGCTGATGGTGCATTCACGGCGGCAAACGCAGCTGCTCGACGCCGAACTGCGCCGCCGCGGCCTGGACGTCGAGGTGCGGCTGGCCATGCGCTATGGCGAGCCGGCCGTCGCCCGCACGCTCGACGAACTCGCCGCTGCGCGCATGGAGCGGCTGCTCGTGCTGCCGCTGTACCCGCAGTACGCGGCGAGCACGACGGCGACGGTGTTCGACGACGTCGGCCGCTGGCTGGCCGGCGCGCGCAACCCGCCGGAGTTGCGCACGGTCAAGCACTTTCACGATCGGCCCGCGTACATCGCCGCGCTGGCGGCGAGCGTGCGCGCCTACTGGACGCAGCATGGCCGTGCGATCGATGCCGGCGGCAAGCTGGTAATGAGCTTTCACGGCGTGCCGCGGCGCACGCTGGACCTGGGCGACCCCTATCACTGCGAATGCCACAAGACCGGCCGCCTGCTGGCCGAGGCGCTCGGCTTGGCCAAAGACGAATACGTGGTGAGCTTCCAGTCCCGCTTCGGCAAAGCCGAGTGGTTGCAACCGTACACCGCACCGCTGCTGCACGAACTTGGCGGCAAAAAAGTGGCGCGGGTGGATGTGATCTGCCCCGGCTTCGTTGCCGACTGCCTGGAGACTCTGGAAGAGATCGCGATGGAAGGCAAACAGGAGTTCCTCACCGCCGGCGGTGGCGAGTACCACTACATCCCCTGCCTGAACGAGTTGCCCGCCTTTATCGACGCGCTCGCCGATTTGGTGCACGAGCACACGGTGGGTTGGCCGTTGGCGCGCGCCGCGACGGCCGCGCTCGAGCAGGAAGCGCTTGCCAGCCGCGCCCGGGCGCTCGCGCTGGGCGCGCGCGAGTGAGCGCAGCCGGCGCGGCCTAGCGCGTTCCCAGCTGGAGGTACCACATACCGCGGCGATCGGCGGAGAGGGTCTGGCCCCAGGCGAGGTAGAGCGGGCCGAGCAGGGAGTCGACGCCGACGAAGAGGCTCGCCGAAGGGCGGAACGTCGATTCGCCTTCCGGCCCGGCGCCGGCCCGGGCGCGGGTCACTTCGAGCGAACCGCCCAGATAAATGCCGCGCCCCAATTGCGGCGGCAAACTGGCATAGCGGTAGGTGTAGACGCTGCGCGCCATGTAGACGTTGTCGCCGAACAGCTCCTGGTAGTTGAAGCCGGAGCCGCGCAGCAGTCCGCCGAGCTCGAAGGGGTCGTACGGCGGCAACGTACCCCGCAGGGTGGCGCCGCCGTAACCGGTCAATTGCAGCGTATGTGGGCCGACGCTGCGTGCGATCGTGGCCTGGACTTCGCTGCGGTTGTATTGGTCGCCGGAGCCCCAGGCTTCGACCGTACCGAAGGTGCGCAGCGTCAACAACTCGCCCGTGCGCGGGAAGTGCAGGCTGTCCAACTGGTCGTAGACGGCGCGGCCGCTGTAGCCCACCTGGTCGAGGTCGTACGAGGGTACGCCCAACAAATCGGCCAGGATCGGTACCGCGGTGACCACGCCGAAGCTCGACTGCGCCTTGAGCCGGCCGGCGAAAACTCCGGCGCGCAGCTCGCCGTACTTGTTCTGCCCGCCCAGATCGAACGCCGCGCGCGTCGTCTTCACGTTGTACTGGCCGATGTACAGGCCATTGCTGAAGTAAAGCTTCGGTTGCTCTTCGTAGGTCAGGCGCGGCGCGACAAAGCCGCCTTCGCCGACCGACAGCGGCTGGAAGATCTCGGTGGACGCCACGGTGTTGTAGCCGACTTGCAGGAAGTTGCGCCACTCCGTGCCCGATGCGGTGAGCCAGGTCATCCGGTGCTGCAGCGCGGCGTTAAAGGTGCTCTGGAAATCGTCGCGCGCCAGCGCCAGGCCAAACTGGAGATAGTTCGGCCCCCAGCTCTTCTCGACGCCTCGGATCAACGCGATCCGCCCGCTGGGGGTGTCCACCAGCGAATAGCCGATGCTGTCGAAATCGCCGCGCCCGTAGATCTCGGCCAGCCGCCCGGCCAGATTGGCCGGGTCGAAGTCGGTTTCGCGCTGTCGGCGCAGATCGACGCCGGGGACGTTCTGCAACTCGTCCTCGATCACTCGTGGATTGACGCGGCCCGCCGCAGTCGCCACCTTGATCTCCCGCACCGGCGGCACCGGCGGCAAGCGCGCGAGCAACTGTCGGCGCCACTGTGCGTACTCCTCCGGCGGCAGCGAAAACTGCGCCAGACGGGCGGCATGCGCCCGCGCGGCCGCCTCGCCGATCGGCACGGTGGTGGCCAGTGCCTCGGCAAAGTTGCTGGCGCTGAAATTGCCCAGCTCCGGCTCGATCAGGATGTCCTGCGGCCGGATGGTGGAGAGGGAAGCGCGCACGTTTTGCTCGGTCAGCAGGTTGATCGTTTGCAGGCCGACGCCGAAGATGCTGTTCAACTCCGCCCGCTTGAGCAGGGGCGAGCCGAGGTTGACCGCGATCACCACGTCGGCGCAGGTCTGGCGCGCTACCGCCACCGGCAGGTTGTCCACCAGCCCGCCATCGACGTACAAGGTCTTGTCGATTTCGGTCGGCGCGAAGGCACCCGGCACCGACATGCTGGCGCGCAGCGCAAGCACCAGGTCGCCATGGTCGAACACGCGCGCTTCGCCGGTCTCCAGATTGGTGGCCACCGCGCGGAACGGCAGCGGCAGTTGGTCGAAGTCCTGATCGGGAAAGTTGCCGGCCCGCTCGAGCAGGCCGCGCAGGAAAAATTCCAGCTTGTAGCCCGAAGCGGTGCCCGTGGGCAGTTGCACCTGGCCGGCGTTAAGACCCAATTCCAGGCCGAACAGGTTGCGCGCTTCGTTGCTCTTGATGCGCTCCGGGCGCGCCTGGCGCGGCACGGCGTCCACCAGCATGTTGTCCCAGTCGATGCTGCCGACGCGAAGGATCAACTCGTCGGTCGGCACCCCGGCAGCCGTGGCGCCGCCCACCAGCGCGCCCATGCTGGTGCCGGCGATGCAGTCCACCGGCACGCGCAGTTCCTGCAACACGCGCAGCACGCCCAGGTGGGCCAGGCCGCGTGCGCCACCACCGGAGAGCACCAGGCCAATGCGCGGCCGCGGCCCGGTCCAAGGCTCGGGCCCCGCCGCCGGCACGGGATCGGCGCGCACGTCCGGCACGGTCGCGAGCAGGGCAGCGACGGACAACAGCAGGGCGGGAAAAATTCTGCGCGCGGCGTTCATTGGGAATCCCCGACGGCGCGCAGCATATCGCGCTGCATCATGAATCGATGCACGCTCCGCTGGCGGTGTCGAACCAGTGCAACAGCGCGCCTGCCAGATCGAGGCCAACTTGCGTGCCCGCGCGGGGCGCAGCGTCGGCAGGCAGGCGCAGCACCACGTCGGCGCCGGCGACTCGGCCGTGCACCAGCGCGTCGGCACCGAGCGACTCGACCAGTTCCACGTCGAGCACGCCATGCACGCCGCCGAGGTGCGCCTGCTCGGGGCGCAGCCCTAGCGTCAACTCGCGGCTGGCCAGTGCCGGCATCAGCCTGGGCAGGGTCAGAGCGCCGGCCGGCAGTTCAAAGCGTGCACCGTCGGCGCCGACCCGCCCGCGCAGCAGGTTCATCGGCGGCGCACCGATAAAGCCGGCGACGAAGGTGGTCGCGGGCCGCTCGTAAATCTCGCGCGGCGTGCCGATCTGCTCGGCGCGGCCGGCGTTCATCACGATGATGCGGCTGCCCAGCGTCATCGCCTCCACCTGGTCGTGCGTCACGTAGAGCGAGGTGACGCCGAGCCGCCGGTGCAGCTTCTGCAATTCCAACCGCATCTGCACGCGCAGCTTGGCATCGAGGTTCGACAGCGGCTCGTCGAACAAGAACACCTGCGGATGCCGCACGATCGCGCGGCCCATCGCCACCCGCTGCCGCTGTCCGCCCGACAGTTGCTTCGGCTTGCGGTCGAGCAGCGCGTCGATCTCCAGGATGCGGGCCGCTTCGCGCACGCGGGCGTCGATCTCGCTGCGCGGCAGGCCGCGAATCTTCAGCCCGTAGGCCATGTTGTCGTACACCCGCATGTGCGGGTAGAGCGCGTAGTTCTGGAACACCATCGCGATGTCCCGGTCCTTCGGCGGCACGTTGTTGACGACCTTGTCGCCGATCGCGATCTCGCCCGCGGTGATGTTCTCGAGGCCGGCGAGCATGCGCAGCAGGGTCGACTTGCCGCATCCGGACGGGCCC
>JBKCXU010000110.1:0-4235 GCA_046316025.1 Betaproteobacteria bacterium | reverse complement strand
ATCACCGACCGCCAGGGCAATGTGCTGTCCTGGGCTTCGTCGGGCGGGCAGGGCTTCAAAGGCTCGCGCACGTCCACGCCGTTCGCCGCGCAGGTGGCGGCCGAAGTCGCCGGCCGCGCTGCGGTCGAGTGCGGCGTCAAGAACCTCGAAGTGCGCATCAAGGGCCCCGGCCCCGGCCGCGAGTCGTCGGTGCGCGCCCTGAACGCGGTGGGCTTCCGCATCAGCTCGATCCAGGACGTGACCCCCGTCCCGCACAACGGCTGCCGCGCGCCCAAGCGCCGCCGCGTTTAGTGATCGCGCGAAAGTAAAAAACCACTTTCGCGTGCTTGATTTTGAAAAATTTCGCCGGCAAAGCCAGACGAAATTTTTGAGGTAAAGGCAACGAGTAAAGACAAGGCGCCTGAGCGCTGGCTGACAAGACTCCAAGGAAACCTATGGGTCTCGACAATCTGTAATTAGGCAACCCCGGTGTCTGCGGCTGCGGCCGCAGACTGAATGCGACGGGCCTCGCGGCCCGTCCAGGATGAAGGAAACCACGACATGGCTCGCTATACCGGAGCAAAACTCAAGCTCTCGCGCCGCGAGGGCACCGACCTCTTTCTCAAGAGCTCGCGCCGCTCGCTCGACTCCAAGTGCAAGGCCGACTCCAAGCCGGGCCAGCACGGCCGCGTCTCGGGTGCGCGCACGTCCGACTACGGCACCCAGCTGCGCGAGAAACAGAAGGTCAAGCGCATGTACGGCGTGCTGGAGCGTCAGTTCCGCCGTTACTTTGCCGAGGCGGCCCGCCGCAAGGGCAACACCGGCGCGCGTCTGATCGAACTGCTCGAATCGCGCCTGGACAACGTCGTCTACCGGATGGGCTTCGGCTCGACCCGTGCCGAGGCGCGCCAGCTGGTGTCGCACGGCGCGGTGGCCTTGAACGGCCAGACCGCCGGTATCGCCTCGATGCTGGTCAAGCCCGGCGATGTCATCGGCATTCGCGAGCGCGCCAAGAAGCAGGGCCGCATCGCCGAGGCGCTGTCGCTCGCCGAGCAGAGCGGTTTTCCGTCGTGGGTCGACGTCGACCCGAAGAAAATGGAAGGCAAGTTCAAGTCCGTGCCCGAGCGCAGCGACGTGGCGCAGGACGTCAACGAATCGCTGGTCGTCGAGCTTTACAGCCGTTGACGGTTGTCGGTTTTCCGTTGTCTGTTGGGCCTGCGCGTAGGCGCACCAACAGACAACAGACAACAGACAACAGTCGACGGACAACGATTTCTTCCACCCATCAGCCTTATCGGTGTAACGGACCGAGGGTATTGAAAAGGGGCATCAAATGTCAGCTACCGCACTGCTCAAACCGCGCGCGATCGAGGTCGAAGCGATTGGGCCGCACTCCGCCATCGTCACGATGGAACCCTTCGAGCGCGGCTACGGCCACACGCTCGGTAACGCGCTGCGGCGCATTTTGCTGTCGTCGATGACTGGCTACGCGCCGACCGAGGCTCAGATCGCCGGTGTGGTGCACGAGTACTCCACGCTGGACGGCGTGCGCGAGGACGTGGTCGACATCCTGTTGAACCTCAAGGGCATCGTCTTCAGGCTGCACAACCGCGACGAAGTGACGCTGCGCCTGGCCAAGGAAGGCGAGGGCGTCGTCACTGCCGGCGACATCGAGCTGCCGCACGACGTGGAGATCGTCAACCCCGGCCACATCCTTGCCCACCTGTCCGCCGGCGGCCGGCTGGAAATGCAGATCAAGGTCGAAAAGGGCCGTGGCTACGTGCCGGGCAACCTGCGCGCCTTCCGCGAAGACCACTCCAAGACCATCGGTCGCATCGTGCTCGACGCGTCGTTCTCGCCGGTCAAGCGCGTGTCCTACACGGTCGAAAGCGCGCGCGTGGAGCAGCGCACCGATCTGGACAAGCTGGTGATGACGATCGAGACCAACGGCGCCATCACCCCCGACGAGGCGGTGCGCCAGTCGGCCCGCATCCTGGTCGATCAACTGTCGGTGTTTGCCGCGCTGGAAGGCTCGGCCGAGCCGGCGCTGGCGCAGCGCGTCTCGCCGGCGGTCGACCCGATCCTGCTGCGCCCGGTGGACGATCTGGAACTCACCGTGCGTTCGGCCAACTGCCTGAAGGCCGAGAACATCTACTACATCGGCGACCTGATCCAGCGCACCGAGAACGAATTGCTGAAGACCCCGAACCTCGGCCGCAAGTCGTTGAACGAGATCAAGGAAGTGCTGGCCGCGCGCGGGCTGACGCTTGGCATGAAGCTGGAGAACTGGCCGCCGGCCGGACTTGAGAAGTAGGAAAAAGGTTAGGCCATTAACGGAGCCGCCCGCCCCGACGTGGGATAGAAGAGCTGGCCGATTCAAGACTGAAAGGAAAAAACCATGCGTCACCGTCACGGACTACGGAAACTCAACCGCACCACCAGCCACCGGCTGGCGATGTTGCGCAACATGAGCAACTCGTTGCTGCGGCACGAAGCGATCAAGACCACGCTGCCCAAGGCCAAAGAACTGCGCCGCGTGGTCGAGCCGCTGATCACCCTGGGCAAGGAACCCACGCTCGCCAACAAGCGCCTGGCCTTCAACCGCCTGCGCGACCGCGAGATGGTGGTCAAGCTATTTGCCGAGATCGGGCCGCGCTACCAGGCGCGCAACGGCGGCTACACGCGGATCCTGAAAATGGGCTTCCGCGTCGGCGACAACGCGCCGATGGCGTTCATGGAGCTGGTCGATCGGCCGGAAAAGCCGGTGGCCGAAGCGGCGGCTGAAGGCGAAGGCTAAGCGCCTTTCTGGTCGTTCCCGCGCAGGCGGGAACCCAGCGACTTTCGCCAACGCCACTGGGTTCCCGCTTCCGCGGGAATGACGGACTTGCTTCTGGCTCCACCCGCTCCCGCAGCATCGCATTTCCCTGCCCCACGCCGATGCACATGGTGGCGAGTGCGTAGCGCCCGCCGCTGCGGTGCAGTTGGCTGACCGCGGTCGTCACCAGCCGCGCGCCGCTCATACCGAGCGGATGGCCGAGCGCGATCGCGCCGCCATTGGGGTTCACGCGCGGATCGTCGTCCGGCAGGCCCAATAGCCGCAGCACCGCCAGGCCTTGCGCGGCAAAGGCCTCGTTCAGCTCAATCACGTCCAGCTCGGCCAGCGTCACCCCGCAGCGCGCGAGCAGCTTTTGCGTGGCCGCGCCGGGCCGATGCCCATGATCCGTGGTTCCACGCCGACGACCGCTCTGCCTACGATGCGCGCCCGCGGCGTCAACCCCTGCGCACGCGCGGCGGCTTCCGAGGCGATGATCAGCCGCGCAGGCCCCGTCGTTCACCCCCGAGGCATTGTCCGCGGTCACGCTGCCGTCGGGCTTGACGATGGGTTTGCGCTTGCCCGGGGCCTCCAGCGTGGTCTCGCGCGGATGCTCGTCGCGGGCGACCACCACCGGCTCGCCTTTCCTGGTCGGCAACGTGAACGGGACGATCTCCGCATCAAAGAAGACGCTGGCCTGCGCCGCAAGTGCCTTGCCTTGGCTCGCCGGCGCCATTTTGTCCTGATCCGCGCGGCTGATGCCGAACTCGCTCGCCACGTTTTCGGCGGTCTCCGGCATTGCGTCGATGCCGTAGCGCGCCTTGAACGCCGGGTTGACGAAGCGCCAGCCGATGGTGGTGTCGCACACCGCGTTGGCGCGCGAGAAGGCAGCATCGGCCTTGGGCATCACAAAGGGCGCGCGGCTCATGCTCTCCACCCCGCCGGCCACCATCAGCTCCGCTTCGCCCGCGCGGATTGCGCGCGCCGCGATCGCCACCGCGTCCAGCCCCGAGCCGCACAGCCGGTTGACCGTGGCCGCACCGACCGAATCCGGAAGTCCTGCTAGCAACCAGGCCATCCGCGCGACGTTGCGGTTGTCCTCGCCCGCCTGGTTGGCGCAGCCGAGCAGCACATCGTCCACTGCCGCCCAGTCCACGCGCGCGTTGCGCGTGGCGAGTGCCTTCAGCGGTAGCGCGGCCAGATCGTCGGGGCGCACCGAAGCCAGCGCGCCAGCGTAGGGGCCGAGGGGGGTGCGAATGGCGTCGCAGATGAAGGCGTCGGGCATGGCAGCCTCGCTGGCAATGACTGCGTATTTCAGCGATCGTGGACGGCTGTTTCAGTCTGATCGTGGACGGTGTTTCAGCGTGATCGTGGACGGCATTTCAGGCTGATCGTGGACGGGGCAGGGGTGCGCGCCAGCGAGGGGTTTGATGGTAGCGCAGTG
>JBKCXU010000109.1:0-49000 GCA_046316025.1 Betaproteobacteria bacterium | reverse complement strand
CCCCCCCGCGCGCCCCGCCGGACCCGCGCCCGCCGGACCCCCGGGCCGTTGCCCGGCGCCCGGGGGTCCCCGCGGCCGCGGGAACGACGGGCTGGGGCGGGCCTGCGCTCGATCTTGCTGCACGGGCTGGCCGCGCTCTGGCTGGCGCTCGCCGCCGGCATCGCTGGCGCGGCCGATGCGCCGGCTGCACCCGATGCAAACAAGATCGAAGTCTTCGTCCGCGAAGGCTGCCCGCACTGCGCCAAGGCCGAGGAGTTTCTGGGCCAGCTCGCCAAGGAGCGGCCGGAGCTCGTCATCGGCATCCGCGACGTGACCAAGGAGCCGGCGGCGATGGACCGGCTGATCGAGGTCGTCAAGCAGTACGGCGGCGGCGCGGCGCGCGTGCCGGCGATTCTGGTGCGCGGCCAGTTGATCATGGGCTACTCCGAAGAGGCATCCACCGACAAGCTGATCCTTGCCGCCCTGGCCGGTCGGGGCGGCACGGGCGCACACACCGCGGGTGCCGCCGGCACCTGCGAAGCCGAAGACGCAGTCGCCTGCAAGCGGCCGGGCGCGGCGGCCGAGGCGCCGCCGCCGGAGGCGTTCTCGATCGACTTCTTCGGCCGCAAGCTCACGCTCGACGACGTGGGGCTGCCGCTGTTCACGCTGGCGATGGGCCTGCTCGACGGCTTCAACCCCTGCTCGATGTGGGTGCTGCTGCTGATGATCTCGATCCTGGCGCCGTTAAACGACCGCAAGCGGATGCTGGCGATCGCCGGTACCTTCGTGCTGATCCAGGGTCTCGCCTACTTCGTGTTCATGGCGGCGTGGCTGAATCTGTTCCTGCTGATCGGCCTGTCGCGCGCCTCGCAACTCGTCATCGCGGCCATTGCCATCGTCGCGGGGCTCGTCAACCTGAAGGACTTCTTCGCCTTGGGCCGCGGCATCTCGCTGTCGATTCCGGAGCGCGCCAAGCCCGGTATCTACGCGCGCATCCGCGGCCTGCTGCACGCGCCCACCCTGACCGCGGCCATCGTCGGCGCGGTGATCCTCGCGCTGCTGGTGCAGATCGTCGAGTTTCTCTGCACCAGCGGCTTCCCGGCGCTGTTCACGCGCATCCTCACGCTGCAAGAGCTGGACACCGCCACTTACTACGGCTATCTGCTGCTCTACATCGCCGCTTACATGCTCGACGACCTGATCATCCTCGGCATTGGCGTGACGCTGCTGAGCCGCCACCGCCTGCAAGAGAAAGAAGGCCGCGTGTTGAAGCTGATCAGCGGCCTGGTGATGGTGGGGCTGGGGATTTACCTGATCGTCGACGGCTGAGGCAAAGCCGCTACGCCCGCGCCGTGAACGGAAACACCGGCGCGGCCAGCGGAAAGCCATCACCGACGTGGCAGTTGTTGCCCATCAGCGGCTGCCTCTCGACGCCTTCCAAGCCGAGCTTGTCGGTGGCGAAGTTGAACTCGACCTGCCGGTCGTTCGCGTCCGCCAGGTAGGGGTAGAGCGCCGACCAATGCGGCATGCGCTCGGCGACGATGTCGTAGACGTGCAGCACGCCGGCTTGGCGCCGGAACAGCACCGCGCAGTCGAGCGCGGGTACGACCCATACCCCGTCGCGGACCCGGTACATCGCGTGGAACATCAGCAGTCGCGCGTTGCGCACGCCAAAGCGGTCCGACACCACGTCGCGCCGCTGCGCCAGCGCATACAGCAGATCGCGATCGTGAGCCGCGTCCATGTCGAGCCGCCGCGCGCCCGGGCGATGCAACACTGGCGGTGCAGCGATGCTCTCGACGTACTCCTCACAGGCGGCGAAGCCAACCCGCCGGTACAGCGACACCGCCTCGTCGTCGGCAAAAAGAAAGCTGCCGCGCGTGCGTTGGCGCGCCCAACCGAGGCCGGCTTCGAGCAATTGCCGCGACAGGCCGCGGCGGCGCCACTCAAGTCGTGTGGCCACGCCGCTGACTTGCACCAGCGGATGCGGGCGGCCGTCGACCACCGCATCCATCAGATACATGCAGACGCTCGCCACCGCGCGCTCGCCGTCGAACAGCGTGAACGGCACGTAAGCCTCGTCCCAATACCCGGCAGCGTCCCACGCGGAGAAGTCCAGGCCGAAGACGTCGCGGATCAGGTCCTTGAACGCCGCGCGGGCGCGAGTGTCGTGCCAGTACGCGGTGCGCAGGACGAGCGGCACCGGCGCACCTTACGTTGCTGCCGGATAGTCGGTGTACCCCTGCGCCCCCAGCGTGTAGAAGGTCGCCTGATCCGGCGTCGCCAGCGGCAGGCCCGCTTGCATCCGCGCCACCAGATCAGGGTTGGCAATGAACGGCCGGCCGAAAGCGACGAGATCGGCCTCGCCCGCCGCCAACACCTGCTCGGCGCGCGCGCTATCGAAGCCGCCGGAGGCGACGAACACGCCGTTGAACGCCCGCCGCAACTGCGCCTTGAACGCGGCGGGCACCTCGGGCGCACCCATCGACGAGTGATCGACCAGGTGCAGGTAAACGAGTCCCAGCCGCGACAAGTCCTGCGCCAGTTCCAGGTACTGCTCCTCCATGCCGGGATAGGCGCCGGTCGCGTTGAACACGCCGAAGGGCGACAGCCGGATGCCCACGCGCTCGGCACCGATCGCCTTGACGCAGGCGCGCGCCACGTCGAGTGCGAAGCGGTTGCGGTTGACGGCGCTGCCGCCATAGCGGTCGCCACGGGTGTTGACGTTGGCGTTGAGGAACTGCTCGATCAGGTAGCCGTTGGCGCCGTGCAGTTCGATGCCGTCGAAGCCGGCTTCGACCGCGATTTCCGCGCCGCGCACGTATTCGCGCACGGTGTCGTAGATGTCGCGCTCGGTCATCGCGCGCGGCGGCGTGTGCGGCTGCATGCCGGCGCTGTCGGTGTACATCTCGCCGGGGCAGACCACGGCGGTCGGGCCGACGGTCTCGCCGCCGCGCGGCAGATTGGCCGCCGCGGTCACGCGGCCGGTGTGCATCAACTGCACGAAGATCTTGCCGCCGCGGCGGTGCACCGCGTGCGTCACGGCCTGCCAGCCGCGCAGCTGCGCGCCGCTGTACAGCCCCGGGATGCGCGCGTAGCCCAGCCCGTTTTGCGACGGCGAGGTGCCTTCGGTGACGATCAGGCCGGCGCTGGCGCGCTGGCCGTAGTACTCGGCCATCAATGCGTTGGGCACGTTGTCGATGGCGCGGCAGCGGGTCATCGGTGCCATCACGATGCGGTTGGCGAGGGCAAGGCCGCGGCGGCTGAAGGGGGCGAACAGCATGGGGTCTCCAGAGAGTGTTTCGGGGCGGGCGCGACGATACACCGCGGCCGGGCCGCTCCGTAGATAAACCCGCGTTTATCTGCGCGGCGCGGGCCGGGCCTTGAGCATCTCCGCATCCAGCGTAGCGAGCAGGCGCTGCTTGACCGCCTGCGGGTTGAGCCGGTAGGCGGTCAGAAACAGCCCGACCGCAAAGCGTTCGTCGGCATTGACCGGCAGCGACGGCTCCGGCGCCGGCGCCGCCGCGGCGCGCGCCGCCTGCTGCACGGCATCCAACCAGCCCGCCGGCTTGCCGGCCAGCGACTCGAACTGCCGCGCCAGCTTCTCGCCGATCTGCCGCTCGCCGCTTTTGAGCTGCGACCAGTAGCTGGGCGCAATCGCCAGATGTTCGGCAAACAGCCGATCCAGCCCCTTCACGTCGCCGGCGGCGTGCACGGCGACGGTGGAGCGCACGAACTCCGCAAACAAGGCGCGAGTGTTGCGCAAACGTATCGCCGCGAGGTCCAGCATGGCAACAATGATAAACGATCGTTTATCATGACAGGCCATGAGACACCGGGTGTGGCCGCCGCCGGCAGACACCCGCGCGTGATGCGATGAGCACTTCCCTTGCCCGGCGCCTGCCCGGCCGCTGGTGGCGCCATGTCCGGCTCGCCCCGGACGACCTGCTGCGCGACCGCGTCTATCGGCGCTTGTGGACTTCGATCCTGATCAGCGGTTTCGGCGGTCAGGTCACGCTGCTCGCGCTGCCGCTGACTGCGGCGGTGCTGCTGCACGCCTCGCCCACGCAAATGGGCATCCTGACCGCGATGGAGGTGCTGCCGTTCGTGCTCTTCTCGCTGCCGGCCGGCGTCTGGTTGGACCGCGTGCGCAAGCTGCCCGTCTACATCGCCGGCGAGCTGTTCATCGCGCTGGCGGTGGTGACTGTGCCACTTGCTTGGTGGCTCGGCGTGCTGACAATGCACTGGCTGTACGTGGTCGGCTTTCTGATCGGCACCGCCTACACCATCGCCGGCAGCGCTGCGCAGATCGTGCTCACGCAAATCGTGCCGCGCGAGCGGCTGGTCGAGGCGCACGCCAAGAACGCGCTCGCCAACTCGACCGCAGAGGTCGCCGGCCCTGGCGCGGCCGGCGCGTTGATCAAGCTCGTCGGCGCGCCGTTCGCGCTGGTGGTCGATGCGGTGCTGCTGGCGTTTTCCGCGGCCATTTTGCGCGGCGTGCGCGTGACCGAAGAACTGCACGCCGCCACCCGCTTCTGGGACGCGCTGCGCACTGGCCTTGACTTCGTACGCAGCCACCGCTTGCTGGTGACGATGGCGCTGCTGGTCGGCGGCTGGCAGCTGTGCCACCAGGCCGCGCTGGTCGTGCAGATTTTGTTTGCCACGCGCACGCTGGGCCTGTCGGCCGGCGCGGTCGGGTTCTGTTACGTGGCGCTCGGCGTCGGCACGCTCGGGGCGAGTGTGGTCGGCAACCGCGTCGCGTGGCGGCTTGGCCCGGGGCCGACGCTGCTATTGGGCTTCGCCACCACCGGCGCCGGCTGGCTGCTGGGCGCGCTGGCGCCGGCCTCGCCGCTGGGTGTCGCGATGTTCTGCGCGATGCTGTTTTTTTTCGGCGTGGGGGCGATCCTGATCTTCATCACCTTCCTCGCGCTGCGGCAGGCGGTCACGCCGGCGCCGCTGCTCGGGCGGATGACGAGCACGATGCGCTGGCTCATCCTGCTGCCCGCCGGGCCGGGCGCGCTGATCGGCGGCTGGCTGGGCGAGCACTACGGCCTGCGCGCTGCACTCGTCTTTGCCGGCACCGGCGTGCTCCTGCTGGCGCTCGCCGGCTGGCGCCAGGCGGTGATCCGCACCACGCGCGAGTTGCCGCGGCTGCACGCGCCGGCGTAGCGATGCGACAGGCGCAAGCCCCGCTGCGCATTGCTACGCCGGGCCGCGGCTTTGTCGAGATCACGCCGCAGATCGCGCGCTGGTTGGACGGCACCGGCATCCGCGACGGGCTGCTGACGATCTTCATCCGCCACACCTCGGCAAGCCTGATCGTTACCGAGAACGCCGACCCCGCGGTGCGGCGCGATCTGGAGCGCTTCTTTGCGCGGCTGGTGCCGGACGGCGATGCGCTCTTCGAACACGATGCCGAAGGCGCGGACGACATGCCCGCGCACGTGCGCGCGGCGCTGACACAAACGCAGGTCGCGGTGCCGGTCGTAAATGGCGCGCTGGCCCTCGGCACTTTGCAGGGCGTTTTCGTCTACGAGCACCGCCGCCGCGGCCATGCGCGCGAGGTGGCGCTGCACTTGGTCGGCGAGTAGGCGCCGCTCCTCTGCGTTCGCCTACGGGCGCACCGTCTGTCGCCGCTGCGCGTAGTGCGCGGCGCGTTCGGCGTCGCCGCGCGAGCGGTACAGGATCTCGAGTTCCTCGAACACGTAGGGGTCGGGCGCGTCGGCCGCCTCGGCCTCGCGCTCCAGTCGCAACTGGATCGCCAGCGCTTCGTCGTCGCGCGCCAGCGCACGCAACGTCCACGCCACCATCCAGCGCGCCACGCGGGTCGCCTCGGCATTGCCGCGCGCCTCGCGCAAGGCCAGCGCCCGCTCGAACTCGGCCAACGCCTCGTCGTAGCGCGCCAGCCGATGCAGCGCCAGCCCGAGGTTGTTGCGCAGCGACGCTTCCCAGCGGCGCGCCGCCGGCTGCGCCGAGGCGAGTGCGATTGCCAGCGCTTCGCGGTTCCAGCGGATCTGCTCTTCCGTGGCCGTCTCGACGAACGCCATCATGTGCAGCGCATCCACGGCCAGAGCGTCCAGTTGCGCGGCGCGCGCCTCCCGCACGGTGCGCAGGTAGGCCTCGCGCGCCGCTTGCCGCGCTGGCGGCGTTTGCGTCTGCGGCGGGTGCGTCGCCGAGACATGGGTGCGACCCCACTCCAGCGCCCAGCGCACGCGTACCTCGGCACCTGCGGTGGCGAGTTGCGGCTCGACCTGCCGCAGTATCGCCTGTGCCCGCGCAAAGTCGCGCCGCAGGCCGTAGCTGCGGGCGATTTGCGTTTGCAGGATCAACGCGTCGTCGCCGCTGGCGCCGGCTAGCGCGGCACGGAAGCGTTCTTCGCTGACCTGCGGTTGGCCGAAGTCCCAGAGCGTTTCGATATCGGGCGTCATGGCGCGAGCGATGCCCAACAGCCAGAACGCAACGGGCAATGAAGTCCAGTGGCGGAGCACTGGTGCGTAGAACGGTATGGTCGGGCGCTCAATTATCGTCGGCTGGCGCCGCGGCGCTGCGACCCCGTGCTCATGGGATGCGGTGAGTGCAGGGACTGGCCTTCGAGCAAGCCATTGACGCAGCGCGCGGCGTAGCACTTCGGTGAGCTTCTTCGGGCCGACGCGGCCCGACCGGGCCGCCGATGGACTTCAACCTCAAGGCGCTGTTCCCGCTGTTCCGCAAGCCGGCCACGCGCGCTGGCATGGTGGCGGCGCCGTCGCTGCTGCGCGAGGTGGCCGTGCTCACGCCCGAAGCGGCGCTCGCGTGCTTCGACTCCACTGACGAAGGGCTGACTGAGAGCGAGTCCCTGGAGCGCTTCGAGCGCTACGGCGAAAACGTCGTCGCGCAGGAAAAGCCCAAGCCGGCCTGGCTGCGGCTGCTGGAACTGCTCGCCAGTCCCTTGTCGCTGCTGCTGTTGGTGCTCGCCGTCGTCGCCGAGCTGACCGGCGAGGTGCGCGGCGCCATCCTCATCACCGTGATGGTAGCGCTGTCCGTGCTGCTGTCGTTCTTGCAGGAGTTCCGCTCCAACCGCGCGGCGCAGCAGTTGCGCGCGCTGGTGCACACCACGGCGACCGTCCTGCGGCGCGACAAGCGCAAGGCGATTCCGGCCGAGGTGATGCAGCATTTTCCGGTGCAACTGAACGTGCAGCCGCCGCAGAAGCTGGAGATTCCGCTGGCGCGGCTGGCGCGCGGCGACGTGGTGTTGCTGTTGGCCGGCGACATGGTGCCGGCGGACGTTCGGCTGCTCGCGGCCTGCGACTTGTTTATCAACCAGGCGGCGTTGACCGGCGAGTCGCTGCCGGTGGAGAAGTTCGCCGCCGCCTGCGCCGCGCCGGCGGGCGTGACGGATTTTCCGAACATCGCCTTCACGGGCAGCAACGTGGTCAGCGGCAGCGCGCAGGCGCTGGTGCTCGCCACCGGTGGCGCGACGAGCTTCGGCGCCATCGCGCAGACGGTCGCCGGCGCGCGCGAGTTGACGAGCTTCGACCGCGGCATCAATGGCTTCTTTTGGCTGATGATCCGCTTCATGGCGGTGATGGTGCCGCTGGTGTTTCTGATTAACGGCCTGACCAAGGGCAACTGGTTGGAGGCGTTTCTGTTCGCGGTCTCGGTGGCCGTCGGTCTGGAGCCCGAGATGCTGCCGATGATCGTCACCATCAACCTCGCCAAGGGCGCGCTGGCGATGGCGCGCAAGAAGGCGATCGTCAAGCGGCTGAATTCGATCCAGAACTTCGGAGCAATGGACGTGCTGTGCACCGACAAGACCGGCGCGCTGACGCAGGACCGCGTGATCCTGGAAAAGCACGTCGATATCGAGGGCAACGAGAGCGAGCACGTGCTGCAACTGGCCTACCTGAACAGCTACTACCAGTCGGGGCTGAAAAACCTCCTCGATGTGGCGGTGTTGTCGCACGTCGAGGTGCATCGCGACCTGCACGAGACGCACCGCTACGTGAAGATCGACGAGATTCCGTTCGACTTCCTGCGCCGCCGCAAGTCGGTGATCGTGGCCGAGGACGACGGCCGCCATCTGCTGATCTGCAAGGGCGCGGTCGAGGAAGTGTTTAGCCGCTGCACCTCGGCCGAACGCAGCGCGGGCCGCACGCCGGTCGGCCCCGACCACCTGGGTGAACTGCAAGATGTGGTGCGCGAACTGAACGAAGACGGCTTCCGCGTGATCGCGGTGGCCTGCAAGGAGGTGCCGGTCGGCCAGCCGAGCTACAGCGTGGCCGACGAAAGCGAGCTCGTGCTGATCGGCTACATCGCCTTCCTCGACCCGCCCAAGGAGAGTGCGTCCGCGGCCTTGAAGGCGCTGGCCGACAGCGGCGTGACGGTCAAGGTGCTGACCGGCGACAACGAGGTTGTCACCCGCAAGATCTGCCGGGACGTGGGCTTGGATGTGCAGGCGATCGCGCTCGGCGGCACGCTCGATGCGTTGTCCGATGCCGAGCTCGACGCCCTGGTCGAGCACACCACCGTTTTCGCCAAGCTGGCGCCGCAGCAAAAGGCGCACGTGATCGCCGCGCTGCACCGGCGCGGGCATGCGGTGGGTTTTCTCGGCGACGGCATCAACGACGGGCCGGCGTTGAAGGCGGCGGATGTCGGCATCTCGGTGGACACCGCGGTCGATATCGCCAAGGAGTCGGCCGACATCATCCTGTTGGAAAAGAGCCTGCTGGTGCTCGAAGGAGGCGTGCGCGAGGGGCGCCGCGTCTTCGGCAACATCATGAAGTAAATCAAGATCACTGCCAGCAGCAACTTCGGCAACATGGTGAGCGTGCTGGGCGCTTCGGCTTTTCTGCCCTTTCTGCCGCTGGCGCCGGTGCAGGTGCTGCTCAATAACCTGATCTACGACTTCTCGCAGACGGCCGTCGCCACCGACAGCGTGGACGCCGAATACACCGAGCGTCAGCGCCGCTGGGACATCGCCAACATCGGCCGCTTCATGTTGGCCATCGGGCCGGTCAGTTCGATCTTCGACTACGCGACCTTCGCGACGATGATTTACGTCTTCGGCGCCTGGGGCAACCCTAACCTGCTCCAGACCGGCTGGTTTGTCGAGTCGCTGCTGTCGCAGACGCTGATCGTGCATGTGCTGCGCACCGGCGGCATCCCCTTCGTGCACAGCCGGCCCAGTGTGCCGCTCTTGGCGACCACGCTCGCGATCTGCGCGGTCGGCGTGTGGCTGCCGTATTCGCACTTCGCGGGCGCGCTTGGCTTCGTGCCGCTGCCGGCCGGCTATTGGCCGATCCTGCTCGCGATCCTGATCGCGTACCTCGGGCTGACGCAGTGGGTCAAGACCTGGGTGATCGGGCGCTATGGGTTGGCATGAACGCCGAGACCGGCTTAGGCGAACTCGCCTTCACACAATGTTCATCAGTTCAGCATCGTGGTTCCACGGTCTTTGCCTAGGCTTCGTGCCAATCAAAGCAACAACGGAGTCCGATCATGAACCTGCGACCGGTGATTCTTTCTCTCGCCTGCGCTTCTACGCTTGCTTGCGCCGCGGACGCTCCGCCCGAAAAGATGCGATGGATTTCCGCCAACGACGTCAATCTGCGCGCGGCGCCAGTGCCCAGCGGGCAGATCGTTGCCCGGCTTCACCGCGGAGCGGAAGTGGCCCTTGTACGAGTCGTGAACGAGTCGAGTTTCTGCGAAGTCGATGCCAACGTAGCGGCTGCGTCGAAGTGGCGCGGCTTCGTTGCTTGCGAGTTTCTGGCTTTGGTGCCCCCGCCGGACCGCGGTACTTCCCTACCGGCGAACAGCCGCTGGGTAAACGGCGAGGGCGTCAATCTGCGCGCCAAGCCGGCACTGGATGCACCGATAGTTGCGCGTCTGACGCTAAATCGTCGTGTCGAGTGGATCGCGCAGGCCCGCGAAAACGGTTTCTGCGAGGTTCGAGCGGACGTGCCCTCGCTCCGGGGTTTCGTCGCTTGCCGGTTTCTGAGCCCCGAACCGCTCGACGCAAACGTTGTCGCCGTGGCCTCACTGCCGAACGGTGAACCGAATCCGCAATACGACCCGTACAAAGCATTTTGGCTGCAACCCGGCATGCGGCACCTTCTAGCTTATGGGCGCCAACTGGGCCGGCAGCGTTCGCTTGAAGGAATCGACCTGCGCGCACCACAGATCGTACTGCCCCAGGTGCCGGAATACGAGAAGATGAAAGCTCGACTCGGTGCCGGGGTCATCCCGCCGGAGAACCCGGACTGGGGCCGAAGCTGGCCCGCCGACATGCTGCCCTTGGCAGTGTTGCAAGCGGGGCAAATGCCCGCGGACAACGTGCCGAACGGCCTAAACGGGCTGCCGCTCGCGGCCTTGCAATCCTTGCCTTTGCGTGCGCCGGCGCCGTCGTACTTCAAAGGCCTAGCGGAGACGCTGCCTATTCAGGCCACTCAATGGGACGTATCGGCGCGCTGGCAGATACCGGTGGGCGCCACCTTCGAGCGGGGCGTGATCCTGGTCGGCGCGGAACCGGCCGGAGGCGAGCGCTTGGTGCCAGGTCTGTGGGACGTAGCGGCCACCACCACTCAACTGAGGGCGCCGATCTACCGCGTCAGCCTCACGCGGCGCGGACAGATGAACGTCGCCTTCGAAACCCTAGTGCAGAACAACCATGTCGCGGACGCGCTGGAGATGGACAGTATGTGCGCCGACTACGTCGACGGGTTCACGTTCAGCGATTCGAATGCTGTCGTCGTAGCAACAGAGCGCGGAGCCAAAGCGGACCGCAAGTCGTTCACTGCGGGCGATCCGGTCATGTTTCGCTTTTATGCGCGCACACCACCCACCGTGCGGACCGCCAAGGCATGGCAGTCCGAGTACCCGCTGAACCCGGAAATCACCAGCTTCAAGTCGGCGACATTGGTTCAGTTCGACATCGACGGCGACGGCATTCCCGACGCCGCCGTGTGGGAGGGCATCGGGCCGACCAACATCGTGCATCTGGACAACGTCGTCGACGACTTCCCCCATCGCCGCGTCTACTTTATGAACTACGCGGGGCAGTGGTACATCGTCGCGCATGATTTTTACGGCTTTGGCTGTGGCTGCTGAATGCACGCGGCGTAAGCAGCCTAACGTGCTGAGCAGCGAAGGGCGCCGCCACTTACTTTGCGGTCAGCACAGCCGCAATCGGCTTGAGTTGACCCGCCACCTGGAGCGATCAGGAACGGCGCCGCCGCTTCATTCAGGTTTCTTTGACTCTTCATAGAACTCTCATGCTTACGGTATACGTTCGCTGCCGTCGAATCCGCGCCGAGGTAATCATGAAACGCTCCCTCATTCTTCTCGCGACGATCTTCGCTGCTTCGCTCGCCAGTGCGGAGGAGACGCCGCTCGAACAACTGCGGTGGGTCTCGGCGAGCAACCTCAACGTGCGCGTAACGCCGTCACTGGAGGGGCAGGTCATTACGCGTCTGCCGCGAGCCACGGCCGTAACGCTTGTAGCCGTCTCTGCCAATCCAGAGTTCTGTGAGGTCCGCGTGCGTCGCACGTCCGCTGATGTGCTCCACGGGTTCGTCGCGTGCGAGTACCTGATGGACTTGGCACCGCCCGAACCTGACACGGCGGCACGGAAGCCCTACGTGGAGGGAGGGCTGCCGTGTGGGGCCAATGGCGACTGCAGCGATCTCTGCGTTTACTTCCAGGACGAGACGACCTTTGCATCGGTTGGCGACCGCCCCCGCCTATGGTTTGCGGACAAGGCGCACGACCTGGTGCCGACGGGTACGCGCGTGATCCGATCGCCGCAAGGCAACGCCGAACTACCCGGCTATGTCCGCTCGGATTCCTATCGGGGTGAAAAGCTGCGCGCCGCCGTGGTCTACAGCGTCACCGACACCAGTTGCTACGAGAAAGACTAACGAGGCGTTTGGGCGTCGGTCGACAAGTGTTGCTGGACCAGCTACGACGTGGAACTGACGCTTACGGGAACTCTTGTGGATAAGAAGAAAGTGCTGCGAACCCAGTGGGTGAGCGGCTGCTGAGTCGGCCTGTAGCAAGCGACTTTGGCGATCCTTGGTCGAGAACTTTGCATCTCGACGGAGGCTTACGCGGCGCCCACTTCTCCACGATCCAGCGCCTCTGCGGTTGTGCTCGAGCGGCGTCGAAAACAACGCCTCGCGCACGACACGAGGGGTGCGTATGGGGTGGCGCAAACCCGCGCCCCCGATGCGCGGGACGCTTCTCCCGCGATCGCGGCCTTACGTCGGCGCGCAGTCGGGCAGACACTGATCCTCACCGCGACAACCCGACGACTCGTCGACCAAAAACACGGCGGTGGCGCTTCTCGAGGCGCGCCTCGCGAGCGTCATTAACCCAACTCCGGGAGGACACATGAACTACCGCTTCGACGGCCGCCTGTGCGGCTATTTGTGCGGCGATTGCTCCGAGCCGCTCGCCAATGTCACCGTGCGCCTGTACCGGACGCGGCGCGAGCAGAACGTCACGGCGCTCGCCGTGGCGAGCACCAAGGACACTTTCGCGCTGCTGACCGACGATCAGGTGCAGGCCAAGCAGGGTGCGTTGCTGGGCGAGTTCGCGACCGATGCCGACGGCCGCTTTACCGCGCTGCTGGGTGACGCGCAGAAGTACGCGGGCGAGGCCTTCGAGATCGATGTCTACTGCGGCACCGTGCCGCACGGCAAGCCCACGCCCACGCCGCCGCGGCCCGTGCAGTTCTCGGTGACGGTGGTGCAGCCGCAATGGCGGCGCAGCGAGCAGGGCATGCAGGCCGCGTGGGCGGAATGCCTGTCGGCGCGCTATTGGTGCCTGGTGCGCGCGCGCTTCGACGCCTGGGTGATCTGCGGCCGGGTGACGGTGTGCGACGGCGGCGCGCCGGTGGCCGGCGTCAAGGTCGGTGCGTTCGACCGCGACTGGCTGCAAGACGACCCGCTCGGCACGGGCTTTACCGACGGCAGCGGCAAGTTCCGCATCGACTACGTGGGCGCGGACTTTCGCAAGGACATCCTGGGCCTGAACCTCGAGCTCTACGGCGGCCCCGATGTGTACTTCAAGGTCGAAACGCCCTCGGGCACCGTGCTGCTCGCCGAGCCGCCCTCGCGCGGCCGCGATCCGGGCCGCGAGAACGTCGGCAACTGCTTCTGCGTCGAACTGTGCGTCAAGCAGGCGCCGGTGGTCACGCACGCCTGGTTCACGCGGGTGGGCGACTTCGGCATCTACTCGGACATCAATCACCTGACCGACGGTCGTAGCACGCATGCCGTGCCGTTCGGCTTCCCGGGCGCCCACGGCGGGCCGGGCTACGGCTTCTTTGGCGGCTTGAAGCTCGTGGGCGATTGCCCGGCGCTGTACCCCACCGGCGGGCCGGCGATGCGCTACCGCTTTCTGGTCGAAGTGCTGGGCGGTGGCGGCGGCGGACTGCAACCGGTCACCGCAGCGCAGATCGTCGCGGTCAAGGTCGGCACGCGGCCGATCGTGTGGAACGTCTCCGGTACGCCGGCGCCGGTGGTCACCGCGCAGGACATTTACGTCGCGCCCTTTGGCGCCCCGCCGGGGACGGTCGCGCCGCCGACACCGGCGCCCGCGCTGCCGCCCAACGTTTCCTGGGGGCCGATCCCACCCGCGATCATGGTGCCCGATGCGCAAGGCTGGGTGCCGATCGATCCAAGCGCCACCAACGGCGGCTTCTCCGGGCCGCTGCTGCGGCTGGACTCCAACACGGTCGTCCCCGGTGGTGCCGCGCCCGGTAGCGGCGCCGGCAACGTGGTCGCCTCGCCGCAGAGCGGCAAGCTGGTGCGCATCGTGTTCCAGGCCGAGCCGACGACCGGTGCCACCGGCGCCACGCCCACGCTGACCAACGAGCTGGAGCGCCTGCTCGTCAACAACTGGTCGGACGTAAACCTGCTTGGGCTGTTGCAATTCAGCGGGCCGGGCAACACCGCCTGTTCGGGGCTGAGCAATGCGCTCGACATTCAGTACACGACCGACCACGAGTTGCTCGCTGCCTGGAGCCTGGGCATCTCGACGGCCGCCAGCATCCCTGGCGGTGTGCCGGCGCTGCCCAGCGGCACCACGCCGCGCGGCGCCGCGGGCACCCAGCACCTGGATATCTCGACCTGGCCGGCCTGCTCGTATCTGGTTTCGCTCACCACTCGCCGGATGCTCACCGATGGCGAGACCGACGACTCCGGGCACACCAACTATGTGACGTTCTGCAAGGACTGAACGCGGTAGATGGGCCGCCACGCGGCGGCCCATCGCTTTACAGCACCGGCGAAATCATGTTCGCCAGCCCCTCGCGCAGCCGCGCACCGTGCCCGCGCTGCGCCCAGCGCGCGGGGTCGACCGGCACCGCGTCGCGCTCGTAGCTTTCTTGCAGCGCCACCAGTTTGCGCGTGAAGTCGGCATCGAGGATCAGGAGCATCAGCTCGAAGTTGAGGTTCAAGCTGCGCACGTCGAGGTTGACGGTGCCGAAGAGCGACAGCGCATCGTCCACCGTGATGCTCTTGGTGTGCAGCAGCCCGCCGCGGTAGTTGAGCACGCGCACGCCGGCGGCCAGCAGCGCGTCGTAATGCCAGCGGCTGGCGTACTGCACGAGCCTGGAGTCGTTGCGCTCCGGCAGCAGCAGGCGGACTTCCACCCCGCGCAGCGCGGCGTTTTGCAACGCCAGCGCGAGTGCCTCGCCCGGCACGAAGTAAGGCGTGGTCAGCAGCACGCGCCGGCGCGCGAGGTTGATCGCCTCCACGATCAGCCGCAGATTGGCGTTGACGGCGGTGCCGGGGCCGCTCGGCGCCACCAGCACGCGCGCGCCGCCGTCGGCGGGCGCGGGCACCGCGGCGTGCGGCGCGAGCGGCTCGCCGGTTTGCAGCAGCCAGTCGTAGGCAAACACGAGCGCGAGCGAGGCGACCGCCGGCCCTTCGAGCCGCGTCATCGCATCGACCCATTCGCCCACGCCGGCGTCCTGCTTGAAGTACCGTGGATCGACGAGGTTCATGCTGCCGGTGTAGGCCACGCGCGCATCGACCACCGCGACCTTGCGGTGCAGCCGCAGGTCGGCACGCACCAGCGGCAGTTGCCACAGCTTGACCGGCAGTGCGGCGACCACCCGCACGCCCGCCGCGCGCAGCGCCGCCGGCGCGCCGCTGCGGAAGAACGCCTTACTGCCCTGCGCGTCGAGCAGCAGCCGGCAGCGCAGGCCGCGCCGCGCGGCGGCTTCCAGCGCGGCTTGCACCTGGTCGGCGGTGCCGCCGGGATGCCAGATGTAGAACTCCAGATCGACCGATTCGCGCGCGGCGTCGATGTCGGCGATCAGCCGCTGCATGATCGCTTGCGTGTCCGCCAGCAACTCCAGATGCGTGCCGGCCAGCAGCGGCATGTGCGTGACGCGCTCGGCCAGGTGCGCCAGTTCGGCCGCACCGGGCGGCTGCGCGTCGGCGACCGGCTCCACCGGCGGCAGGCGCGCCGCCCAGCGCGGCAACTCGACCAGAAACTCGCGCATCCGCCGCTCGCGCCAGCGGCCGACGGGCCGCTCGCCGAACAACAGGTACAGCGCCACGCCGGCGAGCGGCAGGGTCGCCACCAGCACGATCCACGCAAACGAACTGCCCGGCGGGTGCCGCGTCAGCACGACGCGCAACGTCACGCCGACCACGGTCAACACGTGCAGCGCGGTCAGCGCGAGCGACGAGAGGCTGAGTTCCTGCATGGGCGCGGCAGTCTAAGCGCCGCGCGCCGGCAAGGCGCGTCAGCAGTACGCCGGCAAGGCGACCACCGCCAGTCCCTAGGCGGCCATGACGCGCCGGCCGCGCGTGTCGAGCCGGCGCCGGACGGCCAGCAGCACCGCGGCTACCAGGGCGGCGCCGACGGCGACGTACAAGAGCAGGCCCTGCGTTGGCGACAACTCCGCGCCTTGCCGATCGAGCATCAACCACTCCAACGCAATCGCCACGGCCGACGCCGCGAGCAGCAGCACCCACAGTGGCAGTCCCGGTGCCGGCGCGACCGGCGCCGTCGGCTGCGCATACAAATCATCGAGCAGCGCGCGCGGCGCCGTTGGCCGGCGCGTCTGCCAGCGCTCTTGCAGCGTGCGCGCGAGCCGTGCCGCCAGCCGCCGATACGGGTGCGCGGTCAACAGATGCCGCCACGGCCGATGCGCACGCAGCACGGACACGATGCGATCGTGTTCGCCGGCGATCGAAAGCGTGGCCGGCGCCGCGGCGGGCGCGAGCGGGCGGCGCAAATGCGCGGTCAGGTTGCCACCATCGGCCGACCGCGTCAGCCGGTCGACCTGCAAACCGGCTTTCTCGGCCATCCGCCGGAGCGTGCCCGCGCTGAAGGTGTAGACGTGCGCCTCGTGAAACGTGCTCGCCGGCGACTGGCAGGTCGCTTCGATGCTGGGCACCTCGACCACCAGCGTGCCGCCCGGCCGCAGCGCGGCGCGCAGCCGCGCCAGCACCTGCGCCGGGTCGTCGGTGTGTTCGAGCACGTGCCAGATGGTCACGAGGTCGAAGTGCTCGGCCGGCAGGTCCACCTCGTCGATGAAGCCGCGCCGCACCTGCAGCCCGTAATGCGCGGCGGAGAAGCCGGAATAGCCGCGATGGGGGTTCCACACCGCAGACTTCGTGCCCGCGCGACTGCACCAGATAGGCAAACTCGCCGCCGCCCGAGCCGACGTCGAGCACCCGCGAGGGTCGCTGCAGCAGCGCTTCGACATGGGCCCAGCGGTCGAGCGCTACCCGTCCGGCGCGCAGCACATGCTTGGGCCGCGGTGCGAAAGTGCCCTTGCAGGCGACCCGGTAGTCGTGCTCGTAGAAGCGGCGCGACGCCACCGGCCGTGGGTCGGCCCACACCAGGCCGCGGCGCACGCAGCACACGCTGCGCAGCGCCGCACAGGTTGCAGGCCGGGGTCGGGACGATGGTCGGTGACCGCGCGCCGGCAGAAGGCGAATTCCGCATTCGTGCTCCCTCGGATGCGGCGGAGAGAAACTGCGGCATTCGACGCGCAGGTACGCCGCGCCCCCGGTGGTTTCCCGGACGACTGCGCCACGGCTAGGAGCGCGCGACGATCGCCCGACGAATGCTGCCGGCGCCGCTTTGCCCGACGGGTTGGCTCAGCGCGCAGCCGCCAGCACGCCCGCTTCGACCCACAGGCGCAGGTAACCGGCCATGGCTGCAGCGGGATCGGTGGCGCTCGCGGCGGCGCGCTCGCACAGATCGGCGAAGGACTCGCCGGCCAGGCAGGCGGCCAGCAGCACGGCTTCAGCCGCTTCCACCGAGCGCCACTGGGTTTGCAGGCCTTGGCGCCAAATCAGCAGCGAATGATCGTTCTCCGCGGGCAGCGAGGTTGCAGCGTTCTCGTCGGCGCTCAGCGCGCGCCAGACTGGCTCGACCGCCCAACGCAGCCGCAGCAGCCGCGTCGACGGGTGCGGCGAAAACCACAACTGTGGCCAGTCCGACACGGGCGCCTGCGACAGAGCGGCGACGGACAACGGCGGCTCGTCGTCGGCGTCGAAAGCCGTGGACAGTGCCCACTCCATCCGCGCCAGATCGGCCAGGGCCGGGTGCGGCAGCACGTCCGGCTGCGCAGCGGCGAAGTCCGCCAGCGCATCGCCGAACCAGCGGATCGACGGCCGTCGCGACGGGTGTGCGTCGATGTAGGCGTCGGCGAGCGCCGCAAAGTCCTCGTCGCCCAGCGCCAGCCGCAGGATCGGGAAGTTCTCGCGCAGCGCCTCAGTCAGCCGGGCACGATAGGCGTAGCGATAAACGTCGATCCGCGCGGTGGCCAGACCCGGCGCCGGGCGCAGGAGCGACAAGGGCTCGCCGCAACCCAGGACCAGTGCCGCAAACTGCCGTTGCGACTCGACCAGCGTTTGCATCTCAGGCCGCCTGCGGCGACGGCACCGCTGCCGCATCGGCCAGGCCGGCGGCGGCCACGGTGCGCACCGTGGCCAGTTCGGCCAGCAACTCGGGCAGCGGCGGAATGTGGTCGTCGCGCTCGATCATCGTCGGCACCGGGCCGAGTCGCGCCACCGTGTAGCGGTACAGCGCCCAGACCGGGTCGCAGATCGGGTGATCGTGCGTATCGACGATGTACTCGCCATGATCCTCGTGGCCGGCCAGATGGATCTGGCGTACGCGCGCCGCGGGCATCGCGTCGACAAAGCGGCGCGGCTCGAAGCGGTGATTCACGCTACTCACGTAGACGTTGTTCACGTCGAGCAGCAGTTCGCAGTCGCTGCGGCGAGCGAGCTCCGCGATGAAGTCCCACTCGGTCATCTCGTCGTCGGCGTGGCTGACGTAACTGGAGACGTTTTCCAGCACTAGCCTGTGGCCGAGGAAGTCCTGCACGCGCCCGACGCGCTCGGTTAGATGGCGCAGCGCCTCCTCGGAGTACGGCAGCGGCAGCAGGTCGTGCAAATTGTGGCGATCAACGCCGGTCCAGCACAGGTGATCGGAAATCCAGCCCGGCTCGACGCGGGCGGCAAGCGCCTTGAGTTGGCGCAGATAGTCGAAATTCAGCGGGTCGGTGCTGCCGATCGATAACGACACGCCGTGCATCACCATCGGCACGTCGCGGCGGATCGCGTCCAGATGCGCCAGCGGCGCACCGCCGGGAACCATATAGTTTTCGGAGATGATCTCCAGCCAATCCACCGGCTGCGGCTTTGCGCGAAAGTCCGGATAGTGGACTGTGCGCAGGCCGAGACCGAAGCCGCGAATGGAGGCGCTGCCCATCGGCGCACCACCGGTCGCGGCACCGAAGCGCCGCACCGGTGTGGCTGCGTTGTCGGCTTACGAAAGGACTTTACCGCCGGCCTTGTCGCACTCGGCCTTGGTTTTCTTGACCCAACCCTGGCCCTTGCACTTGTTTTGGCCTTTGCAGGAGCTGTCGGCGCTCTTGCAGTCGGAGGTGCCTTTGCAGCTATTGATACCGGCGCACTTCACAGTGCCTTCGGCCGCTTGCGCGACGTTGGGCATGACGCCCAGCGCGAACATGGCAGCGGCGGCAGTGGCGACGGCAAGACCGGACTTCACTTTAGTCATGGGAATCTCCTAATGAGTCGAGGTGACGAAGGGGACCGGCTGCGCTCGGCTTGGAGCCTCGCGACAGGGACGGCGGTATCTCGCCCTCCGCGGGCGAAAAGCCCCGCCGCGGTCGACGAAATTCTGGTTGCGACGCCGGGCATAGCCCGGATGGGGACAGCGCGCCGAGCCGACGGGCGCGCCGACGCGATACGACTGGCGTAACTGGACCGCGGATCTCTCGCACATTGCAGCATTGCTGGGGCGCACGTCGGCAGGGACCGCTGCAAATTCGGCGGCAGGGGAGCACCGGTTACAGCCGGGGAGAAACTTTCGGCATCCCCTCAACGGCCCGTCCTCCGGCGAAGTCGAGCCGCGCTCGGTTGGAACCACGCGAGGGGCGCCGGTGAGCCCCCGGCGATTTCCCGGAGACTCTTTACGCTTTGCTTGGGGTCGGGCCGCCGCAGGACCGTCGGCGCGGGGGCATCGCGCGCGACAATCGCCGTAGGAACGCGGCCGACATGCTGGCGATCGGCGCCGGCATCGCCGGTGCCTCCGCCGCTCACGAACTTGCTGCGCGGCGGCGTGTGCTGCTGCAACGCGAAGACAATCCCGGCTACCACACGGCCGGCCGCTCGGCCGCGATGTACATCGAAACCTACGGCAACGCGACGATGCGGGCCTTGGCCACCGGCAGCCGCGCGTTCTTCATGGCGCCGCCGGCGGGCTTTGCGTCGTCGCCGCTGCTCGCCCCGCGTGGCGCGCTGACGGTCGCAACGGCCGACCAAGTGCCTGCGCTGGAACGCAGCTACGCCGAGTGCCGCGCGCCGATCGGCAATCTGGAACGGTGGAGCGGCGCGCAAGTGCGCGCCAGGGTGCCGTGCTTCGCCGAGGCGCAGGTGGCCGCCGCCATCGGGGAGCCGGACGCGATGGACATCGCGCGTTCGCATTGCACCAGGGCTACTTGCGCGGGCTGCGCAGCCGCGGCGGGCGGCTCGTCTGTCGCGCCGAGGTGCAGGCGCTCGCGCACGACGGCGCGCGCTGGCGCGTGGCCACGCGCGCGGGCGAGTTTGCCGCGCCGGTCGTGGTCAACGCCGCCGGCGCGTGAGTCGATGCGGGCCGAGATGGCCGGGTTGCCCTTGACCGGCTTGTACTCGGCAAAGTAGGCGACCGGGTCGTAACCCTTGATCGCCACGCCGCGCTTGTCGATGTTCTGCGCCGGCGCGGCGCCTGCAGCCAGCGGCAGCATGCTGGCGAGGACGAATGCGGCAAACGTACGACGATGCATGGCGCGACCCCCCGCTGTTCCGTTGCGCGGCGAATCGACCGGTTCCGCGCGGACTGGGGTGCAATTCGCCGCCTGCCGCGCGGCGGTTACCGCGGTGGAAAACTCTCTTGTCCCCGCGGCGTGCGCCGGTCTGTAACAATCGCAACCCCGACGGCGAACTTCAATTCAGGAGCAAACGATTGGACCCCCGCGAGGAGCGTCTGCGCGCGCTGCTGTTGCAGGCGCTGGGCGGCGATGGCGCTGCCTATCAGGCGTTCCTGCGCGAGCTGGCCGTGCTGCTGCGCGGCTTCTTGCGCAAGCGGCTGACGTCGCTGCCCGACGATGTGGAGGATCTGGTGCAGGAAACCCTGCTCGCCGTACATAACCAGCGGCACACTTACGATGCGGCGCAGCCGGTCACGGCCTGGTTGCACGCGATTGCGCGCTACAAGCTCGTCGATCTGCTGCGGCGGCGTTCGCGGCGCGAAGCGCTCAACGATCCGCTCGACGACGAACTGGAGCTGTTCGGCCGCGCCGACCACGAAGAAGCCGATGCCCGACGCGATCTGGCCAAGCTGCTGGCCCAATTGCCGGACCGGCACCGGCTGCCGATCGTCTACACCAAGCTCGAAGGCCTGTCGGTCGAAGAAGCCGCCGTGCGCTGCGGCATGTCGGTGGCGGCGGTCAAGGTCGGCGTGCATCGTGGCCTGAAGGCGCTGGCCGCCAAAGTGAGAGACGACCCGTGAAAACCGACGATCTGATCGCGCTCCTGGCGACCGGGGCCGCGCCGGTGGATCGCCGCGCCGCGCCGCGCCGCCTGGCGCTGGCGAGCGCGGCCGCGGTGGGCGCGGCGCTGTTGCTGATGTGGCTGCTGCTGGGGCTCAACCCGCAGCTGCCCGCCTATCTGGCGCTACCGATGTTCTGGGTCAAGGCGGGCTTCGGCGTCCTGGTGGCAGCCGCGGCCACGTTGGCGCTGCAGCGGCTGGCGCGGCCCGGCTGGCGCCTGTCATGGGTCGGTGCCGGACTCGCGCTGCCGTTTGCCGCGGTCTGGGCGCTCGGGCTCGCCGCGTTACTCGCTGCGCCACCGGCAGAGCGGATGCACGACTGGATGGGCAGCACCTGGACCGCCTGCATGGTGTGGATCGCGCTGCTCGCCGTTCCCGGCGTGGTGGCTGCACTCTGGCTGTTGCGCAGCATGGCGCCGACGCGGCCGGTCCTGGCCGGCGCGGTTGCCGGCCTGTGGGCCGGCGGCATCGGTGCCTTTGCCTATGCACTGCACTGCCCGGAACTGGCGGCCCCGTTCATCGCCAGTTGGTACGCCCTAGGCATCGCCATCCCCGCCGTGCTCGGCGCGGCGCTGGGGGCGCGCATGCTGCGCTGGTGAGCCGAGGAGCGCTACCGAGCAAACGGTAAGCAGCGGCATTGCCGCAGCACCGTTTGCTCGCCGCTGGCTGCCTCGATCAGCAGACAGCGGTCGCCTTCCATGCGCAGCAGGAACAGATGCGGCGGTTCGACCCGGCGGCCCTGCAGCGGCCGGCCCTGCGCATCGCGCCGCACGGGGCGGTCGAGCAAGACCCGGTCGCTGTCGGCAAAACTCGTGGGGGCAAGGGTGACTTGCGTGCCGGTGCGGGCCGACATGAACGCGGTCATCTCGGCCAGACACTCGGCGCTCGCGGCGGCGAGCCGCGCCGGCACCGGTGCGGCAGCGGCCGTACAGCCCCCGCCGACCAGCGCCGCCATGATTACCGCTCCCGCGTGCCGCATCGCCTCCGCGCTTGCGGTTAGCGAGGAACGCGGAACTTGTTCTCGCGCACGGGGTTGCGCACCAGGCGCCCCTCGAACGGTGCCGCCACGCCGATCGCGCGGACCGACTGCGTTTGCGCCGTCACCGGGCATCGACCCGTGGCGCGCCGCGACAGCGCGGCCGCGAGCATGCCCTCGTTGGGGTCGCCCAAGGGCCGCGTCAGGTCGTCGGCCACCGAGCAGGTTGGAGCAAACCCGTCGGCAAAGTCGCCAAAGCCCTTGGCGTTGACACCCTGGAACTCGATCGGGAAGTAACTGGTGCCGCAATTGTCCTGGGCGGTGAAGCCGTACGGCTTGCCGCAGGTGGTCGAACCCAGCGCGATCACCTCGATATCGATGCCGCGCAGGCCGTTGATCACCGACTCGCTCGCCGAGCAGGTGTCGTCGGTGGTCAGGACGAACACCCGCCGCAGTCCCAGGTTGGGCAGGCGGGTGCCGAAGTCGATGGTGAAGTTGTCGTTGACGCGGAACGGGAAGAACTCGATCACCGCGTTGTCGTCGCTGTTGTCCACCACGCGCTTCTCGTTGTAGCGGCTGCGCTCGAAGACCTTGCCTTCGGTCGTCGGGCCGCCGAGCATGTAGCCCAGTTGCGCAGCGATGAAGAGAAAGCCGCCACCGTTGTAGCGCAGGTCGAGCACCAGATCGTCGATGTTGGCGCCGCGTAACGTGTTGACCGCCGCCACGAGCTGATCCTGAGCGGTGAACAGGAAGTCGTTGAACAGGATGTAGCCGATGCGGGCGCCGCCCACGTTGAGCACCTGAGTGGTGGGCACCGGCGTGCTGGTAACGATGGCGGAGGTCAACGACACATCGCGCGTCGCACCCGTTACCGGTTGCAGGGTAAAAACATAGGTCTGCCCGGCCGCTGTGGGGAAGAGCGCGGCGTTGAGCAATTCGCTCGGGGCGGTGGCGACCGACTGGCCGTTGACGCGCGTGATCGTGTCGCCACGAGCCACGCCCGCCACGGCGGCCGGCGAGCCCGGCTCGACGTAAGCAACGCGGACGATGCGACCGCTGGTGGACAACTGCATGCCGTACCCGGCCGACTCGCCGGCGTTGATCAGCGCGTTCCAGGCCGCGGTGTCGAAGGTGAAGCTGAACTGATCGCGCGGCTTGCCCGACGCGGTCGGTGTCGTGACCAGCAACGCGTCGAAGTAGGCCGTGGGCGTACTGAAGTTGGCCGGGTTGACCGCCGGAATGTCGCGGTACCAGAGGTAGGCCTCGTCCAGGTACGAGCGCACCCAAGTGCGCTGCGCATCCACCGAGGTGCACTGGTTTTGCACCGACGCCAGCGAGGGGAAGGCGGTGAGCGAGTAGGACAGCGTCCACGGCGAACCCGGCAGCGGCTGCGCGCAGGTGGCCACCGAGTCCAGGCAGGCGCGCAACTGCAGGCTGCCGCTGTAGCTGCCGGCGCCGAGGGTGTTGACGGTGTTCATCGCCACCCGGTACGCGGTGCCGCCCTGCGGCGTCACGGCGACCGACGCGGGGGCGACCACGCCGCTGGCATCGACGATGCCGAGGTTGACGTTTGCCGGCAACGCGCGATCGAAGGTCGCCACCGTGCTCCACGGCTGCGGATTGCCGCCAGCGGTGACGCTGCCCGAGAACGTCGGCGGATTGAAACTGGCCGAGTAAGCCTGTGGGGCGCCGCCGCCGTCGCCGCCGCCACCGCAACCGGCAAGCGCGAAGGTGGCGATCAAGAACAAAGCAGCGCAACGTCGATTGAAGCGAGCAGCGACAAGAGCCTGTGTCATGGTGTCCTCTTCGAGGCAAGTGGCGGAAAACAGCCGTGATCCGGGGCGAAAGCCTACCGCGTACTCCGCCCCTGCGCATGCGCCGCTTGCCGTCCTCCCTAGGAAAGGCACGACGCTCCGGCGCGATTCCGGTCGAGCCCGGTACCGGCGCTTGGGGCGATCACTGAGATTTTCTCCCTGCTGCCTTGCCGATAACCGACATCTCATGAGCCGCCATCGGACAAGCCGCCTTGCCGCGGATCGTGCGCCGCCGGCCGCCCGGCTTCGCGCTCCAGAAGTTCGTGCTTGCGTTCAAGCCCCCAGCGGTAGCCGGCGAGCGAACCGTCGCCGCGGATCACGCGGTGGCAGGGCACGGCCACCGCCACCGGGTTGTCGGCGCAGGCGCGGGCCACCGCCCGCACCGCGCGCGGCGCGCCGATGGCCTGGGCGACCTCGCTGTAGGTGGCAGTGCGGCCGGGCGGAATCGCGCGCAGCGCCTTCCACACGCGCTGCTGAAAGGCCGTGCCGCGCACGTCGAGCGGCAGGTCGAGCGCGCCGCGCGGCGCATCCACATAGGCCACCACCTGCGCGATCCGCGCTGCGAGTTCGCCCGCGGCCGGCCGCAATTCGGCCTTGGGAAAGCGCTGGCGCAACTCCGCTTCCGCCTGCGTGGGCGTGTCCGCGAAGAGGATCGAGCAGATGCCGCGCGCGGTCGCGCCGACCAGCACCTGCCCGAGCGAGCAGGGCTGCACCGCGTAGTGGATGGTTTCGCCGGCGCCGCCGGCGCGCCACACGCGCGGCGCCATCGCCAGCTGTTCGCGCGCCTGCGCGTAGAAGCGGCTGGCGGCGTTGAAGCCGGCCTCGTAAATCGCGTCGGTCACGCGCGCGCCGCCGTGCAGCGCGGCGCTTGCGCGCTGCATCCGCAGGCCGCGCTGGTATTCGGCCGGCGTGACTCCCGTGGCGCGCTTGAACACGCGGTGAAAGTGATGCGGGCTCAGGCCCGCAGTGGCCGCCAACTGCGCGAGCGGAACCGCGCTCTCGGCCTGCGCCAGTTGTGCGCAGGCGGCGGCGACCGCGGCGGCGTGCGGGTCGCCGGCCGCGTCGTCCGGCCGGCAGCGCTTGCAGGCGCGGAAGCCCGCCGCGCGCGCCGCCGCGCCGTCGGCAAAGAAGCGCAGGTTCTCGCGCCGCGGCGGGCGCGAGGCGCAGGACGGCTTGCAGTACACGCCGGTGGTGCGCACCGCAAAGACAAAGCTGCCGTCGGCCGCGCGGTCGCGCGTGGTAACGGCCTGCCAGCGGGCGGCGTCGGTGGCAAAGAGGGCGGGTTCGTTCATTTGCATAACCGTACTCCATTTAAGAAAGGGTTCGATGCTCTGCGCCCCCACCCCGGCCCTCCCCCGCAGGCGGGGGAGGGAGTAACCGCCTCCCTCTGCGAAGCGGGCAGGGCTGGCGTAGGGGCGGTGCCGCTGCGTCTTGTTTGCAAGGTCATGCCACAGTCTGTCCGCACCGCGAGCAGGGGGCATCCCGCGGCTTGCGCTGCAATTCGGGCCACAATAGGCGCCCCCGCGTCTCCCCCGCCGTGCCGCCATGACCGTACTTATCGTTGGCCTCGTGATCTTTCTCGCCGCGCACTCGCTGCGCATCTTTGCCCCCGACTGGCGCGCCGCACAGCAGGCGCGGCTGGGCGAGAAGCCGTTCAAGGGCATCGTGTCGCTGCTCTCCGTGGCCTCGTTCGTCGCCATCGTCTGGGGCTACGGGTTGGCGCGCGGCGAGGCCAGCAACGTCGTGCTGTACGTGCCGCCGCTGTGGACGCGGCATCTGGCCTCGCTGCTGACGCTGGCGGCCTTTGTCCTGCTGGTTGCCGCCTATGTGCCGCGCAACCACCTCAAGCAGAAGTTCGGCCACCCGATGGCGGCGAGCGTCAAGATCTGGGCGCTGGCCCACCTGCTCGCCAACGGGCGGGTGGCGGACGTGCTGCTCTTTGGCGCCTTCCTCGTCTGGGCGATCCTGAGCTTCACCGCTGGCCGCAAGCGCGACCGCGTCGCCGGCACCGTCTACCCGCAGGGCACGCTGGCGATGGACGCGGTCACGGTGGCGATCGGCTTCGTCGCCTGGGCGGCGTTTGCCTTCTATCTGCACAAGGCGTGGATCGGCGTCGCGCCGTTTGGACGCTGAGGTCGCCATGCGCGCGCTGCCCGCTGCTTGCTTGAGCGTTTGCCTGAGCTTCGCGCTGGCGCTGCCGGCGCTGGCCGCACCCAAGGCCTCCGCCGTCAGCGGCGAGGGCATCCGCTGGTTCGACGGAGACGTGGATGCCGCTTTCGCGCTCGCCCGCCGCGACAAGCGTCCGCTCTTTCTGTACTGGGGCGCGGTCTGGTGCCCGCCGTGCAACCAGGTCAAGGCGACGGTGTTCAACCGGCAGGACTTCATCGCCGCGGCGCGGCCCTTCGTGCCGGTGTACATCGACGGCGACGCCACCGGCGCGCAGCGCCTGGGCACGCGCTTTCAGGTCGCGGGCTATCCGACGATGATCGTCTTTCGCCCCGACGGCACCGAGGTGATGCGCCTGCCCGGTGAGGTCGATGCCGAGCAGATGGTGCAGGCGCTGGCGTTGGGCACCAACGCCAGCCGCCCGGTGCGCGAGCTGCTGGCGCAGGTCGACAAGGGCGCGTCGCTCGCCACCGCCGACTGGCGGCAACTCGCCTGGTACTCGTGGGAGACCGACCAGCAAGCGGCCGTGCCCAAGGACCAGGTGCCGGCCGTGCTCGCCAAGCTGGCGCAGGCGGTGCCGGCAAGCGCCGGTGCCGCCGCGGTGCGGATCAGGTTGAAGGCGCTGGCGGCCGTGGCCTCCGCGCCGGAGAAGAGCCGCCCGGCGCTGGATCGTGCCGCCGCGGCTGCGCAGTTGAATGCCGTACTCGCCGACCCCGCGGCGGCGCGCGAGCAGGCGAGCGTGCTGACCGATAACCCGGACAAGATCGTCGCCTGGCTCACCCCGGCGGGCAGCGCCGAGCGCAGCGCGCTCACCAAGCAGTGGGACGCCGCGCTCGCCCGGCTTGCCGCCGACCCCAAGCTGTCGCAGGCCGACCGCCTGGGCGCGCAACTGGCGCGGGTGCAACTGGCGCAGTCCGACGCGCTCGGCACCGCTAAGGTGCCGCTGCCGCCCGCGCTGGTGGACGACGTGCGCGTCGCCGCCGCGCGCGCCGACCGCGAAACCACCGACAAATACGAGCGCCAGGCCGTAGTCCCGACCGCCGCCTACCTGCTGCGCGAAGCCGGCCTGATGGCCGAGTCCGACGCGCTGCTCAAGCGCGAGCTGGCCCGTTCGCCGGCGCCGTACTACCTGATGCTGAGCCTCGCCTCCAACGCGCGCGAGCGCGGCGACAAGGCGGCCGCCCTCGACTGGTACGCGCAGGCCTATCGCGGCGCCGTCGGTGCCGCCACGCGCCTGCAATGGGGCGCGACCTGGGTGCGCAATCTGATCGAACTCGCCCCGCAGGACGCGCCGCGGATCGAGGCCGCCGCGCGCACGGTGCTCGGCGAACTCACCCCCAGCCCAACCAGCTTCTCCGGCCGCAACGCCGCGGTGCTGGAGCGGATGAACCGCCAACTCGCCGACTGGGCCGAAAAAAATGGCCAGTCCGCGGCGATCACCCGCTTGCGCGCGCAGGTGCAGCCGCAGTGCGCTCGGCTGCCGGCGGCGAGCGACGAGTTGGCCTTGTGCGACCGCCTGCTGGCGGCGCGGCGCGCTTGACGCGGGCGTCGCCGGCCGGCCCGAATCACCGCTGCGTCTCGTCCAGCAGCGCCGCCAGCCGCCAGCGCAAGGCCTGCACGGCCAGTACGCGCGCCAGCCACAGCAGCGCCAGCAACGCCGGCACGAAGCCCCACCAGCCGGGCGCCCCCAACCCGGTCGCCAGCATCGAGGCGCCCAGCAGGGTGAACCAGACAAACAGGTTGTTGCGCACACCATGCCGGCGCGGCGGCTCGTAGGCGATCAGATCCTCGACGAGCCGCAGGCGAGTGGCCTCGTCCACGCCCGGTACCCGCGCCACCTCGTCGAGCACCCAGCCGCGGGAGACGAGCAGCACGGCGGTGGGTGTGAGGCGGTCGGTCCAGCGCGTTTTCATCGCAGCGCAGCGTCGGCGCGGTCGCGGAACGGCATCGCGGCGTCGGGCTTACCGGGTGGCTGGTTGCCCGGCCCCGTTCGCGCCGCGACCTCTGCGGCTGCGCGGGTCGGCGTCGGCGCAGCGGTGCAGGGGCGTCGCTTGCGCGCCGACCGGACAGGCGTCCGCCGGAAGGCCGCAGGACGGCGGCGGGGCAAGCCGACGATTCGCGATGGGCGTTCCCTGGGCACCGACCGGCACGGCGTTATGCCATCTCTCAATCATTAGGGCAATCTCGTCGTTCCCGCGCACGCGGGAACCCAGCGACTTTCGCGAAAGACACGGGATTCCCGCTTGCGCGGGAACGACGTGCCCTTGTTGTCCGAATGAAGTGGAATTGGAATTACTTCTTCAGCGTGGAGAGATAAGCCACGATGTCCTCGACTTCCTGCGCGCTGAGCCTTGGGTCGCTCGCGCCGGACTTGTGGAACGCCGGCATCTCTCTGCCTTTGGCCACGTTGGCATAGTCGGCAACCGACAAGCGCAACTGCGCCGGCGTCAGCGCCGCGCCCACGCCGTCCAGCGATGGCCCCTTGTCGCCGCCCTTGGGCATGCCCTTGTCGGTGACGACGTGGCAGTCCAGGCACGGCGCCGCGCCGCGCGCCGCGATCAGCGCCTTGCCGCGGGCGGCATTGCCGGGGGTACCAGTCAGCGGCTTGGCGATGCCGTCGCCGTCTACCTTATAGGTCGCAGTCTGTGCCGCAGCGCCGGACGCGGCGAGCGCCAACGCCAGCAGCGAAAGGGTTTTGCGCATCCGCATCTCCAGTGTGGGGCAGATGCGCGCAGTATCGCGCAACGCGCGACCGCGCTCATGACGCGGAGCAAGCCGCAGCGCCGACCGACAGGCGCGCGAGAACCGCGCCCTCCGCTCGTAGACTGCCGCCGATGGCTCCGCTATTTGCCCCGCGCCTGGCGTTCGTCGATGTCGAAACCACCGGAACCTCGCCCACGCGCGAGCGGGTGACGGAGGTGGGCGTGGTCACGGTCGAGGCGGACAACGACGCCATGCGTGTGACCGAGTGGAGTTCGCTGGTCAATCCCGGGGTGCCGATTCCGCCCGAGATCCAATGGTTGACCGGCATCAGCAACGAGATGGTGCGCGGCGCACCGGGCTTTACCGAGATCGCTGCCGATCTGGCCGCGCGGCTGCACGATGCGGTGTTCGTCGCCCATAACGCACGCTTCGACTACGGCTTTCTGCGCGCCGAGTTCGCGCGTGCCGGCATCGACTTCCGCGCCCGCACGCTCTGTACGGTGCGGCTGTCGCGGGCGCTGTATCCGGAGCGCAGCCCGCATTCACTCGATGCGATCGTGGCGCGCTTTGGGTTGGACCCCCAAGGCCGCCACCGGGCGCTGGGCGATGCGCGCATGCTGTGGCAGTTCGTGCAGAAGTTGTATGCGCGCTGGACACCAGCCGAGATCGAGCGCGCGGTGGATGCCGTGCTGGCGCGGCCGGCCACGCCCGTGCATCTGCCGCCGCAGGTGCTGGACGAGTTGCCGCGCGCGCCGGGCGTGTATCTCTTCTACGGGCTGAACGCGCACCCGATCTACATCGGCAAGGCGCTCGACCTGCGCGCACGGGTGGCCGATCACTTTGGTGCCGAGGCAGTCAACGCCACCGACGCCAAGCTCGCCGCCGAGGCGCACCGCCTGGAGTGGGAGGAAACCGCCGGCGAGTTCGGCGCGCTGTTGCGCGAGGCGGAGTTGATCAAGACCCGGCTGCCGGCGCACAACATCGCGCTGCGGCGGCGGCGCGGCGCGGTGGTGTTCTCGCTGGACGAGGGCGAAAGCCGGCCGCGCTTTGCCGTGGCCGCCGGCACGGCGCCGGAGCAACTGGAAGGCGCGTTCGGCCCCTTTGCCTCGCGCGCCAGTGCACGCGCGGCGCTGATCGCGCTTGCCAACGAACACGGCCTGTGCCTGAAGACCATGGGGCTGGAACGGCGCCGGCGCGGAGCGCCGACGACCGACCCCTGCTTTAACCGCCAGTTGCATCGCTGCCTGGGCGCCTGTGTCGGCGCGGAGTCGGCCGGGGAGCACGCCGCGCGGCTGCGGACCTTGGCGGTGCAGTGGCAGTTGCCGCCCTGGCCGCTCGGCGGCGCGTTGGCGCTCATCGAGCGCAACAGCGCGCGCGGCCGCGAGGACTGGCACGTCTTCGACCGCTGGTGCTGGCTCGGCAGCGTCCAGACCATCTCCGCAGCGGAACAACTCGCCGGCGCCGGGCCGCGCGGCTTCGAGGCCGATCTCGCCAAGCTCGCCATCAAGGCGCTGTCGCCGAAGTCGCCCTGGGCGCTGGAACGCCTCGCGCTCGCATCGACCTGCGATCCGGAGTCACAAACGCCGGCTTCGACCGTCTAAGGTGCGGAAGGCGATCGTCGCCACGGGGGTAGAAATGAAGCCGAAGGCCAACGAGGAGCAGTTGATCGGATGGGCCGATGCGGCATTGGCCGGCGACGTGCGCGCACTCGAAGCGCTGCTGGATGCGCTGAAGGATCCGCTGTTCCGCCTGGCGCTGCGCATGCTCGGCAACTTTGCCGACGCCGAGGACGCCACGCAGGAAGTGCTGGTCAAGATCACCACCGCGCTGGCGAGCTTCGAGCGGCGCAGCGCGCTGCGCACCTGGGCGTTTCGCATCGCCACCAATCACGTCAACGATCTGGCCGTGGCGCGGCGCGCGCGGCAGACGGAATCCTTCGAGGCGCTGGCCGAAAAGCTCGACGCCGGCAACGATCTAGCGGACCGTCTGCCCGCACTGGCCGACCGGGCCGATCCGGTGCTGGAGCTGGAGGCACGCGAAATGGGTCAGCGCTGCACCCAGGGCATGCTGCTGTGCCTGGACGTGGACAGCCGCTGCGCCTTCGTGCTGGGCGAGGTGTTCGACTTCGACACACGCACCGCGGCGCAGATTCTCGGCATCGCCGAGCCGGCCTACCGGCAGCGGCTCTCGCGCGCGCGCCGCGCACTCGAGGAGTTCATGGCCGGTCATTGCGGCTTGATCGATCCGGCCGCGCGTTGCAACTGCCGGCGCCTGTCGGTCGCGGCGCGCGCTGCCGGGCGCTCGTACCCAATGGAGTTCGCGCGCCGCGCCGACGGCTCCACGGTCGATCTGGCCGGCACGCTGGCCGGCGCTCGTGCCGAACTGTCGCGGCTGCAACGCATTGCCGTCGTCTATCGCACCCATCCCGACTGGGACGCCCCTGCGGCGCTGGTGGACAACGTCCGGCGGGTGCTGGAAGGCAGCGCGCTGACGGCGGCGCAGCCGCAACGCCTGAACTAATCGCGCCGCTGCGGCGCGGTCACAAAGCGCGCCGGGTTTCGTCCAAGTCCACATGGCCGCCGTCGTGCGCGGCCCATCGACGAGGACCAAGCCATGAAATCCGCTCTGAGTGCCACCCTGACCGCCCTGGCGATCGCCACTCCCATCGCCACTCCCGCCGCCGCGCAAACGCCTGCCACCGACAGCGCGCCCGCACCGGTGGTCGTCATCGTGCGGGTGCCCAAGCCCTGGTACGCGCCCAAGGCGCTGGTCGCGAGCAAGATGCGCGACACCATCGCCGAGTACGACAAGCTACCGGGGCTGAAGTACAAGATTTACACCCTCGCCCAGGCCGACGGCCGCTACGGCGGCGTCTACCTGTGGCAGGACCGCGCCAGCGCCGAAGCCTGGTTCAACCCGGCCTGGTTCGCGCGGGTGGAAAAAGAGCGCGGCGCAGCCGGCGAGGTGCGCTACTTCACCGCGACTCAGGTCAAGGACTACCGGCCGGGCGGCACACCCGCCAACACTCATAGCGACAGCGTGGTCACGGTGATTACGCTGCCGGCCGCGGCCGGCGCCGACCTGACCCAGTCGAACATCCAACTGCGCGCCCTGCTGCCGGCGCGATATCCGGCGCTGCTGCGCGAATATGGTCTGGCGAGCGCAGACGGCCGCTTCGGTCTGGCCTTGCTGTGGCAGGACCAGGCCGCGGCGGAGCAGTGGATCACCAGCGACTGGCTGGCAGGTCTGCGCAAGACCTTCGGCGCCGAGCCTGTGGCCGAGTGGTACGACGCGCCGATCCTGACGCCCTCGACCCTGCAACGCTAGGGGAACGCGATGACGCAGTACGCGGGCAAGACCATCGTCGTCACCGGCGCATCCGATGGCATCGGCGCCGAGTTGGCCCGGCAACTGGCGGCCGATAAGCCGCGGCTGGTGCTGGCCGCGCGCAACGCCGCCGGCCTGGAAGCGGTGGCCGCGCAGTGTCGCGCGCTGGGCGCGGAAGCGCTCGTGGTGCCGACCGACGTCGGCGAGCGCGAGCAATGCGAACGCTTGATCGCCGCCGCCGCGCAAGTCGGCGGTGGCATCGACGTGCTGATCAACAACGTCGGCGTCTCGACCCATGCCTCGCTCGCCGACGCGCTCGACCACGGCATGTTCGAGCGCGTACTGCGCGTGAACCTGATGGGCAGTGTCTGGTGCACGCGCGCGGCGCTGGCTTCGCTCAAGGCGCGGCGCGGACGGATTCTCGCCGTGTGCAGTCTGGCGGGGCGGCTCGGCATTGCGCACCGCACCGCGTATTGCGCCAGCAAATTCGCGCAGGACGGGTTTTTCCAGGCGCTGCGCGCCGAGCTCGAGGGCAGCGGAGTCAGCGTGACGATCGCCTATCCGGGTCTGGTCGCCACCGGCTTCGCGGCGCACAGCCTGGATGCGCAGGGCCGCGCCTACGGCCAGTGGATCATCAAGCGCAACCAGGCGATGGCGGTCGAAGACTGTGCGGCACGCATCCTTGCGGGGCTTGCCACAGGCAAAGCAGAAGTGGTGCTGACCGGTCGCGGCCGGCTGGCGCTGTGGTTAAAGCTGCTGTCGCCGTCGCTCGTGGACCGGTTGACGCGCAGCACGGTCAAGAAGGCCAAGAGCGCGGATCGGGTGGCGTCTTAGCCGGGATCGGCGCCCAGCCGCGCCAACGTTGGCCGCAGCGGCTCGCCGACGCGCAGGCCCAGCGCCGCCGCCGCGCGATTGACGCGCGAGATCACGCCACAAGCGAGCGTGTCGCCTGCCTCGCCGATGCGCGCGCTGGTGTGCGCGACCGCGACCGCGGCTTGGCCTTGCGCGTCAAGCAATGCCAAGCCGGCCACACCGGCCTCGCCCTTGCCGACGCCGGCGTCGTTGAACACGTACAGCCGAGCCGGCACCTGTGCTGCGTAAGCGGCGGCGCTCAAGCCGCCATGCGAGCCGGTGATGATCGCGCTGCCGGCGTGTTCGGGTGCGACGGCGGCAACGGAGTCGAGCAGCACGAGCTGGAACGCAGCGGGCATCGTCGGACATACGGGTGCGGGCGGCAGACCTTATCAGTCGCGGCCGAGGTTGAATTCGGCTGCGCAGTAAGCCGCAGTAAGCTCGCCCGATGCGCTTCGAACATCTGGTGCAGATCAACGACCCGCTGATGCCGCTGTTGACGCCGCTGACGCGCGCACAACTGTGGCGCGGCCTGCTGCGGCGCGCCGAGCAGCCGACCGAGTTCGTGCTCGGTTTGGAGGGCTATGCGCTGCGGGCGCGCGGCGCGACCACCGCCGGCGCCTGGCTCGAACGGCAGCTGGACTTCGGTAATTTCGCGGTCGAGGATCGGGTGGAACTGACGACGCTCGTCGGCAGTTTCACCCGCACCGCCGCCGGGCCGGGCTGGCCGGCGAGCACGCTCGCGATCCAAATCGAGGAGCCGCAGCCCGAAGCGCTGTATCTGCGCTTCACCTACGAATTCGACGACGGCGCGGCCAACGATGAGGACGCCGGTGCCGAAGCGGCACAAACGCTGGCTCTGCGCCAGCAAGCCTACTTCAGCGCCGATCTGGATACGGTGCAGCGCATCCGTGAGCTGGCCGAAGCCGGCGCGCTGGACGGTTGATTCCGTTTCCACTTCATTTGGACAATAAAGGCACGTCAGTCCCGCGAAAGCGGGAATCCAGTCGTCGTTCGCGAAAGTCGCTGGGTGCCCGCTTGCGCGGGAACGACGACAGTGCCCTGATGATCGCGAAACGGAGTGAGTCCGCGGCTTGCCGCGGGAGGTTCATCTTGGCCGTGGCGAGTTCGTAGCTCCAGGGCAACCCGGCGTTTTTCCAGCCGGCCACGTCGCGACGGCCGGTTTTCTCGGAGATCGGCCCCTCGAAGCCGCCGACCACCGAATACACCTGCGTATAGCCATACTGCGCCAGTAAGTCGGCGCCGCGCGCGGCGCGCTCGCCGGAGCGGCACATCAGGATCACCGGGTCGGTCTTGCTCATCCCCTTGGCTTTCAGCCGCCGCTCGATCTCGGGAGCGAAGTCGGAGAACGGTTCCAGCTTGTAGAAGCCCCGGTTGTCGTCCCAGTCGCTCATGAACTCCTGGAACTCGACATACGGCACCAGCGCATCGACCGGTGTGGCCATGCCGACGAAACCCGCCTCGGCGCGCGTGCGCACGTCCACGAACAGCACCTTGCCCTTTTGCGCCTTGATGAAGGCCGGCACGTCCTTGGGCATCAGGTAAAGGTTGAGTTGGGTGCGCATCTCCTCCGGCAGTTTGGCCGGATCGACCTTCTGCTGCGCGCCGGCGCCCGTTGCCGCCAGCACGCCCACCCAGGCGGCGATCAGCCATGCGATCGTCTTGTGCATCGTTCTGCTCCCGGCATCGATCAAGGGGGCCGATGTTGCCGCGCTGCGCCGCCAGCGCAAGCCGCCCTGTGACGCGGGTCACGCAGCGGGGGGCGCGGCAGTCCGTGCGCGCAATCGCTGCGGCAGCGCTTGATCCGCGGCAAATCCGCTGCTGCGGACGCGGATAGCGTGCCACGTTATCGACAACGACGCGCGCCCGGCGACGGCGCGCACCGACCCTGGGGGATGAGATGAAGAGCAACCTGAAACTGCTGGCACTGGCGGTCGCTGCCGCCTGCGCGCCCGGCGTGGCGCTCGCCACCAACGGCTACTTCTCGCATGGCGAAGGCGTCAAGGCGCAAGGGATGGGCGGCGTGGGCATCGCCTTGCCGCAGGACTCGATTGCCGCGGCCACCAACCCGGCGGGAATGGCTTTCGTCGGCGACCGCTTCGACCTCGGTCTGACCTGGTTCCAGCCCAGCCGCAGCGCGACGATAAGCGGGATGCCCGACTTCGGGCCTGGCTTTCCCAGCCTCAACGGCACCTACGACGGCGACGACAAGTCCAACTTTTTCATTCCCGAAGTCGGTTACAACCGCACGCTCGGCAAGGACTGGACGCTGGGCGTGTCGATCTACGGCAACGGCGGCCTGAATACCTCGTACACGACGCCGATTCCGCTGTTCGGCAGCAGCAACGCCGGGGTCGATCTGTCGCAAATGTTCATCGCGCCGACGGCGACCTACAAGCTCGCACCCGACCACGCGCTCGGCTTGGTGCTGAACGTCGCTTTCCAGAGATTCGAGGCGACCGGGCTGGAGAACTTCGACAACCCGGTGTCGTCGCAAAGCCCCGGCAAGGTCACCAACAACGGCTACGACAACTCCTGGGGCTTCGGCGTACGCATCGGCTACACGGGCAGGCTCACCGACGCCTTCACCGTCGGCGCGACGTACCAGACAAAGACTTCGATGCAGAAGTTCGACAAGTACAAGGGCCTGTTCGCCAACCAGGGCGAATTCGACATCCCCGCCAACTTCGGCGTCGGCTTCGCCTGGAAACCGGTGCCGGCGGCCACCCTGGCTTTCGACGTGGTGCGAATTCAGTACTCCAGCATCGATGCGATCGGCAACCCGCTGCTGCCCAATCTCACGCAGGCGCAACTGGGCGCCAATGGCGGACCGGGCTTCGGCTGGGACGACGTGACGGCCTACAAGTTCGGTGTTGACTACGCGTTCGACGCCGCGTTCACGCTCCGCGCCGGCTACAACTACGGCAAACAGCCGATTCCCGCTAGCGAGACACTGTTCAATGTGCTGGCGCCGGGGGCGGTCGAGTCGCACTACACGCTCGGCGGCACGTGGAACCTCGACAAGAGCAACGAGATCAACTTTGCCTTCATGTACGCGCCGAAAGTCACCGTCAACGGCACCGGCGCGATACCGACCGCCATTTTGTTCCAGAACTTCCTACCGCCCGGCTATGTCCCGCCCAACGGCAATGCCGACATCTCTTTGCAGGAGTTCTCCTTCGGCGTGGCCTGGGGCTGGAAGTTCTGACCGCGGGGGGGCGATCGCCGCGGGCAAGGGGCGCGGCTGCCGGGTGGCGGCGCGTCAGTAGAGCGCGCCGCCGACACTCTCGCCCCAGCCTTGCAGCGGGCCCAGGGGGTTGATCTCGACCTCGACCTCGTGGATCGTCGGCTGCCCGCCGTAGACCGCGTAGACGACGGTGTCGCCGACGAACAGGATGGTCGCCGTAAACGTCCAGCCGGTCACGTCGGTCACGCGCTTGAAGCGTAGCGAGTCGATCCAGAAGTTGCCGGTGCGGTCGCGGTGCATGTGCTTGACGTTGATGAGATAGCCGTTGCACTTCCGGCCGGCGACGATGCAGGCGTAGATGCCGGGGTCGATGTCCTCGGCCTTGAGCGCGCCGCCGACCGGGAAGCGCAGCGCCACGTCGGCGTGGCTCAACAGGGTGACGGTCGGGTCGCCGCTGGCGTCGATGCCGAGCGCCTTGAGATCCGCGCGGGTGGTCTTGTACGGCTCGATTTTCTCGATCGTCGTCCGCGCCTCGGCAAAGCTGTCCCAGCGCGCAACCACCTCCTGTCGCGAGTGCGGCAGCAACTCGGCGCAGGCGGCCAGCGTGCAGACCGCCATCAACGCCGAAAGAGTGCGGATGAACATAAGCCAAGGCCGCTTCGTTCGCCTCTCCATTGCCATCTTGCGCCGGCTCGGCTGCGGGCGTCTTGTGCGGGATCAGCAAACCGCCGCTCGCCCGCTGGCGGCAGCCGGCGGGCGATTCGCGACGCCGCGCCGCTGCCGGTCGCAGGCCGCGCGCGCGGCATCGGGTGCGGCGGTCAAGCTGTTGCTTCCGAAGCCTGACGCGAATACGCGATGAACCTGCGGCGACAACTGCTGTTGGCCGGGCTGGCCTTGGCGGCGCCGGTGCGCGCTGCGACGCGCGGCGCCGGCGCCGTCTTTGCCAACGGGCGCTGCCTGCTCGGCGGGCGCTTCGTCGAGCGGGATCTGTTCGTGGTCGATGGCCGCTTTGCCGACGAGCCGCCGGCCGTCGTCCAGAAGCGCGTCGATCTGGCCGGCGGGTGGGTCGTGCCCCCGTTTGCCGAGGCGCACAACCACAACGTCGACTCGACCTGGGGCGCCGATCTGGCGCTGCCGCGCTACCTGCGCGACGGTGTGTTCTACATCGTCAATCCCAACAACCTCGCCGCGCAGGTGGCGCCGCTGGCCGGTCGGCTGGGCGGGCCGGGCCGGCCCGAGGTGCTGTTCTCGCACGGCGGCATCACCGGTGCCGGCGGCCATCCGCAACGGCTGTATCGGCAGCTGCTGGAGCGCGGCATGCCGCTCGCGCCCAACGCGGCGGCGCTGGCCGACGCCGCGTACTTCGAAGTGCCGGACGCGCCGACGCTCGCCGCCAAGTGGCCGCAAATCGTTGCGCAGCGACCGGACTTCATCAAGCTGGTCTTGGTCGACTCCGACCGTTTTGCCGAGCGGCTGCTGCTGCCGCAGACCGAGGGCGTGCGCGGGCTCGACCCGGCGCTGGTGCCGCTCGTCGTGGCGCGGGCGCACGCCGCCGGCCTGCGGGTCGCCGCGCACGTCGAAACCGCGGCCGACCTGCGCTTGGCCTGCCGTGCCGGAGTGAACTGGCTGGCGCACCTGCCCGGCTATCTGGGCGGGCGCGACCGGCCCGAGGCGTACCGCCTGACCGCGGCCGACGCCGAACTTGCCGCCGCGCGCGGTGTGGCGGTGACCACGACCACCGGCCTGGCTCGCCTGCGCGCGCCGGAACTCGAGGCGATCCGGGCCGTGCAGCGCGCCAACCTCGATGCGTTACGGGCCGCCGGCGCGACCGTGCTCATCGGCAGCGACAACTACCTGGACAGCTCGGCGGCCGAAGTCCGCCACTTGCGCACCTTGGGCGTGGACGACGCCACGCTGCTCGACTGGTGGTCGCGGGTCACACCGCAGTTCCTGTTCCCCGGCCGGCGGCTCGGCGCGTTGCGGCCCGGGTACGAGGCGAGCTTCGTCGTGCTCGCGCGCAACCCGCACGACGACCTGCCGGCCGCGGTGGAGTCGATCCCGCTGCGCGTCAAGCAGGGCGTGCGCATCGAGGTTCAGTAGCTGCCAGTGAAGTCGAACAGCAGCTCGGCGCCGCAGGCATCGACCCTGAAGCGCGCCTGCTCGAACTTCGGCGGCCCCATGAAGCCCGCCGCGCCGCTGGAAAACGCAAACGGCTCGGTCGGGATGCCGATGAAGTTGGTGTCGAAGTCGGCGTTGCCGTTCAGGTCCTGAAACGCGCTGGCCGCGTACTCGCCCGGCGGCAGCGCACCGATGGTGCTGCGCAGGCCGCGGGCCGGTTCGACGGTCGCGGCCAGCGCCGGAGTGCGCAGCCATTGCTCGGCGCTGCCGTAGATGCCGACCAGCACCGGCGCTGCCGTCTGCCGCAGGCCGCGCAGTTCGACGCGCAGCTCGTTGCTGCACGCGCGCTCCTGCGCGCCCGCCGCGGGCACGCCCAGGGCAAGCGCGGTGCACAGCACGGGAACAAGTCTCATCGTCGCCTCCATCGCAAGATGGGGCGACGCTACGGGCACAGCGCCCGCGCAGCACGCGTCTTGCGACTGCCAGCCGTGTCGCGGCGCGAGTCGACGTCACGCGGCGCCGGCGGCAAGCGTCACCTACTGAGCTTTCCGCAAATGGTTGACGAACCCTCACCCCCGGGCCCCTCTCCCGCTGATGCGGGCGAGGGCAGAAAACCCTCTCCCACATCAGTGGGAGAGGGTGGCGCCGCAGGCGCCGGGTGAGGGTGCACTGGCCGTCACCCATTTCTGGAATCCTCAATAAATCACCCGCGGGCGCGCCCAAAGGCAGGGTGACGCCGGTGGTGTCGCACGACCGGGATGTGAATTCCGTCGTCTGCGCGACGGTAGACGACGGCGTACGGAAAAACTTGCATCGATAACACGCGGCGGCCGCGCGTTGACGAAACGCCGATGTCCGGATTGGCGGCAATGAGCGCGGCGACGCGCGCGACCTCCGCGACGAAGCGCTGCGCCACGTGCCGCGATCCTTCGCAGGCGTAAAAGTCGGCGGCCTCGGCCAGATCGCGCTGCGCCCCAGGGTGGAGCGAGAAACTCATCCCCGGTAGCGCGCTTCGAGCCGAGCCACAACCTCGGCCAGGGCAATGGGCGTCACCGCGCCGGACTCGATTTTGGCCTCGCGCTCATCGGCCAGCCGATCCCATGCCGCGTCGATCTGCGCATCGGTATCGAGGCTGGCGAGCAGGCGTTCGAGCAGCCGGGTTCGATCGACGGGAGCGAGTTTGAGCGCTTCGAGTTCGAGGGATTCCACGGTGGGCATGGATGTCTCCTGCAGTGCGGTTCGGGCGCCGAGAAAGCTTGCCACGACTGTGCCCGAGCGTTGCCCGACGATTCAAAGGCCTTCGTCTACAACAACGCCCCCCGCTTCTCCCCCCGCTCGTACACCACGTGCGCGCGGCCGACCAGCAGCGGGTCGAGCGCGCCGATGTTGGCTTCGTCCTTGCCGGTGTAGTCGAGCTTGTGCAAGAGATACCGCATCGCGTTTAACCGCGCGCGCTTCTTGCAGTCGGACTTGATCACCGTCCACGGCGCCTCGGCCGTGTCGGTGTGGAAGAACATCGCTTCCTTGGCGCGGGTGTACTCGTCCCACTTGTCGAGCGAGGCCATGTCGATCGGCGAGAGCTTCCACTGCTTCAGCGGATGACGCTCGCGCTCCTTGAAGCGGCGGCGCTGCTCGTGGCGGCTGACGCTGAACCAGAACTTGACCAGATGGGTGCCGCTCGCCACCAGGTTGCGCTCGAACACCGGCGCCTGGCGCATGAACTCTTCGTACTCTTCGGGCGTGCAAAAGCCCATCACCCGCTCCACGCCGGCGCGGTTGTACCAGGAGCGGTCGAACAGCACGATCTCGCCGCGCGTGGGCAGGTGCTGCACGTAGCGCTGGAAGTACCACTGGCCGACTTCCGTCGAGGTGGGCTTTTCCAGCGCGACCACGTGCGCGCCGCGCGGGTTCAGGTGTTCCATGAAGCGCTTGATCGTGCCGCCCTTGCCGGCCGCGTCGCGCCCCTCGAACAGCACCACGATTTTCTGCCCGGTGTCCTTGACCCAGGCTTGCAGCTTGAGCAACTCGACCTGCAAGCCGTACTTGACCCGCTCGTAGTTCTTGCGCGACATCAGGTTCTTGTACGGGTAGCCGCCCTTGCGCCAGTCGGGTGCGAGTTCGTCGTCGGGGCTGGCGACGAGTTTCTCGGTGCGGTGCGCGAGCAGCGCGGCGCGCAGGGCCTTGGCGTCGTCGGGCGAGGCGCCGGTGAGGATCGCCTCCAGCGTGTCGATCACCGCGGTCGGGCCGTCGCCGGCGGCCTTTTGCAGCACGTCGGCCACGGCGGTGGCCTTGTGTTCGCGCGAGGCTTCGACCCGCTGGCCGATGGTGTGCGCGGCGATTCCGGGGGCGGTCGTCGCCGGCGCGGTATCGCCTTGTTCGACGCGGCGCGGCGCTACGGGCTTGCGCGCGCGCTTGCGGGCGGCGGCCGGGGTGGCGGTGGGGGTTCCGTTGCGGGGCATGGACGTTTTCTCCGAATGTCGATCTTCGCCAATGAAAAGACTCATGCCCTCACCCGCTCGCTTCGCGCGCGCGCACCCCCGCTGATGCGGGCGAGGGTTGCTTGCCCCCCGCGCCCGCATCGGCGGGAGAAGAGAGGCCGGGGGTGAGGGCACGGTGCAACGCGCGGGTTCGCGCGTTGGGTAGACAGAAAAGTGCGGTCATCGCAACAGGCTCCAAAGCCTTGGCTCGCAGCTCGCCGCCGCCATCAGCCCACCGAAAAACGCGCCGGTTACGCCTGGCATGCCGGCGTCCTGGCCGGCGAGGTACAGCCCGCGGATGGGCGTGCGCGGGCGAAGCGCAGGCGTGAGAAAGCGCCGCGGCGTGGTTTCCAGCCCGTACATCGCGCCGTGCTCGGCGCCGGTGTAGTGGGCCACCGAGATCGGCGTGGAGACTTCGCTCATCTTCACCAGCGGCGCCAGGCCGGGGAAGTGCGCGTCGAACTGCGCGCGCAGGTTACGGTGCAGCATGTCCTTGAAGGCGCAGTAGCTCTCGCGGTCGGCGGCGGTCTCGGGCCGCAGGCCGCCCGTGGGGTCGCTGCGGTCCCACTGCGCAAAGGCGCTCCAGTCCACCAGTGCCACGACTTCCGCCGTGTGGCGGCGCGCCGGCCCCGGCTCGTGCGCCGGGTCGCGCAGCGACGGGAACGAGACGAACAGCGCCGGCGCGCGCGGCTCGTCGAACGGGTCGCGCCACAGCGTGTTGATGTCCCAATCGGTGAAGAACCAGCGGTTGGCCGCATCCGCGCCGTGCGCGGCGATGTCGCCTTCCAGCCCAAGATACAGGCCCACATAACCCATCGAAGGCTGCATGTCGTAGCCATCGCTCATCCAGTGGTAGTCCACCTCCGCCGACGGCAGCCGCCGCAGCGTGTTGTGCAGCCCGATGTCGGAGATCACGCGCGCACAATCGATTGCCTCGCCGTTGGCGAGCGTGACACCCGCGACCAGCCTGTCCTGCACGCGGATCGCCGCGACTTCCGCGCGGGTGCGAATCGCGCCGCCGGCGGCTTCGATCGTCTTGCCCAGCTCCTGCGCAAAGACTCCCGAGCCGCCGACCGGATACCACGCTCCATCGAGATAGTGCTGCATCACCAGCGCGTGTGCGGCAAACGAGCCGTCGAGCGGTCGCGAGCCATAGTCGCCCCATTGTGCGGTCAGCACCGCGCGCAGGCGCTCGTCGGTCGTGCAGTCGCAGACCACTTCCCAGGTGGTGCGGCCGACCCAGCGCTCGATCGCCTGCCGGTTGGCCCAGGCCACCGGCGTGGCGATCGGCCATGGCGCGCTGCGGATCGTGAACACCTTGCCCAGAGCGCGCGCACCGTCGGCCAGCGCACCGAAGTACTTGTCGATGCCCGCCGCCTCCTGCGGAAAGGCGTTCTTCAGCGTCGCGCGCAATGCGGCCGGCGGCGGTGCGAAGTCGAGCGAGAGGTCCGGGAAGTGCAGGCGGTCGTACACGCCGGGGATCGGCGCAAAGCGGATGCGCCCGCCCGACAAGCGGTCGAAAAGGCGCCGGTTGAGCTGCCCCTCGCCGAAGCCGCCCAGATAGTGCACGCCGACGTTGAAGCGGAACCCGTGCCGCTCGAAAGTCTGCGTCAGTCCGCCTGCCTGGGCGTGACGTTCCAGCACCAGCACCCGCTTGCCCGCATCGGCCAGCGCGGCGGCCGCCGCCAGCCCGCCGATGCCGGAGCCGATCACGATCGCATCCCACTGCTGCATGGCCATTGCTGCCTCCAATGGGCGCATCACAGCAGCAGGGCGCGGGGCGCGCGTTGATGGTGGTCAAGGCCGCCCGCGGCGGCGCGCTATTCGGTGCAGATCGAGGCCGCCGCCGCCGGCCGCGGCCGCTCGGCGCCAAAGCCGTCGGTCAGCGTCTCCAGGAAGGCGATCAGATCGTCGGCCTCGCTCTCGGACAACTCCAGCCGCTGCGGCAGCCGTGGGTCCACGCCGTTGCCGTCCACCGTGCTGTAGTGGCGCACCACATCGCGCAGCGTGGCCAGTTGGCCGTTGTGCATGTAGGGCGCGGTCACCGCAACGTTGCGCAGGCTTGCGGTGCGGAAGGCACGGTCCGGCGCCGCATCGCCCAGCGCCCGCCGGGTCGCGGCAGCCCGTGCGCTGCTGCGGTCGTCGCTGTGATGCGACAGCAGCGTATAGCGGCTCTCGCGCAGCTGGCGCAGGCCGCCGCTGCGGCCGGCATCGTCCGGCAGCACCGCGGCGGGTGCGCGCACGCCGGTGGCGTGAAAGGCGCCGTCGCTGAAGTTCGGCCCCGCGTGGCAGGCGACGCATCGACCCTCGCCGACAAAGAGCCGCAAGCCGCGCTGCGCCGCATACGGATAGTTGCGCGCGGCCACGCGGTCGTTGCGGGCGAGCGCGTCGCGAAACTCGTCGAAGCGCGTGCGGCCGGTCACCAGCGTCTCCTGAAACGCCGCCAGCGCCTTGCCGACATTGGCGAGCACCGTTTCGCCGCGACCGGTCGGCTCCACGCCGAAGGCTTGCCGGTACATGCAGGCCAGCTCGGGGTCGCGCTCGAACACGCGCTTGACCAGCCGCGGCGACGAGTCCATCTCGTTGGGGTCGAGAAACGGGCGGATGCTCTGTGCCCACAGGTTGTCCGCGCCGCCGCTCCAGCCGTACCACTGCTGCATGCGCAGGTTAAAAAGCGCCGGCGTGTTGCGCCCGCTCGGGCCGATCGCCTGCGCGCGTGCCAGCCCGTCGGTCCACGCGCGGTCGGTCTGGTGGCAGGTCACGCAGGCCACGTAACCGTTGCTCGACATCCGCGCGTCGAAGAACAGGCGGCGCCCAAGTTCGATCGCCGCCGGCTGGCCGGAGACGCGGTTGCTCGGATCGCGCCCTTTGACCAGCGCCGGCGGCGGCCAGGGGCCGAGCGAGAAGATGCGTTGCAGTTCCTCGCCTGTGTAGAACACCACGTCGGCGGCGGCGGGGCGGGCGACGAGGAGAAGTGCGGCAAGCAGCGGTAGAAGGCGCATCGAAGGGGCCCCCTGGTTGGCGTGGGTCAAACTCTAGCCGCTTGACCCGTGCTCAGGCAACGCAGCGGGCTCGCCGCCGGCGGCGCGGGCGCGGTGAGGGATCTGCTGTGCTGGGCCGGAGCAGGCTCAGACCCTGCGCTGAACTCGGGACTACAGCGGCTGCTACGCGGCGGAGTCCAACTCGACCACGCCCAACTTGACCAGCCACACCAGCCCGCGGAAGACCAGCGGCCGGCGCTCGGGCGCGAACTCGGCGACAAGCTGCGCGGCGGTGGCCGGCCCGCGCGCCAGCCGCGCAAGGATGGCGTCGCACTCCTCGACACTCGGCGCCGCCAGAGCCGAGAACTTGACCATCGCCAGCGCACGCCAGCGAGCCAGCGCCTCGGCGGCGTCTTCGCGCGCAAGCCGCAGCCGCGCGGTCGGCGCCAGCGTGTGCGTCGGGTAGCCGGCAAATGCGGCAAACGGGTCCATCCGCGCCGGCCAGGGCGCCGGCGGCGCGGTTTCGTCCTTGTGTGCACGGCGCGCCTCGTCCAGCGTGCGCCACAGGTCTTCGTAGCGGCGCACGATCACCGACCAGTCGAACTCCTGCGCCCGCGCACGGCCCGCCTCGCCCATTCGCGCGCGCAACTCGGGTGCGCGGATCAGTTTCTCGAACGCCGCCGCGGTGGCCGCCACGTCCACCGCCACCAACTGGCTGCTGTGGCCGCAGTACAGGTCGTAGCTGTCCACGCCGAGCGCGTGCCGCCGCGCCAGATCGCCGCCCAGCGGCGCCGGCGGCATCAGCGTCGGCACGCGAAAGCCGTCGATCTCGTCGCGCACCGTTTCGCGGTAGCCGTCCCAGTCGCTGACCACCACCGGTAGGCCCGCGGCCATCGCCTCCAGCGGGGTCAGGCCGTAGGTCTCCTGGATGTTGTCCGACAGTGAGCAGAAGAGGTCCGCGCTCGCCCAGGCGGTGCTGCGGTCTTCCGCGCGGCGACCATCTAGTACGGTGACCGGCACATCCGGGCAGGCGGCGCGCGCAGCCTCGGCAAACGCGTTGGCCAGATACTCGTTGGCGTGCCAGCCGCACTCGACAAGTTGCAGCCGGGCGCCGGTGGCCGCCTGCGCGCGCGCGAGCGCCTGGTACATCGCCAGCGGGTGCGCCTTGGCGTGGAACGACAGCCGCCCGGTAAACAGCACGACCAGCGTGCCCGGCGCGACGCCGAGCCGCTCGCGCGCGGCGGCGCGCTGCGCCGCGCTGAAGGCAAAGTCCGCGACATTGATGCCGAGCGGGATCAGCGGCAACTGCGGCGGCACAAAGCGCGTGGCACCGAAGCGCCAGCGCAGGTACTCCGCCTGCGCTTCGAGCACGGTGCGCACCGTCTGCACCACCGCGGCCGAAGTGCAGATCAGCGCATCCCACGGTGCCAGCGGCGCGGTCAGTAGGTCGGTGATCGAGTCCATCGCGCCGGACGACGCCGTGGTGTGCGTAATCCCCGTCAGGCTGAACTTCGCGCGGCCGAGGAACTGCCGCTGCCAGGCCAACTCGTGGATGTTGGGTCCCGGGTAGTAAACGTGCGTCACGCCGCCGTCGGCCAGTTGCGCCGGCCCCAGCACGCGCGTCGGCCGCGCCGGCGCGTGCTGCGTGCACAGTCGGCGGAAGGCTTCCGCGTACTCGGCCTGCTCGACCAGCGCCACCGCGTCGTGCTGCTCGCTGTGCGCGAGCCAGCCGCGCAGAAACGAGTTGCCCGCGGCGTTGCGGCCCATCAGCTTGGGGCCGCCCATCGTGTAGCCGTCGGGGTGGAAGTAGAGGGCGGTGGTCATGGTTGGCGGGCGTAGGGCGCAATAAGCGAAGCGCATTGCGCCGGTTCAAGTCATGGACGCGGTGCGGCTTGCGAAGACGCGGTGGTGCAATTCGCTGCGCTCATTGCACCCTACGCATTGCGGACGGCAAAGTTGCGCAGCGCCGTGCCCGTGTGGGTGCTCTTCTGCGCCAACGACTGCGGCGGACACTGCGCGACCACGCGGCCGCCGGCGTCGCCGCCTTCGGGGCCCAAGTCGATCACCCAGTCGGCTTCGGCGATCACGTCCAGGTTGTGCTCGATCACTAGCACCGTATTGCCGGCATCGACCAGCCGGTGCAGCACCGCGAGCAGCTTCTCCACGTCGGCCATCGCGAGGCCCACCGTCGGCTCGTCCAGCACGTACAGCGTGTGCGGCGCCTGGCTCGCGCGGCCGGTGCGCGTCAGGCCCTCGTCCAGCCGCGCCTTGGCAAGCTCGGTCACCAGCTTGATCCGCTGCGCCTCGCCGCCAGACAGCGTGGGCGAAGGCTGGCCGAGCGTCAGGTAGCCGAGCCCCACGTCTTGCAGCAGTTGCAGCGGCCGCGAGATCGACGGGTGCGCGGCAAAGAACGGTAGCGCCTCGTCCACTTCCATCGCCAGTACCTCGCCGGCGCTCTTGCCGCGCAGCTTGACCCCCAGCGTGTCGATGCTGAAGCGCTGACCGTTGCACACGTCGCACAGCACCTTCACGTCGGGCAGGAAGTTCATCTCGATCGTGCGCAGCCCCTGCCCTTCGCAACCGGGGCAGCGGCCTTCGCCGGTGTTGAAGGAGAAGCGCGCCGCGCTGTAGCCGCGCATGCGCGACTCGGCCGTGTCGGCAAACAGTCGGCGGATCGTGTCCCAGAAGCCGACGTAGGTCGCCGGGCAGGAGCGCGGGGTTTTGCCGATCGGGGTTTGGTCGACTTCCAGCACGCGGTCGAGGCTGCGCCAACCTTCGATGGAAGCGCAGTCCCGCCACTCGGGGACGGTGCTCGCGGCCTTGGCGGGTCTGCCGCTGATGCGGGCAAAGGGAATGCGCTGCAAGTTGTCGAGCAGCACGTCCCGCGCCAGCGTGGACTTGCCGCTGCCGGAAACGCCTGTCACCACCGTCAGCCGGCCGAGCGGTACATCGGCATCCGCGTTGCGCAGGTTGTGCAGCTTGGCGCCGCGCAGTTGCAGCCGCGGCGAGGCCTTGTCCACCGCGCGGCGCGGCCTGGGCGGGTGCGCGAGCGGCGTCTTCAGATAGCGACCGGTGATCGATTCCGGCGCATCCATCACCGCCGCCACCGTGCCCTGCGCCACCACGCGGCCGCCGCGCGTGCCGGCGCCAGGGCCGATGTCGATCACATGCTGCGCGCGGCGTATCGTGTCTTCGTCGTGCTCCACGACGACCAGCGTGTTGCCCTTGGCTTCCAGCTTGGCCAGTGCGTCGAGCAGGATGCGGTTGTCGCGGGGATGCAGGCCAATAGTCGGCTCGTCCAACACGTAGCAGACGCCTTGCAGGTTGGAGCCGAGTTGCGCGGCCAGCCGGATGCGCTGCGCCTCGCCGCCGGAGAGCGTGGGCGCGGCGCGGTCGAGCGCGAGGTAACCCAGCCCGACCTCTTGCAGAAAGTCGAGCCGCGAGCCGATCTCGGTCAGCACGTCGCGGGCGATGGCCTCGTCGCGGCCTTGCAGTTGCAGGCTGCCGAAGAGCTTGCGCGCGTCGGCCACGGAACCGGCGGCCAGTTGCGCGATCGAGCGGCCCTGCCATTGCACGGCCAGCGCCACACGATTCAGCCGCTGGCCGTGGCAGCTTTCGCAAGGCGCGGTTTCGCCCTCGTACCAAGCGTTCCAGATCGTTTCTTCGCCGGTCTGCTCGGCGTCGAAGCCTTGCAGCTTTAGGCCGGTGCCGTAGCAGGCGGTGCACCAGCCGTGCTTGGAGTTGTAAGAGAAGAGACGCGGGTCCGGCTCGGCAAATGACTTGCCGCAGGACGGGCAAGCGCGCTTGGTCGAGTAGACCTTTTGGTCGAGGTCGACTGCGATTGCGGCAGCCACGCCCCCACCCCCGCCCTCCCCCGCAGGCGGGGGAGGGAGTGTGTCTTGCGCGCTCGCCTGCGTTGGCGGCGAGGCGGTTTTGCTCCCTCCCCGGCGAAGCGGGGGAGGGTTGGGGTGGGGGCGACTGAGCGCCTCGCGCAGCCGATCCAGCGGATACACCACGTGCAGCACGCCCTGCCCATGTTCAAGGGCGGCGGCCAGCAGCGTGCGCAACTGCGTTTCCTGATCGGAGTAGACGACCAGATCGCCGACAGGCAGTTCGATCGTGTGTTCGCGGAAGCGATCCAGCCGCGGCCACTTTGCGGTGGGCAGGAACTCGCCGTCCACCCGCAGATGCGTGTAACCCTTGCCTTTGGCCCACTTGGCGAGGTCGGTGTAGTAGCCCTTGCGGTTGACCACCAGCGGCGCCAGCAGGCCGATGTGCCGGCCGCGAAACTCGCGCAGGATGCCGGCGGCGATGGCCTCGAAGCTCTGCGGCTGCACGGCCACTTTGCAGTCCGGGCAGTGCTGCACGCCGAGCTTCATGTAGAGCAGGCGCAGAAAGTAATAGACCTCGGTCATCGTCGCCACGGTGGACTTGCGGCCGCCGCGCGAAGTGCGCTGCTCGATCGCCACCGTGGGCGGGATGCCGTAAATCGCGTCCACGTCCGGCTTGCCCGCCGGCTGCACGATCGAGCGCGCGTAGGCGTTGAGCGACTCCAGGTAGCGACGCTGACCTTCGTTGAACAGGATGTCGAACGCGAGCGTGGACTTACCGCTGCCCGATACGCCGGTGATCACCGTGAAGGTGTCGCGCGGGATGTCGACGTCGATGCCTTTCAGGTTGTGCTCGCGCGCGTGGCGGATGGAGATGGCGTTGGCGAGGTAGCGGCCGGCGGGGGGTTCGGCGGCGAGGAGGGCTGTCGCGTCGTTGCTCGCGTAGGCGGCGCCCACGCCCCCACCCCAACCCTCCCCCGCTTCGCAGGGGAGGGGGCTGCTCCCCCTCCCGCTGATGCGGGCGAGGGGAGAGTGGCTACATATTCCTCCGATACTGCCCCCCCACCTCAAACAGCGCCGTCGTGATCTGCCCCAGCGAGCACAGGCGCACCGCCTCCATCAGCACGGCGAAGACGTTGCCGTTGTCGATCACCGCGCGCTTGAGCCTGTCCAGCATCGCCGGCGCGGCCTGCGCGTTGCGGGCGTGAAAGGCGCGTAGCCGCTGCAACTGGCTCTGCTTTTCTTCGTCGGTGCTGCGCGCGAGTTCGATGTGCTCGGGCACCGGATCGCCGTGGGGGTTGCGGAAGGTGTTCACGCCGACGATCGGGTACTCGCCGGTGTGCTTCAGATGCTCGTAATGCAGCGACTCTTCCTGAATCTTGCCGCGCTGGTAGCCCAGTTCCATCGCGCCCAGCACGCCGCCGCGCTCGGCAATCGCCTCGAACTCCTTCAGCACCGCTTCTTCGACGAGTTCCGTCAGCTCCTCGATGAGGACGCTGCCCT
>JBKCXU010000108.1:0-146056 GCA_046316025.1 Betaproteobacteria bacterium | reverse complement strand
GGCGACCGGTTGCACGTGGACTGGCGCATTGGCGCCATCCACCCGCGCGCGCGCGTGCCGCAGTTGCTGCTGCAACCGATCGTCGAGAACGCCGTGCGCTACGGTGCCGAGAAGGTCGAGGGCCGCTGCGAGATCCTGGTGTGCGTCAAGCAGCACGGCGTCACGCTCAAGGTTTTCGTCTCCAACCCGATCGCACGCGAGCCGGTGCAGCGCGAAGGCAACCAGATCGGGCTGTCGAACATCCGCGGCCGACTGGCGCTGATCTACGACCTGGAGGCGGAGATGCTCACCCGCGTGCGGCACGACCGCTTCGAGATCGCCCTGCGGCTGCCGGTGGAGCACAAGGCATGACGCTCAAGGTGCTGCTGGTCGACGACGAGGCGCCGGCCCGCGCCCGCCTGCGCCAGGTGCTGGTGACCTGCACCGCGAGCGTGCCGCTGACGGTGGTCGACGAAGCCGTCGACGGCGGCAGCGCGCTGGCCGCGGTGGACCGCACCGCGCCGGACGTGGTGCTGCTCGACATCGCCATGCCCGGCATGAGCGGGCTCGAAGTGGCCCGCCATCTGGCCGCGCGACCGCATCCGCCGGCGGTGATCTTCACCACCGCGCACGACGAGCACGCGTTGCGGGCCTTCGAGGTGCACGCGCTGGACTATCTGCTCAAACCCGTGACGGCCGCGCGGCTGGCCCCGGCGCTGGCGCGCGCGCAGCGACTGGCGCCGATGGAGCCGCGCCTGCACGCGGTGGCCGAATCACTCGGCGCCGCCCGCACGCAACTGACGGTGTCCGAGCGGGGCAAGCTGCTGCTGGTTCCGGTCGAGCGGATCGTCTATCTGCGTGCCGAGTTGAAGTACGTGACGATCCGCACCGTCGAACGCGAGTACCTGACCGAAGAGTCGCTGACCGCACTGGAGCGGGAGTTCGGCGCCCGCTTCGTGCGCGTGCACCGCAATGCGCTGGTGGCGCGCGCGGCGATTGCCGGCTTCCAGCGCGTGCGCGGGGCGCCGGACGAAGAGGGCAGCGAGCCGGAAGGCCACTGGGAGGTGCTGCTGCACGGCCTGCCGGAGCGCTTGCCGATCTCGCGCCGGCAATGGGCCGCAGTCAAGGCGGCGGCGCCGGTCTGACGGCGCTCGCCGATACACTGCGCTGCATGCGCTCCTCGCACGACGAACCCCTGCCGGTGCGCCGCGTCACTGCCGCCAGCGTGCTGCGCTGGCTGCAACTCGGCGCGGGCGACCTGGCGCGGGTGCCGGCAGCCAGCCTCGCGCAAGGGCTGGTGGTCGCCGCCGGCGGCTGGGTCGTGATCTGGCTTGCGCAACACGCGTGGTGGCTGGCGCCGGGCGCATTCTCGGCCTTCGCCATCGTCGGGCCGATCCTTTGCACGGGGCTGTATGAACTGAGCCGCCTGCTCGGCCGCGGCCAGACGCCGGGCTTGGCCGACGCGCTCGCCGCCTGGCGGCGCGACGCCGCGCCGCTGGTGCAGCTTGGGTTCGTGCTGGGCGGCATCGCGTTGGCGTGGGTGGCGGTTTCGGCCGCGTTGTTTGCCGCCTTTGTGACCACGCCGCTGGCCACGCCGATGCAGTTCCTGCGCTATGCGGCGGTCGACCAGGGGAATCTGCTGTTCATGCTTTGGCTGATGCTGGGCGGCCTGACGGCCGCGGTGGTGTTTGCGCTGACCGTCGTCTCGCCGCCGCTGCTCCTCGGCCGCCGCGTCGGCCTGCGCCGGGCGCTGCTCACCAGCGTGCGCGCGGTGGGCGAAAACCCGCTGCCGCTGGCGCTCTGGGCGGGCTTCATCATGCTGGCGATCGCGCTGTCGATGGCCACCGCGATGCTGGGCTTCGTCGTCGCCGTGCCGCTGATCGGCCACGCCACCTGGCACGCGTACAAGGATCTCGTCGTCACCGACGGCGTACCGCTGCGCGCGGAGTAGCGCAATGCAAGGCAGCGTGTTCGGCCTGACCGAAGAGCAGATCTCCCAGTTCGGGCTGACCTGGGGCATCGGCGGCTTCATCGCGCTGATGCTGTTCATCATCTGGAAGGTTGCGCGCGAATCCAAGGCCGGGCGCTTCGGCACCTTCGTTCTTTTCTTCGTGCTCGCCTTCGGCATCTTCGGCTTCCTGCTGAAGCAGGTCGTGCAGTGGTGGCTGAACATCTCATGAACCCCTGGCGCTTCTGCGTGGCGCCGATGCTCGACTGGACCGACCGGCACTGCCGCTACTTTCATCGCCAGTTGAGCCGGCACGCGCGGCTGTACACCGAGATGATCACCACCGGCGCGCTGCTGCACGGTGACGTAGCACGGCATCTGCACTTCGACGCTGCCGAGCATCCGGTCGCGCTGCAACTGGGCGGCTGCGATGCGGCCGAACTGGCGCAGTGTGCGAGGCTCGCTGAGCGTTGGGGCTACGACGAAGTCAATCTCAACTGCGGCTGCCCGTCCGAGCGCGTGCAGCGCGGCGCCTTTGGCGCCTGCCTGATGGCCGAGCCGGCGCTCGTCGCCGACTGCCTGCGCGCGATGCAGGATGCCGTGTCGATCCCGGTGACGGTCAAGCACCGCATTGGGCTGGAGCGCGGCGAGGACTACGGGTTCGTGCGCGACTTCGTCGGCACGCTGTTTGACGCCGGTTGCTGCGTCTTCATCGTGCACGCGCGCAACGCCTGGTTACGCGGTCTGAGCCCGAAGGAGAATCGCGAAGTGCCGCCGTTGCGGTACGAGGTCGTTTATCGGCTCAAGCGTGATTTCGCGCAGGCGACCGTCGTGCTCAACGGTGGCCTCGCCTCGCTCGCGCAGGCGGCAGAACCACTGACGCAGGTCGATGGCGTGATGCTCGGGCGCGCCGCCTATCACGACCCGTACTTGATGGCCGAGGTGGATCGCGAGTTCTTCGGCCAAGACGCGCCGCCACCGTCCCGTGCGCAAATCGTCGCGACGATGACCGCCTACGTCGAGCGCATGGCTGCCGCCGGCTTCCGCCCGCGCGCAGTGACGCAGCACATGCTCGGCCTGTACCTGGGGCAGCGCGGCGCGCGGCAGTGGCGGCGACTGTTGAGCGACCCGGCCTTCCTGGACGAGCATGGCGCCGGCGCGCTCATCGCTGCGCAGCGCGCGCTGGCGCCCGAGGCCGCGCCGATCTGATTCCACTTTCGCTTCATGAAGCTAACTACGTCGTTCCCGCGGAATCGGGACCCCCGCGGGTGCCACGACCAAAGCTGGTTTACCGGTGGCGCGGGAATGACGTGCTTTGACGATCCGGTTGAAGTGGAAATGGAATCAGCCGTGTGAATTTCCGCTCGCCAGAACGGCCACGGCCGCCAGCGCCGCGAGGCCGGCGGTCTCGGTGCGCAGCACCCGCTCGCCGAGCCGCGCTGGGCACCAGCCGTGGCGGTCGGCGAGCGCCTGTTCGGTGCTGCTGAGGCCGCCTTCGGGGCCGACCAGAAACGCGATCGACCTGGCTTGGGCCGTTTGCTGCGCAAGCGGCGCGCCCGTCGGGTCGAGCAACAGTTTGGCGGTGGCGTCGGTCGCGGCCAGCGCTGCGGCGAGCGAATCGGCGGCGAGCACCGCGGGCAGCCGGTTGCGCCCGCACTGGCAGCAGGCAGCCTCGGTCACGGCGCGCAAGTGCGCCAGCCGACGTGCAAGCCGCTCGCCGGCGAGCCGCACCACGCTGCGCTCCGCAGGCCACAAGACGATGCGCGCGGCGCCGAGCTCGGTCGCTTTTTCGACGATCCAGTCGAGCTTGTCCACGGCGACCCAGGCTTGCAGCAGCGTGGTCGCCACAGGGGACTCGCGCTCGACCGGATCGAAGTTGCCGATCCGCGCCTGACCATCGGCCAGCAGAGCCGCCGCGTACTCGCCGCCGCGGCCGTTGAAGAGCGTGATCGCGGTGCCTGCACGCAGCCGCAACACGCGCAGCGCGTGATGCGCGACGGGATCGGGCAGGGCGAGCGCCTGCCCCGTGGTGAGGTCGGCGTCGAGGTAGAAGCGCGGGTTCACGACACACGCCAGTTGGCGCAGCAAGCTTTGGTCGGCGCGTTCTTCCCGCACCCCAACCCCTCTCCCGGGGGGAGAGGGGCTTCAAACCCACCCCCTCCGGGGTCGGGTGGCCGCGGAGCGGCCGGGTGAGGGAGGACCGCAGCCAAGGGCTTGGACGTTGGCCGCGCTACCAAAGCGCCCTACGCCGCCAGCCGCGCCGGCTGCGCCGGCGGATCGGTCAGCTCGCGCACGAAGGTCGGCAGCGTGAAGAGTGCCTGATGCAGCTCCGCGTTGTAGACGCGCAGCGCGCCCAGCTTGCGCTCGCGCATGCGCTGGGCGATCGCCTCGGTGGGCAGCAGGCGCGGGTTCACGCTTTCGCTCGCCACGCCGAGGCACCACAGCGAGCCGTACAGCGGGATGAAGAGCGACATCGCATGCACCTGCTTGAACACGCGGCGCAGCGCGGCGGCGTTCTTGCGCACCGTGTTGGGCGCATACACCGGCGTGCCCAGGTGCATCGTCATCAGGCCGCCGGGTGCGAGCCGCGCGCGGCACAGTTCGAAGAACTCTTCCGAATACAGGTGAAAGGCCGGCGTGTCGGGGTCGGTCAGGTCGAGCACGATCAGATCGAAAGTCTCGGCCAGGTTCTTCACCGTCTCGAAGCCGTCGCCGATGCGGATGTCCAGCCGCGGGTCGTCCAGCGCGCCCTTGTGGATGCCATGCAGGTACTGGCGCGAGATGTCGAGCACCACCGGGTCCAGCTCCGCCATCACGATGCGCTTGACACTCGGGTGCTTGAAGATCTCTTCCGAGGAGCCGCCGTCGCCGCCGCCGATCACCAGCACCGATTTGGGGTTGGGGTGCGCGAGCAGCGCCGGGTGCGTCATGCACTCGTGATAGAAAAACTCCTCGCCTTCGGAGGTCATCAGCCTCCCGTCGAGGCGGAACAGCCGCCCGAATTGCTGTGTGTCGTACACCTCTACGCGCTGGTAGGGCGACTGGATCGCCGCCAGCCGCTCGCTCGCGGTAAAGCCGTAGCCGGCGTTGGCGTTCAACCAATCGAAGATCAACTCGTCCTGCTTGCCGCCGCCTTCGCCGGCTTCCTTGTCGCCCGGCGCATCGGCGCGCGCGGCGGTGGCGGCATCGGCCGCGGCCAGATCGCCGCGCTGGATGCGGTTGACCACCTGGCCCTTGGGGCGGAAGGCGAGCACCAGAGCGTCGAACAACTGCTGCGCACGGGCCGAGTTGTCGGCGGTGAAGTTGCACACGTACACGTCGAGCGTGACGCCGCCGCGCTCCGGCCAGGTGTGGATCGCCAGGTGGCTCTCGGCCAGCAGCACTGCGCCGGTGATGCCGCCGGGCTGGCCGTTCCAGTCCGGAAAGACGTGGTATTTCTCATCGACGATGGTCAAGCCCGCGTCGATGGTCGCCTCGCGGCACAGCCGCGACAGCATGGTGAGATCGGTCAAAGTACCGGCGCTGCACGCGCAGTCGAATAAATCGCCGGTGAGATGAAGGCCTTGCATCTTCGTCCCCCTGGTTGGTCCGCCCAATCGACCTGAATCGCGGTGGTGAACCGCAACCCCCCGATCCGGGACGCGAGCACTGGTGCGCGGCACTCACGTCATTGCAGGGCAGTTGCCCTGCGTCGATTGGAACTGGCGGGGAACGATGCCGGCTGACGCCGACGGCCCGTTGCTTCCAGAATCCGGATCGGAACAAACGGCGCGTATTGTCGGGCAATTGCACCGCGAGCGTGTCGAGCGCCCGCTCCAGGTGCGGCGGCGCGCGGCGCTCGTCGCGGTCTTGATCTTGCGCAGAGTGGCGAGACGCCTGGCGTCGCTAAACTCCTGCCGGTTTTGCGTTTTCGATCCCGCTCGCGCGACGCCCGGCGCCGCCTGCATCGAGCGGCCCCATCCCTCCCGAACCTCCGGAGCCCATCATGACGATCAAGGTTGCCATCAATGGCTATGGCCGCATCGGCCGCAACATCCTGCGCGCGCACTACGAAGGCGGCAAGAAACACGACATTCAGATCGTCGCCGTCAACGACCTCGGCGACCCCAAGACCAACGTGCACCTGACCAAGTACGACACCGCGCACGGCAAGTTTCCGGGCACGGTCGTGGTCGATGGCGACAGCATGATCGTCAATGGCGACCGCATCCGTGTGCTGGCCAACCGCAACCCGGCCGAACTGCCTTGGGGCGAACTGGGCGTGGACGTGGTCTACGAGTGCACGGGCTACTTCACCAGCAAAGAAAAAGCGTCCGCGCACCTCAAGGGCGGGGCGAAGAAAGTCATCATCTCCGCCCCCGGCGGCAAGGATGTGGACGCCACCATCGTCTATGGCGTCAACCAGGGCGTGTTGAAGGCGAGCGACACCGTGATCTCCAACGCCTCGTGCACCACCAACTGCCTGGCCCCGCTGGTCAAGCCGCTGAACGAGAAGATCGGTCTGGTCAACGGCCTGATGACGACGATCCACGCCTACACCAACGACCAGGTGCTGACCGACGTGTATCACGAAGACCTGCGCCGCGCCCGCGCCGCCGCGCACAACATGATCCCGACCAAGACCGGCGCCGCCGCCGCGGTGGGCCTGGTGCTGCCGCAACTCAACGGCAAGCTGGACGGCTACGCGATCCGCGTGCCGACCATCAATGTGTCGGTGGTCGATCTGAGCTTCATCGCCGCGCGCGATACCACGGTGGAAGAAATCAACGCCATCATGAAGGCCGCGGCCGATGGCGAGTTGAAAGGCATCCTCGGCTACAACGCCGAGCCGCTGGTGTCCAGCGACTTCAACCACGACCCGCGCTCCAGCGTCTTTGAATCGTCGCTCACCAAGGTGTCGGGGCGGCTCGTCAAGGTGTCGAGCTGGTACGACAACGAGTGGGCGTTCAGCAACCGCATGCTCGACACGACTGTGGCGTTGATGGGGGCGAAGTAAGCGCGGCGGTGCCGACCGTTTCTTGCCTCTCTTCGTAGCTTGCGGCCCTCCCTCACCCCAACCCCTCTCCCGGCGGGAGAGGGGCTAGACAACCCTCTCCCCCCGGGAGAGGGTGGCGCGTAGCGCCGGGTGAGGGAAGACCGCCACGCCTTCCGGTAACTCGACCTTCACGGAGTTCCAATGAAAGTCCTCACCCTACAGAGCCTCGCCTCTTCCGGCCAACTCGCCGGCCAACGCGTCTTCATCCGCGCCGACCTCAACGTTCCGCAGGACGACGCCGGCAACATCACCGAAGACACGCGCATCCGCGCCTCGGTGCCGGCGATTCAGATGGCGCTGGACGCCGGCGCCGCGGTGATGGTCACCTCGCACCTGGGGCGGCCCACCGAGGGCGAGTTCAAGCCCGAGGATTCGCTCGCCCCCGTGGGCAAGCGCCTGTCCGAACTGCTCGGCCGCCCGGTGGAGTTGAAGCAGAACTGGGTCGATGGTGTCGAGGTCGCGCCCGGCCAGGTGGTGCTGTTAGAAAACTGCCGCGTCAACAAGGGCGAGAAGAAGAACAACGACGACCTGGCCCGCAAGATGGCCGCGCTGTGCGTAGTCTACGTCAACGACGACTTCGGCACCGCGCACCGGGCCGAGGCGACCACCCACGGCATCGCCAAGTACGCCAAGGTCGCCTGTGCCGGCCCGCTGCTGGCGGCGGAGATCGATGCGTTAAGCAAAGCGCTGGGCAACCCCAAGCGGCCGCTGATGGCGATCGTCGCCGGCAGCAAGGTCTCGACCAAGCTCACCATCCTGAACAACCTCGCCGCCAAGGTGGACCGGCTGATCGTCGGCGGCGGCATCGCCAACACCTTCTTGCTCGCCGAGGGCTTCCCGATCGGCAAGTCGCTGGCCGAGCGCGACCTCGTACTCCAGTGCAAGGAGATACTGCAAACGCTGGCGGCCAAGGGCGGCACGCTGCCGCTGCCGGTGGACGTGGTGGTCGCCAAGGAATTCAAGGCCGACGCCACGCCGCGCGTCACCCGGACCAACGACGTACAGCCCGACGAGATGATCCTCGACATCGGCCCGCAGAGCGCGCTGGGGCTGGTGCACGCGATCGCCGAGGCCGGCACCATCGTCTGGAACGGGCCGGTGGGCGTGTTCGAGTTCGACGCCTTTGCCGAGGGCACGCACCAGATGGCGCTCGCCATCGCCAACGCCACCGCCAACGGCGCCTTCTCCATCGCCGGCGGCGGCGACACGCTGGCGGCGATAGCCAAGTACGGCATCGGCGATCGCATCAGCTACATCTCCACCGGCGGCGGCGCGTTTCTGGAGTTTCTGGAGGGGAAGAAGTTGCCGGCGATAGAGGCGTTGGAGCAGCGGGCGCAGGGTTGAAGGCACACGGACCGCGATGAGGCCGCAGGCTGTCGGTTCGCTGGGGTCCACTGATCGCGATTAAGGCAGATCGATGGCCTAGAAAAAAAGCGCAACTTTCCGCACGTTTATTGTGCCGCGATAGGCCCGCGCGTGGTTGCAGTTATTGGAAATCCAATAAGGCGGCGGCGAAATCCTCCGGTACTTCGATCGGCCCGAAGTGGCCGCAGTGGTCGAGCGCGACGATACTGGCTGTACCCAGTTGCCGCGCCAATCCCTCACCAACCGGATGCCACGGCTGATAACGATCCCGCATTCCCCAGACGAGTTGTATCGGAGCGGGACCGCACGTCAGGTCCGCCGTCTCCCGCGCGAAGGTCTGTTCGTCCAAATTCGACAGAAATGCCGCGAATGCCGTGCGACCTTCTGGGCTGCTGACTTTCTGGTCCCAGAAGACTCTCTGAGCGAGTTCCGCAGTGAGTTTGCTTCGATCGGCAAACGCAGCTCGAATCGCAGCGGTGCTGCGTCGCCCCGCCATCAGCCCGCTGCGAGCCAGGAGCGGGTAAAGACCCCAACGGGCCAGCGCCCGTAAGCGTGCGACGGCTGGCACTGGAAAGCTGACGCCGTGCGGACAATTCGACAGCGTCATCCGGATGATCGTATCCGGGCGCTTGATGAGCGCAAGCTGTGCAACGGCGCCACCCAAATCGTGCCCAACCCACCACGCACGCCGCTGCGGTGTGCTGGAGACCCAGCCACACAGGGCATCTGCGTTCGCAGCGAGAGTCGGGCGCCAGCCTGCGGCGTATCTCGTTGCGCCAAAGCCCGCGAGGTCGGGTGCGACGACTCTCCTGCCCGAACTGGCCAGCAGCGGCAAAATCTCGCGCCAAATTTCGCTGGACGCAGGCATACCGTGCAGGCACAGCATCAACGGATCGGCTGGATTCCCGCAGGCGAGCGCCGAAAAGCGCACCGGGCCAGCATCCAGGACCAAACGCTCAAATCCAGTGGCGAGAACGGTCACGGTTGGCTTCTCAGGTAAGGTAACGGCTATTATTGTATCAGTTGAAACGAAATGTCGATTCGCTGCCAGCCGAAATCCTCGCGCACACCGGAACCGACGGTTCCGCCGCTTCTGCGCCGTCCCCGCGGGCGACCCGCGACTTTCGATGCGTCACAAGCCGAGCAGGCCGCGTTGACGCTCATCTGGGCTAAGGGCGTACATCGTTGCGGCATGCGAGCCTTGATGCAGGCCATGGACATGGGGGCCTCTAGCGTCGCCCTTGCGTTCGGCACCAAGGGAGAGCTATTGGTCCGCGTGGCGCAGCGCTATCGCGCGGCCGTTTCCGATGCCGTGCTAGCGGCCTTAGAGGCGGCGGACGGTCGCGCAGCACTTGAGCGTTTCGTCCGCGCGCACGCGGAGTGGCTGTCCGCAGGGCAGGGTGGCTGTCTTCTGCTTAGTCTCGCGCAGGAGCATGAGCTCGATGCACGTGTTCGCCGGGTGGCGCAGCAACACGTCGATGCCTTGCGTGGCGGCTTGATGAGAGCGCTTGAGCGCGCCTACGGAACCACAAGACATGAGATCATGCATGAACGCATGAGCCTTACTTTATTGATGGTGTTTGGGCTTGCGGCCGCATCGCGTGGCGGCGCAACGCAGAAGTCGATGGAGGCGATGGCGGAGGCCGTGATCGGGCAAATCCGCCATTGGAGGTAGTGGAATCTGACCTTGCCCTCGAAAAACGTATCCCTTGCTGCGTGGTTCAATTTGAGCAAGGAGTTCGGAGATGACGAAGCCAAGGGCACGATACACGCTGGAGTTCAAGCAGGAGGCAGTGCGGCTGGTCGAAGGCGGGCAGAGCATCGCGGCGGCGGCGCGCACGCTGGGAGTGGTGGAGCAGACGCTGTTTAACTGGGTCAAGGCGCAGCGGGCTGGCAAGCTCAGCGGTGCCGATCCCTCCGGCCGAAACAAGGCCGCGGGGGTGGCATAAACCGGCTGCGCCGTTCAAATCGGAGACACCCCTGACTTCCATCAAAGCCACGCCGCTACTGGGTTTCCGGGCATCCGCCCCGAAGTCGACCGGACACTACCGTCTTCACGATGTTCGAAACATGCGCCGCCGTTCCGCGATGACAGAATATAAAACGCTTAGTTCGGTGACGCGACGATCGTCATGGTCGTGGAATACGTCTTCGCCGGAAACGTCTGCGGCATGTCAGAAATATATAGCCTCGGATGAATTTTTATATTTCCCGCGCCACAGGCGCCCGCAGTACTACTCACAAAGGTAGTTGGAACGGTCGCAAGATAGGTCGTTCCGAGAATGCTTCCCCATAAATTCACAACGGCGAAGTCCGTTAGGTCGATCTGAAATTGGATGTTTTCCCCTTCGGGTGTTTGCGCGGTCCATGCAAAGGTGCCGTCGGCATACGAATTAGTGATGGATAAATTCACCGAACCCCCGTTGGTATCGACCACGCAGAACGCCATGGTTGCCCCAGGACGACTCGAATCGCGTTCACTGCGCGAGCTGTTGTTAAAGCTGATGTCGCTGACGTTAAGCACTTGCACCTGGCGGGGAATTACCGGTGCTTGAACCGTAAGACTGAAATTCGCGGTAGACGTGTTGCCGAGCTGGCCCTGAGTGGCGGCGAGTGCGGTGCCCGCGGTGAAACAGCCGGCAACAAAAAGGGCGATCTGTTTGCGCTTCATGATGAAACTCCTGAGGAGAGCCGCAATGCCCGGCTATCAAAGAACCAGCGGTGGGTGCGAAGGTAATGAGAACTAAAAATAGTTACCTGTTGTTGATAACAGTCTATTCAGTGTCCGGCATCCGCGAAACATGTCTCTGGTCAGATTATGGTATGACCAAGGTACTGTTTGGCAGTGCTCCGATTCTGCTCGTTCAGCTCCGTTGCCGCAGCCAGCGGTCTAGGTCCTCGAGTGTTGCTGCGAGCTGGCGGGTCACCGCAGCGGATGCCAGATCGAACCGAATTATAGGGGCCCCTTTAATCCAGAGGCCGGCACCATCGTCTGGAACGGGCCGGTGGGCGTGTTCGAGTTCGACGCGTTTGCCGAGGGCACGCACCAGATGGCACTCGCCATCGCCAACGCCACCGCCAACGGCGCCTTCTCCATCGCCGGCGGCGGCGACACGCTGGCCGCCATCGCCAAGTACGGCATCGGCGATCGCATCAGCTACATCTCCACCGGCGGCGGCGCGTTTCTGGAGTTTCTGGAGGGGAAGAAGTTGCCGGCGATTGAGGCGTTGGAGCAGAGGGCGCAGGCGAACGCTTAGCCCGGATGCAGGCGCGCAGGCGCCGGAGTCCGGGTGGCAACTCGATGCAAAGAGCCGCCCGGACCTCGCGGCGCTTCACTTGGGCTGCGGCACGCGCCACAACGCCGCAGTGCCGTGTTTGGTACCGCACATTGGTATCATCCTGAAATGAAGCGCGCCCATCGGAAGACGCTGGCGGCGATCTTCGCCCACCCGACCAGCGCAAACATTGCGTGGAAGGACATCGAGGCGCTCCTGAGCGGTCTGGGCGCGGAAGTCAGTGAACGCGAAGGCAGCCGCGTCGCCATTGTTTTGTTCGGTGAGGTGCGCGTCTTCCACCGGCCCCATCCCTCGCCGAAGACGGACAAAGGCGCCGTGGCGTCGGTGAAGAAGTGGCTCGAACAGCATGGAGTGAAGCCATGAACGTGATGACCGTAGACGGCTACCACGCAAAGATCGAATACGACCCGGAACTCGACATGTTCCGGGGCGAGATTCTCGGCCTGACCGGCGGCGCCGACTTTTATGGCAAGACGCCGAAAGAACTGCGGACGGAATTCAAGAAGTCCTTGACGGTCTTTCTCGATGTCTGCAAAAAGAAGGGCATCGAGCCGCGACGCAGCTACTCCGGGAAGTTCAACCTCCGAATTCCGCCGGAGCTACACGAGAAGCTCGTCATCGCCGCTGAAGCCGAAGGCAAGAGCATCAATACGTTGGCACAAGAGGCGCTGGCCCAGCGGGTTGCCGCCTGACGCCCGACCGCCAGTGTCGGCGGGACATGCGTGCAACGTGTGGAACACCATCGACCGGGTAGCGAGACCCATGGCTTGACGCCGAACCTGGAACCGCCTGCGTCCTAGCAGGACGGTCGGCGGCCGCGTTGGAGCGAGCGGCGGCGGGCCGCTCGCGCCTCAGAAGGTCAGGGTTGCAGTTCGATCTCCCCCGGCCGCCAGGTCTTGTTGAACCACGGCTCCAGCGGACCGTAGAGGCGCAGGATCATGAACCAGCCCTTGCCTGGAATCGTCTGCACCCAGTTGTTCTCCATGCCCGCAGGCGCCTTAGGTCCGAAGTAGACATCCACCGAGCCGTCCGCATTGGTCTTGACGCCCTTGTTCTGGCTGCTGACGCTGGGTGCCTTCTGGTCGGTCTGCACCATCGAGCGGGTCTGGTTGTCGTAGACGATCACCGACCAGAAGTCCTTGACCGGGACGTTGGGCGGCAGGCGCAGCTTGTAGTTCTTGCCGCCATCGAAGGGATTGCCCTTCGCGTCCTGCACCGACCAGGGGTATTGCGAGCCCCGGCCCACCATCTTCTCTTCCATCGCGGGCGTGACGCCGGTGGCGAAGTAATAGTAGAAAGCGGCACCGTCCAGGTTGCTGACTCCGGGCGCCACCTCGAACTTGTAGCCGCCAAAGAACGGCAGGCGCCATGCGCTGTTCGGATAAAAGTAGGCTTCCTTTGAACGGATCTTGAAGGCGATGGTGCGCGCCGTCACGGCGCCGATGTTGGCGGCGTCGGTCAGGATCTTCTTCATCCGCTCATCGGGGTTGAAGGGCTGGCCCTTGACGATGCCGATCGAGGCAAAGAGGCCCAAGGTGGTGGGATCGGAACCCTCTGCCGGCTCTTCCTGGATCACCTGGTTCAAGAGATTCCAGAACGAGTAGTCGCCCGGTGCGACGAAGTTCGCCGGAACTCCCGAGGCATTGACGAACTTCATGGTCGGCGGGCTGGCGGCATCGGCCAAGCGATAGATCCGCAGGTTCTTCTTGACCGATTCCACGCCGGGCCGGGTCGAACCGTCCACCAGAAATGCGCGAAACACCAACCAGTTGCCGAAGGTGTTCGGCCGCACGACGTGATACCCCGGGGGGATCTCGCCCTTGTATCCGGGCGGCAGCAGCAGGTACTTGCCGCCGGCGCCCCGGTCGGCCCCGGTGATGCCCACGTCGGCCACCCACTTGTACCAAAAGTCGTTGACGAGTCCCAGCACCTTGGGCGGAATCTCGGCCACCAAGGGGCCCTTGCTCGTGTCCACCCAGACGAAGTTGTAGATCGTGTTGTCGTTGGCAGTCAGCTCGACGGTCCGCGGATCGACCAGGTCTTCCCAGATCACGTCGGTCTGGTTGTCGGGCCCGAACTTGCGGATCGAATCGCGCATGCCCGCCTGGTTGACGATGGGGATCGCCAGCAGATAGGCCTGCAGCGCGCGCGAGCGGTCCAGGTTGTCGTAGATCTTGTCGACGGTCTCGGCCGAGGGGTAGCCGTAGTCGAGGTTCAAGGTCCCGATCGAGGACTCGATCTTGTCGGGCACGGCCACCCCCGGCGCGAACGGTGTGGTCATCTTGAACGTCTGTGCGCAAGCCGTCGCGGCGAACGCGACGGCGAGCAGCGCGCCCAGCAATGCTTGTCTCTTCATGGTCCTGTCTCCTGCGGCGCAGCGGATTTGCGCGGTGTCGGCAACGATCGGGCTGGCGAGGCTAACACGCCTGCCAAAATCGAACTTTGCAAATCCGGCCCTGGCGCTGACCCCGCTCAGGGCAACCGCTCACGATGATCCGCTTGGCGATGCCCCGGCTGCGGCCGATCCGAGCTTGCGCTGGGAGTCTGCCGGATGGTTAGATCGACACAGCGCGTCGCCGCTCGGCCCCTCGCCGCCGCCGCCGGCGAAGTACGGATCGGTCCGGTCGCTGCGATTCCGGACCTCTTGCGGGAGTTCGGGGTCAGGCCGAGCCTGGCGTTCCGGCCGTCCGGCGTCCCGCTCGCTGCGTTCAAGAATCCCGAGAACCGGATCGCCTTCGAGGCGCTCGGCCGCTTGCTGGCCGAATGCTCGAGCCTGACCGGCTGCGAGCACTTTGGCCTGCTCGTCGGCGAGCGCTTCGAGTTGAGCGGCCTCGGCGCCATCGGCGACCTGATGCGCCACTCGGCCACCGTCGGCGAGGCGCTGCGGGCGCTTCTGCTGCATCTTTACCTGCACGACCGCGGGGCGGTCCCGATCCTGATCCCGCTGGAATCATCCTCGGTGCTACTGGGCTATTCGATCTACCGCCACGGCACACCGGGTGCCGCGCAGTTGTACGGCGCCGCGATTGCCATCGGCTACCGCGCGCTGCGGGAGATTTGCGGTGTCGCCTGGAAGCCGCTGTGCATCCAGTTTTCGCATGCCCGGCCGAGAGATCGGCTTGCCTATCGGCGCGTGTTGGGGCCGAACGTTCGATTCGATGCCGAGGTCTCGGGCATCGTGTTTGCGGCGTCCTGGCTCGACCAAGCCATTGCCGGTGCGGACCTCGGGCGGCGCGAGCGGGTCATGCAGGCCATTCAGCAAACGGGTGCCGACAGCACGATGAGCTTCGCCGATGTCGTACGCGGCGCGCTGCACCAGATGGTGCTCGGCGGCACTGCGTCGGCCCGGAACGTGGCACTCTTGTTTGGCCTGCACGAAAGGACGCTGCGCAAACGGCTGCGCGCCGAGGCGACGGGCTTGCAACAGTTGGTCGGCCAAACGCGCTTCGAGCTGGCCCAGCAGCTTCTCGAGAACACCGAGCTTCCCTTGCTGGAAATCGCCTCGGCGCTGCGCTATGCGGACGCCGCGGTGTTTTCACGGGCGTTCCGCGGTTGGTCGAAGATGAGCCCCAGGCAATGGCGTGCCCGAAAGGCGGTACCGCGAGCCGATCTCAGGAGATCGGCTCGCGGCGTCGGGCGATAGACGCCCGAAAGTGCGCGCCGCGTATTTCGCCCACCGCACGGCGGGCCCTATCCCGCCCCCGCAGTCGACCGCCCTTCCAACTCCACCCACCGCTCCAACTTCCCCGCCAGCTCGTGCTCGATCTCCTCAGCCCGCAGCCGGTCGGCCTTGATCGTCGCCGCGCCCTGGCGGTGATACTCGGCACTCATCATGCGGGCGTTGAGCGATTGCTGCTCTGCTTCAAGCCGCTCGATCTGCGCGGGCAGGGCGGCCAGTTCGCGCTGTTCGTTAAAGCCCAGCCTGCCGCGCGCGGCGGGCTTGGCTTCGGCTTTCCTGGATGCGGTGGGCTTGTCGGCCGCAGCAGCAACCGGCGCCGGCCGCTGCACCAGCCAGTCGCTGTAGCCGCCCGCGTACTCCAGCCAGCGGCCGCTGCCCTCATTTGCCCCCTCAGCGACCAGCGTCTGCGTGACCACGTTGTCGAGAAATGCACGGTCATGGCTCACCAGCAGCAGGGTGCCGTCGTAATCGGCGAGTGTTGCTTCCAGCAGTTCCAGCGATTCGATGTCCAGGTCGTTGGTCGGCTCGTCCATCACCAGCAGATTCGCTGGCCGCGCAAAGAGACGCGCCAGCAGCAGCCGGTTTCGCTCCCCGCCGGACAGCGTCTTCACCGGCGCGCCGGCGCGCTGGGGCGCGAACAGAAAGTCGCCCAAGTAGCTCATCACGTGCTTGCGTTGGCTGCCGATCTCGATCCAGTCCGAGCCCGGCGCGATGGTCGCGGCCACGGTCTTCTCGGGGTCGAGCTGCTCGCGCAGTTGGTCGAAGTAGGCAATCTGCAGGTTGGTGCCCAGCCGCACGCTGCCGGCATCGGGTGCCAGTTGCCCCAGGATCAGCCGCAGCAGCGTGCTCTTGCCGACCCCATTGGGGCCGATCAGCGCCAGCCGGTCGCCGCGCATGATGCGCAGATCGAGATCGCGCACGACGACGCGCTCGGCGCCGTCGGACTGCACGAAACGCTTGCTGACGCCCTGCAGCTCGGCCACCAGCCGGCCCGAGCGCTCGCCGCTGGCGAGCGCCATGTTGACGTTGCCCAGCCGCTCGCGCCGCGCGGAGCGCTCGTTGCGCAATTGCTCCAGCCGCGTCACGCGGCCGGCGTTGCGGGTGCGGCGCGCTTCGATGCCGCGGCGGATCCAGGCTTCTTCCTGCGCCCAGAACTTGTCGAACTTGCGCGCGGCGGTCTGCTCGGCCGCCAGCTCGGTGGCGCGGCGCGCTTCCCAGGCGCTGTAGTTGCCGGGGTAGCTGCGCAGCAGGCCGCGGTCCAGCTCCACGATGCGCGTGGCCACGCGGTCGAGAAAGGCGCGGTCGTGGGTGATGACGATCAGCGCCGGCCCCTTGAGCAGCAAGTCTTCCAGCAGCGCAATACCGTCGATGTCGAGGTGATTGGTCGGCTCATCCAGCAGCAGCAGGTCGGGCGCCATCGCGAAGGCCAAGGCGAGCGCGGCGCGCTTGCGCTCGCCGCCCGAGGCGCTGGCGGGGTCGCGCGCCTCATCCAGCCGCAGGCGGTGCATGGCTTCGACCAGCCGCGCTTCGGTGCGCCAGCGGTCGCGCTCGTCGGAGATGGACTCAAAGGCTCCGCGCAGCGCCAGGCTTTCGCGCAGTGTGGCGGCGGGCGGCAGTTCCGGCTCCTGTTCGACCAGCGCCACCTGCAAGCCGTCGCGCCGCTTGACGCGGCCTTCGTCCAGCAGCGCGCGCCCGGCGATCACCTTGAGCAGGGAACTCTTGCCCGTGCCGTTGCGACCGATCAGCCCGATGCGGTCGCCCGCCAGCACGGTGAGCGAGGCACCGTCGAGCAGCGGCAGGTCGCCGTAGGCGAGTTCGGCATCGAGCAGGGCGAGGAGCGTCATGGCGGGCGCGACGATACCCGTGTGCGGTGGACCGCCAGTCACGGCGGCCGACAGCGTAGGTAGTCTCCCGGAGAAGGGCCTCCCACACTGGCAGTTTTACCGGTAAGTTCGCGCTCGGCTGTCAGGCAGCCTCCAACCCTCTATCCAGGAGAACCCTAATGAACTTCCGCCTCGCCGTTGCCCCCGTGCTTGCCGTCGCCGTACTCGGCGCCTGCGCATCGATGGAGGCTGGCCCCAGCGCCACCGCCGCGCTCAAACCGACCCAGGGCAATGCCACGGCCGGCACCGTGCGCTTTGTGCAGAAGGGCGGCAAGGTGCTGGTCGTCGCCGACGTCTCGGGCCTGAAGCCCGGGAGCGAACACGGTTTCCACGTGCACGAGAAGGGCGACTGCTCGGCGCCGGACGCGATGAGCGCCGGCGGCCACTTCAACCCCGTCGGCAAGCCGCACGCGCATCACGGCCAGGGCGAGCGCCACGCCGGCGACATGCCGAACCTCAAGGCCGATGCCAGCGGCAATGCAAAGTACAGCTTCGAGACCGATCTGCTGGCGGTGGGCAGCGGGGCTGCCAACGTGGTCGGCCGCAGCGTGGTGATCCACCGCGACCCCGACGACTACAAGACCCAGCCGGCCGGCAATTCCGGGCCGCGGGTTGCCTGCGGGGTGATTGCGGCGTCGTAACCGGACAAGGCATCGGGGCCGCGTCATTCCCGCGCAAGCGGGAATGACGGGCGTGGCGGTGGCGCACTCGCGCTGCAGTTACGCACGGCCACAAACTCGCGGCCGGCACGCAAGATTCGCGCGCCTACAATGCGCGCGCTCTTCGCCCTGCCGCCCCGATGAAATTCGCAACGCTCGCCCGGCCGCGCTGGATCGCGGCCTTTTTGTTGTTGGCCGCGCTCGGCGCGGCGGGCATCTGGTGGTTCACCCGCGCCGACGGCAACGCCCCGACGTACCGCTTTGCCAAGATCGAGCGGGGCGCCATCACCGCCACCGTCAGCGCCACCGGCACCTTGAATCCGGTGTCGTCGGTGCAGGTGGGCAGCCAGGTGTCGGGCCAGATCAAGGAACTGTTCGTCGACTTCAACTCGCCCGTCAAAAACGGCCAGTTGATCGCCCGCATCGACCCCGAGACCTTTACCTACCGCGTGCGCCAGGCCGAGGCCGATACCGAGGCTGCGCGCTCCGCCGCCAGCCGCGTGCAGGTGGCGCTGATCAACGCGCAGCGGGAGTTGAACCGCACCAAGGAACTGGTGGCGCGCAACTTCGTCTCCTCGGCCGAACTGGACAGCAAGCAGGCGACCTACGACCTCGCCGCCGCCGACGTGCGCAACGCGCAGGCGGTGGTCAAGCAGCGCGAGGCTTCGCTCGCCAGCGCCAAGGTCGATCTGGGCCGCACGGAGATCCGCGCGCCGGTGGATGGCACCGTCATCAAGCGCAGCGTCGACGTCGGCCAGACCGTGGCGGCGAGCTTGCAGGCGCCGGAGCTTTTCATCATCGCCCGCGACCTGCGCGACATGCAGGTCGAAACCTCCATCGACGAAGCCGATGTCGGCCGCATCCGCGTCGGGCAGAAGGCGACGTTCACGGTGGACTCGTTTCCCGGCCGCACCTTCAACGGCACGGTCAAGCAGGTGCGGCAAAGCGCGCAGAACGTGCAGAACGTGGTCACTTACACGGTGCTGGTGACCGCCGATAACGAGGCCGGCCTGCTGTTGCCGGGGATGACCGCCAACGTGCGCATCGTGCTGGAGACGCGCGATGGCGTGCTCAAGGTCAGCAACGCGGCGCTGCGCTTCCGGCCGACCGGCGAGGCCGCGCCGGCGGCGGACAAGGGCGGCGCGGCCAAGGGTGCGGAAGCCGCTAAGGGCGACGCCGGCGGCGGGCAGAGCGCGCAGTTTCGCGAACGGCTGGTGCGCGAGCTCAAGCTCGACGAGGAGCAGCAGAAGAAACTCGATCCGATCTTTGCCCAGCTGCGCGAGAAGTTCGCCGCCGCGCGCGACCTGCCGGAGGAAGCGCGCGGCAAGGCGCAGGCCACCGCGCGCGCCGAGTCGCGGGCGCGGATCGAGGAGATCCTCAAGCCCGAGCAGAAGGCGCGCTACGCCGAGATCGTGGCCGAGTCTGCGCGTGGCGGCGGACGCAGCACATCCGGGCGGCTGTGGGTGCTGGCCGAAGGCAAGCCCAAGGCCATCGAGGTGCGCGTGGGTCTGACCGACGGCGTGATGAGCGAGGTGAGCGGCGACGGTGTGGCCGAAGGGCTGGAAGCGATCGTTGGCCAGCAGGGCGGCACGGGCGGCGCGACGCCGACCAAGAGCGGGCCGCCGCGGATGATGTTTTAAGGGCCGTTGACCGTTGTCGGTTGTCTGCTTTCGGTCCGCACCAACAGACAACGGACAACGGTCAACGGACAACGCCCGATGTCTTCTGCCCTGATCGAAACCACCGACCTCGCCAAGGACTACACCCTGGGTGAGACGGTCGTGCATGCGTTGGCCGGGGTCAGCCTGTCGATCGCGGCAGGCGAGTTCGTCGCGGTGATGGGGCCATCGGGCTCGGGCAAGTCCACCTTCATGAACCTCGTCGGCTGCCTCGACCGGCCGAGCCGCGGCAGCTACAAGCTGGCGGGCGAAGACGTGGGCGACATGTCGCTCGACCAGATGGCCTCGATCCGCAACCGGCGGATCGGCTTCGTGTTCCAGCAGTTCAACCTGCTGGCGCGCACCAGCGCGCTGGAGAACGTCGAACTGCCGCTGATCTACGCCGGCATCCACGCCCGCGAGCGGCACCAGCGCGCCGCGGAGAAGCTCGCCCAGGTCGGGCTGGCGAGCCGCGCCCACCACCAGCCGTCGCAACTGTCCGGCGGGCAGCAGCAGCGGGTGGCAATCGCCCGCGCGCTCGTCAACTCGCCGCAACTGATCCTGGCCGACGAGCCGACTGGCGCGCTCGACTCGCACACCTCGCTCGAGATCCTGGCGTTGCTGCAAGAGCTAAACCGCGGCGGCATGACGATCGTGCTGGTCACGCACGAGCACGACGTGGCCGCCTATGCCGGGCGGCTGATCGCCTTCCGCGACGGCCGCGTGCAGACCGATGCGCGCAACGCGCCGCGCGACGCGGCGGCCGATCTGGCGGCCTTTGCCGCTCCGGCGGACGCATGAACCTCCTCGCCGTCCTCAAGGTCGCGCTCAAGGCGCTGCGCGTGAACAAGTTGCGCACGGCGCTGACGATGCTCGGCATGATCATCGGCGTGGCCGCGGTGATCGCCATGCTGGCGGTGGGCAGCGGCGCGCAGGAGCGGGTGCGCGAGCAACTGGCGGGCCTGGGCTCCAACCTGATGTTGGTGCTGCCCGGCTCGACCACCACGAGCGGCGTGCGGCTCGGCGTGGGCGCGGCGCAGACGCTGACGGAAGAAGACGCGCTCGCCATCGCGCTGGAAGTCCCCGGCGTGGTGGTGGCCGCGCCGTCGCTGCGCGGCGCGGGGCAGGTGGTGGCCGGCAACAGCAACTGGTCGACCCAGTATTTCGGCACCACCAACGACTACCTGGTCGCGCGCGACTGGCCGCTCGCCGCCGGGCGCGGCTTCGAGCCGGCGGAGATGAGCGGCAGCGGCAAGGTGGCGCTGATCGGCCAGACCACGGCGCAGCAGTTGTTCGGCGATGCCGACCCGATCGACCAGACGATCCGCGTGCGCAAGGTGCCGCTGACCGTGGTCGGCGTGCTGGCGCGCAAGGGGCAGAACGCCTTTGGCCAGGATCAGGACGACGTGGTTCTGCTGCCGATTTCCACCGCGCGCAACCGCGTGCTCGGGCAGGCGCAGGGGCGGTTAAAGCGCGTCAACGCCATCAGCGTCAAGGCGGCCGAGGGCGCGGACATGAAGCGGATCGAAGAAGACATCCGCGCCCTGCTGCGCCAGCGCCAACGCGTGCAGCCGGGCGCGGACGACCCCTTCACCATCCGCAACCTGACCGAGATCTTGCAGGCGCAGGAGGCTGCCAGCCGCGTGCTGACGCTGCTGCTGGGCGCGGTGGCCTCGGTGTCGCTGCTGGTGGGCGGCATCGGCATCATGAACATCATGCTGGTGAGCGTGACCGAGCGCACGCGTGAGATCGGTTTGCGCATGGCGGTCGGCGCGCGCGCGCGCGACATCCTGCGGCAGTTTTTGGTCGAGGCGATCACGCTGTCGATGCTCGGCGGGCTGGTCGGCATTGCGCTCGGCGTGGCGGCGTCCTTCGCGGTCGGCCACTTTGCCGGCTGGCGCACAGACATTACGGCGGAGTCGATTGCGCTGGCGGTCGGCTTCTCGGCGGCGGTCGGCGTCTTCTTCGGGTTCTACCCGGCGCGCAAGGCGGCGCGGCTGCTGCCGATCGAGGCGCTGCGCTACGAGTAGGCGGTTACCATCGCGCCCGCCGTGCGCCGCTGCCGTGCGCTTCGATCCCTGCCCAATGACACCTCGCCGCCTTCTCTTGCTGTTCGTCGCGACCGCGCTGGCCGGCTGCGCCTCCCTCGGCCTGCCGCAGTTGACCCTGTCGCGCGCCGAGCTCGCGCAGCGCGCCTTCATCGACCGTAGCGACGACGCCGTGGCGCGCCTGTTCCGCGAAGCCGAGCGCGCCAAGGTGCAGGGGCCGGAGGTGAGCGTGCAGGTCGGCGCGCAGCGGCTGGTGTTCGCCTGGACGGCGCCGCTGACCGCCACCGCGCTACCGCTGTCGCTGCGGATTGCGGTATCCGGTGCGCCGGTACTCAACGAATCGCGCGACGGCATCGATCTCGTCGACGCACGCGTCGAAGAAGTGAGCGTGACCGGCGTGCCGTTCCTGAGCCTGAACCGCGCCGCCGACGTCGACCGCGGCCAGTCCCTCGGCACGCTGCCGCTGCTGCGGCTGCGCCCCGATGAACTGACCCGCGACGGTGTGGAGTACGCGCCGACCACGCTGAGCGTCGGCAGCTTTGGCCTGCGGGTCGAATTGCAGCCGAAGTAGCGGTTTCCGGTGGACTGGCTGCTGTTGCTCAAGGCGGCGATCCTCGGGATCGTCGAGGGGCTGACCGAGTTTTTGCCGATCTCCTCGACCGGGCATCTGATCGTCGCTGCCTCGTTGCTGGGCTTTACCGGCGAGAACGCCGCCACCTTCGAGGTGGCGATCCAGACCGGCGCGATGTTCGCGGTCATGTGGGAGTACCGGCGGCGGCTCGTCGATACGCTGGCCGGCATCGGCTCGCAGGCGGCGGCGCAGCGCTTTGCGCTGAACGTCGCGATTGCCTTCGTGCCGGCGGTGCTGCTCGGCCTGCTGTTCGGCAAGTGGATCAAGTCCAACCTCTTTCACCCGGTGCCGGTGGCGTTGGCCTTCGTCGTCGGCGGCGTGATCATTCTGTGGGTCGAGGCGCGGCACAAGCGGCGCTTCGGCGCGCGCGACCTGCAAGGCGAGCGGCTGGCGCGCGTGCAGACCGTGGACGACATGAGGCCGCTCGATGCGCTCAAGGTGGGCCTGGCTCAATGTGCGGCGCTGATCCCCGGTACCAGCCGCTCGGGGGCAACCATCATCGGCGGCATGATCTTCGGCCTGTCGCGGCAGGCGGCCACCGAGTTCAGCTTCTATCTGGCGATCCCCACGCTGATCGGCGCCGGCGCCTACTCGCTATGGAAGCAGCGCGACACGCTGGCCGTGGCCGATCTGCCGGTGTTTGCGGTCGGCACCGTGTTCGCCTTCGTCAGTGCGTTGCTGTGCATCCGCTGGTTGATCCGCTACATCTCCACGCACGACTTCACCGTGTTCGCCTGGTACCGGATCGTCTTCGGCGGGGTGATCCTGGCGACCGCCTACATGGGCGTGGTGGACTGGTCGCACTGACGGACGAACACCAGATCCCACACCCCATGTCCGAGCCGTTGGCCGCGGGCGTGGAACTTGGTGGTGGGGCGTTCGGCGAGCGGGTTGCGTGGCGCCGGCGCATAACCGGCGTGCAGATTGGCCAACCGCGGTTGGGCCGTGAGCACCTGCAGCATCTGCTCGGCATAGTGCTGCCAGTCGGTGGCGCAGTGCAGGTAGCCGCCGGGCGCAATGCGGCTTGCCAGCAGCGCCACGAACGGCGCCTGCAGCAGCCGCCGCTTGTGGTGGCGCGTCTTGGGCCAGGGGTCGGGGAAGAAGATGTGCGCGCCGGCAAGCGTGTCGGGGGCCAGCATGTCGCGCACCACGTCGACGGCGTCGTGCTGGACGATGCGGATGTTGGCAAGCCCTTGCTGCTCGCAGCGCAGTGCGAGCGCGCCGATGCCGGCGGCAAAGACCTCCACACAGAGGAAGTTCAGCTCCGGGTGTGCGGCAGCGATGGTCGCGGTGGTTTCGCCCATACCGAAGCCGATTTCCAGCACGGTCGGCGCGGTTCGGCCGAAGGCGGCGGCGAGGTCGAGCGGCGCGGCCGCGTACGGCACGGCCAGCTTCGGAAAGAGTTCTTCGTAGCCGCGCTTCTGCGCGTGGGTCACGCGACCGCGGCGGAGGGCGAAGCTGCGGATGTGGGTGGGGCGGTCTTCCCTCACCCGGCGCTGCGCGCCACCCTCTCCCGGGGGGAGAGGGTTTAAGCCCCGGAGCCGCTCGCTGGCAGGCTCGCGTCGCTCCAGCGGCGCAAAGCGTTCGCTTTGCGAAGTCCCGCTTCCGCCCCCCCGGGAGAGGGGTTGGGGTGAGGGAAGGCTCGTCGTTGGAGGCGCGACACCGCTCGGCGCCGTGAGAAGCCGCGCAGGGAGAGACACGTCACGCCTTGGCGCTGCCGATGACGCCGACGGTCGGCGAACTCGGCTGCGCGCCGTAGAGCTTCTTCGGCATCCGTCCCGCGAGATACGCGGCGCGGCCGGCTTCGACCGCCTTGCCCATCGCGCTCGCCATCAGCACCGGATCGCGGGCGAGTGCCACGGCGGTGTTCATCAGCACGCCGGCGCAACCCAGTTCCATCGCAATGGCGGCGTCGCTCGCGGTGCCCACCCCGGCATCGACGATCACCGGCACCTTGGCGCGCTCCAGTATCAATTGGATGTTCCACGGGTTGAGAATCCCCATGCCCGAGCCGATCAGAGACGCGAGCGGCATCACCGCCACGCAGCCGATCGACTCCAGCACCTGCGCCTGGATCGGGTCGTCGCTGCAATAGACCATCACCTCGAAGCCTTCGCGCACCAGCGTCGCGGCGGCCTTGATCGTCTCCGGCATGTTCGGGTACAGCGTCTGCGGGTCGCCCAGCACTTCGAGCTTGGTGAGCGTGTGGCCGTCCAGCAGTTCGCGCGCCAGCCGCAGCGTGCGCACCGCGTCTTCGGCGCTGTAACAGCCGGCGCTATTGGGCAGGATCGTGTATTCGGCCGGCGGCAACACGTCGAGCAGGCTCGGCTCGTTCGGGTTCTGGCCGATGTTGGTGCGGCGTATCGCCACGGTGACGATCTGCGCGCCGCTCGCGGCGACCGCTTCCCGCGTCTGCGCGAGATCCTTGTACTTGCCTGTGCCGAGCAGCAGCCGGGACGAAAACTCGCGCGTACCGATGCGCAGCGGGTCGGCCGTCATGCCGTCACCTCCGGCTCGATCTTGACCTCAAAGTTGACCGAGTTCGACATGAAGCAGTTCGCATGCGCCTTGGCATGCAGCGCGGTGGCGCGTTCGAGTTGCGCCGCCTCGGCGATCTTCACCCGCGGCCGCAGCACGACCTCGACCATCCGCATCTTGCCGTCCTTGATTGCAAGCTTGCCGCTGCCCCGGTCGGTGTACGAGACGAGCTTCACGCCCGCGGCCTCGCACACCGCCACGTAGGTCAGGTGGTGGCAGGCCATCAGCTAGGCGACCATCAACGTCGCCGTGTTGTGCAATCCAGCGTCGCCCTTGAACACCGCGGGCGACGATCCCTCGATGGCCGCCTTGCCGGGAAACTCGACCACGAAGGCCCGTTCCAATCGCAGCTTCCCCTCGACCTCGCTCGCCGCGCCGGTCCAGCGCAGCCCGCCCTCGAACAGATGCTCGGTACTCATCACCCACCTCCCACCGCGATCACCACTTCCAGTGCATCGCCATCAGCGAGCACGGTCGCCCCGTGCGCGCTCTTCGGCACGATCTCGCCATTGCGCTCCACCGCCACCTTGCGCCCGGCCGGCGCCAATTCCGCCAGCAACGCGACCACCGTCGTGCCCGCCGGCATCGAGCGCGCGTCGCCGTTGACCTGGATGTGGATGCGCTTGTCGCTCACGGAAATTCTCGCCTCAAACGGAGTGCAGCGGTCGCGGAGAAGCCGTAGCGAGCGGGCCGCGGCTCGCGGTTGACCTGAGGTTGAATGCGCTTGTTCGACACGGGGAACTTGGCCTGGCCGCAGGGCAGAAGTTGCGAAGAAGCCGTCGCGAGCGGGTCGAGGTTGGCGCGAGAAGCGCAGCCGTACATCGGTACGGCGAGCATCGCAGCGGCAAGATCGGCCCGCGCAGCAGGCTTATTCGCAACTTCTGGAGCGGGTGATGGGAATCGAACCCACGTCATCAGCTTGGGAAGCTGAGGTTCTGCCATTGAACTACACCCGCAGTGGCGGCAGAGTTTACGCGAGGCAAGTGCAGGGTCCGCCGGCCCGCTTCTTGCTGTAGCCTGCGCTACTACCCTCCCCAATTCACGCTACGGATGGCGCCATGAAGAACGAGCGCAGAACGATCCTGAAAGGCTTGGCCGGCGTGCTGGCGGCGCAGCAGGCGCCGGCGCTGCTGGCGCAACCGGCACGGGCGACGATCGGCCAGTCCGCCCCCTTGACCGGCAGCAATGCGCCGTTCGGCAAGGCGACCGTGGCCGGCGCGCGCGCGTGGTTTGCGAACTACAACCGTAGCGCCAGCGTGCCGGTGGACCACCTAGTGCTGGACGATGGCAACGACACCGCGCGCTCCGGCCCCAACGGCACCGCGCTGATCGAGCGCGGCGCGAGCGCGCTCTTCGGCTTTGCCTCGGCCACGCTGAGCCTGCCGGCGCTGCCCGCGGCCAAGTCGGCGGGGGTGCCGTTTTTCGCGCCGTTTACCGGCGCGACCGTGATCCACAACGCCAGCGACCCGCTGATCTTTACCGCGCGCGCCAGCTACGCCAACGAGGCGGCCAAGTTCATCGAGGTGTTGAAGGGCTTCGGCATCAACCGGATCGAGGTCGCGCACTTTGCCGACCGCGTCGGCAACGAAAACCGCGACGTGGTCGTTGCCGAGGCCGAGCGCGCCGGCATCAAGTCGGTGGCCATCGCCACCGAGCGCAACAAGTCGGTGGCCGACGACACCGTGCGCCGCATGCTGGCCGAACGGCCGCAGGCGGTCATCTTCACCACTTCGGCGCCGACCACGGCGGAACTCATCAAGAAGGGCCGCGCCGCCGGGCTGTCCAAGGCGGTGTTCCTGGTCACGCTGTCGTTCGCCGCGCCGAGCCAGGTGCAGGACTTGCTGGGGCCGGACGCGGCGGGGCTGGTGGTGTCGTTTGTCGTCCCCAAACCCTGGGGCAACGAGCCGATCGTCGTCGAGCACAGCAACGCCATGCGCGCCATTGGTGGCGGCGAGGCGCCGAGCTTCGCCTCGCTGGAGTCCTACATGGCCGCTCGCGCGCTGACCACCGCGATCGACCGTGCCCGTTCCACCCGGCCGGCCGCGATCGCCGCCGCGCCGGAGACGGTCGATCTCGACCTGGGCGGCTACCGGCTCAAGTATTCGCGCGCCAACCGCAACGGCTCGAGCTTCGTCGATTACATGATTCTCGGAGTGGACTTCGTGCGTAAGGGATAGCGATGCGGCGAAGGCGCCGTCATGCCCGCGGAAGCGGGTATGCGGCGCGCCGCACGTGGCGGGTTCCCGCTGCCGCGCGAACGAAAAGCAGTTGCGCTTTCGCAATCTCGGCGTCGCCGCGCTACGCTGCGCGCCGCGATGATCCTGCTCGTCCACGCCCACCCGCACCCGCGGCAGTCGGTTGCCAATCGCGCGCTGCTCGACGCGGTGCGCGACTTGCCGGGGCTGACGGTGCACTCGCTGTACGACGCCTACCCCGACTTCGACCTCGACCCGGCCGCCGAGCGCGCGCGGCTCGACGCCGCGCGGCTCGTGATCTGGCAGCACCCAATCTACTGGTACGGCGCACCGGCCCTGCTCAAGCTCTGGTTCGAGGAAGTGCTGTCCTACGGCTATGCCTACGGCGAGGGCGGCACCGCGCTGCACGACAAGGACTGCCTGTGGGTCGCCACCACCGGCGGCCCGCCGGACTGGTACACACCGGACGGCCCGCATGGGCACGAGTTTTCCGCGTTTGCGCCCGCGGTCAAGCAGACCGCGCGCTTCTGCGGGATGAACTGGTTGTCGCCCTTGATCGTGCATGCGGCACATCAGATCGGCGCCGACGGGCTGGCCGCGCAGGCTGCCGTCTATCGGCAGCGGCTGCAACACTGGATCGACGCCCATGGCTGAAGGCGGCTTCCTGCGCGATGCGCTGATCTACCTGGCCGCGGCGGTGATCTGCGTGCCGCTCGCCAAGCGCGCGGGGCTGGGCTCGGTGCTGGGCTACCTGTTGGCCGGCGTGGCGATCGGGCCTTTCGGCTTCGGGCTGATCGCCGGCGTGCAATCGACGCTGCACTTTGCCGAGTTCGGTGTGGTGCTGATGCTGTTTCTGATCGGCCTCGAACTCGATCTGAAGCGCCTGGCGCAGATGCGCGGCCCGGTGTTCGGCGGCGGCGGCGCGCAGTGGCTGGCGAGCGGTGCGCTGCTGGCCGTCGGGCTGCTGGCGGCGGGGCTTAACTGGCAGGCGGCGCTCGTGGCCGGGCTGGCGGCGGCGATGTCCTCCACTGCCATCGCCGTGCAGATCATGACCGAGCGCAACCTGATGCCGACACCGGCCGGCCGCAGCGGCTTTGCGATTTTGCTGTTCCAGGACCTGGCGGCGATTCCGCTGATCGCGGTGGTGCCAGTGCTGGGCGTAGCCGCGCCCGGTGCGTTACCGGGTTGGCAGAAGGCGCTGTACGGCTTGATCGCCATCGGCGCGGTGTTCGTCGCCAGCCGCTGGGTGGTGCCGCCGCTGATGCGGCTGATCGCCAAGAGCGAGGTGCGCGAAATCTTCACCGCGTTTGCGCTGCTGCTGGTAATCGGCATCGCGCTCGGCATGAACGCCGCCGGCCTGTCGATGGCGCTGGGCGCCTTTCTGGCCGGCGTGCTGCTCGCCACCTCCGAGTACCGGCATGCGCTGGAAACCGACATCGCGCCGTTCAAGGGGCTGCTGCTTGGACTTTTTTTCATCGCTGTCGGGATGGCGGTGGACTTTTCCGTCGTGCTGGCGCAGCCGCTGTTGCTGCTGGCGCTGGTGGTCGGGCTGGTGGTGCTGAAAGGTGCGGTGCTGGTCGTCCTCGGCGCGCGCCTGGGGCTCAACGGGCGCGACCGGCTGCTGCTCGCCGCGCTGTTGTCGCAGGGGGGCGAGTTCGCCTTCGTGGTCTTTGGCGTCGCGCGGCTGGCGCAGGTGTTGAGTCCGCAGTGGGAAGCCCTGCTCACTGCGGCGGTGGCCGTGTCGATGGCGACCACGCCGCTGTTGCTGGTCGCCTACGACCGGATGTGTGCGCGGCAGGCGCGCGCCGCCGGCGAAGCCGACCCTATCGACGACGACAGCGCGCCGGTGATCGTCGCAGGCTTTGGCCGCTACGGGCAGATCGTTGGCCGCATGCTGTTTGCCAACGGCATCCGCGCCACCGTGCTCGACCACGACCCGGAGCAGATCGACCTGCTGCGCAAGTTCGGCTTCAAGGTGTTCTACGGCGACGCCACCCGGCTCGATCTGCTGCACGCCGCCGGCGCGGCAAAGGCGCGGCTGCTGGTGGTGGCGATCGACGGCGTGGAAGACAGCCTGGCGCTGGTGGACCGCGCGCGCGCCGAGTTCCCCAACTTGCGGATCGTCGCCCGCGCGCGCAACGTGCGGCACTGGCTCGAACTGCACGACCGCGGTGTGGAGGCGGTGGAGCGCGAAACCTTCGAGAGCGCGCTGCGCACCGGCCGCGCAGCACTGGAGGCGCTGGGGGTCCCGCCCTACGAGGCGCGCGAGAGCGCCGACGGCTTCCGCCGCTACAACGTGGCGCTGCTGCGACGGCTGCTGCCGCACTTTCGCGACGAGGCGAAGACCGTCGCGCTCGCCAAGAGCGGCCGCAGCGAACTGGAAGAAAACCTGCGCCGCGACCGCGAAGCGCGCCAGCGGGTGGGCGGCTCCGAGGGGTGGTGATTCCACTTCCACTTCATGAAGCTACTTTCGTCGTTCGCACGGAAGCGCGAACCCAGCGGGTTCCTCGACCAAAGCTGGATTCCCCCTTGCGCGGGAATGACGCGCCTTGGTTATCCGATTGAAGTGGAAGTGGAGTAACTGCACGGCCAGCCCGCGAAGGCATTGGTGTCGTTCCCGCGCCAGCGGGAACCCAGCCGACTTCGCGACACCGCCAGCTTCCCGCGTGCGCGGGAACGACGGGCCTCGGTTGTCGGATTGCGGTGCAAATCGAACAGCGCAGCGGCCCCGGATTGCGCTGCGCTCCATCCGGCCTACAGGCCCCCCACACACACGTACTTGACCGTCAGATACTCCTCGATCCCGTACTTGCTGCCCTCGCGGCCGAAGCCGGACTGCTTGACGCCGCCAAAGGGCGCGACCTCGGTGGAGATGATCCCGGTGTTCACCCCGATCATGCCGAACTCCAGCGCCTCGGCCACCCGCAGCACGCGACTGACGTCGCGCGAGTAGAAGTACGCGGCCAGCCCGTACTCCACGCTATTGGTAGCGGCCACGGCCTCGGCGTCGGTCGAAAACTTGAACACGGGTGCGACCGGGCCGAAGGTTTCTTCGCGGGCGACGAGCATCGCCGGCGTCACGTCGGCCAGCACGGTCGGTGTGTAGAAGGTGCCGCCGCGCTCGTGCCGCTTGCCGCCGGTCAGCACCCGCGCGCCCTGCGCCACCGCATCGGCCACGTGCGCCTCCACCTTGGCCAGCGCGTTGGCGTCGATTAGCGGTCCCTGCATCACGCCGGCCTCGAAGCCGGAGCCGACCTTGAGCTGCGCGGCGCGCGCGGCGAGCTTGGCGACGAACTCCTCGTACACGTCCGCGTGCGCAAAAAAGCGGTTGGTGCAGACGCAGGTCTGGCCAGTGTTGCGGTACTTGCTGGCGAGCGCGCCTTCCACGGCCGCGTCCACGTCGGCATCGCCGAAGACGATGAACGGCGCGTTGCCGCCCAGCTCGAGCGACAGCTTCTTGAGCGTCGGCGCGCATTGCCGCATCAGGATGCGGCCGACCTCGGTCGAGCCGGTGAACGACAGCTTGCGCACCAGCGGCGAGTCGCACAGCACCCGGCCGACCTCGATCGAATGCTCGGCGTCCGCCGGCAGCACATTGAACACGCCGGGCGGAATGCCGGCGCGCTGCGCCAGCTCCGCCAAGGCCAGTGCCGACAATGGCGTCTGCTCGGCCGGCTTGACCACCACGGTACAGCCGGCGGCGAGCGCCGGTGCGCACTTGCGGGTGATCATCGCGTTCGGAAAATTCCACGGCGTTATCGCCGCGCACACCCCCACCGGCTCCTTGAACACCAGCAGCCGCTTGTCCGGCGCATGGGTCGGGATGGTGTCGCCGTAGACGCGCTTGGCTTCCTCGGCAAACCACTCGATGAAGCTCGCGCCGTAGACGATCTCGCCGCGGCTCTCGGCGAGCGGCTTGCCCTGCTCGGCGGTCATCAGCCGCGCCAGATCGCCCTGCGCGGCGAGCACGAGTTCGAACCAGCGGCGCAAGATCGCAGCGCGTTCCTTGGCGGTCTTCGCACGCCAGGCCGGCAGCGCGTGCGCCGCCGCGTCGATCGCGCGCTGCGCGTCAGTGCCGCCGCAGTTGGCGACCTCGGCCAGCAGCGCGCCGTCGGCGGGATCGTGCACGGCAAAGCGGCCGTGCGCGCCGTCGGTCCAGTGGCCGTCGATGAAGGCTTGCGTCTTGAACAGGGCAGGGTCGGAGAAAGTCGTGGCTGCGGTCATGGGAGGGTCGGGCGCGGCGGTGAAAGCGTTCAGCATAGTCCGCGGCGACCCGCGGCCGGGCCCGCCGCAGGCGGCAGGATCGCGGCATACTGTCGCGCACGGCGGGTCTTGCCGCGCTCCGAAGTTCCGTTCCATGACGCTCGCGGCTGCCGGCATTCCTGCTCTGCCCCCATCGGTGCGGCCGTTCGTCACCAACGACCTCGACGAAGTGCGCCGCTTTGCCGGCCGGATCGACGGCGAGCACTCGCGCAGCGCGGACGGGCGCGGACCGCTCGGCTATCGCCGCGCCGCGCTGGGCGATGACCGCGCCGCGCTGGTCTGGACCCGCGCGCGGCTGACGCAGACCATCCGCGGCGCGTTTCGCTATCCCTACCTGCACGTTCCGCTCGAACAGGGCAGCACCTATGTCTTCGGCCATCGCCGGCAGGATCTGCTGCCCGGCCAGGTAATGTTCGTCGCGCCGGGCTGGGAACATACGCGGCGCAACGCTCCCGGCGCGCAGTTCGTTTTCAGCGTGGACGGTGCGGAGTTGGCGGCCGAAATTCGGTCGCGCCGCATCGGTGCGCCGGACGCGTGGGCGTGGCGGTCGGGCGCGATGTCGCCCGCGCCGCTTGCGCTCGGGTCGGCGTGGGGCGCGCTCGCGCTGGCGCTCGCCGCTCCCAATGATCCGCGCCGGCGCGCGTTTTGCGAGGCGGGCGCGATTGCCGCACTGGCCGAGTCGCTGCTGCGGGGTTGTGCGGTGGCGGATGCCCGGCCGCTGACACCGGCGCGGCTGGCCGCGGTGCAGGACTGGATCGACGCGCATCTGGCCGAGCCGATCACGCTCGGCCAACTGTGCCGGGTCGCCGGCGTGGGCGAGCGCTGCTTGCAACTGGCCTTCCAGTCGCAGCGCGGCATCTCGCCGATGCGCTACGTTCTCGAGCGGCGGCTGGCGGCGGCGCACCGGCGCCTGCGGCGGGCGGCGCCCGGCGAGGATGTCACCCAGGCGGCGATCGACGCGGGCTTCTCGCACCTCGGCCGCTTTGCCGCGCTGTACCGCGGCGCCTACGGCGAGTCGCCCTCGCAGACCTTGCGCGCGGCGGCGCAAGCGCCGCGCTGAGCCGGCGTCGAGCGCAGCCAAGGCGCCCGGGTGACGTCGATCTGTTCGATGGCCTAGCGCTCGCGGCGGGCGATCTCGCGCGAGCGGCCGATCAGGTCGTCGTTGCAGCGCTCGTTGAAGCTCATCGCCTCGCCGCGCGAGTTGAACGTGCCAATGCAACCGCGCCGCGGCCACACGACCTCGAAACCGCCGTCTGAAAGCCGATTGATCTCGTACTCGCCGCCCGACGATCCGGATCCGGATCGTGCCCGCGCCTCTTCGCCCGCACGGTAGCCGTCCTTGTAGTCCTGCGGATGGCGATCATTGTCGAACGCGTAGCCCTTGCGTCCGTCGTTGTAGCCGCGCTGGTACTCGGAACTGGTGCCGCTGCCGTAGCCTCCGCGCTGCCCGTCGCTCACCCTGCGCAGGGAAGACAGACTGTCGTTGATGCCCAGGTCCCGCAGCGACCGGTACTGCCCCGGCTCCAGCACGGTGCAATTGCCGCGAAAGTTGGCATCGCTGCAAACTTCCCAGGTACCGGTCAGCACCTTGATCGACGAGGCGATGTCGTTGAAGCCGCGACCGTCCAGGTTGATGATGGCGTCGCTGGTGCGAAGCTCCCGGCCCTGAAAGTCGTCGTGCTCGTAAAGGACGATCTGAGTCCGACCGCCGGCCTGCCGTTCGCTCACGCTGCGCACCGACGACAAGCGGTCGTTCATGTCCATGTCCCGCAGCGACGGGTACTGCCCCGGCTCCAGCACGGTGCAATTGCCGCGAAAGTCGGCGTCGGTGCAGACTTCCCAGGTGCCAGTCAGCACCTTGATCGACGACGCCAGGTCGTTGAATCCGCGGTCGCGCAGGTTGTTGATGACGTCCGTTCCGCGGATCGACCGGCCTTTGAAGTCGTCGTGTTCGTACAGGACGATTTGCGCCTGGGCGGCGGCGGCGGCGCAGACGCAGGCCAGGACGCCGGCGGCGAGGTGACGGGAAATCCGATTCATGCGTTGCTCCTGGTGTGGTTGCGAAAGAGTCGGGTTAGCGGTTGCCGGCCGGCTTCAGATGCCGCTCGAACATCTGGAACGTGCGCCGGTAGGCGTCGGCGCCGTAGTCGGGCCGGTCGCCGAAGCAGTGTTCGCCGGTCGGGTAGGTGACAAAGTCCCAGCTCTGCTTGCCGGCATCGAGCAGCTTGGCCACGACCCGCACTGCGTGCTCGTAGGCCACCGCCCGGTCGTCCATCGGGTGCAGGATCAACAACTGCGTGGCGAGCTTGTGCGCATGCGTGGTGGCTGACGAGACGGCAAATGCGTCTGGATTGAGCACGGGCGTGTCGAGGAAGGTGCTCGGGTTGCTGTTGAATGTGGCGGTGAAGTCGCTCCAGCCGCTGGCCGAGGCCACCGCCTTAAAGACGTCCGACGCCAGGAACGCCGCCATGTAGGCGAGATAGCCGCCGTAGCTGCAGCCATAGGCGCCGACCTGGTCGCGGCCGACCTGATGCTGCGCCACCATGTAGTCCACCGCGTCGCGAAAGTCCTCGACCTCGGCCAGTCCCAGACGCCGATACACCGACTCACGAAAGTCGCGGCCATAGCCGATCGAGCCGCGGTAGTCGATCTCGAGCACCAGATAGCCTTGGGCGAGCAGGAATTGTGCGAACAGCGCCTCGCGCGGGCTCGCCACGCGGCGGCTGGCGCCCTGCACCGTGTTGCCGCCATGCAGGATCAGCACCAGCGGATAGCGGCGTGCGGGGTCCAGTGTGTCCGGCCGGTGCAGCTTGGCCCACAGTTGCCCCTTGAAGCGGCTCGACGGGATAGCGACAAAGCGCGGCTCGATGAGCTTCGCGATCTGCGCCTTCATCGCCTCGCCGCGGGTGTCGGTGATCTGCCGCGTAGCGCCGGTTTCGGCATCGACCAGCGACAGTTGCAGCGGCAGCAGCGGCGCCGAATGCCGCACCGCCAGTTGCCGGCCGTCGGGCGAGACGCGGATCACATCCCAGAACACCTGCGCGCCGACGCCACCGTCGAGCGCGGTCAACTCGCGCAAGTCGCTGCCGTCGGCATCGACGCGGCAGACCTCCCAGTGCGTGGGCTGGCGGCGGTTGCAGGGGAAGTAGGCGCGTCGGCCGTCGGGCGACCAGCGCACGGCGTCGAAGCCGACCTCGAACGGGCCGTTGACGACGGCGCGGGTGTTGCGGCCGTCGTTCAGATACAGACCAAAGAAGCCGCCCGCCTCGGACTGGAACCACAGCCGGCCGTCGGGCAGAAAGCCGAAACCCGCCGGGATCAACGCCAGCCCTGCCTGGTGGTCGCGCTGCGTGAGCTTGCCGGAGTCCGCGTTGACGGCAGCCAGCCAGATATCGCGGCGGTCCGGGGTGGCGATCTGAACCACGACCTGACGCGAGTCGCGCGACCACTGCGCACCCGCCACCTGAACCGACCGGGGCCCCGCGAGCGCGGGCAGCTTCTGCGCCGCGCGTAGATCGGCCAGCGGGTCGATGGCAATGCCGGTCAGTGCGGCCAACTCCACCCGCTGCGCCCGCTGGCCCGCGACATCGACCAGCCACAGCGCCTGCGGCGGCTCCGGATTGCGGCCAACGTACGGCAACAGGTCTTCCATTTCCGGATAACCGCTGGCGGTGATGTATTTGGGCATCTGCGCTACGCGTCCGGCGTCGTAACCCTTCGGCGTGGTCGACACTAGCGCGTGCCGGCCATCGGGCGACAGCCAACTGTCGCGCACGACCAGCTGCGGGTCGAGATAAACCGCCGCGCCGGCGTCGTTGGCCCCAGGGCGGTTGGTCAGTGGCGGCAGTTCGCCGCGTACCTGCAGCAAGGGCTTCGCCACTGCCTTGCCTTCGGCGGGCACCGCCCACCAATCGACGCCACGGCGGAAGTAGACCTGCTGGCCGTCGGCAGAAAAGCGGGGATCGCGGTCCTGCGTCTCGCTCGTCAGGCGCAGACCCGCGCCGTCCGGCAGCTCGCGCAGCACGATGCCGTCGCGGGCAAAGACGATGCGCCGCCCGGCGGCGTCGACGCTGCGCTCCTCGGGATCGACCCGCGCCGCCTCTGCGGCATCGAGCGCGCGGATGCTGCCGTCGGCCGGGGTGTAGCCGTAGCTTTCGAGCGTGCCGCCACGCAGTTGTTGGTAAACGAGTTGTCGGCCATCGGCCGTCCACCAAGCGGAGAACACCGAAGTTCCGAACGACTCTGGTTTGGCCAGCGCCATCGCCTGCTCCAGCGTCAACGGCGCGGGCGTCCGTGCCTGCGTCGAGGTCGCCGGCCCGAGCAGCACCGCCAAGGCGCAAGTCGCAAGCGCAAGCCGGCGAGGCACCGGCTCAGGGCGGTCGTGATCGCGGCCTTCGGCTGGACGCGGACCGAACCCGCTCATCCTGCGCCCAGTGCTCACTGCATGCCAATTCTCAGCAGCCGCCCGATCTGCAAAGCCATATCGGCGTAGTGCAAGCGGTCGGCCTCGGTGGCGGCGCTGCGCGCGGCGGCCTCCAGCCGGGCCTTCAGCGGCGGCAAGGCGGCTTGCAGCCAGGGGGTGAAGACCGTGTCGTCGCCGCTTTCCACGATCGCGCGGGCGGCGGCCGGCGACACCGGCACTTCGGTCAGCAGCAACTCGGCCAGCTTCTTCTCGTCCGCACCGCCCTTGGACCAGGCCGTCAGCAGATCTCTGGCGGCGGCGATGTAGCCGCGCTGCAGCGCGCGCTGGGTGGGGGTGCTGGACTTCAGATCGCCCCAGACGGCGGCGGTGAGGTCGCGGCCGAAGTCGAGCGACGAATAGGCGGCCGGGTCGCCGCGGCGCTGGCTTTCGAGCAGGGCCACGTTGGAGCCGGTCATCAGGTCGGTGACCAGGGCGGACTGCAAGCGGTCGACGGCGCGGTAGCCGCCGTATACCGACACCCGCTCCACGACCGCCGGCGTGGCATAGGGCGCGAGCGAGGCCGCGCCTTCGCCCATCAGGTATTGCACCGCCTGCCGTTGCTCGGCCGCCGGCACCAGTTTGGGCCGCGGGCCTTCGCCCGCGCCCAGCGCCGGCATGACGCCGGCGATCAGCCGGTTGTTCGACTTGAGCAAGCCCACATGGCGCGACAGCATCACGCCGTAGGTGGACGCATAGAGCTTGGCGTCGCCGCCGGTGGCGGCGTCCAGCCGCTCCAGCGAGCGCAGGATGTTGGCCACCCCCAGGCGCGTGGCTTCGACGCGCTCGGCGCCGGTGTTCTCGGTCTGCACGCGCGGGTCGAGGTGGAAGCGGCTGATCAGTTCGCCCGATTCTTCGCTTGCCCAGTAAAGCCGCCGGTCGCGCGAGAAGGTGTCGGCGAAGGCGGCCAGTTCGCGCCGTTCGCTCGCCGCATCGGTGCCGAACACGCCGTAGCCGTACTTGATCGCCGCCAGGTCGTAGGGCCCGATCACCCCCCACATCTGGCTGATGCCGTCGCCCGGCTGTGCCGCCTGGTTGAAACGGCCATAGGCCATGATCGAACTGTTGGGCCCGTAGCGGTTGGCAAACTCGCGCTGGCGCATCTGCGCCACCGGGTAGGCGGTGGAGGCGATCTGGTTGTGCATCAGCCCGAGCGTGTGCCCCACCTCGTGCGCGACGACGTAGCTCAGCAGCGCGCCCGACTTTTCGGTGGACAGCGGCAGCCGCGCGGCGCCGGGGTCCACCGTGCCGAACAGCGCCCAGTAGTACTGACCGAAGCCGTCGATCACCTCGGGCCAGACCTGAATGTGGGCCGACAGGGTTTCGCCCGAGCGCGGGTCGTTGACGCGCGGGCCCATGGCGTTGACCCGCTCTTCCGGTACCCAGCGGATGACGCTGATCGTCACGTCCTCGGGCGACCAGTCGGGGTCTTGCGCGGGCGTGGGCGCGTCCAGTACCCGGATGGCGTTGCTGAAGCCCGCCGCTTCGAAGGCCGGCAGCCACTGCAGCACGCCGGCGGTGATGTAGGGCTTCCAGCGCTCCGGAATGCCGCGGCCAAGGTAGAAGGTGATGGGCTTGACGGGATCGCTGACGGCGGCGGCCGGGTTGGCCTTCTCCAGCCGGAAGCGCGAGATCACCACCTTGGTCGCCTGCGCGGTGCCGCGCTCGGACTCGAACTCGGTGTACTCGTGGCTGAAGTAGCCCACCCGCGGGTCGGCGGGGCGAGCGGCCATGGGCTTCTCGGGCAGGAAGACGATCGAGTGACCGAGCACCACCGACACCGGCTGCGGCCCGGCCGCCGGCTGCGACTTCAGCGCGGCCAGAAAGGTGAGGTGCGAGCGTACGGTGAGCGCATCGCCGCGCACGCGTACGCCGTCGATGTATGACTTGGCCGGGTCCACCGCCGCCGGTACCGCGCCGCTCTTGACGACGATGCTGCGGCCGGTGGCCGCCGCGACGTCGGTGGAGAAGGCGGCCGTCACATCGAGCACGAGCGCACCGTCGGGCAGGCTGCCGACGATCGGAAAGCTGGCGACGATCGCGCCGGTTTCCGAGCTGGCGAGCGCCACGTCGATCGGACGGACCTTCGGGTCGTTGGGGGCGCCGGTCACGCCGCCGGGCAGGTCGGCGGGCGGCGGCGCCTCGCCCGGCGCGGCACCGGCACGGCGCTTCTGCACCCCGCTCAGGTCGCGCACATGGATCGCGTTGCCCACGCGCTCGAAGCGGGCCAGCAGGCTCGCGACCTGCAGGCCCTGGTCGGCCACCACACCGGCCGGTACCCGCACGACCTCCGTGTACCAGAGCAGCGGCTTGCCAAGCGACCCCGGCGGCAGCACGACCAGCGTGCTGGCGCCCTTGCGGTAGGCGGTGAAGCGGCCGGCACCGATGCGCTCGGCACCCTGCAACACGGCGGCGGGGTCGGCCGGCGCGGCGGCGGGCTGCGCAGCGGCCGATTGCGGCGCGGCGGTCTGGCTCCAGGTGGCGGCCGGTGCGACGGCCAGGGCCAACGCGATGGTGGCGATCGACTTCAACGTGGCGGTCATGCGATTCACTCCTGGGTTTGGGATCGGCGGCGCGCAACCGCCTCGAAAGTCGTATCTTGCCGTGTCAGTAGTCGCTGGGCAGCGGCCGCAACCTCGAAGCCTGCTCGTAGGCATAGGCTTGCGCCAGCAGTGCCGCATCGCCGCCGGGCTTGCCGATCAGCGTGATGCCCATCGGCTTGCCGTCGGGCACCAGGCCCACGGGCACGGTGATGGCCGGGTAGCCCGCCGTCGCGTAGTAGGTCGAATGCTGATTGGCAAAGCTCATCAGCAGATCGGCGCCGCTGGCGGCGAACGCGGCGTCCAGCATAGCGGCAGCCGCACGCGTGAGTTCGCGGCCCATCGCCCGATGGTCGGCCAGGTCGATCTTCGCCGCCACCGGCGCCAGCGCCTCGATCAACCCGGCGCCAAAGGGCATGCGCCGCGCGGGATCGGCGCGCAGGGTGGCGAGCAGGCCGTCCAGCGTGGCCACCCCGGCGCCCCGCGCGGCCAGGCCCGGCATCATGTCGTGGCGCATGCCGCTCGCCAGAAAGACGGTGACGACCTCACCCTTGCCCCATTCAGCCGTGTTGACGATGCGCGCCGGACGCACCCGCGCGCCCGCGGCCAGCAGCGCGACGGTGGCGCGCTGGAACAGCAATTCCTGCCCCGGTGTGGCGAGGATGTCGGCACCGAGCAGGCCGACGGTCTTGCCGACCAGGGCGTCGGCGTTCAGCCCCGCCGCGTAGTTCACGCCCACGGTGTCGATGGCGTCGAGCAGCAAGGCGGCGTCGGTCACGCTGCGCGCGACGGGGCCGGGCGAGTCGTTGTTGGTGAGCAGCGGCACCACGCCGGTGGCATCGACCAGGCCGCGGCTGGGCTTCATGCCGACCGTGCCTTGCCAGGCGGACGGTGCGATCAGCGAGCCGGAGGTCTCGGTGCCCACGCTCACCACGGCCAGCAGCGCGGCCACGCTCACCGCCGAGCCCGAACTGGAGCCGCCGGTGGGCAGCGCATCGCCATGGGGGTTGATGGCCCGGCCACCCACCGCGCTGGTGCCGCCGAAGCCGCCGGCCAAGGTGACCACGCCGGCCAACTCCGACAGGTTGGCCTTGCCCAGGATCACCGCGCCGCCCGCTCGCAATTGGGTCACCAGCGGCGCGTCGGCCTTGGCCACGTGGTTCAACAGCACCGCGGCGCCGGCGGTGGTGTGCATCGGCCCGGCGGTGTCGATGTTGTCTTTCAGCGAGACGGGGATGCCGTGCATCGGCCCCGCGAGCTTGCCGGCGGCGCGCAGGCGGTCGGCCTGGCGCGCTTCGTCCAGCGCCCGCGGGTTCAGTTCGAGGTAGGCGCGCAGCTTGCCGTCGTGCTGACGAACACGCTGCAACAGCGTCAGGGTGAGCGTCTCCGAACTGAGTTGGCCGCTCGCCATCGCCTGTTGCAGGTCGAGGATGGTGCCGTTGCGCAGCAGCGCTTCGGCGGCCGCCCGGCGCTCGGCCGGCAGCGCACTCAGGGCCGGCTCGAAGGGCGAGAAGTCGAGCGGACGCAAGCGCTCGATCTGGGCGACCGTGGCGGGCGCGGTCGCCTGTGCGTTTGCTGGTCCGGTGAGCGCCAGCAGCAAGGCGATGCCGCCCGCCAGCGCCGCGCAGTGCAATGCCCTGTTCTTCATGTTCGCTGCCTGCGGTGGAAGAGGTTGCGTAACCGAACCGGCGTGTTGTCGCGGTGCGCGGTTTCTGTGTCGGCCCGCTGCCGTTTGCGTTTACTTGCTGCGCAGATAGCGCGACTCGACCCAGCCGGCGGTGCTGCTGCCGGTCGTCGTGCGCACATGGCACCAGTCGCCTTCGCAGTTGTCGACCGTCATCAGGCGGCCATTGCCCACGCGGCCGACCACGCCGCCGCGCCCCGGGCCGTCGCGCAGCTCAACGGCATCGAGCGCGTCGCTGCGCGCGCCGCCGATCATCACCGTCTGCCCGGCGCTGAACTTGCCCGCCGCCGACTGGCCGCCCGCGCCGCCGGTGACGGCGACCGTCAGTTGATATCCGGACTGCTTGTTGTCCGACGCCGCGCCGCCCATCTGGTAGACGACGATTTCGTACACGCCGCTGGCCGCCAGCCGGCCCTCGTAGACGTTGCCCTCGTTGCTGCCGACGAAGATCGACTGATCGCTGTCGGGCGGGTTGACGTTGAAGTAGGTCGTGGGCCGTCGCGGCTTGAGCGTGACCTTGATCGTCTGCCCCTCCTGGGCCCGCACGCGGTAGCGGTTGTCGTCGCGCCCGACGATGCTGCCGCTCACCGTGGTGCTGCTGGCGCCACGCGCGAAGTGCAGATCGCGCACCTCGGCGCCGGCCGGCCCCGCGGCCGTCAGGGCAGCGGCCAGGCACAGCGCGCCGAGCGCGGCGACCCGTTTGCTTTTCGGGTGGGACATGGGTCTTTCCTTCAAGAGAGCGCGACGCGACGGGGGCAGCAGTGCGCCGCCGCCCATCGGGCACCAAAATTTGGACGGCAGCGATTAGGCCCGCACGCCTGCCCGATGGCTAGCCGAAAAACGAACGGCGGCGCTTGAGGAGTGCATGCGGGGCGTCATGCCATTTCCACTTCAACCAGACCCCAAAGGCACGTCGTTCCCGCGTCCGCGGGAACGACAAAACCAGCCTGTTGCCCTGGAAGTGGAGTCAGGCGGGCCAAAGCGTCCGGAACGCTCGGCGCGAACCTGTTCCTGCGGTGTTTCTGGCTCGCAGAGGTGCGGGCTATCGCGCCGCCAACGTCTGCGACGGCGACTCGCCGATCACCTGTCGGTAGATCCGGGCGAATCGGCCCAGATGATCGAAGCCGAGATCCAGCGCGACGCGCGCCACGCTGGTGTCAGGCGCGGCTTGGCCCAGGCGGCAATATGCGGCCGCGAGCCGCCGCTCGGCGACGAAACGCATCGGCGACATGCCGCGGCGGTAGTCGAAGGCTTTTTGCAGGCAACGGGCGCCGACCCCGGCGACCCGGCAAAGCCGTCCCAAGGTAAGCGGTTCGTCGAGGTGGGCGTCGATCCAGTCCTCCAGGTCGCGTGCCCGTTGCAGCGAGAATTCGCCGGGACGCTCGTCGGCCGTGCCGAGCAGCGCCAGGCTTGCGACCAGCTCGATCACGCGCGCCTCGGCGAGGGCGAGTGGCCGCGAATCGACGCCCGGTTCGGTCGCCTGCACCAAGGCAGCTGTCGCGGCCATCAACTCGGCACGGTCACGCGGGGCGAGATCGACGATCGCCAGCCGTTCCGGCCAGCGGGATCGAGTGGCGGGCCGCCGCGCCCGCATCTCGTCGTGCAGCGCATTCGGGTCCACCTCGATGGCGAACATGCTGCCCGGCGGGCTGATGCGGCTGAACTCCCAGCCCGCCGGCGCAACGACCACGGTCGACGGACCGGTCGGCGCGGACGACCGCCGGCCGGTGCGAAAGACGGTGCCCACCGGCACCGCCAACTGCAACACCGGGCCGTAGACGAGGCCCCGCACCGTCTGCTCGACAGCCGAGTCGGACCGGCCCAGGTTCGTGCGCAGGCCCCGCAGCCGATATTGCGAGTAGCCCATCGGCACGCCGCGCCGCGCCACCCGGGACTGGCGCCCGTCGGTGGTGCCGATCAAGGCGCGCACCTCATCGAGGTCGTCCGAACTGAAGCCGCTGGCCCAGGGCGGGCGGGCCAAGGGGTCGGGGCGAGGTGCAAGCGTCATTGAGACTCGACACTGCAAGGCGATGCGCGATGCCATCGCGACCTTGGCAGTCTAGTCCAGTGAAACGGATGAATTGCTCCCCCGCCCGTCTGCGCCTCGCCCCGCCAGGCGGCGCAAGCAAATGCTCGCCGTATCAGCCCATACGGACCCCATACGGCTGCGCTTTGCCTGTCGGGCCGCTCTCCAGCCGCTCGGGTGTAATCCATCCGTTTCACTGGACTAGCGAATCGGAGGGCGCCGCCATTCGTATTTCGGCTAGCCGCGCCGCGGCCGATCGGATTCAATGGCCGCGGTCAGGCATCTCCTGACGACGCTGCCCGTACCCGATGAACTCTCTGCTGATCGCCGACCGGAACCCGCTCTTTCGCCAGGGCGTGGCGGCGCTGCTGCGCATGCAGTCCGGCTGGCAAGTGCTCGGCGAATCCGCCGACGGCGAGCGCGTGCTCGAACTGGCGGCGGCGTTGCAGCCGGACGTGGCGCTGCTCGGCGCAATCGCGGTGCCGCACGGCGCGACCGCGACTGCACGCGGCCTGCGCCGCGTGTCGCCGCGCACGCGGATCGTTGCGTTGCCGTCGGTGCACGAGCACGGGCCGCTGGACGAGGCCTGCATCGCCGCCTGGATGCCCGAGCGCGGCGGGCTGGACGAACTGCTCGCCACGCTCCGCGCGGTGCTGCGCGACGGCGCCGGCGCGAGTGCCGCCGCGCCGCCCGAGCCGACGTGCAGGCCACGGCGCAACCCTGCGCCCGACGGCGAGGCGCTGAGCGGGCGCGAGCGTGAAGTGCTGCGCCTGCTGGCCGAGGGCCGGCGCACCAAGGAGGTTGCCGCGCTGCTCGGCATCAGCCCGAAGACGGTCGAGACCTATCGCAGTCGCCTGACCACCAAGCTCGGCGTCGATCATCTGCCGGGCCTGGTGCGCTGTGCGATGCGCGCCGGGCTGGTGGCGCCGGTGCTCTGACGGCACGCGGCCGATCCGTCGGCCGTGATGGCGAGTGCAGGGAACCACCGAGTGGTTTGAACACTCTATACGGCTTTCGCTAGTCTTCGCCGATGCGCACTTCCACACTTTCGCTCCGCGGCCCGCTGTTGGCTGCACTTTGCGCGCTGGCGCTGTTCGCCCGCGCCGCCGGCGCGCAGGCGCCCGACCTGCGCGGCGCCCGCGACTCACAACTGCAACAGGGCCTGGACAATGCCTTGCACGCGCTGCGTCTGGACGGCGCGGCGGATGCCGGGCGCCTGTCGGTCGCGCTGGTGGATCTGAGCGAGCCCGCTGCGCCACGGCTGGCGATGGTCAACGGCGACCGGATGATGTACGCGGCCAGCATGCCCAAGGTGGGCATCCTGCTGGGCGCGCTGGCCGAAGCCGAGGCCGGCCGCTTCCCGCTCGATGCCATGCGTCGCGCGGCGCTGGAACGGATGATCCGCTACTCCAGCAACGACGACGCGACCCGCGTGCTGCACTGGGTGGGCGGCGAGCGGCTGCTGCAAATCCTCCAGTCCGACCGCTTCCGCTTCTACGACGCGGCGGCCGGCGGCGGCCTCTGGGTCGGCAAGGGCTACGACAGCGCGGTCGCGTTCCGGCGCGACCCGGTCGGCAGTTTCTCGCACGGCGCCACCGCGTTTCAGGTCGCGCGGCTGTACGCGCTGCTGGCCGCCAACACGCTGCTGCGCCCCGACCTGAACGCGCTGATGAAAGACGTGTTGTCCAAGCCCGGCATCAACCATAAATTTGTGGCCGGGCTGGCGGGCCGCCCCGGTGTGGAGGTCTTCCGCAAGTCCGGTACCTGGCGCGACACCCACGCCGACAGTGCGTTGATCGAGTCCGGGCCGCACCGCTACGTGCTGGTCGCCATCGCCCAAGACCCGGCCGGCGGCGAGTGGTTAAAGCGCTTGGCGGCGCCGCTGCACGAGCTGATCGTCGCCGGGCCGCGCGGCGCGGCGGTGGCGCGTTACAGCAGCTCTTTTTCCCAATCGAAGCTGCCGAACCAGTAGCGGCGCCGCTCGGGCAGCCAGCCGGCGTCGGTCCGGTTGCGGATCCAGGCGTTCAGAAATGCATAGAAGTCCACGTCGCCGCGGGCGATGCCGAAGACTTCGCTGCGCCCGCCCAGCGGCTCGACGGCGGGCAGCACGAGCTTGCCGCCGCCGCGGGCTTCCAGAAACTCCGGCGACGGGCTGGAGGCCACCACCGCGTGCAACTCGCCCGCCAGCAAGGCGGCCAGCCGGCCTTCGTCGGAATCAAAGCGCTTGAGCGTGGCGCGCGGCAACTGGCGGCTGGCCAGTTGCTCGGCCAGGCTGCCGCCGCGCACGCCGATCGTCACCTCCGACCGGTTGAACGCCGCCAGCGTCTTGAACCCGCCGGCGCGGTCGCGGTTGGCCACCAGCGTCACCCGCGAGCGGCCATAGGGATCGGTGAAGTTGATCGACAGCGCCTGCCGCGGGTTGGGCCAGAGGCCCGCGGCGGCGATGTCGGTGCGGCCGTCGAGCAGATCGTCCACCACGCCGAACGAGGAGTTGCGCACCAGTTCGAGCCGCACGCCCAGATCGCGCGCCAGCTCCTGCGCGATGTCGATGTCAAAGCCGATCAGCTGCCCGTCGCGGGCCGCCATCGTCCACGGCACGCCGGCCACCACGCCCACGCGCAGCACGCCGGCGCGGCGCACCTTGTCCAGCGTGCTGCCGGGCGGCGGCACCGCGACCGTGGCTGCGTTGGGGGCGGGCGCGGTGCTCTGGGCCGACACGGCGGCCGGCAGCGCCAGCAGCAGCGTGGCGAGCAGCGTGGCGCCGCGCAGGGGAAGGGAAGCGTGCATCGGGATGCTCCGAAATGAGGGTCCGGGCTAACGGTCGCAACGGTCGCGTCAGCGGTCGCGGTAGAAGTCGATGGTGCGGGCGCGATCGCGGTCGTCGACCGTGCGCAGGCCGCGGTCGGTGCGTTCGATGCGCAGGCGGCTGCCGTCGTCCATCGCCAGCGTGTCGCGGCCGGCGTAGTGCCCGTACAGATTGCGCCCGCGCTGCCCGATCACCGCCCGGCCGCTGGCGGACAGATCGAGCGTGGCCTCGACCCGCGCGTCCGGGTTGTAGCCGTGGTAGCGGCCGATCGCCCAGTTGGGCACGTCGTCGCTCTGCGCGCTGTGCGCGCGGTCTTCCTCGCCGCGCTTGGAGTTGCCGGCGATGGCCGCGCCCAGCACCAGCGCGGCAATGGCGCCGGCGGCGATCGCCGTGTTGCGGTTATGCGAGCCGCCCGACTTGTCCTCGACCCAGAAGCGGCCCTTGCAGTCGCGGTCGACCCAGATGCCGTCCCTCTCGGTGCCCCAGGTGCGCCCTTCGTCGCAGGGCCAGAAGCCCTTGGATTCCATCAGCCGCACCGACCCGTGTTCGCCGGTCGGGCAGAAGTTGCGGCGCATCGAATGGCTGTCGCAACTGACCTCGCGTCCGGCCCAGGCGGGGACAGTGCCCAGGCTCAAGGTCAGCGCAAGCGTTGCGCCGACCGCGCGGCGAAACAGGTGGGGCATGGGGTTCTCCAAGGGGGCTCGCGCCGGTACGCGAGCCTCGAGTTTGTCGCGCGCGGAATCTATCGACGCCCTGCGGCAAGGACAAGTCAGGTTTTTTCGGACAGGGTTACGCGCTCGCGCCGTGGCGACTTTCGAGGCTAGTGTCCCGCCCCATAAGTTTCGAAGCATCGCTGCGAGCGTGCAGGATCGTGGCGCACAACAATGGCGAAATCGTCGCCAGCCGCGAAGCCGCGCACAGCCGGGTTGGGAACCCTGCTGTGCGCGGCGACAAAGTATGGCGGCGATTCTCGCCACTGTTGTTTCGGAACTTATGGGGAGGGACACTAGGGGCGCGCCGCCGCGCCGGCCTTCGCGGCCAGATCGTCGCGCAGCAGAGTGGCCCGCGGCGAGACGATGCGCTCCGGCAGCGTGTGCCGGTCGATCTTCTCGGTGTAGTGCGGCGCCCGGTAGGCTTCGACGCTCGGCGGGCCGTCGACCGGGAACTCGAGAACCGTGATCGCGTGTTCGGCGCGCCGGTCGCTGCCCAGCAAGGGGCGTGGCGCGGCGCCCAGACAGGCCTGGCTCACGTAACGCACCCCGTCCTTGGCGCCGGGGTAGTAGGCGTGATGGTGGCCGCTCAACACCAGATCGACGCGGTGGCGTTGCAGCAGCCGTTCGAGTTCCGTGTCGCCCAGGTATTCGGTGGCGCGCCCCTCGGCAAACGGCCACAGCGGCAGGTGGCCGTACACGACCCTGAATTTGTAGCGGTCGCCATGGCGTTCGAGCAGGTCCGCCAGCCAGCGCTTTTCGCGCTCGGGCAGATGGCCGACCGCGGTCGCGTCCAGCGACACGAACAAGACCGGACCGACCGCGAAGGCGTAGTGGAACGGATAGCCCGCGGCATCGACGAAGTCCAGCGCCGGCTTGCGCGGCAGCCATTGCGCGCGGAACACCTCGCGTTCGAGCCGGAAGCGCGTGCCGGCCGCGGCGTCATGGTTGCCGGGCGTCACCGCCAACGGCAACCCGGCGCGCGCCAGCGGGTCGGACACGGCGCGATGAAACGCCGCCCACATGGCCTCCAGTTCGGGGCGCGTCAGCGGCGGCGCCAGCCGCTGGCCGGCCACCATGTCGCCGGTGCTGATCACGAGCGCCGGGCGGATCGCCTCGATCCGGCGGACCGCCTGCAACACGGTATCCGCGTAGCGGGTCGAGCCATAGCTTTCGTTCAGATCGGAGATCACAACGACCCGCAGCGGCGCGGCGCTTTCGGCCGCCGCGGCGCCACCGGCCGCGAGCGCCAGCGCGGCGGCGGCGAGCGCGCGCAGCAGCCGGCGCCGGGGCGCAGCGCGCGCCGATCCGCCGCTGTCGATCTTCATCCGTGATTTCTCCCGGCGGGCCGCTTGCGTGTATGTTCGCGCCCCTGATTCCGCTGCCGCTCGCCGATGCGACGCCTGCTCATCCTAACGCGCAACCCGTCGGTCGCACGGGCCGCCGTACTGGCGGTCGCCCTGATCGCGCTGCCCGCGCGCGACGCCGCCGCTTCCGCCGAGGTCGCCGGCACGGTGCGGAAGTTCGTCTCGCCGGCGGGGGTGGCCGAGTCCTGCGTGGTGCTGGCGCGCATGCCTCGCGCCGTCTATCGCGAGGCCGATACGCGCGAGGAAGAATCCCTCTGCGAGATCGACCTGCACGGCACGACGTACGCGCTCTGCCCCAAGCTCTTCAGCACCAGCCCCGGCACCCTGATCCACGATCTCACCGGCGGCCCCTACGCCGGCAACGCGGCGGGCTTCGAGCGCGAGGTCTGTCCGCGCGGGCAGGTGGTCGCGCGCGAAGCGGCCGCGGTGCCGATCTCGTTCAAGATGTCGGTCAATACTGGCGCGTCGAGCGCCACCTACGCCAACGCCGCGCTGCTGTACTACCACTACGCGCGCTACTTCGACGCCGCGGTGCACGTGCCGCCGGCGGTACTGCGCACGATGGACCGCGAGGCGCACCGCACGCGGGTGGCGGTGCCGGGCGAGCGCGAGTCGGGCGCGCGGCCGGCGCTACGCATGAACCACGCCGGCTGGACCGCGCTCGCCCAGGCCGCAAGCCGGCCCGAGAGCTACCCCGTGCCCGACGAACTCTTCACGCCCGACCGCCGCGCGGTCTACGGCGTGCTGCTGCATCCGCGCGGGCGGCAGTACGGCGAGGAAGTCAACGGCTCGCGCCGCTCCGGCTGGGGCGAGGGCCAGAGCCGCGACTTTCAGGAGACCGCGCCCTTTGTCGCGCTGCGCAGCCCGCGGCCGCTCGACGCGGCGATCGCTGAGGGCCTGGCCCAGGGGCACGCCGCGGCGGCGCTGCCGGCGGCGGTGCGCCGCGATCAGATGGTGTTCTGGATGCGCGAGCTGACCGACATCGTCCTGCTCGACTTCATCTTCGGCCAGCAAGACCGCGTCGGCAACATCGACTACCTCGCCTACTGGTACTGGACCGAGGACGGCCGCGCGCGGCGGATGCCGGCGCACGGCCGGCAGGTTCCGGACGAGATCGCGCGCTTCGCGCCCAAGCTGCTCAAGCGCACCGAACTCGCCGACAACGACGCCGGCGTGCGCACGAGCTACCTCAACTTCACCCAACGCACCGGCATGCTCGACGCGCTGCGCCACTACGACGCGGCGACCTACCGGCGGCTGCTCGCGCTGGCGCGCGACTTCGACGCGCAGGGGCCGCTGTGGACCTACACGCGCGCGAGCTTCGGCCTGAGCGAGGGCGAGTTCCGGCAGATTGCGGCCAACACCCGCGCAGCGGCGGCGATCCTGCGGGCGCACTGCGCCGCCGGTCGGCTGCGCTTCGACCTCGACCCCGAGGCCTTCCTGCGGGACGGTGCGGTGCCGGAACGCCAGGTCGACTGCGAGCGTCCGTGACCATGCGGTCGCCGCGACGGATGGCGAGCGTCGCCGCGCTGGCGCTCGGTGCGATGGCGCTGTGGCCGGCGCGGGCTGTGCCGCCACCGCCGGCGCAAGTCGCCGCCAACTGCGAGGCGCCGACCTACGCCAGCGACTTGCTCGTGTGCGGCGATGCGTCGTTGCGCGCGCTCGACCGGCGGATGCTGGCGGCCTACGCCGCGGCGGGCGCGCGTGCGCTCGCCAGCGACGGCGAATGGATCGAGCCGCAGGAAGACTGGTTCAAGCGCCGCAGCCGCTGCGCGTTTTCGGAGCGGCACGCGGCCTGCCTGCACGCCGCCTACGCGGAGCGCATCGAGGTCCTCCATGCGCTCGCGGCTGCGCCCGGGCCTGCCGCGGGCGATGCCAAAGAGTGGAGTTGCAGCGGCCCGCCGGGCCGAAGCACGCTGCGGCTTGCCGCCGGCGGAACGGCGACGCTGCGCGACGCCGATGGCAAGCTGCTCGCGGTGGCCTTCGAGCGCGGCGCGGTGGCCGACTGGGTGCCGTATGTGCGCATCGTCGTGCGTGCGCGGGGCGACGGGGCGCGGACGGTCGAGTTGCGGTCGCTGCGGGGTGCCAGATTCAGCCTCGACTGCACGTCGTCCTGATGATCCGGTCCGGTGACGTTTGAATCCGCTCGTCGCCGAGCGAGTTCGCTTGCCGTCGCCCCGGCCTGCGCCGGGGCGACGGCTGTGCGGTACGGTTCACATCGCCGCCGCGGGGCGTTTGAGACGTCCTTGGGCCGTACCAACAAGAGGCGAGCGCCGGGCCGTTCGCTTTTCGGCTAGCGTGCGCTGGCGCGAGCGGGTGAAATCGATTGTTGCCCGTTTGCACACACCGCTCAGCCCTGCGATCTCCATGAGTTCATTCCACCGTTTGACCGCCTTTGCTCTTTGCGCCGCGTTCGCCGTGGGCGCCGTGCATGCCGCCGACGGCATACGCACCGAGCCCATCCAATTCCCGGCCGGCGCCTCGACCGTCACCGTCAAGGGGCATCTGAAGGGCGACCAGGATGTGGACTACCTGGTGCGCGGACGCGCGGGGCAGATGCTGGCCGTGACCTTCAAGCCGAGCAACCGGATGGCCTACTTCAACGTGCTGCCGCCGGGGTCGGAGGAGGCGCTCTTCGTCGGCTCCAGCGCCGCGCAGCCCAACCGGTACGAAACCCGCCTGCCCGCCGACGGGGAGTACCGGTTGCGCGTGTACCTGATGCGCGCGGCCGCGCGCCGCGGCGAGTCCACCGACTACTCGCTCGCCGTGTCGCTGATCGGCGCGGCCACGCCGGCCGCGTCGGCCATCGCAACGCCCTTCGACCAGAGCTTCGAGTTGCACGGCATCCGCTTCCAGGTGACGAGCCCGAACCGCGCCAGCGGCAATGCGGTGCGCATCGTTCCGACCGGGCTACAGATCGACAACAGCCCGTTCCAGATGGACGTGGCCGGCGTGGTGACCGGCGCCGACATCGCCGATCTGAACGTCGATCGCTCGCCGGAAATTTACGTCTACGTGCGCGGCCCCGGCCCGCAGCCGCGGATGTCGCTGGTGGCGCTGGCCGCCAACAATCGCAAGTCGCTGTCGTGGATCGCGCTGCCGGAACTGGAAACGCACTCGGGGGCTGCCGCCGGTTTTCGCGGCGGTGACGAGATGGCCGTGGTCGAGTCCACCTTCGTGCGGCGCTTCCCGCTCTACGGCAAGGGCGGCGACCCCGCCGCGCCCACCGGCAAGATGCGTCAGTTGCAGTACAAGCTCGGCCACGGCGAGGCGGGCTGGGTGCTGCGGCTGGACAAGACGATCGAGTTCTGAGTTTTCCCGCAACCCGCGGCAGCAGCCCGGCCGCATCTTCACGGAAAGGTCGAAGTCATGATCAAGCGTTTGTTGTCGATTCTCGCGGTGCCGCTGCTGGCGCTGACCGCGACGCCCGCTTTTGCGGACGAGTTCCAGAACACCGTCGACGTCTTCAAGAAGGCCGTCGAAAGCGGGCCGATGATCTCCAAGGCTTACGGCTACGCCGTGTTTCCGACCATCGGCAAGGCCGGGGTCGGAGTGGGCGGCGCCTTCGGCAAGGGCCGCGTCTACGAGAAAGGCAAGTACATCGGCGACACCTCGATGACGCAGGCCTCGGTGGGCTGGCAACTAGGCGCCGAGGCGTTCAGCCAGATCATCCTCTTTGAAGACGAGCGTGCGCTGAAGCAATTCACCAAGGGCAACTTCGAGTTCAGCGCCGAGGCGCAGGCCGTGGCGATTACCGCCGCCGTCGGCGGCGCGGCAAGCACGACCGGCTCGTCGGCTACCGCCAGCGGCGGCAAGAACAATGCCGCCGCGGTGGGCAAGTATCACAAGGGCATGGCGACCTATACGGTGGCCAAGGGTGGCTTGATGTACCAGGCCGTCGTCGCGGGACAGAAGTTCAGCTACAAAGCGAAGTAGGCTTCTGGAGCGGCGCGACTGGGCGGGCTGCGGCGCATTCGGAGCAGCCCGCTTTCTTTGTTAAGGAGGACAGTCATGGAAGGCATGGGTTGGTTGGCATTTCTGGTCATCGGTGCGTTGGCGGGCTGGATCGCCGGCAAGCTGATGCGCGGCGGCGGCTTCGGACTGCTGGGCAATATCGTGGTCGGCATCGTCGGCTCGCTCATCGGCGGTTTCCTGTTCGGGCTGCTCGGCTTGAGCGGTGCGGGCTTGATCGGCTCGCTGGTGACGGCCACCGTTGGCGCGGTCGTGCTGCTGTTCGTGGTCGGTCTGCTCAAGAAGGCGTGATTCGGAACAACCGTTTTTTAGAAGGATTTTCTCCATGGCAAGCAAAGCGGCACTGAAAGGCAAGATCGAAGCGGAGTTGGGACTCGCAAAGGCGAAGCTCGCCTCGACCAAGGCGCGCGCCAAGGTGGCGGCGTCCGATGCGCGCATCGATTTGGAAAAGCGCACCCGCGAAATGGAACGCGGGCTCAAGACCGCGAAGGCCAAGCTCAAGCGCGCCGGGCGCGCGGGCGAGAATCGCCTCGAGCAACTGAAAGACGATGCCCAAGGCGCCTGGAACTCGCTGTCGGCGGCGGTGAAAAAGTCGGTGCGCAAGGTGACGAAGAAGGCCGTCGCGGTCGAAAAAGCGGTCGAGCGCAAGATCGCCGCCGCCACGAAGCCGGCCAAGAAGGCCGTCGCCAAGAAGACTGCGAAGAAGACCACGGCGCGGCGCTGAGCGCCGCTGCGGGGCCGCCCGCGACGGGTGGCGCGCGCGGCCCCGCAGCGCAAGCCGCGCTATCGTGCGCGCCAAGGACTGAATTGGCGTCCAGGAAACCCACGATGAGCCGCGGTTCTTGGTTTATGGGCGTGCCGTTTCTGGCGGTAACCGCGTTGCTCGTTGCCGGTTGCGCGCAGTTCGTCAAGCCGGTTCCGCCGCCGCCCGATCCGCCCGGCGGCTACGTGCTGCTGACCCGGCCCTTCATCGCTTTTGGCGATTCGCAGGAGCACGAGGTCACCGGCTTTCCTCTGCACAACAACGACGGCGCGGTGGACGCCTATGTCGAGGTCGCACAGCGCCCGCCGGAGCAACCTCTCTTCGGGCGGCGCATTCTCGAATGGGTGATCGTCAATAACACCGACGATCCCTTCGTCCACCTCGGCGATCTGCTCGACATGTCCTGCCGTTCCGAGTTGGCACGGATGGCAGCGGTGTTCGCGGCGGCACGCCAGCCCGGCGCCCTGCTGCCGGGCAATCACGACGGTCTGATGTTCGGCATCTTCAATTCGCCGGTGATCGCCGAGGCGCTCGAAGACAGCGGCCATGCCTGGTACCGCGGCTGCGTGCGCGGCGCCGACGACGGCGGCCAAGGCGGCATGCACAACCCGCGCGAAAGCGCGGTGGACCGGCGCACCTTTCTGGCTACCTACCTGAGCTATCTGGCGGCCTACCCGCGGGTCTATGCGGGCCTGCCGCCGGCACCGATGCGCGGCGAGGCGCGCCTGTCCTGGCGCAACCCGGATCCGGAGGGTTTCCTGGCCGGCATCGAGGCCCGCCTCGCCGACGAGACCTCGTACGCCAATTCCTTTGTGGTGCAGAAGCTGCGGCCGCCGGCGGCGCCGGGGGCGCCGCGCCGGGTGACGATCGTCGGCCTGGACACCAATCAGGTCGATGCGATCGTGGGTTCGCTCGACGCGGTGCGCGAGATCAGCCCCGGCAGCATCGGCCATGTGCGCGGCGATCAACTGCGCGCCGCCGCAGCGTGGATCGAAGAGGCCCGGCGTGCCGGCGACATCGTGGTCTTTGCCGGGCACCATAACTGGAACTCGCTGTCCTTCGGGTCGCAGGTGCGGCTCGGCGCGCTGATGGCCACACTCGATCATCCGCTCGTCTACATCTCCGCCCATACGCACCGCGGCTTCTGGGCCCGGCACACCGTCGGTTCGCGTCCGCTGCTGGAGTTGAACGTCAATTCGCTGTCGGACTGGCCGCTCGCCTACCGGCGGATCCGCTTCGCCTACGACGCGCCGGCGCAGCGGCTGCAAGTGCACGCCGAGATCCTGCCCAATCTCGGCGCAACGCCGCAAGACGACCTCGAACTGCTGCGCGCCTGGGAGGCGGCGACCTGCACCGACACCGGCTATTCGGCAGCCGCGCTGGAGGAGAGCGAGCTGCTGGTCGTCAAGCACCAGCGCGACGCCCGCGGCACGCTGGTGGATTGGCTGGTGCAGGGCCTGGGCGAATGGTGCGCGCCCTGCCTGCAAGGCCAGTACGAAAGCGGCCTGCGTTACCAGGACGCGCTGCTGGAAACGCTCGACGGCCTGTACCGCGACTTTGCCGACACCGTGCCGGCGGTACGCAACATGCGCAGCCCGGCGGCCTGCCAGGGCGCGCCGCTGCCGGTGTGCAGCGCGCAGTTGCGTGCTCGCCAGGCCGAGAGCCTGGAGGAGACCATTGCGCTATTCCGCGAGCGGGCGCGTTTCATCGACTCGATCAACAATCAGTTGGACCGGATCAACGACCCGCGGGTACGCAATTACATGGTCTGCCGCGCGGTGATCGCCGCGCGCGCCGACTACGACCTGACCAGCGTGGAGCGGCGCGGCGGCCGCGACGAGGCCGAGCGGCGCGCGCTGCATTTTTTCCGCATCGAGGCCACGGTGGGGATGCAATGAGGCTGGGGTCGCGATGTTGCGTGTGACGCTGCCGCGCGCGGGACAGCCAACGCACGATGCGTCGCGGCAATCACGCCCCGTCGACGCTCAATACAGGTCGCGCGGGAAGGCCATGAAAATGACATCTTCGACCCGCTGCCAGAAGTTGCGCGCGGGCTGACTCGTCAACTCCACTTCGCCCGCGCGCCAGCGCAGGCTGCCGTCGGGCGCGAGCGTGACCTGCCAGGCGTTCTCGGGCTGCATGTCGCGCTCCATGATCGCCCCCAGTTGCGCCGCCAGACCGGGGCTGTCGATCACGACACCCATCTCGCTGTTGATGCCCCAGGAGCGCGGATCGAGGTTCATCGAGCCGATGAAGACGCGCTGCCGGTCGACCACGATGGCCTTGACGTGCAGGCCCATGAACTCGGAGCGCACCGGCGCGGTGTCGGCCACGGTGGCGCGGATAGCGGCGTCGGCGCGCGCCTCGTACAACTCGATCCCTGCCTCCAGCAGCGGTTTGCGCCAAGGCTTGTAGTGGCTGTTGACGGCCGGCACGTCGTGCGAGGCGAGCGAGTTGGTCAGCATCCGGATGCGCACGCCGCGCGCGGTCTGCTGGCGCATGCGCTCCACGGCGTGCGGGCCGGGGATGATGTAGGCGTTGACGATCAGCACCTCGCTTTGCGCGCTGCCGATCAGCTCGCGGATCGTCGCCGGCATGTGGTGGTTGACGGCGTCGGCGTCCGGCGTGTCCGACGGCACGCTGCTCGTGCCGGGCTGCAATTGCGCGGGCAGCGCGGCGAGTGCGGCGCTCCAGTCGGCCGGCTCGCGCGCAAAGCCTGCCAGCGCCGGTGCGGCGGCCAGCCGGGCGCGGAGCGCGGCGAATTCCGCGCTGCCCTCGGCCGCCGTGGTGGGGATGCCGAGCGCTGCCGCCGGCACCACCCAGCCGCTGTTCCAGAAGCGGTCGAACACGCCCGAGGCCTGGCGCGCCACCGGGCCGACGCCCAGCACGTCGAGGTCGCGGAAGTTGAAGTCGGGCGACAGCCCGAAGTACTCGTTACCGATGTTGCGCCCGCCCAGGATCGCCACACGGTTGTCGGCGACCATCAGCTTGTTGTGCATCCGCTGGTTGACGCGGTCGAGGTTGCCGGCGAGCTCCAGCGCCCGGCCCGCCAGTTCACGCTCGCGCCAGGGGTTGAACAGGCGCAGTTCGATGTTCGGATGCGCATCGAGCAGCGCGGCGGCGCGGTCGCGCAGCCGCGGGTGGGCAGCGTCTTGGAGAATGGTGTTCAGATCGTCCAGCAGCAGCCGCACGTTGACTCCGCGCTCGGCCGCCTGCACCACGCGCTCGATGAGCAGCGCGCCGGCCTCGTCGCCCCACCACGCGTAGTACTGCAGGTCGAGCGAGTGCCGCGCCGAGTCGATCAGCGTCAGCCGCCAGCGCAGGCCCTCGTCGTTGCGGTCGAGCAGGATGAAGCCGGATTGCTCGGCACCGGCCCGCGCGTGCAAGGCCGCCTCCACCTGCGCCAGCGGCCCACTCGGTTGCGGCGCCAGCGCCGTGCCCGGCGCGCCGCGCGGCAGGTCTTGCGGCAGCGGCGTGGCGCAGCCGGCGAGCGCGAGGGCGAGGGCGGTGAGCCAAGCGCGCAACACGATCCGCTCCACCCCTTACTGAAAATCCGGTAATTCCATTTCGCGATCATCGGGGCAATGTCGTCGTTCCCGCGAAAGCGGGAACCCAGCGACTTTCGCGAACGACACTGGATTCCCGCTGTCGCGGGAATGACGTGCCTTCATTGTCCAAATGAAGTGGAAATGGAATAAGTGCCTTACAGCCAGTGCCCCCTCACCCGGCGCCTTCGGCGCATTCCGCAGCCGCGCGCTGGCAGGCGCGCGTCGCTGCAGCGGCGCAAAGCTGGCGCTTTGCGAAACCCTGCTTCCGCCCCGCTGATGAGGCAGAGGGTTTGCTCTCCTCGCCCGCATCAACGGGAGAAGGGCTGGGGGTGAGGGTTCGTCAATCATTTAGCGAAATCTCAATCACTGGAAGTGGCTTCCAGCTTGCGATGCAATCGCGTGGCGAGCGCCTGATGCTCGGCCGCCGAGTTCTTGCGCAAGATGTTGGTGACCAGCGTGCTCATGTAGAAGAGCTTGGTGGTTCCCGCTGGCGCCTCGACGATGGTGGCCGAGTTCATGTAGTTCTTCACGTTGCCGGCGTAGGGCTTGCAGACGAAGCCGGCTTCCTTCGCGCATTCGAACAGCGAACCCGATTTGAAGTACACCGCAGCACCCGTCAGCGCCGGCGACGACGCGTAGCGGATGCGCCGCTCGGTCACGTACAGCAGGCGCTTGATCTCCAGGCTGGAAAACTCGTCCACGAGGCGGCCCTGCTCCAGCCGCAGCAGGTAGCGCATCAGCTCGCGCGCGGTGCCGTAGCTGTCGCCGGCGCCCGGCACGCGCTGCTTGCCGCCGGCGGTGAAGAAGCTGCCTTGCCGCAGTTGGTCGATGTTCAAGCCGTTGGCGGTGATCGGCGCGACGAACGTTTGCTCATAGAGCGCCGTCAGTTCGCTCTTCGGCGTCTGTGCGAAAAACGCCTTGATCTCCGCTTCCGGCCGCGGGTAGCTCTTGCCGAAGCGCTTGAGCAGCATCGCCTCGCGCATCATCATGCCGGCGGCGGAGTTGGAACTGGGTGAGAGCATCCAGTCGAGCCACTCGTACAGAGTCGCCTTGTCGCCGATGCGCACCGCGCGCCGGGTCAGCGTGCGGGTGGCGGGGTCGTACAGGCGCACCGTATGGTGATCGGACTGCGAGAACTCGTCGGCCGTGACGACCGTGGTCTTGAGCAGCTTGCGGCGCGCTTCGACGTCGTTCGGGTAGGCGTCGGCCAGCGCCTGGAAGAAGGCGAGTGCCACCACCAGCTTGCCCACGCTGCCGACGTTCTGCTTGTGATCGGCGCGGTGCTCGGCGTAGCGCGGGCGCTTGGGGTCGGACAGGTCCAGCACCGCCAGCCCGTAGGCATCCATGTCGCCGGTCAGCACCGAGGCGATCTCGCGCGAGAACGCCGCGTCCGGCGGCGGCAGGTCGAAGGTCTTGCCGAGCAGACGCAGGTCGACCTGCGTAGTGTTGAGCAAAGCGCCGGGCGGCTGCTTGCCGTCGGCGATCTGCCCGCTTTGTGCGAGGCGACCGCCTTCCAGCCGGCGGATGGCGGTGGAGTCGTAGCCGTCGAGAGGGTAGGCGGTGGCGATGCCTGTTGCAGCACCAAGCAACAGCGTGCAGAGGGTCTGCGTTATCCAACAGCGCGACTGCCCAGTTCTTTCTCCCTCCCCTTCAAGGGGAGGGCAGGGGTGGGGATGGGTTGTGAGGGATGTGCTTGTTAAGCGGCGGGTCTCCTTACCACCCATCCCCCTCCCAGCCTCCCCCTCGAAGGGGGAGGAGTCTGCATCGTGTCGAGGCTTCATCGCGCACTCTCCCGCAAGTCGACGGTCTTGTTAAGGTTGGCGGCGAGCGCGCGGTCCATCTGCTGCAAGTAGGCCGAGGCGCGCGCCGCGCGACTCTCGTTAAACGGTCGGATCTGCAACAACCACATTCTGCCGCCGACGAAACCAAACTCCACGTCGGCCGCCACCGGCTTACCGTCCTCGCCGAGTTGCGGAAACTGGCGCGGGATTGCATCTGCAAACTCGATCAACTGCCGCGCCTCGCCGGGCTTGAGCAGCGTCTCGGCGCCGCTCACCGGCAGCCGGTCGATGCCGCCCTTGGGCGAGGGCACCATCTTGCGCGGCGTGGTGGCACTGGCCATCAGCCGCATGCTGCCGGTGGCGCGCGCGATGCGCACCGACTCCGCGGCTTGTCCTTCGACCGCGCCGCCCACACCCTCGTTGACGGCCACCGACAGCACGCCGGCATCGCCCGTGTCCACGTCCTGCGTGATCATCACACCGGAGATTTCGGACGGCACCGTGCGCAGCAGCAGCACGGCAGGGTACAGATGCTCGGGCCCCTTCATATGCGCCTGCCGCCAGGCCCAGGCGCGCGGCGTGTAGGGCGAGGCCCAGACTTCGTTGAGCGCGCGGACGATGTTGTCGAAGCCCACCACGTTGAACACCGTCAGGTTCATCCCCGCGCCGGTAAAGCCGGGCAGGTCTTCGGCATTGGTGTCGGAGCGGACGAATACGCCGCCCGAAAAGTCGGCGCCGAACTCGCGCGCCATCGCCTCGCGCAGCCGGCGGCGGAACTCGGGGCCGGGGTCGGTGCTGACGACGATCGAGTAAATCTCGGCGCGCAGCTTTTCCCCAGCCGCCGCGGCCTGGGGCGAACCGGGCGGCAGCGATTCAAGCTGGCGAAAGCTATCGACCATCCACTGATACACCGTGCGCTTGCCGTCGCGGTAGGGCTTATCGAGCACGGCCTGCTTGTACAGGCCGAAGGGGATCGCCACCCCCGGCGCCACGCGGTCGGGAAAATGCGATTTCAACTCGCCCAACTTGGCCGCCTTCGGCCCGACGATGCGGCCGGAATCCGTCGCGCGCAGCTTGTCGAGGCTGATGAAGTCGCGTTGACTGAGGTCGAGCTTCTTCAGATCGACCTCGAACACCACGTCGGCGGCGGCGGTCTTTTGCGTGCCGAAGGCCGCGTCCCATTGCGGGCCGTCGGGCGCGATCTCCACCCGGCCGGCCGCGCTGACCGCCAGCACGATGCGCTCGCCGTCGTGCTTGCGCAGTTCGGGCAGCAGCGACTCGTCCACTGCCACGTTGGGAATGCCCAAATTGCGCGCCAGCAGTTGCACGTGCGAGATCGGGTTGCCCGCCCCGGCGGTCAGGATGCCGGCGACCGGCGGCAGTTCGGACACCGTCTCGGGCAACAGGTAAATGCCGTCGGGCTTGAAATCGCCCACGCGCCGCATCTCGGGCGCCGCGTGCAGCACGCCGCGCGCCAAGCCCGGATTGAGCGCATTGAAGCCCGTGCCGCGCTCGGCGCCAAAGAGTTTGTGTTGCACGCCGGCGGCGCGGTTGGCGTCGCGCGCCAGCAGGTCCAGCGTCTGCGAGTAGAAAAAGAGCGGGCTGCCGCGCAACTGGTCCTGGCCAAAGCCATGCGCCAGCGGCTCGATCTCGCCCAGCTTGGTCATCGCCTCGCCAAAGTGCAGCGCGAGCGCCTGCGTGCCCCAGCCCGGCACCAGACCCAGATAGCGCAGCTCGCGCAGATAGTCGCCAAGCGCGATCTGCTCGACCTTCAGCTTGCCGAGCGATTCGCGCAGCGCCGCGCGCTCGCGCCCGTTGACCATGCCGGCGCCGTAGGCCGCGTCGACCGCGCCGCCGAGCAGCGCGATGTCGGTGGCGCGCGGCACGCGCTCAGTGGCGGCGCGCAACTCGGAGGCGGCGCGGAAGTGCTCGGCCTCCACCGCCAGCGACAGGTCGAGCACGCGCAACCGCGCACTGGCCTGCGGCAGCTTGGGCAGCGCATCGCGCAGATCGGCCAACAGCCACGCGCTGGTGAGGAAGCGGTTGGCCGCCCCCTTGTCCTTGAGCCAGGCGGTGCGCGCCTCGCGCAGCGTTTGCTGCACCGCCGGCACGGGCAGCGCCTGCGCGGCGCGGTCCAGTTGCTGGTCGAGCGGGGTCGGCGCGTACAGCGCGTCGATGGCGGCGGCGAGTTCCTTGGCCGCAGCCGCCAGTGCCGGGTCCTGGACGCGCGCTGCGTAATCGCGCACGGCGGCGGCGTCGGCCGCGGCCGGGCTGCCGTGGATCTTCACCCGCAGCGGCGCGAAGCCCGCATCGCGCTCGGCCAGCGCCGCGGCTTGCTGCCGCACTTTTTGCGCCGAGGCGTTGTCCGCGCCGTGCGGCAGCAGCCGCACGCCGGTGCGCAAGGCCAGATAGCGGCGTTCGATCCACTCGGGCTGCGCGGCCATCGCCACCAGCAGCGCGCGGCCGAACTCGCGTTCGTCTTCCTCCTGGATCGCGCCGCGATAGAACTGCGCGCGCCGCATGATCCAGCCGTTGTCGGTGGCGATCAGATAGCGCTCGACGAGCCACTGCGCGTAGTCGTCGGCAAATCCGGGCGCGGCGACCGCACTTTGCACGTCCATGCCGGCCAGCACTGTTGCGATCAGATAGCCCTTGCCGCGAAGCTCCAGCGTGCGGTCGCTCCACTGCCCGTGCTGCCAGCCGGTGCCGCGCTTGGCGCAGGCAAAGTCGTTGGGCGGCAGCACGCGGCCGTCCTTGCAGAACCATTTGATCGCCGCGAAGGGGCCGCGCGGGGATACCTTCATCTCGGCGATCCAGGCGCGGTAGCGGGCTTCGGGCGACGCAGCAGGCGAGGTGGCTGCTGCTGTAGTGGCGAGCAGGGCGAGAAAGGCTGCGCACAGCACGCGAAGGGAGAATGAGATCGAGCACTTGGCTTGCGCCTCACTTCGCAAGTCGCGGTCTTCCCTCACCGGGCGCTTCGCGCCACCCTCTCCCGGGGGGAGAGGGTTGTTTAGGCCCCGTAGCCGCGCGCGGGCAGGCGCGCGTCGCTTCGTCGGCGCAAAGCTATCGCTTTGCGAAACCCCGGCTCCGCCCCCCCGGGAGAGGGGTTGGGGTGAGGGAAGACCGCAACCCACGAAGTCCACCGCGCAAACTTGCTCAGCAAGAAATCCAAACACGTCAACCTCCCGTCAATCCCTACGATCATCCCGGCCGCCATCGGCCACCCCACGCCCACCCTGCCAACCGAACACGTCGCGCAACACCGACCAGCGGCGCGGCGGCGGCTCGGCGCCACGGCCCAGCACCCAGTAGTCGTGCGCGCGACGCACGGTGCCGGAGGCTTTCTGAATCTCCAGCCAGTTGTCGATAAAGGCGCCGAGCTCGGCGTGGCCCTTGCGCACGGCAAAGCCCACCGGCACCGCCGGCGGGTTGGGCTGCAATACGGCCACCGAGTACTGCGGGTAGAGCAGCGACATCGCCGCCGCCTCCTGCGCCAGCATCGCCAGCGCATCGACCTCCGGCCGCCGCCCCTCGAAAAAGTCGCTCGGCGCGGCAACCAAGGTGAAGCCGATGTCCACGCCGGGCAGCGCGGCGCGCAGTTCCTCGCGCAGCGCGGCGTCGTCGCTGCGCAGGCCGAGGATCAGCGGCCCGCCACGCCGCAGCGCGGCCAGCGTGGAGAACTCGTGGCGCCGGCCGTCGGGCACGGCAAAGCCGATCACGCCGTCCAGGTAGGGCCGCGAGTAATGCACCAGCGGCAGCAGGCGCCGCACGTAAGGCACGCTCACCAGCACATCGATGCGGTCGTCGAGCAGCAGCGGGACGACCTCGTCCCATTCGCCGCCTACGAACTCCAGATGCGCGACACCCAGATCCCGCGCCAGCAGGCCGGCCAGTTCGACATCCATGCCGACGAGTTCGCCGGCGCGGTTGCGAAAGGCAAAGGGCGGCCGGTTCTGCACGTATCCCACGCGCAGCGAGCCGCGCTCGCGGATGCGCTCGAAAGCGGTACCGGGGCCGGTATCCGGCGGCGGCGGGCCGTCGCGCACGACCACCGGCAGCGGCCCGCGCGGCGCGTGCATGTTGGCGAGCGCCTCGCCCTTGCGGTACTCGGTGTCCAGTGTGGCGGCGAGCAGCACACGCATGCCGAGCACGGTCACGACGGTGGCGGCGACGATCAACGCGGCCGCGCGCAGTACGCGGCCGGGCACGATGCGCAGAAACCCGCCAGCCGCCGCCGCGCCCAGCAGGCCAAAGGCCACCAGGGCCGCCGCCGAGAGCATCGAGTCGAACTTGCCGGTCAGGATGGTGGTCGGGATGTAGAGCTGAAAATAATCGTGCGGCACACCGACCAGATCCATCAGGAAAGGCAGCGCCACCTGCGCCTTGGCGAAGTACGCAAACACCCCGGCGCCGAACAGCGTGGCGTAGCCCGGTGCGGTCAACGCATCGCCCGCCAGCCAGGCCGCGTAGGGCACGAAGAGCAGCGTGAACAGCTTGCCGGCGTTGGGGAAGACAAAGGCGAGCGGCACCAGCACCTCGATGGTGGAATCCGTCGTCGGCGAGGCGAGTTGGCGTTGACGCAGCAGTTCGCGCATCCGCTCGACCAGGATCGGCAGCACGATGAAGACGCTGTTGGCGACAAAGGCGGTGAGCAGCGCATCGCCGGCCACGCTCACCACTTCGCGGTAACGCAGCGGCGTAAGTGCCGTGACGACGAGCGGCAGCACCACGAAGGCGAGCAGCAGGGCGCCGGCGGCAAAAAGCAGGAAATAGGCTTGCAGCCGTTGCAGGGTGTCGAGGTCGAGCGTGCCGGCCGCCACCGCGGCGATAGCCAAGACGCCGATCGGCGTGGTGCGGATCACGAACTGCGTGACGCGCACGATGGCCTGCTCCAGCGTGCGCAGCCCGGCCAGCAGCGCGCGCTTGCGCGGCAGACCGATCAGCGCCACGCCGATCGCGCAGGAGAACAGCACCACCGCCGGCACCACCGTGTTGGCGAGCGCGTTGAACGGGTTGGCCGCGAAGTAGGTGTCGATCAGCGACAGGGTCTGGCGCGGTTCGGTCAGCGCGTGGCTGAAGAAAGAGGCGCTTTCGATGTGCGGCAATGCCAGCGGCAGCAGACCGATCACGGCCAGCGTCAGCGCCCAGAAGAGCAGCAGCAGCGCGCCGCCGGCGAGTGCGAGTTGCCGCGCGCGGGCGGCGTCGAGTTCGCCCAATGCCACGATCAGTGTCACCACCAGATAGGGCAGCACCGTCATCTGCACCAGCCGGATGTAGATGTCGGCGACCGGCTGCAAGACCGCGATCGGCTCGCCGACCACCACGCCCAGCACCACGCCGAGCGCCAGGCCGATCAGGATCTGCGTGGACAGACTGAGTTGCGGCCAGCCGCGGCGCTGGGGCAGGGAAGCGGCGGGCGTGTTCACTTCTGCACCGCCGCGCTGCGCCGCCGAAACTCGATACCGGTGGCCACCGCCAGCGTCAGCCACAGCAGCACCAGCAAAACGTTGATCCAGGCAAAGCCCGCCACGCCGAGCGCGAAGAACGTCGTACCGACGTACACGGTGAGCGCGGACAGCACGTCGCCCGCGCGCACGACCAGGCTGTCGATGACCTGCTTGACCTTGAACTTCTCCTCGCGCGTGGTGGGCAGAAACAGCATCTGGCGCACGGTGTTCATCAGCGAGTAGTCGACCGAATTCTCCGCGGTCTTGACCCAGCGCAGGATCGCCAGCGACGGCAGCAGCGCGGCTACCGCGTAGCTGCCGAGCGCAATGACCGGCAGCACGCACAGCGCCACCGGCACGCCGACCCACTGCACCAGCCGCGCGACGACGAACAGTTGCAGCAGCATGCCGATCACGTTGACGAGCTGAAAGTACTCGGAGAAAAACGCGCCGATAAAGTGTCCGCGGTCGCCGGCGGCGAGCGTGCCGGCGGCGATCTCGGCATCCGCGGTGTGGGTGACGACCGCCGACAGGATGTATTCGCCCGCCGAGTTGACCCAGTTGAGCAGCAGCATCAGCGCTGCCATCAGCAGCAGATAGCGGCTGCGCAGCAGCAGTGCGAAGGCGCCATCGCCGCCGATGGCGACATCCGCCTTGCGCGTGGCGCCGGCCGTCGGCTCGCTGCCGCGCAGGTCGATCAGGTTGAAGAGCAACTGGCTCGCTGCGAGGATCGCCGCCGCGGCGAGCAGCAGTTCATTGACGCCGAGCACGTCGATCAGGTGGCCGGAAATCCACGCGCCCGCCACCGCGCCGGCCGAAGCGCCGAAGGCGATCGTCGCAAAGAGCCGCTTGCCGGCGTCCGGTGTGTAAACATCGTTGGCGTAAGCCCAGAACTGCGCGACCACCATCAGGCTGAAGACGCCGATCCACAGAAAGAACACCAGGCCGATCGGCGCCTGCGCCCGCGCCAGCAGATAAAACACAGGCAGACAGAGGATGAAGAAGGCGCTCACCACGTTGATCAGCCGGCGCCGCGGCAGCCGCGTGGCGAGCGCGCTGTACGCCGGCACCAGCCCGAGCAGCAACAGCGCCTGCGCGCCGTAGGCGTAGCTCTTCAGTTCCGCGCCGCCCGGTGCGGCGAGGATCAGCACCTCGCGCACCGGCTTCATCACGTAGTAGGCGGCGAGCAGCAAAAACAGGTTCAGCGCCAGCAGCAGCAGGCGGCCGCCCTCGCCGGGATGCACGTCGGCAAAGAGCCGCAGCAAGCGGTCCAGCGGGCCGGCGTGCGCAGAGGCGAGGGCGGTCACGGGTGGCAGGTTTTCTCCCCCTCGCCCGCATCAGCGGGAGAGGGGCCGGGGGTGAGGGCTCGTCACCGACGCGCAAAGTACGGCTGAGCGACCGCGGCACTATAAGCGAGCACGCGCCCGCAGCTGTCGGGAAAAGCCTGAGTCCCGCCGGCCCACGCTACGCTTGTCGCATGCGCTACGACACTCTGCCCGCCGACCTGCGCCAGTGGCTGGCGCAGACCATCGCCACCGGCGCCGACGAAGCCGCGCTGGTGCGCGCGCTGACGGCGGCCGGTCACAAGCCCGGCTATGCGCGCAGCGCCGCACAGGCGGCCCTTGCGTGGCACAAGGCCGCCGCACGCTTTGCGCCGGCGCCGGTACCGACGCCCAGCGCCTCACCCGCCGTGGCCTTGATGGCCGACGACGGCAACACCCTGCGCACCGCCGACCGCCCGGTGCAACTGCTCTTCAAGCTCGACGCCCCGCGCGTGCTGTTGCTGGGCGGCCTGCTGTCCGATGACGAGTGCGCGCAGATGGTCGCGCTGGCGCAGGCGCGCTTGCGGCGCTCCACCGTCGTCAACCCCGACACCGGCGCCTACGACGAGCACCCCGACCGCACCAGCCGCGGCGGGCACTTTCGCCGCGGCGAGAACGAGTTGATCCGTCGCATCGAGCAGCGCCTCGCCGACCTGTCGGGCTACCCGGTCGAAAACGGCGAGCCGCTGCAAATCCTGCACTACTTGCCCGGCGGCGAGTACAAGCCGCACCACGACTACTTCGACCCCGCGCTGCCCGGCAACGAGGCCGTGCTCCAGCAGGGCGGCCAACGGGTGGCAACGGTGGTGATTTATCTCAACGACGTGGAAGCCGGTGGCGCCACGATCTTCCCCACCGTGGGCCTGGACGTACTGCCGCGCCAAGGCAACGCCACCTTCTTCGCCTATCTGGCCGAAGACGGCCGCCTCGACGAGCGCACCCTGCACGGCGGCAGCCCGGTCGTGCGCGGCGAGAAGTGGATCGCGACCAAGTGGATACGCGAGCGGGCGTATGTGGGGGCGGGGGTGTGAGGAATCGCGGCCCTTGGGTTCGACGCGGGTGAAGCGCACAACCTGTGCCTGCGCAGTGAGTTAATGACCCGGGTCGAACGCTTCGTCAAGGCGAACGGACTCACGCAGGCCAAGGCCGCGCGCCAATTCGGGACGACGCAACGGTGAATCGATGCGCTGCTGCGCGGGCGGATCGGCTAGCTTTCGCTCGACGCGCTGGTGCTGATGGTCGCGCGCTGCGGGCCGCCACCCGAGGGGAACTTCCGCAAGGCGGTGTGAGGTTTCGAGCCGTGCCGGGCGGTGCCCGGCCAATCGGGCGACCGCTGTCACCGACGTTTTATGGTGGGTCGTGCAGGATTCGAACCTGCGACCAACGGATTAAAAGTCCGCTGCTCTACCGACTGAGCTAACGACCCGCCGCGTGCAAAGAGGGCGCGATTATCCGGGGCGCGGCGGGGGCGGTCAAACGGCGGGCGCGGGGTGCGCGCCCTCGACCACCAGATGCACGAAGTGCCGCTTGGCCACCGCCGGGCGCGACAGCACGAACGGATAAAAGTCGTGCTGGCCCAGGCTGCGCGCCAGCTCGTTCAACACCATGGTCATCTCGATTCAGCCGTTGCGCAGATCCTGGAAGCGCGCGGCGCCGGGGTGGTCGGGCGCGTACAGATTTGCGCGGGTGAACGGCTTGATGTCGCTTTCGAGACCGGCGCCGTCCAGGCCAAAGCCCAACGCGGTGCCGAGGCTGTTGGCCACGTGCAGGTAGCGTGCCCAGGTCTCGGCCCAGTCTTCCCAAGGGTGGGTCGCGGTGTAGGCGCTGATGTGGCGGTCGGCCCAGTCCGCCGGCGGGCCTTGTTCGTAGTTGCGCTTGAGCGCCTCCGCATAGTCGGCGCGCTCGTCGCCGAAGAGCGCGCGGAACGGCTCCAGCCAGGGCCCGTCGCGCACCAGCCGGTCCCAGTAATAGTGGCCGACTTCGTGGCGAAAATGCCCGAGCAGCGTGCGGTACGGCTCGCGCAGCGCGTGGCGGATCGCTTCGCGCCGCGCGTCGTCGGCTTCTTCGATGTTGAGCGTGATCAGCCCGTTGGCGTGCCCGGTCAGCACGCGCGGCCCGTCGGGCGGCGAGCGCAGGAACTCGAAGGCGAGGCCGTGCTCGGGGTCGTCGGCGACTTTCGAGCGCACCGGCAGGCCGAGCGCCAGCAGTTGCGAGACGAGCCGCCGCTTGGCGACTTCGATCAACCCCCAGCAGCGGGCGTTGTCGGGGTCGCTCGCCAGCGGAATGGCGTGGTTCAGGCCACAGGCGATGCAGTACGCATGCGCTTCGTGGTCCGCCAGCAGCCAGTTGCAGCCGGCAGGAGTGTCGCGATTGGCGCAGAACTTCGCCGGCGGTGCGGCGCCTTCGGCCTGCCAGGTGTCGCCCGCTGTGCCGGGGTCGAGTGCCACCAGTTGCCGTTCGTCCGCCCAATAGCCGAGCGGGCCTTGGCAGTTCAGGCACTGCGAGTTGCGGAAGAAAGTCTGCGCGCCGCTGCGGCACTGGAAAGTGCGGGACAGCCGCTCGTTCACCGCGCGCCGCCAGCGCCCATTGGCGCAGCCGCGTGCCGTCGCCGAAGATCGCCAGATCGGCGATGGTGCCCATCGTGCAGAAGTTGGTCTTGCGCTCGACCGCACCGAAGACGAAGGCCAGTGCGAACGTGGCGGCGAGCACCAGATGGGTCGGGCGGGCAAGCTCGGCCGCGTCCATGGGTGCGAGTTTCTCACCCTGCGAACGGCGGAGGCGGGCTCACGCGGCCTGTCGCTCCTCAGTACGTCGTTCCGAGCGCAGCGAGGAATCTCCGCGCAACGCAAACCGGGATTCCTCGCCTTCGGCACGCAACGATAGCGTGCCGGCGGACAACGTTACTTCGTCGCCGGCAACCGCTCGCGCGCGGCCTTGGCGGCCTCGCTGTCGGGATAGTTGCGGATGATGCGGCTCAAGGTCGCGTTGGCGGCGCGCTTGTCCTTCAACTCCATCTGGCTCGCTGCCACGGCGAGCAGTGCGTCGGGGGCGCGCGGGGAGTCGGGGTAGCCGTCCACCAGCGCCAGATAGGTGGCGATCGCCGCCTTGTGGTCGCGCGCGGCGTAGTAGGCGCTGCCGAGCCAGTACTGCGCGCTCGGACCGTAGACGGAATTCGGGTACTGGCTCAGGAAGCTCTTGAACGCCGGCGCCGCGCCGTTGAAGTCGTTGGCGCGGAAGCGCGCCAGCGCGTTGTCGTAGGCGGCCTGCTCGGCCGGGGCGACGTTGCCGGTGCGTCCGTCGACCGTGACGCTCTGCGGTTCCATCTTCTTCAGCCGCGTTTCGAGGTCGGCGTACAGATCGCGGTTGCGCTTTTGCAGCGTGGCCACCTCGTTGTTCAGCAGTTCGATCTGCCCGCGCAGGCGGGCCAGGTCTTGCTTGAGCGTATCGACCTGGATCGACAACTCCAGCTGCGCGCGATTGGCCGCCTCCAGCCGTTCGATGCGCTCGCTCAGCTTGACGTCCCGCGCCTCCAGGTCGGCGAGCTTGGTGCGCAGATCGAGGATCGCCTTGCGCGCCTCGTTGTCGCTCAACAGCTGGGCGGATGCGGGGGGCAGCGCCAGCAGGGTCAGCAGCGCGAGCGGGGCGGCCAGCAGGCGAAGCATCGTCGCGCTCACTTGTAGACGATGTCGGCGCGCCGGTTTTCGGCCCAGGCTTCTTCGGTGCTGCCCTGGGCCTTGGGCTTCTCTTCGCCGAAGCTCACGGTCTCGATCTGCACTTCGGTCACGCCGAGCAGCAGCAGGGCGCGCTTGACCGCCTCGGCCCGCTTTTGGCCGAGTGCCAGGTTGTACTCGCGGCTGCCGCGCTCGTCGGTGTTGCCCTCGACCACGATCCGCCGCGCGCGGTTGGCCCCCAGGTATTTGGCGTGCGCCTCCAGCAGCGGCTTGTACTGCTCGGGCACCGTGAACTGATCGAACTCGAAGTAGATGCTGCGCCGGGCGAGCAGGCCGGTGGTCGGGTCGTCGCTCTTGGTCTGCTGGCCGGTGGCGTCGACCGTCTTGACCGCGCCGGTCTGCGCGGCGGGATCGGTCGTAGCACCAGCGGCGGGCTTGCTCTTGTCGTCGATCGGCACGCCTTTCTGTTCGTCCAGCGGGACGCTGGAGCAGGCGGCCAGCAGCAGCGCGGTGGCGATCGTTGCAAGGGTGCGGTTGATCATCGTCGTCTCCTTTACTTGAGGAAGGGGCCCCAGGCCGGTTCGCGCACGTCGCCCTGCGGACCGGCCAGCCGCGTGCGCACGCGGCCGTCGATGGCGGCAGTGGCGAGCACGCCGCGGCCGCCAAGCTCAGTCGCATACAGCACCTGCCGGCCGTTGGGGGCAAAGCTCGGCGACTCGTCGCGCCCGGTGTCGCTGATCGTCGTTTCCTGCCCGCTGGCCAGGTCGAGCACCTGCACGCGGAAGCGGCCTTCGCGGCGGCCGACGTAGGTCAGCAGCTTGCCGTCCGGACTCGGCCGCGCGCTCACGTTGTAGTCGCCGTTGAAGGTGACCCGCTGCGGCTCGCCGCCCGGCAGCGCTACGCGGTAGATCTGCGGGCCGCCGCCGCGGTCGGAAGTGAAGTACAGCGTCTTGCCGTCGGGCGCGAAAGCCGGTTCGGTGTCGATGCCGGCGGTGCGAGTCACGCGGCTGGGCGTGCCGCCGTTGGCGTCGATCAGATAGATCTGCGTGTTGCCGGTCAGGGTGAGCGCCACCGCCAGTGTGCGGCCGTCCGGCGCCCAGGCCGGTGCGCTGTTGCTGCCCTGGAAGTTCGCCAGCGCACGCCGCTGCCCGGTTGCGAGCGTGTGCACATAGACGACCGGCTTGCGCGACTCGAAGCTGACGTAGGCGAGCCGCGTGCCGTCCCACGACCAGGCGGGCGAGATGATCGGCTCGCGCGAGCGCAACGCCGCCTGCGGGTTGACGCCGTCGGCATCGGCAATCTGCAACTCGAAGGCGGTGGGCGACAACTGCGCCACGTAGACGATGCGGGTGGCAAACACGCCGGGCACACCGGTGAGTTTTTCGTAGATGCGGTCGGCGATCTTGTGCGCGACCGTGCGCAGGTCGGCCGCCGGCACCACGTAAGACAGCCCTTCGACCTGCTTGGTGGCGACCGTGTCGAACAGGCGGAAGCGCACGTCGTAGTTGCCGTCGGCCAGCCGCGCGACCGTGCCCATCGCCAATGCGTCCGCGCCGCGCGCGCGCCAGGCGGCCAGATCCGGTGCCGGGTTGTCGGGTAGCGGCGCAGTGCCGGCATCGATCAGCCGAAACATCCCGCTGCGAGCAAGGTCGGCGCGGACGATGGCATCCACATCCTGTGGCGGGTTGCCCTCGCGCACGAAGGGCGCGATGGCGATCGGAAACTGCTGGCTGCCGACGCCGGAGATTTCGACCCGCAACTGGGCGCGGGCGAGCGGCGGTACGGCGGAGAGGGCGCCCGCGGTGCCGAGCGCCTGGAGGAGGGTGCGTCGCTGCATCTGAGAAGGATTATATGAAGCAGGGTGACCGCGCGCGGCGCGGAAGGTTCCCTCCTCTTGCTCCCTCCCCTTTGAGGGGGAGGGCGGGGTGGGGATGGGTTTCACCGCGGCAGCCGTAACCCATCCCCCTCCCAACCTCTCCCTAGAAGGGGGAGGAGGTCAGCGCGCATCCACCGGATCGAACACTACGGTGATCTCGCGTTCCATGCGACTACCGTCTTTCTTCGGCGGGAACGGATCGCAGCGGCGGATCGCGCGCTCGACCGCACTGTCGAAGCCGGCTAGCCCGCTGGGCTTCACAAGGCGAGGCGAGCCGATCTGCTCACGCGACGGGAGGAGGCTGACAACAAACTCCGCCTTGTACTGGCCGTGCTTCACGGTATCCGGCACCGCGAACGCGATGTGTGGAAGGATGCAAGCCTTCACCGCACCTGCATAAGCGGTATCCCCGCTGCCGCGCGCGCCGCGTGCTTCCGGCCCCGGCGCGCCGCTGCCGCCGGCTTGCGCCTGCGTGCGCGCCTCGATCTGCTTGCGGAACTCGGCGGCCTGCGCGGCCAAGCGCTTTTCCTGCTCGCGCTGTGCGGCCGCCTGGCGCTGTTTCTCCGCTTCCGCGGCGCGCTTTTTCTCTGCCTCGGCCTTGGCGCGTGCGGCCTCCACGGCCTTTCGTTGGTTCTCGGCTTCGCGGCGCGCGTCCTCTTCCGCTGCACGGCGCTTCTTCTCCTGCGCCAGCGCGATGTCCACTTCGGGCTTGGCCGGCGCGGGCTTCACCTCGGCGGCAGGAGCGGGTTCGGGTTCGGGCACCGCCACCGGCGGCGCAGGCGGAGCCGGCTGCGGCTCGACGCTGGCCGGCAAGCCCCAGAGTTCGGCCACCACCATGCCCTGCGGCTCGACGTTCCAGCGCACGACAAAGGCCAGCGCCGCAAAAAGCAGCAAGTGCATCGCCAGCGACAAGCCGAAGGACGCCGGCAGCCGTTCGCCCGCCCGCGGCGGGCGCTTGGGCAGGGTGGCGACTGCCGACATGCCCCGGCTTACTCCTGCCGCACCGCCAGCCCGACCCGCGCGACGTTCTCCTTCTGCAGCGTGCTCATCACCTGCATGACCTGCTCGTAGCGCAGGTCTTTGTCGGCGGCGATCACCACCGGCGGCGGGTTTTGCGGGCTGGCTTTCTGCCGCGCCTTGATCTCAGCCAGCGTGCCGGGCAGGTCGCTCGCCAGCTCGCGCCCGCCGGCGCGCAGCGACACCGCGCCGTCCCGCTTGATCGTCACCTCCAGCGGCTTGTCCGGCGCGCGCGAGGACTTGCCCACCGACGGCAGATTGACGAGGCTCGGGTTCACGAAAGGGGCGGAGACCATCAGGATCACCACCAGCACCAGCATCACGTCGATGTACGGCACGACGTTGATGTCGGCCAGCATCCGCCGTGCGCGGCGGCCGGGGCTGCGGCGGGCGAGCAGCGCCATGGGTTAGCGCTGCCTTTGCAGGATGTTCGAGAACTCTTCGATAAAGCTCTCGAAGCGGTTGGCCAGCCGGTCGATCTCGTGCGCGTAACGGTTGTAAGCGACCACCGCCGGGATCGCGGCAAAAAGGCCGATCGCGGTGGCGATCAGCGCCTCGGCAATGCCGGGCGCCACGCTGGCGAGTGTGGCCTGCTCCAGGCTCGCCAGCCCGGTGAAGGCATGCATGATCCCCCACACGGTGCCGAACAAGCCCACGTAGGGCGACACCGACCCCACCGACGCGAGGAAGGACAGCCGCGACTCCAGCACGTCCATCTCGCGCTGGTAGGAGGCACGCATCGCGCGGCGCGCGCCGTCGAGCGTGGCCTGCACGTCGCCCTTGCCGCGCAGCTTGAGGAACTCGGTCATCCCCGCCTCGAAGATGCGCTCCAGCGCGCCGGTCTTGCGCCGGTTGTTGGTGGCCTGCGCGTACATCTGCGCGAGTTCCGTGCCGCCCCAGAACTGGCGCTCGAAGCCCTCGGTCTCCGCGCGCGCACGCCGCAGCGCGAAGAACTTGGAGAAGATCGCCGTCCACGAGGCGAGCGACACCGCCAGCAGCAGCGCCATCACGATCTGCACCACCAGGGTGGCCTGGGTGACGAGTTTGAGGATCGACAGGTCGGCGGCGGCGGTCATCGGGCGAAGGCTTTCAAGGGGGCGGCGATCACATCGGGCAGCGGCTTGGGGGCGAGCGTGCGGCTGTCCACGCAAGCCACTTTGACGCGCAGCGCGGCCAACAGTTCGGCGCCGCGCGTCAGATTTTGCGTGAACTCGAAGGACACCCGCGCGAGCTTCGCCACGTGCATGTTGGCTTCCAGCAGATCGTCCAGCCGCGCCGGGCGCTTGTAGTCGATCTCCGCCCGCACGACGACGAACATCAGGCCGTGCTCAGCCGCCAGCGTGCTCTGGTCCACGCCGATCAAGCGCAGCCACTCGGTGCGGCAGCGTTCAAAGAACTTAAGGTAGTTGGCGTAGTACACAACACCGCCGGCGTCGGTGTCTTCGTAGTAGACGCGCAGCGGCCAGCGGAAGAGGGGAGCAGCGGAAGAGTGAATCGAAGACACGGAACCGAGTCTATCGCGCGGTCTGCCTCCTACAATCCGCGCCTTTCGTTGCCGCCGGGCGCCTCATCGCGTGGCTCGCGTGACTTCTCACCGATTCCTGCATGTTGCGGTCGCCGCCGCGCTCGTGTTCGCCGCCACCGGCTGCGACCGCGTGCTCAACGCACCCAATCCGCCGGACGAATACCGCGGCAATGTGCTGTTCACTTCGTTTCAGGAGCAGCCCAAATACCTCGACCCGGCGCGCTCGTACAACAACAACGAGACGCCGTGGATGTACTCGATCTACGAGCCGCCACTGCAATACCACTACCTGAAGCGCCCCTACCAGCTCGAAGGACGCACCGCGGTCGAGGTGCCGCAACCGGTCTACTACGACGCCGCCGGCCGTCGCCTGCCCGACGATGTGTCGAGCGAACAGGTGGCGCAGGCCGTCTACAGGATTCACCTGAAGCCCGGCATCGTCTACCAGCCGCACCCGGCCTTTGCGCGTGACGCGCAGGGGCGGTACCTCTACCACGATCTGCCGCCCGGGCAGATCGCGCACAAGAACTCGCCGGCGGACTTCCCGCTCGCCGCCGCCGCGCAGACCACGCGCCCGCTGCGCGCCGACGACTACGTCTACCAGATCAAGCGGCAGGCAAGCCCCTGGGTGCCGTCGCCGCTGCCGCTGTACGAGCTGCTGTCGCACCACGTGATCGGCCTGAAAGAGCTGCGCGAACAGCTGACGCGCGAGCGCGACGCGGCGCTCGCCGAGCGCGACCCGCGCGAAACCTGGCTGCCGTGGCGCGATCTGCGCGAAGTCGAGTTCCCCGGCGCGCGGGCGCTGGACGACACCACCTTCGAGATCCGCCTGAACGGCAAGTACCCGCAGTTCAAGTACTGGCTGGCGATGACCTTCTTCGCGCCGGTGCCGTGGGAGGCGGACAAGTTCTACGCGCAGCGCGGCATGACCGCGCGTGGCCTGACGCTGAACACCTGGCCGGTAGGGACGGGCGCCTACATGCTGACCGAGCAGGGGCCGACCCGCTACGTGATGGAGCGCAACCCCAACTTCCGCGACGAACGCTATCCGGCCGACGGCAACCCCGGCGACCGCGAGGCCGACCTGCTCGCCGATGCCGGCCGGCGGTTGCCGTTCATCGACAAGGTGGTGTCCACGCTGGAGAAAGAGCGCAACACCACTGACACCAAGTTCCTGCAAGGCTATTACGACGCTCCGGACATCGAGCGCAACGACAGCGGTACGCGGGTGGACCGCGAGGTCAAGGACGGCACCGGCCGCGCCGCGTTGATCCGCGAACGCGGCTTCCGCGTGCCGATCGTCAACGAGGCCAACAGTTGGTACATGGGCTTCAACATGCTCGACCCGGTAGTGGGACACGGCAAGACGCCGGACGAGGACGAGCGGCGCCGCAAGCTGCGGCAGGCGATCTCGATCGCCACGGACTGGGAAGACCATGCCGAGGTCTTCACCGACATCTACGGCACCGGCACCCAGGTCGCGATGAGCCCGCTGCCGCCGACGCTGTTCGGTTACCGCGACGGTGCGGAGGGCGTGAACCCGATCACCCACCGCTGGGTCGATGGCCGCGCCGAGCGCCGCTCGCTCGACGAAGCGAAGAAACTGCTTACCGAAGCCGGTTACCCGGACGGGCGCGACGCCGCGACCGGCAAGCCGCTGGTGCTGTACTACGACAGCAATGGGCTGGGGCCCGCCTATCAGGCCCGGCTGGACTGGCAGGTCAAGCAAGCCGCCAAGCTCGGCGTGCAACTGGAGATACGCGCGGCCGACTACAACCGCTTTCAGGAGCGCATGTTGAAGGGCGCGCACCAACTGTTCTTCTGGGGCTGGCTGGCGGATTATCCCGACCCGGAAAACTTCCTTTTCCTGCTGTATGGCCCTCAATCGAAGGTCAAGAACCAGGGCGAGAACACCGCCAACTATGAAAACCCCGAGTACGACCGCCTGTTCGAGCGGATGCGCGACCTGCCGGACGGGCCAGAGCGGCAGCAACTGATCGACCAGATGGTGCGCATCGTGCGCGACGATGCGCCGTGGATGTTCGGCGTCTTTCCGGCCAGCACCTACCTGCACCAGGGCTGGCTGCACAACTACAAGCCGACGCTGCTTGCCAAGAACAACATCCAGTACCTGCGGCTCGACTACGCCACGCGCTGGCAGAAGATCGAAGAGTGGAACCGCCCGCGCTGGTTGCCGCTTGCGCCGTTCGGGTTGCTGCTGATCCCGCCCGTGGTATTCGGCTGGCGCATCCTCAAGCGGCGCGACGCGGCGACGGCTGCGGGGGTGGTGGCGGCGACGCCTCGATAAAAATGCGATTGCACTCCAGCAGGTTGCGCTCAGCGCCCCCACCCCAACCCTTCACCGCTTCCCAGGGGAGGGGGTTATCGCCCTCCCCCGCCTGCGGGGGAGGGCGGGGGTGGGGGCGGTGCGGCACCATGCTCGCCGACGCAGTCCCGTCGCCCGCATGACCTCCTTCCTCCTCCGCCGCCTGCTGTACGCGCTGCTGGTACTGGCCGGCGTGAACCTGGTCTCGTTCGCGCTGTTCTTCTCCGTCAACTCGCCGGACAACATGGCGCGCGCGCAGTTGGGCGGCAAGCGGGTCACGCAGGAGGCCGTAGACCGCTGGAAGGCGGAGCGCGGCTTCGACCGGCCGCTGTACTTCAATGTCGCCGCACCGGGCCGGGCCAAGCTCACCGATACCGTCTTTTACGCCAACACCGCGCGGCTGCTGCGGTTCGACTTCGGCTCCACCAACGAAGGCCGCAACATCGGCCAGGAACTCGCCGAGAGGCTGCCGGTGTCGGCGGCGGTGGCGCTGCCGGTGTTCTTCCTCACCCTCGGGGTGTCGGTGGCGGCGGCACTCGGCTTCACGCTGTTCCGCGGCACGGGGCTGGACTTCTGGGGCGTGGTGCTGCTGGCAGCGCTGATGTCGATCTCGTCGCTTTTCTTCATCATCGTCGGCCAGTTCGTGTTCGCCAAAGTCTTGCAGCTGGCGCCGATCTCCGGCTACGCGCCGGGGCCGGGGATGTTCTCGTCCCTGCTGCTGCCGGTGCTGGTGCTGGTGCTGGCGCGGCTGGGGCCGGATGCGCGGCTGTTCCGCGCGCTCTTCATCGAAGAGCTCGGCAAGGACTACGTGCGCACCGCGCGCGCCAAGGGTCTGGCCGAAGGCGCCGTACTCGGCCGCCATGTGCTGCGCAACGCGCTGATCCCGATCATCACGCAGGCAAGCCTGCTGCTGCCGGTGCTGTTCGTCGGCGCCATCGTGACCGAGACCTTCTTTGCGATTCCGGGGCTGGGCATGTTCACGATCGAGGGCATCACCCAGCAGGACTTCGGCATCGTGCGGGCGATGGTGTTCTTCGGCTCGTTCGTCTACGTGGTGGCGTTTCTGCTCAACGATCTCGCCTATGCGTGGGCCGATCCGCGGATACGGTTGGGGTGACGCGGCGATGCCCTTCAAACCCGTCCTGCTCTGGACCGATGCGGTGGTACTCCTGCTGCTGCTGGCCGTCGTCTTCTACGTGCGCCACCTGCGCCGCGCGCCGTTGGCGCGCGCCAACTGGCGGCTGGCGCTGCGGCAGCCGGTGGGTGCGGTATCGGCAACGGTGCTGGCGGCGTTCGTGCTGGTCGGGCTGCTCGACTCGCTGCACTTTCGCGTCCGCCTGCCGGCCACCGCCGAGGCCGAGGCGGCCTGGTCGCCGGTCACAAAGTCGGTGCTGGATCTGGCGTTGACCCGGCTCACCTACGGCGCCGAGAACAGCTACTCCGCGCCGCTCGCGTGGCGTGGCTTTCAGAAAGAAGCGGTCGAGCGCGACGGCCAGGTCGTGCGCGACTACCCGCGGCTGCGCTACGGCGGCGCCCACCTGACCGACCCCGAACGGCAATGGCTGCCCGACGTGCTGGCGCGCGCCGCGGCCGGTGCACTGGCCGGGCTGGCGCTCGCGGCGGCGCTCGCGTTCGCGGTGGCGCGCGCCTACGCGCGCCGGCACGCGTTGTCGCCGCGCGCGGCCTGGGGCGACATCGCCCGCGGCAACACCGAGATGCCGCTGCGTGCGGTGCTGGTCACGCTGGCGCTGCTGCTGGTGGCGACCGGTGCCTGCGCGGTGCTGTCGCTCAACTATCACGTCTTCGGCACCGACCGCGTCGGCAACGGCCTGCTGGTGGTTGCGCTGAAGAGCATCCGCACCGCGCTCGTGATCGGCACCATGACGACACTGGTCACGCTGCCCTTCGCGGTCGGGCTCGGGCTGGCCGCCGGCTACCTGCGCGGCTGGGTCGACGCGACGGTGCAGTACGTCTACACGGTGATCAACTCGATCCCGTATGTGCTGCTGATCGCCGCGGCGGTGCTGATCCTGCAATTGTTTATCGACAACAACGCGGAGTTGTTCCAGACGTCCGCACAGCGCACCGACGCGCGGTTGTTTTTCCTTTGCGTGATTCTCGGCCTGTCCAGCTGGACCGAACTGTGCCGCCTGGTGCGCGGCGAGACGATGAAGCTCGCCGAGATGGAATACGTGCAGGCGGCGCAGGCCTTTGGCGTGCGCGGTGCGCGCATCTTGCGGCGACACATCCTGCCCAACCTGACGCACATCGTGCTGATCCAGACGGTGATCGCGTTTTCCACTCTGGTGCTGGCCGAGGCGATCCTGTCCTACGTCGGCGTCGGGGTCGACCCGGCGATGGCGAGCTTTGGCACGCTGATCTCCACCTCGCGCTTCGAACTCGCCCGCGAACCCGCCATCTGGTGGACGCTCGCCACGGCCTTTGCTTTCATGTTCGCGCTGGTGCTGTCGGCCAATCTCTTTGCCGACGCCGTGCGCGAAGCCTTCGACCCGCGTTCGCGGGTGTTTCGGCCGCGACGGTGGCTGCGCCGTCCCGCTCGGTCATGAACGCGCCGGCCATCGCGCTCGACAATCTGCACACCGTGCTCGACACCGAGCGCGGTCTCGTGCGCGTGGTGGAGGCGTTGACGCTCGCAATCGGCCGCGGCGAGACCTTCGCGTTGGTGGGCGAATCCGGTTGCGGCAAGTCGATGACGGCCGCCTCGATCCTGCGGCTGCTGCCGGACAACGGTCGCGTGGAACGCGGTGCAGTTCGACTGGACGATACCGACCTCGTGCAACTGCCCGAAGCGCGCATGCGCGAAGTGCGCGGCCGGCGCATCGGCATGATTTTCCAGGAGCCGGGCACGAGCCTGAACCCTGTGCTGCGGGTGGGCGACCAGATCGTCGAGGCGATCGAGCTGCACACGCCGCTGCGCGGCAAGGCGGCGCGCGCGCAGGCGCTCGACTGGCTCCGGCGGGTCGGCCTGCCCGAACCCGAGCGGCGGATCGACGGCTATCCGTTCCAGTTGTCCGGCGGACAGAAGCAGCGCGTGATGATCGCCATCGCGCTCGCCGCGCGACCCGACGTGCTGCTGGCCGACGAGCCGACCACCGCGCTGGACGTGACGATCCAGAAGCAGATTCTCGACCTGCTGCGCGACCTGCAACGCGAGCAGGGGATGGCGCTTCTGCTAATCACGCACGACCTGGGCATCGTGGCCGAGATGGCGCAGCGCGTGGCGCTGATGTACGCGGGCCAGATCGTCGAGATCGCACCGGCCGCGGAGTTCCTCGCGCGCCCGCGGCACCCCTATGCGCGCCTGCTGCTCGATGCACTGCCCGCCACTGCGCACCGCGGTCGCGCGCTCGCGGCCATTGGCGGCACCGTGCCGGCGCTGGACCAGGAGTTCGTAGGTTGTCGCTTTGCCGAGCGCTGTCCGCGGGTGATCGAGCGCTGCCGCAGCGAGGCACCGGAATTGGTCGCGTCGGATGACGGGCGGGCGGTGCGGTGTCTGCTCGCTATCGATCGGTACGACCCGCCCGACGCGAGTGCGAACTCCCTCCTCTTCAAGGGGAGGGCGGGGGTGGGGATGGGTTTAGCGGCCCAAGAACCCATCCCTGTCCCCACCTTCCCCTCGCTGGGAAAGGGGTGGGAGCAGGCAGAAACCGACGCGTCCGAAACGCCGCTGCTCGAACTCCGCGACTACCGCGTCTGGTTCCCGATCCGCAGCGGCCTGCTCAAGCGCGCCACCGGCTACGTAAAGGCCGTGGACGGCATCTCCTTCTCGCTGCACGTCGGTCGCACCCTGGCGCTGGTGGGCGAATCCGGCTGCGGCAAGACCACCACCGGCAAGGCGCTGCTGCAACTTCTGCACGGCAGCGCGCACGTGCAAGGCGAGGCGTTGCTGGACGGCCGCCCGCTGCACCGCCTGCACGGCGAGGCTCTGCGCGCCGCGCGCCAGCATATGCAGATTGTCTTCCAAGACCCGTTTGCCTCGCTCAACCCGCGGCTGCGCGTGGCCGAAATCCTCGAAGAAGGATTGGCCGCGCTGCGCCCCGAACTGGAAGCCGCCGAGCGCACCCGCCGCATCGCCACGCTGATCGACCGCGTCGGCCTGCGCCGCGACGCCCTCAGCAAACACCCGCACGAGTTCTCCGGCGGCCAGCGCCAGCGGCTGGCCATCGCCCGCGCGTTGGCGGTCGAGCCGCGGCTGATCGTCTGCGACGAGCCCACCAGCGCGCTCGACGTATCGGTGCAGGCGCAGATCCTCAACCTGCTGCGCGAGCTTCAAGACGAGCTCGGCGTGGCCTACCTCTTCATCACCCACAACTTCGGCGTCGTCGAGTACCTCGCCGACGAGATTGCGGTGATGCAGGGGGGGCGGATCGTCGAAGCGGGTCCGGCGCAGCGGGTACTGGGCGCGCCGCAGGCGGACTACACGCGAACCCTGCTCGCTGCCGTGCCGCGCGGCCGATAGCTGCCGCAGTAGGCGGTCTCGCCACCGTCGATCGCGGCGCAGCGCATCGCAGGCGCGCCCGCGGCGGCCGGCCCGACGGCTCGCCTCACGCACTGTTGCGGATTCGGACTCCCCGTTACAGGCTGTCACACAAAAGCAACGTGCACGCCGAATTCTGTCGGTGCCTTGCCCCTTTGAGTTGCGCTCGACGCGGACTGACCGCTTTAATCGCCGTACTTGCAGCCGATTAAGGAAGTCGCTTCAGCGCGGACGCCTTCATCGGCTGGCAGGGGATTTGGATCATCGTCGATTTACCACCTGGGGGTATTCCAATGTTCAGAACCAAACCGATCGCAGGCGGGCTCGCACTCGCCTTTGGAGGGCTGGCCAGTGCATTGCTGGTGGTCGGCCCGGCGGCTGCGCAGCAGCAGCCACAAGCCGCCGCGCAGCCCGAGAAGCTTGAGCGCGTTGAAGTCACCGGCTCCCGCATTCTGCGGATCGAGACCGAGTCCGAGAGCCCGGTCAGCGTGATCACTGCCAAGGAGATCGCGATCAGCGGCCAGACCGATACGGTCAACATCACCGCGCGGCTGCCGTCCGTGTACGTGGTGCAGGACACTTCCCAGTCCAATGGCGCGACGGGTACCGGGACGATCGATCTGCGCAACATCGGCACCGTTCGTACGCTGACGTTGCTGAATGGTCGACGGATGGCTCCGGGCAGCCCGCTCCAAGGCGGTTATGCCCCAAACATCAACTTCATTCCTGGGTCGCTGATCCAGCGGGTGGACGTGCTCACCGGTGGTGCCTCTTCGATTTATGGTTCCGACGCGGTAGCCGGCGTGGTCAACTATGTGCTTAACGACCGGTTTGAAGGGGTTCAGATCGACTACAACCTGCGCGGGAACAATCACCAGCAGGACAGCTTTGTCGGGGACATTGTCGCCCAGCGTGCACAGACCAATCCTTCGCAGTTCAAGGTGCCCGACGACATCACCTTCGGCGGTCGCGTCAACAACATCAGTCTGACCATGGGCAGCAACTTCGCCGACAACAAGGGCAACGCGACCATGTTTCTCGGCTATCAGAAGACCGATCCGATCCTCCAAGCCGACTACGACTACAGCTCGTGCGCGATCAATTCGACCACCAATCCGGCGCAGCCCTATGTCTGCGGCGGATCGGGTACTGCCGCCACCGGCCGGTTCACTAATTTGACCACGGGCCGAAACTTTACGATTGCCGACGCGCAAGGCAATGTGCGGCCGTTCGCAAACGCCACCGACCAGTACAACTTTGCGCCTACCAATTACTACCAACGTCCGCGCGAAACCTGGTCTGCCTTCGCGTTCGCCCATTACGACGTGCTTCCGCAGGTCCGCGTTTATGGCGAGTTTGGCTTCATGAACGATCAGACCACGGCGCAGATTGCGCCGAGCGGGATCTTCGTGTCTCAGCAACAACTCAGCACGGAGAATCCCTTGCTGTCGCCGTCCTTCATCAGCGCGCTGGGTATCGGCGCCGATCCGACCGATCTTTTTATCGGGCGCCGTAACGTCGAAGGCGGTGGGCGCCAGGACAACATTGAGTATTCCAACTTCCGCTACGTGCTCGGCGCCAAGGGCGACGTATTCGATCAAAAGTGGAGTTACAACGTCTGGGGCCAATACCAGAAGAACAACTTCAACTCGAACTACCAGAACGACTTTTCCAACGCGCGGATCGCGCGCGCACTGGACGTGGTGACCGACCCCAGTACGGGCCGGCCGGTTTGCCGGTCGGTGCTTAACGGCACCGACCCCAATTGCGTCCCGTACAACATCTTTCAGTCGGGCGGCGTCACTTCCGCAGCACTCGCATACCTGCAGACTCCGGGCTTCCAAAGCGGCTACACCGCACAAACCGTCTGGGGCCTGAATCTCAGCTCTGATCTGGGTGCAGCTTATGGCTGGACGCTCCCAACCGCGAAGAACGGCTTGGCGTTTGCGGGCGGCCTGGAGTGGCGGCGCGACTCGCTGCAGTTGTTGACCGACACCGCTTTCTCGACCGGCGATCTCGCCGGCCAGGGGGGTGCGTCGATCGGCCGCAGCGGCAACATCGACGTATGGGAGCCTTATATCGAGTTCCGGCTGCCGATTGCCGAGGATCTGCCGGGCATCAAGTCGATGAACTTGACCGGCAGTTACCGTTACTCCGACTACAGCAATAGCGCGGGCAGCAGTTCGACGGCCAACACCTACTCGGTCGGTGGAGACTACTCACCGATCGACCAGGTCAAGCTGCGCGGTACCTATTCGCGCGCGATCCGTGCGGCCAACATCAACGAACTGTTTCTCGCACAAGGCAACAACCTGTTCGACCTGAACGCGGACCCCTGCGGCCCGAACCCGACGGCAACGGTGGAGGAATGCCTGCGCACTGGCTTGCCAGCAAGCCAGTACGGATCGAGTCTGCTGAACAGCCCGGCGGGGCAGTACACATTCTTGCAAGGTGGTAACACCTCGCTCAAGCCCGAGACCGCCAACACCTGGACTCTGGGCTTGGTCGCTCAGCCTCTGCCGACGCTCTCCGCGACGATCGATTACTGGAGCATCGACATCAAGGACGTGATCGGCAATTTGCAGCCCAGCTTGATTCTGAATCAGTGTCTGGAGTCGGGGCTGTTCTGCGACCAGGTGCAGCGCGATGGCAACGGCACGCTGTGGGTCTCCGACAGCGGCGGGCAGGTGGTGGCGCTGAACCAGAATCTTGGCGGCGTTAGCACCAGCGGGGTCGACTTAGGCTTGAACTGGTCGCAACCCGTGTCTGGGTGGGGAACTGTGGGCGCCGAGTGGCGCAGTACGTGGGTGGCGTCGTACAAGACGCAGCCGCTGCCCAACGGCCCGGAGTACGACTGTGCGGGCTACTACGGTTCGACCTGCGGGTCCCCGTCGCCTGAGTGGCGTAACTGGTTGCGCTTCAGCTGGAATACGCCGTGGAACGTGTTCGCCGGTCTGACTTGGCGCTACATTGGCGCGGTCGAGATCGACTCATCGAGTTCCGATCCGCAGTTGGCCGGCGCGTTCAATCCGCCGGATCGCGAGATCGGTTCTCAACAGTACTGGGACTTGGCCCTGACATGGACCCCCGACAAGGTGTTTACGGTGCGGGCCGGTATCAACAACCTCTTTGACAAAGACCCCCCAGTGGTCAACAGTAACGTCGCCGGCCCTTCCATTAACGGCAATGGCAATACCTTTCCGGGGGTCTACTCGTATCTTGGACGGTCGCTCTGGCTTGGGCTTACCGCCAAGTTTTAGGCGCACTGATTTGGCAAGTCACGGCGGCGGGCGTCGGCCCGCCGCTTTGCTTTCTAGGGAGTGCTTTTCATAATGTGCGTATGGATTTCGAGTCCCGCCTTCCTTTGAGCCTTTTCTTGGGCGGGCGGTTGAGCCGCGGCCGCCCAGTCCTGTCGCGCCGGAGTTTGCTGTGCGCGGGCGCAGCGGCGCTGCTCGCGTCGTCGGCGCGTGCGGCAAAGCCGACCGGCGGATTCGAATCAACCGCTTCGGGCTTGATTGAAGTTCAGTCGCCGCTGTTTGACCAACTGTATCGGAGGCCAAGTATCACGCTGGCTGAACACCGGCGCGTGATGCTCGATGCACCGCGGGTCGAGTTTTCCACCGGATGGCGTAAGCGGATCAACCAAACGCGCGGCGTGGGTTGGCCGGTCTCTTCCTCTGACATCGAGCGGATCGAACGGCGCGTGGCGTTGGGCCTACGCCAGTCCGTGCTGCAAGTGCTAACGGCCCGGCGTTACGTCGAAGTTTCATCCGCGGCGCCAGATGTGCTGCGCTTGTCGCTGGCCGTAACCGAATTGTTCATTGATGCCCCGTTCGTGCCAGCGCCTGGGATACAGATCGGCATCGTCCATCAAAGCGCCGGCGCGGCGACGATGCGCCTGGAAGTCAGGGTTGCCGGTAACGAAGTGCCGGCTATTCAACTGGCAGATCGCGACGAGGCGCAGACGCTGACGAACTTCTCGGAGGCGACAGACGTGTCGAACCTGTTCTGGTTCAACGCGATGTTCCGTCGGTGGGCGGAACGGTGCGTTGTCGAGTTGCAGCGCGATCCGCCGGCCGCCTGAGTCGCAGCGGCACCGGGCTACTTCAGCCGGATAACCTTCAACGACGCATTGCGACCCTCGACGGAGAGGTTGTAACTGCCGAGCGCGCCGCGCTCGATGGTTGCCTTGAGGCTGCGGCCCGGCGGGTAGTACAGGTCGGTACTGTCGGCGTCGAGTTGCCGCCAGACCTGCCCATTGTCGAGGATGAACAGCGCCTTGCCCCGCGGTGTCCGCGCAAACTCGACGACTGTCGCGGAGATGCTGCGCAGTTGTTCGGTTGGCGCCGGGGGTTTGCCAAACTGTTCGGGGCGGGTGACTGGGGCCGCCGGCTGAGCCAAGCCGAAGCCGTCGCGCAGGTTGGGCAGCGGTGCCGCTTCATTGGGGGCAGCAGCGGATAGAGCGGAGCGGGCGCGTTCTGCTGCCGACTCGAAGCAACTTAATCGGGCGGAAACATCGAGAGTGTCGGCGCAGCGTACGATCTCTTCAAGCACATCGCGTCTCGGATCGGTCTGAGCTAAGGCCGGCGCGCACAAGACGACCGCCGCAATGAGCAGGGTCAAGCTGCAGGTTTCTGTCGCGGTGCCCGAGATGCCTTGATCCACTGGTCGCCGTTCGTATGCGCCGGAGCCGCGCGGAGCGGACTTCGGCAGCACTTCTCGGCCGGGACTCGTTTTGGCCGCCCAGGGGGTAAACAGACGAATATCGGTTGCCGGGGTCATTGGTTGGCGGTACGGATCCACAGTCGCGCGATCTCCATCGCGCCGTCCTTGCCCTTCACGGCGGCAAACGCTTGGTTCGCCTTGGTGCGGTCGCCCGCGCGCGTGTAGGCCAGGCCCAGATCCAACTGTGCATCCTCCGGGTGGCGCAGGCCGCCCTTCTTTATGCCCTGCTGGATCAGCGCGATGCCTTTTTCGTACTCGCCTAGCCCCGCGTAGGCGAGCCCAATGCGCACCAGCGCGTCTGCGTCCGCCGCTTCGGCCTCCGCGATTTTCAGGTCGGCGGGGGCGCTCGCGGCGCGCTGGTGGGCGAGCGCCTGCAGGCGTTTTTGCCGTTCGGCCTCGGCGCCCTTGCCCAGAACGCCGTTGGCAAAGCCTTCGTCGACAACCTTTTTCGCTTCGGCGGCCTGCCGCTCTTGCAGCGCCAGTTGCGTCATTTCCACGTAGTCCTCGGCCTTGGTCAGCGTCTTCGTGGCCAACCGCAGCCGGTACACGTCGAGCGCAAACCGCTGCGAGAATCCCGGTCGGCTCTGCAACTGGGCAAGCACGATGTTCCAGTACTCCGGCTTGGGGTAGTTGGCGAGGAGCTTCTCCAGCGCCGCGGCCTGGCCGGCGGCGTTGCCGGTGCGGCGCAAGGCGTCGGCCAAACGCAGCAGATCGGCTTCATCGGGCTTCTTTCCGGCTTTTTCGGTAGCGTCGATGGCCGCCTGCGCGTCGCGCGCGACCTGCGCCCAGTCGCCGCTTTGGGCGGTGACAAAGGCGAGCAGCTTGTCGATCTCCGCCGAGTTGTCGCCCAATTGCCTGGCGCGGTTGGCCCAGTCGCGCGTCTTGTTCCAGTCCTTCAGTTGCGAGTACAGAAAGGCGAGCTGCGCGGCGGTCTGCGTCTGCTCGCGCGCGCTCATTCGCCCGGAGGCCATCGTCGCCTCGAACGACTTGATCGCGACCTGGGTCTCGCCGGCGCGCGCCGCGGCGGCACCACGCATGCGGTCGATGGTCAGTTGCTCGGCCGGCGTCCGATTGGGCACGGCCTCGGCCTCGTGCACTTTGGCGAGCGCTTCCTTGGCGCGGTTGGCTTTCAGCAACTCGGCTGCCTGTTGCAGCGGCTTGCCGATTTCGGGCCGAAGGGCGTCGCTTTGCGCATAAGCCGTCGCGATGCCCGGGCCTACGTTGGGCGAGAGGTCGAGGCCCAAAGCGGCGGCAACGGCCAGCGCGATCGCGCACAGTCGGGGCGCGGAAACCCGCGTCTTTTGCTGGGGCATCGGAGTAACTCCTGTGCTGGCAAGTGCGAAAACCTGGCGACGGCGCTTTGGGTGGCTCAGCCCCCGCCAAGGTGACTGGGGCTGGCCTAAAGCAGGTGTCGAAGACTTGGGCCTCGCCGCAACGTCACTTGACGAACTGCTCGTTGCCCACCAGCCCGAGCTTGACCACGCCGAGCCGCTGCGCGGAGGCCATGACCGCGGCCACGTCCTTGTACTCGGCGAGCTTGTTGGGGCGCAGGTGCACTTCGGGCTGCACCGGCTGGGCGGCGGCGTCGCGCAGGCGCGCTTCGAGGTCGTCGCGGTTGGTCACGCGGTCGCCGTTCCAGAATATGGTGCCGTCGAAGTCGACGTCCACCGTAATCACCACCGGCTTGTCGGTGACCGGCGGCGGATTGCCGATCGGCATGTTCAGGTTGACCGAGTGCAACTGGATCGGGATCGTGATGATCAGCATCACCAGCAACACCAGCATCACGTCGATCAACGGCGTGGTGTTGATGTCGATCATCACTTCGGCTTCCTCCTGGTTGCCGCGGCCTACGTTCATCGCCATGGGACTCTCCTTGCGCCGATCAACCGCCGCGGGCGGGGGGCTCCGTGACAAAGCCCACCTTGGCAATACCCGCACGCTGCGCGGCAAAGACGACGCGACCGACGAACTCGTAGCGCCCGGCCTGGTCGCCGCGGATATGCACCTCAGGCTGCGGGTTCAAGACCGCGACCTGCTTCAAGCGCGCCACAAGCTCGTCGTTGTCCTGGATGCGTTGCATGCCCCAGTAGACGTCGCCGTCGCGGGTGACCGAGAGTTCGATGTTCTCCGGCTTGGTTTGGCGGGCCGCGTTGCTCTCGGCAGGCAACTTGAGGGCGATCGCCTGGGTGACCACCGGGATGGTGATGAGGAAAATGATGAGCAACACCAGCATCACATCCACCAGCGGCGTGGTGTTGATGGTCGAGATGGCTTCGTCTTCTTCGCCGCTGCCGCCGACTTGCATGGCCATGGCGGTACTCCTCGGTAACTGGGACGGGTTTCGTCGTTCGCGGATAGGCGCTGTCGCGGGCTAGCGCGCGGTGTCGCCGCGGCTCATCAGCACCGCGTGCACGTCGGCACCGAAGGTGCGCACGCCTTCCATCGCCACCTTGTTGCGGCGCACGAGCCAGTTGTAGCCGATCACCGCAGGCACGGCGACGGCCAGGCCGATGGCGGTCATGATCAGCGCCTCGCCCACCGGGCCGGCCACCTTGTCGATCGACGCCTGGCCGGCAATGCCGATGCTGGTGAGCGCGTGCAGAATGCCCCAGACCGTCCCGAACAGGCCGACGAACGGCGCGGTCGAGCCGACGGTGGCGAGGAACGCCAAGCCCTCCTGCATGCGCAGGTTGACGGCGTCCACCGCGCGCTGCACCGACATCGTGACCCAGGTGCTGCGGTCGATGTTTTCGGTGAGCGTGCCTTCCTGATGGTCGATGGCGCCAAGCGCAGTTTCGGCGATGTACCGGAAGGCGCTGTCCTTCTTGAGCGCCGCGGCGCCCTCGATCACGGACGGCGCCGTCCAGAACCTCTTGGGCAGCGACCGGGCCTGCTTGCCGAGCTTGCGCTGCTCCCACAGCTTGACGAAGATGATGTACCAGCTGCCCATCGACATGATCAGCAGGATGACAAGCGTGCCCTTGGACACCATGTCGCCCTGCTTGATCATGGCGGTGAAGCCGTAGGGGTTCTCCACGGTTTCCTTGACGGCAACGGTTTCCGCCACGGCGACCGTGGTGGTGGCGGTTGGGGCAGACTTGGTCGCGTCTTGCGCCTGCACGGCCAGCGGCGCGGCCAGCGCGATCAGGGCGGTACAGGCGAGCGCCGCCAGGTGGTGGATCGAACGAATCATGGGGTGAACTCCTCTTGGGGCAAGCGCGGACGCGCGCTGACGCAGGGTCGCGCCGGGTTCGGCGGCCGGGTAAGCCGCCTCGGTTGAGACAAAACGGATCATTGCAACTTGAAGCCGACCGGCAACTGCACGCGGATGTCGTGCCCCTGGCCTTGGCAATTCATCGACTCGGCGGCACGCAGCGCCACGCGGTTGAAGACGCGGTTGGTCGATTTGGCGATCACCACGTCCTTAACCTGGCCGTTGGCCCCGACGGTGAACTCGATCAGCACTTCGCCTTCGAGGCCCTCGCGCAGCGCTTCGCGCGGGTAGACGATCGATCCCATCACCTCGCGGTAGTTCTGGCAGACCACTTGGGCGGACTGCACTCTGGGCGGCGCGGCCTTCGGCGCTTCGACCGGTCTGGCGATCACCGGCGCCTGCGGCGCGGGCGGGGCCTCGCGGGTTACGGCGCTGATGGTCGGCGCCGCAGGCGGTGGGGCGATGTTGATTTCCGGCGGCGGGATAAACGGCGGCGGCGGCGCCGCGATCTTGGGCGGCGGCGGCAGCACTTCGGGCGGTGGCGGGGGCTTCTGCACGACCTCTTCGATCACCTTGACTTCGATCGGGCCCTTGACCACTTCGACCACCTTGCGGGCCAGGCCACTGATCAACGCCCAGACGATCAGGACGTGCAGCAGGATCACCCCGCCGATGCCCACCAGATGGCGGGTCGGCCGGCGCTGCTGATACGCGTAATCCATGGAAGCTACCGGGTGCGCAAAAAAGCGCGCATTGTATTGAGTTTCGATCGGCCCGCGAGTGCGATGTTTTCCGCGCCGCGTCAGAAAAGCGGCGCCTGCGGTGCCGGCGCGCTCGGCAGGCCCAGATGCTCGCAGGCGCTACGCAAGGCCACCCGCCCGCGCGGCGTGCGCTGCATCAGACCCTGCTGGATCAAAAAGGGTTCCACCACGTCTTCCAAAGTGTCGCGCTCCTCGCCGATGGCGGCGGCGAGGTTGTCGATACCGACCGGGCCGCCGCCGAACTTTTCGATCATTGCGTGGAGCAATTTTCGGTCCATCACGTCCAGCCCCAGCGCATCGACCTCCAGCATCGCCAGCGCCGCGTCGGCCACCGCGGCGGTGATCCGCCCGCCGGCGCGCACCTCGGCAAAGTCGCGTACCCGCCGCAGCAGGCGGTTGGCAATGCGCGGTGTGCCGCGCGAGCGGCGCGCGATCTCGGCTGCGCCGTCGTCGTCGGTCGCCGCTTTGAGCAGCCGGGCCGAGCGGCGCACGATCGCGGCGAGTTCTTCCGCCGTATAGAACTCCAGCCGCGCGACGATGCCGAAGCGGTCGCGCAGCGGATTGGTCAGCATGCCGGCGCGGGTGGTGGCGCCGACGAGCGTGAAGGGCGGCAGATCGAGCTTGATCGAGCGCGCCGCCGGCCCCTCGCCGATCATGATGTCGATCTGGAAGTCCTCCAGCGCCGGGTAGAGGATTTCCTCGACGACCGGGCTCAAGCGGTGGATTTCGTCGATGAAAAGGACATCGTTTTTTTCAAGGTTGGTGAGCAGCGCGGCCAGATCGCCGGGACGCTCCAGCACCGGGCCGCTCGTCTGCCGCAGATTGACACCCATCTCGGCGGCGACGATATGCGCCAGCGTCGTCTTGCCCAGGCCCGGCGGGCCGAACAGCAGCAGGTGATCGAGCGCCTCGCCGCGGTTGCGCGCGGCGGTGATGAAGATCTCCATTTGCTCGCGGATCTTCATCTGGCCGACGTACTCGGCCAGGCGCGTGGGGCGCAGCGCGCGTTCGACCACCTCCTCGGCCGGCGAGGCGGGCTGGGCGGAGACGACGCGCTCTTCTGTCATGGCGCGGTGTTTCCCTCCCCTTCAAGGGGAGGGCAAGGGTGGGGATGGGTTTTGCGGCGGCGGGGCGAAACCCATCCCCACCCCAACCCTCCCCTTGAAGGGGAGGGGGCAAACCAAAAGCGGGGACGCAGAGTCATCCCCGTGCCACCGACTTCAACGCCAGCCGGATGCCCTCGGCCACCGGCGTGCCGGCGGGCACAGCCTTGGCGAGAGAACCCGCCTCGCGCTCGGAGTAGCCGAGGGCCACCAACGCCCGCACGATGTCGGCCGCGCCGTCCTGCGCGGTGCTGGCGCGCGCGGACAGTGCCGGTGCGAGCTTGTCCTTCAACTCCAGCAGCAGCCGCTCGGCGGTTTTCTTGCCGATGCCGGGCACGCGCGTCAGCCGCGCCGCGTCCTGCGCGGCGACCGCCTGTGCCAGTTCGTCCACGCTCATGCCGGACAGCACCGACAAGGCGGTGCGCGCGCCGACGCCGGAGATTTTCAGCAACTGGCGAAACGCATCGCGCTCGGCGGCGGTGCCGAAGCCGAACAACTGTTGCGCGTCTTCGCGCACCTGCAAGTGGGTGAGCAGCACCGTGCGCTCGCCCACCGCCGGCAGGTTGTAGAAGCTCGACATCGGCACGTCGACTTCGTAGGCGACCCCGTTGACGTCGAGCAGCACCGACGGCGGCTCCTTGGCGAGCAGCACGCCTGCCAGCCGGCCGATCACGATGCCCGCCTCGCAGCGACCTGCGCGCCGAGGCTGCGCCAACTGCTGCGGCTGCGGCGCCCGCGCGCGCCGGCCGACAACGCCGCGCGGGCGGCGGCCAGCGGGCTTGCGTGCGCCTGGCAGATTGCGCAGGCGAGTGCGTCGGCGGCGTCCGCGACCGGCTCGTCGGCGAGCGCCAGCAAGCGCTGCACCATCGTCTGCACCTGCGACTTGGCCGCCTTGCCGTAGCCCACCACCGCCTGCTTGACCTGCAAGGCCGTGTGCTCGTGCACCGGCAGGCCGGCGCCGACCAGCGCGCAAATCGCCGCGCCGCGCGCCTGGCCGAGCAGCAGGGTGGCCTGCGGGTTGACGTTGACGAAGACTTTTTCCACGCTGGCGCAGGTGGGCTGGGTGGCCTGGATCACCAGCGCCAGCTCGCGGGCGATGGTGCCGAGCCGCTGCGGCAGATCGCCAGCGGGCACGCGAATCACCCCGTAGTCCACGCAGGCGAGGCGCTGGCCGCGTTGCTCGATCACGCCCCAGCCGGTGCGGTTCAAGCCGGGGTCGATGCCGATGATGCGGACAGCGGTGGTCACGCAGTCATTCTGCCACGCGGTATGCGCGCTTGACGGACGGGCGGCGTGCCGCCAGCATCGCCCCGCCATGTCGCCCGACCGCACCGCCGCCGATATTCAGCGCCTGGGCTTTCGCCGCTGGTACGAGCGCCAGTTGATCGAGAGCCATGCCTACCTGGTCACCGCGTTCCTGGCGCTGGTGCTGCTGCTGGCGGGCTTCGAGGCGCTCGACGCCGTGCGCGGCCATCCAACCTACTGGCTGTTGCTGATCTTGGTCAGCGCCGGCGCGGGCTTGGTCACCTACGTCGGCTGGCGGCGTTTTACCGCGCTGCTGGCGCGGGCCGAGGCCTTTGCCGGCGGCGCGGAGTGCCCCAACTGCAAGGCCTGGGGCAAGTTCGTCGTCACCGGCATGGAGTCCACCGCCGCCGACGATCCGCCCGAGTCCGGGCGGCCGCATTGGCTGCGCGTGCGCTGCCGCAAGTGCGAGGCGGACTGGCGGCTGGGGTGATCCGCACTGTTAGATTCAGCGGCCCGGTAACTCGCGGAGCCGTAATGTCGCGGCGCTTCATCTGGTGCCTGCGGGCGCCGCTTCCCTCATGGTGATCTGGCTGACCGGACTGTCGGGCGCGGGCAAATCCACGCTGGCACAGCATCTGGCCGCGGCGCTGCAAGCCGACGGCCGGCGCGTCGCGCTGCTCGACGGCGACGCATTGCGCCTGCTTTTCCCCGGCACCGGCTTCGACCGCGCCGCGCGCACGGAGAACGTGCGCCGGGCGGGGCTGCTCGCGGGCGTGCTGGAGCGCGACGGCTTCGTCGCCGTTGCCGCGCTGATTTCGCCGTACCGCGATGCGCGCGCCGCCGCTCGCGCTTGCTGCGACGCCTGGCTGGAAGTGCACGTCGACACCCCCCTTGCCGAGTGCGAGCGGCGCGACCCGAAGGGCCTGTACCGGCGCGCCCGCGCCGGCACGCTGACGCAGATGACCGGCCTGGACGATCCTTACGAACCGCCGACGGCGCCCGACTTGCGCCTCGCCACCAGCGGCCGCAGCGCCGTGGACTGCGCGGCGGAACTGATTGCCTTCGTCCGCGCGCGCCTGCCGTGACCACGCTCGACACCCACTATCTCGACGATCTCGAAGAAGAGGCCGTCTACATCCTGCGCGAGGCGGCGGCGAGCTTCGAGCGGGTAGCGTTGTTGTTCTCCGGCGGCAAGGATTCGAGCGTGCTGACGCGTCTGGCCGAGCGCGCCTTTGCGCCTGCGCCGCTGCCGTTTGCGCTGCTGCACGTGGACACCGGTCACAACTTTCCCGAAGTGCTGGCCTTCCGCGACGCGCGCGTGGCGCAACTGGGGGCGCGGCTGATCGTCGCCCGCGTCGAGGACTCGATCGCCCGCGGCACCGTCCGGCTGAGCGACCCACTCGCCAGCCGCAACGCCGAGCAGTCGGTGACCTTGCTCGAGGCGGTGGCCGAGCACCGGTTGGACGCGTTGATCGGCGGCGCCCGTCGCGACGAGGAAAAGGCCCGCGCCAAGGAGCGCATCTTTTCGCACCGCGACCGCCACGGGCGCTGGTGTCCGCGCGAGCAGCGGCCGGAGCTGTGGACGCTCTTCAACACGCGGCTGGCGGCGGGCGAGCACATGCGGGTCTTTCCGCTGTCCAATTGGACCGAGCTCGACGTGTGGCTGTACATCGCCCGCGAGCAGGTGCCGGTGCCGGCGATGTACTACAGCCACGTGCGCGAAGTGGTGCGGCGGCGTGGCTTTCTGGTACCGGTGACGCCGGTGACGCCGGCGCTGCCCGGCGAACGGATCGAGCGGCTGGCGGTGCGTTTCCGCACCGTCGGCGACATGGCCTGCACCTGCCCGGTCGAAAGCCTGGCCGCCAACGCCGACGAGGTCGTGGCCGAGACCGCCGCCGCCCAGGTCAGCGAGCGCGGCGCCACGCGGATGGACGATCTCACGTCCGATACGTCGATGGAGCGGCGCAAGCGCGAGGGGTACTTTTGATGCGGCCGCTGCGGGTGGTCGTGGCCGGCTCGGTCGACGACGGCAAGAGCACGCTGATCGGCCGGCTGCTGCTCGACTGCGGCGCGCTGCTCGCCGACCAGTTGGCCGCCCTGCGCGTGCCGGCGGCGAGCGAGGCGCAGCTCGATCTGGCGCGCGCCACCGATGGCCTGGAAGCCGAGCGCGCGCAGAGCATCACCATCGACGTTGCGCACCGCAGCTTTGCCACGCCGCGGCGCAAGTTCCTGCTGGCCGATGCGCCCGGCCACGAGCAGTACACGCGCAACATGGTGACGGCGGCGGCCGGCGCCGATGCGGCCGTCGTTCTGGTCGATCCCACCAAGCTCGACCTCGCGGCCGCGCCGGTCCGGCTGCTGCCGCAGACCCGCCGCCACGCGCTGCTGGCACGGCTGGTGGGCGTGCCTTCGCTGGTGTTCGCGGTCAACAAGCTCGACGCCGTGGGCGATCCGCACGCCGTCTCTACACGCGTGCGCGGCGCGGTCGAGCGCTTTTGCGCCGAAGCGGGGCTCGCCCCGGTGTCCATCGTGCCCATTTCTGCGCTGCGCGGCGACAACGTGGTGCAGCCGCAAGGCGACGGCCCGAGCCTGCTTGCGCTACTGGAGGCGATGCCGGCGGCCGGCGCCGACGCCGAAGGCGCGCTGCGCCTGCCGGTGCAGTATGTGGCGCGCCACCCCGATGGCGCGCGGGTGCTGTGGGGCCGCATCGAACGCGGCCGCCTGGCGGTCGGCGACGAGCTGGTGGCGATGCCGCACGGCGCGCCGCTGCGCGTGCGCCAGTTGTGGCGCTACCAGCAGTCGGTCGCGTCGGCCGTGGCCGGGCAGTCGGTCGGTGTCGTTGTGGACGCGGCCCTCGATCTGGGTCGCGGCGATTGGCTGGTCGGCGCACCCGTGCCGGCAGTGGCGGCGAACCTGGTCGCCACGGTTGTCTGGCTCGACGAAGAAACGCCGGTGGTGGGGCGCGTCTACGCCCTGCGCCACGGAACGCGCTGGACGCGCGCGCGCTTGCAGGCGATCCGCACCCGGCTCGACCTCGACACCTTGCGCCCACGGCCTGTGGACGCGCTTGCTGTCAACGATATCGGCGCCTTGGAACTGGAAGCCGAGGACGCGCTGCCGGTCGAACCCTTTACCGACTGCACCGCGACCGGGGCGTTCGTCCTCGTCGACCGCGCGACGCTGCGCACGGCGGCCGTGGGCTTCGTTGCGGTGTAGTGCGTCGTTGGTCAAGCGGCCGGTGGCGCGGAAGCTCGCCTCGGTCGCCGCGAGGAACTTGCCGGTGCGCAAAGGTCGAGATTCCTCGCCTTCGGCTCGGAACGACAACCCGCACGCGGCGCGGCCCTTCGTCTGCGCTCCGGACGGAGCACTCAGCCGCCGCGGATCAGCTCGGCCGCCCGCTCCGCCATCGCCATCACCGGCGCATTGGTGTTGCCGGAAACGAGCGTCGGCATCACCGACGCATCCACCACCCGCAGCCCCGCGACGCCGCGCACGCGCAGTTGCGGATCGACCACGGCGAGCGGGTCGCGCGCCACGTCGCCCATCTTGCAGGTGCCGACCGGGTGGTAAATCGTGTCGGCGTGCGCGCGGATGGCGGCGCGGATCTCGTCGTCGCTCGCCACGTCCGTGAAGTGGAGCTCGCGACTCGTGTCGGCGCCGCCCCAGGGGGCGAAGGCCGGCTGCGCAAATATGCGACGCACGAGCTTGAAGCCGTGCACTAGCACGTCCATGTCTTTTTCGGCGGTCAGAAAGCCGGGGTCGATCAGCGGTGCCGCGCGGGCATCGGCGCTCGCCAGCCGCACGCTGCCGCGGCTGGCGGGCCGCAGGCCGCAGGCGTGGCAGCTCATGCCGTGGCCGAGGTGGAAGCTGCGGTTGTGGTTGTCCACCATGCCGACGACGAAGTGCAACTGGATGTCGGGCCGAGCCACGTCCGGCGCGGAGCGGGCAAAGGCGCCGGCCTCGGCAAAGTTGGAGGTCAGCGTGCCGCGCCGCTCGCGCCGCCAGCGACCGATTTGGCCGACGAGCTTGGCGCCGCCGGTGAGCGACAGGCCGAGCAGATCGGTGGAGTCCACGCGCCGGTTGACGACGATGTCCAGGTGGTCTTGCAGGTTGGCGCCGACCCCGGGCACGTCGGCCACGACCGGCACGCCGACTTCGCGCAGGTGCGCCGCCGGGCCGATGCCGGAGAGCAGCAACAACTGCGGCGATTGCAGTGCGCCGGCGCTGACGATCACCTCGCGCGCGGCCTGCACGCGCTCGACACTGCCGCCGCGGTCGATTTCCACCGCGACGGCGCGACCGTCTTCGCAGACGATCCGCCGCGCCAGTGCCTGGGTGAGCAGCGCCAGATTCGGCCGCTCGCGGGCCGGGCCGAGATAGGCGCGCGCTGCCGACCAGCGCTCGCCGTTGTTTTGCGTGACCTGGTACGGACCGGCGCCTTCCTGCGTGGCGCCGTTGAAGTCGGAGTTGAACGGCAGACCCGCCTGCTGCGCGGCTTCGACGAAAATGCGGTCGAAGGCGTTCGGCGAGCGCAGGTCGGCGACGTTCAGCGGTCCGCCCACGCCGTGCCAGTCGTCCGCACCGCGCTCGTTGTTTTCGCTGCGCTTGAAGTACGGCAGCAACTCGGCCCAACTCCAGCCCGCCGCGCCTGCGGCGGCCCAGCCGTCGTAGTCCTGCGGCTGGCCGCGCAGGTAGACCATGGCGTTGATGGCCGAGGAGCCGCCCAGCCCGCGCCCGCGCGGCTGGTAGCCGATGCGGCCGTTCAGCTCGCGCTGCGGGACGGTGGCAAACGCCCAGTTGCAGCGGTTGCGGTTGACGATGTGCACCGCGGCGCCGACGGGAACGCGGTTGAGGATGCGCTCGTTGGCGTCCCCCGCTTCGATCAGCGCAACCGATACTCCGGGGTCTTCCGCCAGGCGCGCGGCGAGCACACACCCCGCCGAGCCGCCGCCGACGATCACGTAGTCGAACGTCATCGCAGTGTCCAAGAAAGCCTGGCCGAGATTCTCACGCAATCGGCACCAGTGCGCGCTCGCGCTCCTAGACAGGCTGCTCGAAACTCGCCGCAGCGATTGGGGTCACTACTTAGGTGGGGCGCGATGGATGCGCCGCCTTCCGTGCGGGCGTCGAGGGGGAGGCAGGGAAAAAGCTTGGCTTCGATCAAGTCCCGGCGGCAGGCGGGTTGTTGCCCGTGGCGCCACTGCGATAACCTGCGCGCCGTGTCGGCTGAACGGTGGTCGTCTTGAGGAAACCCTGGACAGGCATGTTGAACTACGGCAAAGGGCTGGAACGGATCGCGCGATCGCTGGCGGCGCGCCTGTTCGGAGATAAAGAGGATCCTGTTGCGCCGACCGCACCCACGGATCCGGCGCCGCCGCCGGTACCGGAGTTGCCGCCGGCGGCGGGGCTGACGGACTGCCTTTTGGCGGTGGCCCGCTTTCTCGGCAAGCCCAGCACCGCGCAGGCGTTGCAGGCCGGGTTGCCGCTCATCGATGGCGAACTCGCCGACAGCCACGTGGCCGAGGCCGTCGGGCGCATCGGTCTGATCGCCGATGCCTTGGCGCTGCCCGTGGGGCAGCTGACGCGATCGCAGTTGCCGGCCGTCGTGCGCGACGCCGAGGGCCGCGCCGTGGCGTTGTTGCGCATCGAAAACGACGGCTTCGTCGTCGCCGACGGCGTGCAGGAGGCGCGCTGGGTGCCGCGCGCGCAGGTCGGCCAGTGGGCGGATTCGGTCGTCTGGTTCGTCCGCCCGGCCCTGCACTTCGACCAGCGCAGCATGCTGGTGGACCAGTCGCCTCGCCGCGAGTGGTTCTGGGCGCCGTTTCGGGCCAATCGCGAGATTTACGTGCGTGCGGCGATGGGCGGCTTCTTCATCAACGTCGCGGCGCTGGCGGTATCGCTCTTCATCCAGGCGGTGTACGACCGGGTCGTGCCCAATCACGCCTATGAATCGCTGATCGCGCTGACCATCGGGGTGGCGATCGTGGCCATCGTGCAGATGATGTTGTCCACGCTGCGCGCCTATCTGGTCGACGCCGCCGGCCGGCGCTTCGACGTGCAGGTCGGCAGCCGCATCTTTGCGCACATGCTGGCGATGCGCACGCGCGACCGGCCGCAATCGGCCGGGGCCATGGCCAACATCCTGCGCGAGTTCGAGACCATCCGCGACTTTTTCTCGTCGATCACGCTGATCGGCATCGGCGATGCGCCGTTCATCTTCATCTTCCTGTTCGTGATGTGGCTGATCGGCGGCTGGCTGGTGCTGGTGCCGCTGGTGGCCATTCCGATCCTGATCGCCATTGGCCTGTGGCTGCAAAAGCCGCTCGGCAAGCTGATCGAGCAAACCTTTCGCGAGGGTACGCAGAAGTCGGCCTTCTTGTACGAGATGGCGGGCGCCGTCGACACCATCCGCGCCATCAATGCGCAGGCCTGGGCGCGGCGGAACTGGGAGCGACTGGTGGTGCAGAACTCCGAGACCACGCTGCGGGCACGGCTCTTCTCCCATCGCACCATCAATCTGGTGGGACTCGTCAACAACCTCACCACCATTGCCCTGGTGGCGCTCGGCGCCGTGCTGATCATCCAGGGCCAGATCACCAGCGGTGCGCTGGTGGCCTGCACGATTCTGGTCGGGCGGGTGATGGCGCCGTTCTCGATGGTTGCCGGCATGGTCACCAAGTGGAACCAGACGCGGGTGGCGATGAAGGCGCTGGACAAGATCATGTCGGCCGAGCCCGAGGACGACCCGGCTAAGCAGCTGTTGCACTTGCCGGCCGCGAGCGGCGTGCTTACCTTCCGCGGGGTGAAGTTCGCCTACCCGCCGCCGACGCCGCAGTCGCCGCAACGGCCGCCGGTGCTGACCGGGCTCGATCTCGACATTGCCGCCGGCGAGTCGGTGGCGGTGCTCGGCCGCATCGGCTGCGGCAAGAGCACCTTGTTCCGGCTGGCGCTGAATCTGGTCGAGCCCGACGAGGGCTGGGTCGCGCTCGACGGCATCGACGTGCGGCAGATCCATCCGGCCGATCTGCGCCGGCTGATCGGCTACGTCGGCCAGGACACCGTGCTCTTCCACGGTTCGATCAAGGAGAACATCGCGCTCGGCCGGCCCAACGCCACGGACGAGGCGATCGTCGAGGCCGCCCGTCTGGCGGGGCTGGCCGAGTTGCTTGCGTCTTCACCCTACGGGCTGGCCACACCGGTGGGCGAGCGCGGCGAGCTGCTCTCCGGCGGCCAGCGGCAGGCGGTCACGCTGGCGCGCGCGCTGCTCGCCGACCCGCCGGTGCTGCTGATGGACGAACCCACCAGCCACATGGACCAGACCACCGAGCAGCAGTTGATTGCGCATCTGCGCGACTCGCGGGCCGGCAAGACCACCATCGTCATCACGCACCGGCCGGCCATCCTGGCGCTGGCAACCCGCACCGTGGTCGTCGATGCCGGCAAGGTGGCGCTGGCCGGGCCGACCGACAGCGTGTTGCAGCGGCTGGCGCGACCGGCCGAACCGGCGCCGGCGCGCGCCGGCACGATACGTGCGGTTGGCCACTGACAAGAGGCATCATGAATCTGAGTGCGGAGAACGTCCTGCGGCCACCGGCCAGCCTGGACCCGATGCGCGGCCCCAAAGAGGCGGCGCTGAAGATGCTGTACGTGCTGGGCGGGGCCATGTTCGTGCTGTTCGTCTGGGCCTCCTTTGCGACGCTGTCGGTGTCCTCACGCGGTGCCGGCCAGGTCGTGCCCTCCTCGCAGGTCAAGCTGATCCAGAACCTGGAGGGCGGCATTCTCGAAGGCCTGCGCGTGCGCGAGGGCGAGCGGGTCGCTCGCGATCAGGTGCTGGCCCACATCAACGACACCTCGCTCGCCGCGCAGTACAAGGAAGATCAGGCCACCTTCCACGGCACGCTGGCGATGGCCGACCGGCTGCGGGCGGAGATCGAAGACAAGCCGCTGAGTTTTTCGCCCGAACTGGCCGCCACCGAGTTCGCCGATCTGCGCCGGCAAGAGGAGTCGCTCTTCCTGTCGCGCAAGGCGGCGATGGCCTCGACGCAGACGGCGCTCACCCAGCAGCTGCGTCAGGCCGAGCGCAAGGAAGAGGAATTGCGGGAGACGATTCCGCTGCTGGACAGCACCGTCAAGTCCACCCAGGAGCAGATCAATATCGTGCGGCCGCAGGTCGAGCGCGGCCTGATCTCGCAGATCGACCTGCTCAAGCTCGAGCGCGAGCTGGGCGAAGTCAAAACCAAGTCGGCGACCGCCCGCGCCGAACTGGATCGCGCCCGCAACCAGCAGTCCGAGGCGCGTGCCCGCCTCGAAGAAAGCCGCCAGAAGTTCCGCAGCGAGGCGCTGACGCAACTGAACAAGATCCAGACCGAACTGGCCGGATACACCGAAAAGCTCACCGCGCACGAGGAGCGGGTCGGCCGCCGCGACGTGCGCTCGCCGGTCAACGGCATCGTCAAGAAGATCCACGTCACCACGGTCGGGGGCGTGATCAAGCCGGGCGAAACCATCATGGAGGTGGTACCGATCGAAGACGACCTGGTGATCGAGGCGCGGTTTTCGCCGTCGGACATCGGCTTTCTCGTGCCCGGGCAGGAGGCGGTCGTCCGCATCACCGCCTACGATTACTCCGTGTTCGGTTCGTTCAAGGGCAAGGTCGAGCGGGTCAGCGCCGACACGGTCAAGGACGAACGGGGCAACCCCTTCTACGTGGTCACGGTGCGCGCCGAGCATGGGGCGGGGCCCGATCGGGGCAACACTCCGATCATGCCGGGGATGGTGGCCGAGGTTGACGTGATCACCGGCGACCGCACCATCCTTGCCTATGTCTTCAAGCCGTTCTTCAAGTTGCAGGAAAGGGCCTTGCGTGAACGATGACCCCGCGGCGGCGGCGCCGACGGCTGCGTCCGAGTCGGCGAGCGAAAAGCTGTCGATCACCAGTTCGCGCCACTTCGCCGATTGGCTGGCCGAGCGGCGGCTGAGCCTGGCTTTCTCGACCTACCAGGCCGGCAAGCTCTTCATGATCGGCCGCCGCGACGACGAGCGGCTGTCGATTGCCGAGCGCAGCTTCAACCGCTGCATGGGTATGTGGTCGGACGGGCAGACGCTGTGGTTGTCGACCTTGTGGCAGCTCTGGTGTTTTCGCAACACGCTGGCGGCGGGCGAGCGCTACGAAGGCTACGACCGCTTGTTCATACCGCGCTTGGCTTACACGACAGGCGACCTGGACATTCACGATATCGCCGTAGCGCCCAATGGCCGCCCGCTGTTCGTCGCCACGCTGTTCAGCAGCCTGGCCACGGTCAGCAGCGAGTACAGCTTCCTGCCGCTGTGGCGCCCGCGCTTCATCAGCAAGCTCGCCGCCGAGGATCGCTGCCACCTGAACGGGCTGGCGGCCGAGCAGGGGCAGCCGCGTTACGTGACCGCGGTGTCGACCAGCGACAGCAACGACGGCTGGCGCGACCATCGACGCGGCGGCGGTGTGGCCATCGACGTGGTCAGCGGCGACATCGTCTGCGCGGGCTTGTCGATGCCGCACTCACCGCGCTTGCATCGCGGTCGTCTCTGGGTGCTCGATTCCGGCAATGGCCAGTTCGGGTTCATCGATCTGGCGGCCGGACGCTTCGAGCCGGTGGCATTTTGTCCGGGCTATGCCCGCGGTCTGGCGTTCGAAGGCGACTACGCCATCGTTGGGCTGTCCAAGCCACGCCACGGGACATTCTCCGGTTTGGCGTTGGACGACGCGTTGGCAAACCGCAACACTCATGCACGGTGCGGAGTCGTCGTCATCGATCTGCGCACGGGCGATCTCGTGCACTGGATGCGGGTAGAGGGAATCATCGAAGAGCTTTACGACGTCGTGGCATTGCCCGGGGTGGAGCGACCGATGGCCATCGGCGTCGTTTCCAGCGAAATCCAGCGCATGCTGACGCCCGGGCCGGAGGGCGGGGCTGACGCGTCTGTGTGACCCGGTGGCTGGAACATGACTTTCGCCAGCTTTACCCCAACCATCGTTTTGTTCAAGATCACATCAAACGAGGCGCATCCGGCTAGGCTTGAAATCCACTGCGCCAGCCGCAGCGACCTGCCGGAGCAAAAAGGGAGATGCACATGCTGATGCACGTTTCGCCGCCGCTGCGACGCTTTCGCCGCTCGGCCGTCGTTCTGGCCTTGGGCTTGATCGGAATGACGCCGCTGTCGGCGCAAGAGCTGCGCGAAGCGGTCAAGCAGGCAGTGGACACCTTCCCCACGCTGCGAGCCAACGCGGCCGAGGTCAGGGCGCGCGATTCCGAAATCCTGCAGGCCCGCTCGAACTACTTTCCGCTGCTGACGCTCAACGCAGCGGCAGCGCGGGAGAAGGTCGACTTTCCCAACTCGACGCTCTATCAGAACGGCTATAGCGTGGACCTGACCGCGCGGCAGTTGCTCTACGACGCGGGCGTGACATCGTCGCGTGTGCGCGCCGCCGAGGCCTCCGCGGCGCAGGGGCGGGCGACCACCGTGGTGGACTCGAATTCGGTGGGTCTCAGGGCGGCCGAGGCTTATTTGTCGGTGTTGCTGTCGCGCGAACTGGTGCGCATCGGCCAGGACAATCTCGATACGCTGTCGCGCCTGCAGGGGCGCGTAAAGGAGCAGACCACGTTCGACATCGGTCTGCAGTCCAACGTCTTTCTCGCCAGCGGCCGCGTCGACCTCGCTCGCGATCAGTTGACCGAGTTCCTGACGCTGCTCGATGTCAACAAGGTGGCCTACCGGGAAATCGTTGGCAGCGTCCCCGATCCGGCCAACTTTCGTTATCCCGATCCCGGCGCCAGCGGCGCTCTTCCGCCCAACCTCGACGCGGCATTGCAGGAGGCGTTGGCCGAGCACCCGTCTCTGCGGGCGGCGTCGGATCGGGTCGAGGAACTGAAGGCTCGGCTGGACGAAGCCAAGGGATCGCGCTGGCCGCGGCTGGACCTGGAAGCCAAAGCCCTGCCGCAAAACGACTGGAATGCGACGCCCGGCCGGCAGAATCAATACGGGGTTGGCGTGCGCCTGACGTGGGAACTGTCGACCGGCGGGCGCGAGTGGCATCGGGTCGATGCTGCCGTCGCGCGCGAGCAGGGCGCGGGCGACTCGCTGGAGGGTGCGAAGCGCGACGTGCGCGAAGCGGTGCGCTCCGCTTACGAGCGCTGGCAGGGCGCGATCGCGGCGCTGGCGCCGCGTCAGGCGCACGTCGAAAACGTCGCCAAGACCGTGGCCGCCTACGAAGAGCAGTTCCGCGCCGGCCGCCGGTCTCTGCTGGATCTCGTGATCGTGCAAAACGAACTCTTTCTGGCCCGCGTGCGGGAACGCCAGGGCTACTTCGATGTCCTAACCAACGCGTATCGCTTGTTACACGCCGAAGGGGTGTTGTTGCAGCGGCTCGGAGTTGCCGCGCCAGTGCCTCCGGCAGCCGCAAACTGAGGCGGCAGTCTGGAAAGCGAACCGTGTGGTCGGTGCTGAGTTTGTTTTCCGTTACCCCGCTGGCTGGCGTGGCAGCGGTGGCCGGCCCGCCGCGGTTCGTCGCAAGAAAGAGGCTCGGCGGGGCCAAGCCGCGAGAGCAGAGTTACTGCGGTGGGATCGGAGCAAAGACTCCGACGAGATCGGCGGGGCGTCCAACCATGTCGGGCGCATGAGGTAACTGACAGGGGCCGCGGCCGGAAACGGGTTTTCGGCAGCAAGATGTAGCGGGCAGGGCGGTTCTTGCAGCAATCGCCATAGAAGGGAGTCATGGCGAAGCAGTACGTCATCGAGGTCAAGCGCGCCAACGGCAGGGTGGAGCGCGTCGTTGCCGAGCGCGGGGTCGTTTTGCGCTTGCAACCGGCCGACCAGGTTTTCATGGCGTCGTCCGAGCGTCCCGATGAATGGGTTCCCGGACTTGTCTTTCTTGACGGCAACGATCTGATCCGCCGCGACGGCGCGGTCACGGAAATCGCGATCGACGCGGACAACTCGTTGCGCGAGGTCGAGCGCACACTGGTGCCCGGCCGCCTGGTGCCTTTCATCGGACTGCACGGCTTGCCGGTGGCGAGCGGTCTGATTCTGGACGATCAGACCGCGGCCCCGCTGCGCGCCATGCCGATCGCGCCAATGGAGTTTTCGTCCCCGCCGGCTTCTTCATCGCCCCCGCGGCGGGTCGTGGAGCCGACGCCGTCGCCTGTGAATTGGCCGGTGCAGGCCGGCGACGACAGCTACTCGCTTCAGCAAGGCGGGCTGCTGACCGTGGGCGCTGCAGCGGGTGTTCGCAGCAACGATGCAACACCGGACGGCTTCGGATCGCTGATGGTCGTTGCCGCGCCGCAGCACGGCAGCTTGACGATGACGGCCGACGGCAGCTTTGCCTATACCCCGACGGCGGACTTCCACGGCAGCGATTACTTCACCTACCGCCTTTTCGACAGCGACGGCGACAGCAGCGACGCCATCGTCCAGATCCTCGTCGTTCCGGTCGGTACCGATCATCTGCCGGTGGCCGTCGACGACATCTACGTCGTTGCCGAGGACGGGACGCTGAACGTTGCCGCTGCCGGGGTGCTGGCTAACGACGCGGTCGCCGACGGTCTGGCCGGACTCGATGTCGTCCAGGCGCCCCAATTCGGCAGCATGACCCTGGCGGCCGACGGCAGCTTCATTTACGTGCCTCGCGCCGACTACAACGGCGACGATCGCTTCGTCTATCGGCTCACGGACGCCGACGGCGACCAGGCGATCGCGACCGTGTACCTGTCCATCACGCCGGTCAACGACGCGCCCCAGTTGCAGATCGATCGCGACGGTGTCGTCACCGAAGACATCGCGGTGGTCGGTGGTCGCTTGCGCGATACGGGATCGATCGGCGCCAGCGATGTGGACTCCGGCGATGTGTTGAGTTTCGCTTTCACCTATCGAGACGATGCGACCTGGAGCGGTGGCGCTTTGGATGCGGCGCAGCGCGCGGCTGTGTCTTCCGGCTTTGCCCTGGTGGGCGATGCCTGGGAGTACAGCGTCGATAACGGCGCCGTGCAGTTTCTTGCCGCCGGGGAAACGATCCGGCTCAGCTATCTCGTCAGTGTCGACGACGGCTCCGCAGCCGCCAACGCGGGAGCCAGCGACACGGTCGCCGTCGTTGTCTACGGCACCAACGACGCGCCGGAAGTGGGCGCTGCGGGCAGCGGCACTGTCACGGAAGCGACCGACAACGCAGCGGGAGAGAACAGCATCGTCCACAGCGCCAGCGGCACGCTGACGTTTCGCGATGTTGACCTTGCCGACACGCATAGCGCCACCGCGGTGGCGGTGGGCGGCGGCTACGCAGGCATCCTGACGCTGGCGGGCGTAGATCAGGACGCGAACACGGTGGGTTGGACCTACGGTGTCGGCGACGCGGCGCTGGACAGTCTGGCCGCCGGGCAGACGCTGACGCAGACCTACCTCGTGACGGTGGCCGACGGGCATGGCGGCAGCGCCAGCCAGAGCATCGACATCGTCCTGACCGGCACCAACGATGCGCCGGTGCTTGGCGGTGGCAGCGATCAAGGCACGGTCGTTGAGTTGGCGACGCCGCCGGTGGGCAGTCTGACGGCCAGCGGCGCCTTGGATTTTGGCGATGTGGATCTGAGCGATGTGCACGCCTCGTGGGTTGCCTCGTACGTCGGCAGCGGCACGCCGCTGGGCAGCTTGACTGCCGCGGTGACGAAAGACAGCACGGGCAGCGGCAGCGGCGGCGTGCTGACGTGGACCTACGTCGTCGATGCGAACGCGCTGGAGCACTTGGCGCCGGGGCAGCAGCGTTTGGAGACGTTTGACGTTGCCTTGAGCGACGGCCTGGCCGTGGTCACCCGTGCGGTGACGGTCACGCTGGTTGGGGTGAACGATCCACCCGTGGCCGACGACGAAAACGTGGTCGGCCGGGTGGACACGCCCCTGACGATCGCCGTGCTGGCTGGAGACGTCGATCCGGACGGCGATCCGGTTTACTTGACGAGCTTCGATACGGTTGGCGATCGGGGCGGCACCCTGAGCCGCGACACGCGCGGCACGGCGGCCACCACCGACGACCGGTTGATCTATGCGCCCGCGGCAGGCTTCACTGGAGTGGAGACGTTCCAGTACGCCATCGACGACGGCAACGGCGGCACCGACGTGGGGGCGGTCACGGTAACGGTCAGCGCCACCGGCGGCTCGCCGCCCACGGCCAACGACGATACGGCCGCGGCGCAAGAAGACGGGGCGGCGGTGATCGTCGATGTATTGGCCAACGACACCGACCCCGACGGGGCCGCAGACTCCAAGATCGTGGTCGGGTTGGATACGACAGGGCTTGCCGGGACGGCGACTATCGCTGTAGGCGGGGCGTCGGTGCGGTACGACCCGGGCAGCGGGTTCCAGTCGCTGGCCGAGGGCGAGACGACGACGACCCAGTTCCGCTACACGATGGCCGACGGCCTCGGCAACCCGGCCACGGCGGTCGTCACGGTCACGGTGACCGGGGTGAACGATCCGGTCGAGATGGGGCCGGCGGGCAGCGGCGCGGCCACTGAAGTTGCGGACAACGCGGCCGACGAGAACAGCAAGGTGCACAGCGCTACGGGCGGCCTGGGCTTTACCGATATCGACCTGATCGACACGCACAGCGCCAGCCTGGCGACGGCGCCTGCAAGCTACCTGGGCAGTCTGACGCTTACCGGCGTGGATCAGGGGGCGAACACGGTGGGCTGGAGCTACGCCGTCGGCGACGCGCAGTTGGACAGTCTGGCCGCCGGGCAGACGCTGACGCAGACCTACCTCGTGACGGTGGCCGATGGACATGGCGGCAGCGCCACCCAGGGCATCAGCATCGTGTTGACCGGTACCAACGATGCGCCGGTGATCACCAGTGCAGCGCAAAGCGGGACGGCGGTTGAAGTCGCCGACGGGGCGGCGGGCGAGAACAGCATCACCCACAGTGCCAGCGGCACGCTGACGTTCAGCGACGTTGACCTTGCCGACACGCATAGCGCCACCGCGGTGGCGGTGGGCGGCGGCTACGCAGGCATCCTGACGCTGGCGGGCGTGGATCAGGGGGCGAACACGGTGGGCTGGAGCTACACCGTCGGCGACGCGGCGCTGGACAGTCTGGCTGCCGGGCAGACACTGACGCAGACCTACCTCGTGACGGTGGCCGACGGGCAGGGCGGCAGCGCCAGCCAGAGCATCAGCATCGTCCTGACTGGCACCAACGATGCGCCGGTGATCACCAGTGCGGCGCAAAGCGGGACGGCGGTTGAAGTCGCCGACGGGGCGGCGGGCGAGAACAGCATCACCCACAGTGCCAGCGGCACGCTGAGCTTTGCCGACGTCGATCTGATCGACACGCATAGCGCTGCCGTGGCAGCGGTGGGCGGCGGCTATGTGGGCAGCCTGACCCTCGGCGGGTTGGATCAGAGTGCCGACGCCGTGGGCTGGAGCTACACCGTGGGCGACGCGGCGCTGGACAGTCTGGCTGCCGGGCAGACACTGACGCAGACCTACCTCGTGGCGGTGGCCGACGGGCAGGGCGGCAGCGCCAGCCAGAGCATCAGCATCGTGTTGACCGGCACCAACGATGCGCCGGTGATCACCAGTGCGGCGCAAAGCGGGACGGCGGTCGAAGTCGCCGACGGGGCGGCGGGCGAGAACAGCATCACCCACAGCGCCAGCGGCACGCTGAACTTTGCCGACGTCGATCTGATCGACACGCATAGCGCTGCCGTGGCAGCGGTGGGCGGCGGCTATGTGGGCAGCCTGACCCTCGGCGGGTTGGATCAGAGTACCGACGCCGTGGGCTGGAGCTACACCGTCGGCGACGCGCAGTTGGACAGTCTGGCCGCCGGGCAGACGCTGACGCAGACCTACCTCGTGACGGTGGCCGACGGGCAGGGTGGCAGCGCCAGCCAGAGCATCAGCATCGTGTTGACCGGCACCAACGATGCGCCGACTCCGCTTGCCGATGCGGCCTACGCCACCGAAGCCGGCGGCGTGGCCAATGCCACGCCCGGGGTCGATCCCGTCGGCAATGTCTTGACGAACGACACCGACGTGGACGCGGGCGACAGCAAGCAGGTGCTCGCCTTTGGCTTCGGCGGCGTTGGCGCGGGTGCCGGCGCGACCGTCGCCGGAGCCTATGGCCAACTGACCCTCGACACAGCGGGCAACTACACCTATGTCGTCGATAACGCGAATGCCACCGTACAGGCGCTACGCGATGCGGGCGATGTACTGACCGAAACTTTCTATTACGTGGTGCAGGACGCAGCGGCAGCGACGGCGACCGCCCAACTCGTCGTCGCGGTGCATGGCGCCAACGACGCGCCGGTGGCGTACGGCAACACGATCAGCGTGGCCGAAGAAGACGCCGGTGTGCGGCTCGGTCAGGGGTTGGCCGGGGACCTGTTGCCGGTGCCCGCCGATGTCGATAGCTCGGCGCTGACCATCACCGCGACGGGTCTGCCGGCCATCGGGGTGGTGCGCATCGGCGCGGGCGGCCCCGTGGTCTCCGCCGGCACGGTTCTGACCAGCGCCCAACTGAGCGAACTCGTGTACGACGCGCCGGCCGAGCTGGCGGCGTCCGTTACCACCGCGTTCACCTACGCCGTGTCCGACGGTAACCTCGGCACGCTCGGCACGGTCACGATCAACGTGGTGCCGGTCAATGATCCGCCGCTGGCCGTGGACGATACTTATGCGGCGGTCGTTGGCACTACGCTCGCGGTGGCGGCCAGCGCTGGCGTACTGGTCAACGACAGCGATGTCGACTCGCTCCGCAGCGGTTGGAGCGTGTCGCTGGTGTCGGGGCCGGCAGCGACCGCCGGTGTGCTGACTTTGCACGCTGACGGCGGCTTCGAGTTCGCACCGGCCGCCGGTTTCGTCAATAGCTCGGCAAGTTTCGTCTACGAGTTGCACGACGGGAACGGCGGCAGCGCGCAGGCCACCGCGTCGATCTTCGTTGGCCCGGTACCCAATATTCCGCCGCTGGCCGTCAACGATGCCTACACGACCGCCGAGGACGTGGCCCTGACGGTGGCCGATGCGCTGGATGGCGTCCTCGACAACGACAGCGACGACAACGGCGATCCGCTGACCGCGGTGCTGCTGACGCAGGGGGCCCACGGCAGCGTCACCCTCGCTACCGACGGCAGCTTCGTCTATCGGCCGGGCGCCGACTTCAACGGGACCGACCGCTTTACCTATCAAGCGCGCGACGGCAAGGGCGGTCAATCGGCGCCGGCCACCGTGTCGATCGTGGTGACGCCGCAGGACGATCCCCCGGTGGCCCGCGCGGACGGCTATTCGGTCAGCGAGGATCAGGTGTTGACCGTGGCCGCGGCCTTCGGCGTGCTGGTCAACGACATCGAACCGGATGGTCAGCCGCTGACTGCCGTGCAGATCGGCAACCCCAGCCATGGCAGCGTGACGCTCGCCGCCAACGGCAGCTTTGTCTACACCCCCAACGCCAATTTCTTCGGCACCGACCGCTTCTACTACGTTGCCAACGACGGCAATTCGGACTCGGGGCTGGCCACCGTCACCATCACGGTCAACCCGGTCGACGACGTCCCGGTCGCGCTGCCCGACACCTTCACCGTGATCGAAGACGCCGTGCTTGCCGCCAGCGTCACCGCCAACGACACGCCCAGCGGCGACGGCGGCAACACCTGGAGCGTGGTGACTGCGCCGCTGCATGGCGCGGTCAGCATGGGGGTGGATGGCACCTTCGTGTACACGCCGGGGGCCGACTACAACGGCAGCGACCGCTTCGTCTACCGCATTCGCGACGCCGATGGCGATCTGTCGCAGGCGACCGTCGTCGTCAATGTGTTGCCGGCCAACGATCCGCCGGCGGCCGGGGACGACGCCTATGCCGTCAACGAGGACACACGGCTGACGGCCAACGTCGCCACCAACGACAGCGCGACCGATGCGCCGGGCACTTGGAGCGTCGTCACCGGCCTCGGGCCGTCGCACGGCACGCTGGTGAGCTTCAACACCGCCACCGGCCAGTTCGTCTACCAGCCGAATGCCAACTACAACGGTGCCGACCAGTTCGCCTACCGGTTGACCGACGCCGACGGCGAGAGCAGCACGGCAGTGGTCGACATCAACGTGTTGCCGGTCAACGATCTGCCGCTGGCGGCGAACGATTACTTCACCATCGACGAGAACACCGTCCTGGCCGGGGACGTGTCGCTCAACGACACGCCCAGCGGCGACGACGGGCCGGTGTACTCGTTTAACCGCTGGTTTGGCGTTACGCCGCCGCCGCAGCACGGCACGGCGATTTTGAATGCCGACGGCACGTTCACCTACGTGCCGGCGCCCGACTTCAGCGGCAACGACGCTTTCGTGTACTCGATGCGCGACGTCGACGGCGATATCGTGACGGCGACCGTGCACATCGTCGTGCGGCCGGTCAACGACGCACCGCTCGCGGTGGACGACAGCTACAACGTCAGCGTCAACGAAGTGCTGACGGTGTCGACGTTTGGCAGCGGCGTGCTGGGTAACGACAGCGACCCGGATTCGCCGTCCGCCGGATGGACCGCGCAACTGGTGGCGGGGCAGGGTCCGCAGTCCGGCAGCGTGGCATTGGCGGCGGACGGGACGTTCACGTACGCACCGAACAACGACTTCGTTGGCGACGACAGCTTCGTTTACCGGCTCAGCGACGGCGAGGGCAAGAGCGCAACCGCCACCGCCTACCTGGTGGTCGGCGGAACGGCCAATGTGCCGCCGGCGGCACTGAACGATGCTTACACCGTGGCCGAAGACGGCGTGCTTACCGTGGCGGCGTACACCGCCGGCGTACTCGGCAACGACAGCGATGGCGACGGCGATCCATTGTCGGCAAACCTGGCGCAGGGGCCGCGCTTCGGCACGCTGACGCTCGCCGGCGACGGCACCTTCGTCTACCAGCCCAATACCGATTTCACCGGGACCGATCGCTTTACCTACGTCGCCCGCGATGGGCGCGGTGGCCAGTCGTCCCTCGCCACTGCGGTCGTCGTCGTGGCGCCGGTGAACGACCCGCCGGTGGCTGCCGACGACGCCTACAGCGGCGAGCAGCGCGCAGCGCTCACCATCGGTGCGCTGGCCGGCGTACTGGCCAACGACAGCGATCTCGACGGTCCGGGCATGAGTGCAGTGCTCGAAGCCGGTCCCAGCCATGGCACCGTGACGCTGTCGGCGAACGGCAGCTTTGTCTACACCCCCACCGGCAGCTACTACGGACCCGACAGCTTCACCTACCGCGCATTCGACGGCGCGTTGTATTCGGATCTGGCCACCGCTGCGATCGACGTGATCCGCGTCAATGCGCCGCCGCAGGCCGCCGACGACCAGGCGTCCGTGACCGAAGAGACCGTGCGTACGATCGGCGTGCTGGTCAACGACAGCGATCCGGACCTCGTCGACGGCGACTTTCTCACGCTGCTGTCGGAAACCAGTGCGCGCGCCACCCTGACTCCGGGCCGCGACGCCATCGTCTTCGATCCGCGCGAGGCGTACGACTACCTGCCCGAGGGCGCCAGCGCCAGCGAAACCTTCAGCTACATCGTCGCCGACAGCGGTGCCTTGACCTCGACCGCCAACGTCACGGTGACCATCACCGGGGTCAACGACGCGCCGCGCGCCGGCGACGACGTCGTGCGGACCGACGAGGACGTCGGTACCGCAGTGCTCGGCACGCTGCTCGCCAACGATATCGATCCGGATCTGGGCGACACCAAGACCATCGTCGGCGTTGACGGCACGACGCGGGCGACGATCGTCGACGGCGGGCAGACGATCCGCTACGTCGTCGGCACGCCTTACCAGGGCCTGCGCTTCGGCCAGACTGTGGTCGAAACCTTCTCCTACACGGTGGCGGACAGCCTGGGCCTCACCGACGTGGCGACGGTCACGCTGGCCATCGAAGGCCGCAACGACGTACCGATCGCCGCGCCGGATGGCGGCACCGTCGGCGAAGACGGCGTCGGTATCACGCTCGACGTGCTGGCCAACGACACCGACGTGGACATCGGCGACGTCAAGCTGCTGGTATCCGAAAACAGCCTGCGCGCCTCGGTGTCCGCCGATGGTAGTCGTCTGATCTACACGCCGGGGGCGGCCTTCCAGAGCTTGCGGCAGGGCGAGACCGCGGTCGATACCTTCAGCTACGTGATGCGCGATGGCTACAACGGCTACGCGGTCAGCACGGTGGCGATTACCGTCGTTGGCGCCAACGACGCGCCGGTTGCCGCCGACGACACCATCCGGCTGCGCGAGAGCACAGGTTTCAACCGGCTGTCGGTGCTGCGCAACGACACCGACCTCGATGCCAACGACCCGCGCACGGTGATCGAGGTGCGCGATGCCTCGGCCGACTTTACGGTGGCCGCCGACGGGCGCTCGGTGATCTTCACCCAGGCGGGCGCCTACGAATACCTGCGGCCGGGCCAGAGCGTGACGGAAACGTTCACCTACGTGGTCCGCGACACGGTGGGTGCGACCTCCACGGCTTCCGTGTTGGTGACGGTGCAGGGCCTGAACGATCCGCCAGCCGCGTTTCCCGACAACGACGGCACCGTCAGCGAGGACGGCCCGGCGTTGACGCTGGCCGTGCTTGCCAACGACATCGACCGCGAGGGCGACCCGCTGCAGGTCGAGTCGGTGTTCGGTTCGCCGCTGGTGCAGATTTCCGCCGACCGCCAGTCCGTGATCTTCAACCCGGCAGGCGGCTACGACCATCTGCGCGGGGGCCAGACGACGGTCGCCGAGTTCTATTACGCGATCCGCGATTCGTACAACGCTTTCAGTACCGGCACGGTCGCAGTGCAGGTGACCGGCGTCGAGGACACGCCGTTTGCGGGTACCGACTATGGGTGGGTGTACGACAACGCTGGCCCGTTCAGCGTCGACGACATCAACTCGAACTCGACCGGGTTCCTAAATAACGACGGTGATGCAGAGGACGGCTATGCGGCGCTGAAGGTGATCTCGATCAGCGGCTCGACCCATGTCACGCTGTCGTCGTACACGCCGCCCGTCGGTCGTACCGAGTACGCCCTCAACTTCGACATCGGCGACGACTACGCCGCGCTGCAACTCGGGCAATCGGCAACGGAAACCGTCACCTACGTTATCGAGGACACGAGCGGCCTGCAGGCAACCGGCACCTTCGTCCTGACCATCGTCGGACAGAACGGCAGTCCGCTGGCGGTGGACGACCACGTCACGATCGCTGAAGACACGCCGGTGGTCATTGCCCTCGGCGCCAACGACACCCTCAGCAGCGACGGCGGCAACCGGTTCGCGGTTTCGAATTTTTATGCTTATGGCAACCTGAACACGGCGACCGGATCATTGACCTTCGCATCGTCGCGCAACGACTTTGGTGTCTACGTCGTGCCTTATTCGATTACGGATGCGGACGGCGAGTCTTCCGGGGCGACTCTCTTCGTGACCGTCACGCCGGTGGACGAGTTTCCGCAGGCGTTCGACGATGTGTTCACCACCGCCGAGGCGACCGCCTTCACCGGCAGCGTGGCCGGCAACGACATTCGCAGCGAAGACGGCCTGCGCTACCCGAGCGGTAGCACGGTTCCCGTCCCGGTCAAGCGGGGCAATGTCTGGTCGCTGGTCAGTGGCCCCGCCCACGGGGTAGTTGCGTTCCGCCTGGACGGTACTCACGGCGACACGGTGGTCGAAGTCATCGATCCGACGACCACAGTCACCACGGTCGTCAACGTGGACGGCGCGTTCATCTACACCCCGGACGACGACCACAGCGGCATCGACAGCTTCGTCTACGCTTTGACCGACCTCGATGGCGATGTGTCGATGGCGACGGTGAGCTTTGATGTCACGCCCGGCGCCTCGCCGCCCAACGCCGTCGACGACACCGCGCCGCTGGACGAACTGCCCAACAACAGCGTCAGCGGCAACGTGCGGAGCAACGACAGCGACGCCGATACCCCGACCGCGCAATTGCAAGTGGTTGCGATCAACGGCATCCCCGGTTTCGTGGGGCAGCAGATCAGCGGGCGCTACGGCGCGCTGGTACTGCAAGCCGACGGTGTCTTCCAGTATCAGATCGGCGCGGGCACGCCCTCGCACAACGGCGCCGAGAACGCCTTGCGGCCGAACCAGAGCCTGAGCGACGAGAAGTTCACCTACACGCTGCAGGACGGCGACGGCCAGCAGGACATCGCCACGCTGACCATCGTCATCAACGGCGTCAACGATCTGCCGACCGCCGCCAACGTCGGGGCCGACAGTCCGATCGGCTCACCGCCCGACTTTTGGGTCGCGGTCGAAAACAGCGGTGTGCCGATCAATGGCGCCGTCGCTTTCGGCGATGTCGAAACGCCGAAGTCTGCAATGCGGATCGTCGGCATCCGCAACGAGGACGGCACCACGGGGACGGTCGGCAGTGCTCTGACCGGCACGTACGGGTACCTGACGATCCAGCAGGACGGCACCTTCAGTTACGTGCTGGACGATGCTCGCGCCGTCACCAACAACCTGTCGCAGGGCAATGCGTTCAACGTCGTCCCCGAGTTCTTCTACTACACGGTGGAAGACGAGGACGGTGGCCGCGCCAGCGCGCGCATCCGGGTCAACGTGCAGGGCACCAACGACGCGCCGGTGGCTGTCGCCGACACCCTCGTGGTGCAGGAAGATGGCCTGCCCAATCCCGCCTACGGCAATGCGATCACCGGCGCCGGTGGCGGCGGTGCCGACTCGGACGTGGACGTCGCCGCGACCTTGTCCGTGCAGTCGTTCGCCGTCGGGGGCACCGCGTATGCGCCGGGCGAGGCGGCGCAGGGGACCTACGGGCAGTTGATCGTCCGCGCGGACGGCACCTACCGCTACGACCTGGACAACGCCAAGGCGGCGCTGGCCGGGCTCGGCGGCGGCAGCGATCTCACCGACAGCTTCAGTTACGTGCTGCGCGACGAGTTTGGCGCCACTGCAACAGCGGCGCTGAACATCACGATCCAGGGCGCGGCAGAACTGGCCGGCAGCGGCCAGGGCGCGGTCGACAGCCTGACCGTCTACGAAGACGACCCTGCCGACGGCATCGGCTCGCCGCCGTTTGCCCCCAGCACCCGGGTCGTCAACGTGCTGGGCAACGACACGCTCGACCCGGGCCGGACCACGACCATCACCGCCTTCGGCTACCGCGGCGAGGCGTCCGACGTCGTCGATCCGATCGGGGTACTCGACGGCACCGGCACCCAGCGGACAGTCAGCGCCGCCGACGGCTCATGGACCGCTACGTTGACCGTGGCCGGGCCCAACCGCGGGGAACTGGCCTTCACGCTGCTGGCCCCGCTCGATCACGACGGCGCCGCGCAGTTGCAGCGCAAGTTTGGTTACGTGCTGACCGACGACCTGGGCGGCCGCCAGCTGGTCGACGTCAATGTCGGCATCGTCGACAGCGGGGTGACGGCGCCCGATATTTCGCAGAACGCCTCCGCCGCCGGCGAGACGATCAATCTGATCCTGGTGATCGACCGCTCCTCGCCGATGGCCGCGCCGCCGCCGATTGCCGGCTTCAGCACGCGGCACGAGCTGGCGACCTTCTCAGCGCAGTTGATTGGCGATGCCTACCGCTCGTTTGCCGGACAGATCAACACCACGGTGGTCGACTTCGCGACCGGGGCGGTGACCACCTATTGGGTCGGCGACGACGGGCAGACCATCAGCCGTATCGCCAACATCGCGAGCCAGGGCAGCTACGCCAGCTATTACGCGGGCCTGAACGCCGTTGTCGACGGCTACATCGCGCCGCCTCAGACGGGGCGCACGCTGGTGTACTTCCTGTCCAGCGGCTACGACACGTCGGGGTCGTCGTACTTCGTCGACCAGTACCAATACGACTGGGACAACTTCCTCGCCGATAACGACATCGCCAAAGCCTTCGCCGTCGGTCTGGGCACCGCGTTCACCACGCCGGAGCTGCAAGTCGTCGCCTGGCCGAACGGCGACGCGCGCAACCCGCTCATCGTCCGCGACCAGAACGAGTTGCTCGAAACGCTGGTCGGTACCTCGACCGACGAGGTCATCAGCAGCGGCACGCTGTTCGACATCATCGAGGCGGCCGACCCGTTCGCCTTTGGCGCGGACGGGCGCAACGGCTTGTCCTGGCGCGCCGTCACGGCGCCGACGGGCACGGGCACCGTCACGTACACCTACACCGGCACCGGGATCGTCACCAGCGACGGCAGCACGCCGGTGTTCAACGCTGGCGCGCTCGACATCCAGACGGCAACCGGCTCGCACCTGAAGGTCAACTTCGCCAATGCCACCTTCATCTACACGCCGTTCGCGCCCGGCGAGGCCGTCACCGAGGTCTTCGGCTACACGATCCAGGACAGCGACGGAAGCGCCGCCACCGGCACGCTGACGCTGTCGAACACCAGCGAGATCACCGCGCCGAGCACCTCCACCGGCACCGATGCGGGCGAGGTGATTGCCGCCCCCGCCGGCGCGGCCGTGCATTACATCGCCGCGGGCGGCGGCGACGATACCGTCGTCGGCCACACCCGGCGCGACGTGCTGTACGGCGGCTACGGCAACGACCTTCTCTACGGCGGCGGCGGCGACGATCTGCTGATCGGCGGGCCTGCGCCCAACCTCGGTGCGGCGGCGAGCGAACGCGACACCCTCGACGGCGGGGCCGGTAACGACCAGCTGTTCGGCTACCTCGGTGGCGACACGTTGCTCGGCGGCGCCGGCGACGACACCCTAGACGGCGGCCGCGACGCCGATCTGCTGCTGGGCGGCGGCGGCAACGATCGCTTCATCGCCAGCGCCACTGTGGGCGCCATCCAGGCCACCGATACCATCGACGGCGGTCTCGGTATCGATGTGATCGACCTGTCCGCCGCGGGCTACTTCGGCCCGCTGACGATCGTCGTCAACTCCAGCACCGCCCGCACGCTGACCGTCGCCTCGAGTTTGGCCGACAACATCGTCTACACCTTCGTCGAGGGGGCTGTCGGGACGGGCGGCAACGACGTCATCAACCTCGGCATCGACGCCGGCACCCCGGCGGCGCAGGCCGCGGGGCGGCTTGAGGGCAACTCTGGTCACGACACACTGACCGGCAACATCGGCGACGATCTGCTGATCGGCGGCGGCGGCGCAGACTCCTTGATCGGCGGGTCCGGCAACGACACTCTGGACGTTTCGCAGGGCAGCGACCGCGTGCTCTTCGGGCCGCTTACCAACATCCGCGACTACGCGGCCAACGGCAGCGACACCGTGTTGGGCTTCGACGCCCGTTCCACCTCGACCGAGGCCGACGCACTTGACCTGCGGGCGCTGTTCGACAGCCTGCCCGGCTTCGACACCACGAGCGAGCGGCAGGCGGCCTTGCGCTGGTTCGACGTCGGCGGTGGCGGTGCGCGCCTGGACATTGAATTGGACGGTGCGCCCGGCTACGAGTACACGCTGGCCTACGTGCAGTTGGGTGCGGGCAGTTCCTTCAGCGATCTCGATCTGGCGAGCGACGTGATCGTCGGCGGCAACCTGCCGTCGAGCTACCCGAACCTCGGCGCGCTCGACCTCGCCTCGGCGAGCGATACCGGGTCGTCGAACGTCGACAACATCACCGGCGACCTGACCCCGACGATCGAGTTCACGGCCGAAGCCGGGCTGACCTACCAGGTCAACTGGGGTCAGGGCGGCGGCTTCGTACCCATTACGCCGACCGACGCCGGCGCTCCGGGGCTGCTGCAGATCACTGCGCCGGGCTACACCGCGGCCGGCTTGACGACCGTCCAGTTGCGGGCGCAGAAGCCGGGTTTCCTCGATGCCGTCAACGCCATCAGCATCGATCTGTCGCCGGCCCTGGTCAACGGGTTCCAGACGATTTACGTCGACGAGTCGATCGACGGGCCCGATGCCGACAATCGCACCGGCGACCTGACGCCGACGCTGCGGGTGACGGCCTTTGCGGGCACGCAACTGGCCATCGACTGGGGCGACGGCAACTTCGTCGCGGTTGGCACCGCGACCGGCAGCAATCAGGACTTCACGCTCGGCACGCCTTACGACAGCTTCGGCGTGCGCCAACTGCGGGTGCGGGCGATCCACCCGGTGCATGGCATCACCGCGATCGAAACCTACAACGTGTCGTTCGAAGGCACGCCGATCGTCGGCCTCGGCCTCGGCCTGATCGACCTGCTGGCGACCTCCGACACCGGCGCGCGTAACGACGACAACATCACCGCCGATCGCAATCCGACGCTGAGCTTCCTCGTCGATCCCGGCGCCACCGTCCGCATCGACTGGGACGACGGCGCCGGCTGGCGCACCGTCGGCAACGACGACAGCGGCCAACTCTTCGTCACCTACGCCGAGCCTGCCGGGCTGGCCGACGGCGTGCGCAACGTGCGCATCGAAGCGAGCAACGGCACGCTGACCGCCAGCCAGGACTTCGCCTTGCGCATCGACACGGCGGCGCAGGCGCTAAGTGGCACGGTCGGCGCGCTGACCAGCGCCTTTGCGGTCGAGTTGCGCGGCGGTAATGGGCAGGCGCTCGCCGGCACGTCGGTGGCCGCAGTCGGCGACTTCAATGCCGACGGCTTCGCCGACCTGATCGTCGGCGTGCCGGGCGACGACTACGTCGGCATCGGTGCCGGCGCGGCCTACGTGCTGTTCGGCACACCGGAAGGCTTCGGCACGCTCGACACCGCGACCGGCAAGCGCTGGGTGGATCTGTCGGCCTTGTCGACCGGCGAAGGCTTCATGCTGCACTCCGACCAGGGCGGTGCCGCTTTCGGCACCTCCGTGGCCGGCATCGGCGCCATCCACGGCGACGGTTATGCCGACATCGCCGTCGGCGCTCCGGCACAGGCGGGCGCCGGCGCCGGTTCGGGTATCGCCTACGTCGTCTACGGCCGTACCGGCACGGCTTTCGGCTCGATCCGCGACGGGCTGGCGCGTTTCGACATGTCGGTGGTGGCGCGCACCGAGGGCTTCGTCGTCCGCGCCGCCGCCAGCGGCGATGCGCTGGGCATGACGCTGGCGGCGGTCGGCGATGTCAACGGCGACGGCATCGGCGACCTGCTGATCGGTGCCCCAGGCGCCGACCGCGCAGCCGGCGGCAGCGGCGCCGCGTATCTGATCTTTGGCCGCAACGGCACCGCGTTCGGCACACTCGACGGCAGCGGCTCACGCGTCATCGACTTGGCGCGTCTAAGCGGCACTGCGGGCATCGAGTTTGCCGGCGCCGCCTTCGGCTACGCCACCGGTAGCGCCAGCGGCGGCGGGCTCGACTTCAACGGCGACGGCTATGCCGATCTCGTCCTCGGCGCTCCGGGCGCCGGCAGTGGCAGCGGCGAAGCCTATCTGTACTTCGGCCGGCCCGCCGGCGCGTTCGCGCAGGTCGATGCCAGCGGCCGGCAGATCGTCGACCTGGCCAACTTGCAGCCGGCCGATGGTTTCGTGTTGAGCGGCACGGCGGTCAATGGCGCACTCGGCACCGCAGTCGGCCTGATCGGCGACTTGAACGGCGACGGCCTCGCTGAGCTCGCCGTCGGCGCTCCCGGCAACACCGTGTACGTCGTCTACGGCAGCCGCGCTGCGATCGGCACCGCCGACGCCAGCGGGCGCAACGTCCTCGCCACCGGCTCGGTGGCCGCGACGGGCGGCTTTGCCATCAAGGGCCCGGCCGGGGCCGAGCTCGGCGCCAGCAACCTCGTGCGTGCCGACATCGACGGCGACGGGGTGGCCGATCTGATTGTCGGTGCTCCCGGCCTCGACCAGAACGGCACCGACGCGGGCGGTGTGTACATCTTGCTGTCGCCGGCGGGCGGCTTTGTCGGCACCCTCGACCTGTCCACGCTCGGCGCCGGGCAAAGCCTAATCGTCGGCAGTGCCGCCGGCGACCGTCTCGGCAGCAGCGTCAGTGCGGCTGGCGACATCAACGGCGACGGCTACCAGGATCTCCTGATCGGCGCCGCGGGTGCCGACCGCAGCGGCGCAGCCAACGGCGGCAGCGGCTACGTCCTGTACGGGTTCGATGTCAATCAGCATGCGGTGCGCACGGGCACTGCCGGCAACGACATCCTGATCGGTGGATACGGCAACGACACCTTGCTGGGCGGCGGCGGCGCGGACGTGCTGCGCGGCGGCAGCGGCAACGACCTGCTCGAAGTCAGCGGCAGCGCCTGGGTGGCGGTCGACGGCGGACTGGGCCGCGACACCTTGCGCCTGGCGGGCGGCAGTGCCGATCTCGACCTCACGCTCGCGGGCAGCCGACGCGCCGATCTGTCGTCGATCGAGACGATCGAACTCGCCGGCGGCAGCAACACCCTGCGCCTGGACGCCGCCAGTCTGCGCGGCCTGATCGAGCCCGGCGCCGATGCAACCACCCGTATCCGGGTGCTGGCGGATGCGACCGACGCAGTCGTGCTCACCGATCCCGGCTGGTCTGCGCCCGTGGACGGCAGTGGCAGCGAGGCCGGCTTCAAGATTGTCACCAACACTGGCGTGCGCCTGCTGATCGACGCCGATGCAACGATCCGCGTGCCGGCGCAGAGCCTCGACCTGGGTCCGCTCGACCTCGTGACGAGCAGCGACACCGGCAGCTCCAGCAGCGACAACGTGACGGGCGACACCACGCCGACGGTGGCATTCACCCTGACGGCCGGGGCGAGTTACCGCGTCGACTGGGGCGACGGTGACGGGTTCGGCTCGTGGACGGCGACCAGCGGCAGCGGTGTCCTGGCGCTGACGGCGACGCGCGCCGATCCGTACACGACGGGAGGCACCCATCGGGTCCGTGTCGAAGCGAGTCTCGGGACCGCCTCGGCCATCGGCGCCTTGGACGTCCACATCGACGCCGCGCTGGCGCTGCAACTGGCACAGCCGGATCTGGTCGACACTTCCGACACCGGCGCCTCGGCAGCCGACAACGTCACCGCCGACACCACGCCGACGATCCGCGTCTCGGCGGCGGCCGGCACGCAACTGGCGATCGACTGGGGTAACGGTGCCGGTTTCGTCGACGTTGGCGCCGCCAGTGGCAGCGAACAGTTGTTCACCGTGGGCAGCGCGTACGCCAACAGCGGCTGGCGCACGGTGCGCGTACGCGCCACCGACGACGACGGCCTGGTCGCCGTCGACAACCTCGACGTCTATGTCGATACCGCCCTTTCCACCGGCACGGTGCCTTCCGGCGGCATCAGTCCGGCGTTGGGCGTGCTCATCCGCGGCGACTTCGGTGGTGGCAGTTTCGGTTTCAGCGTCCAGGGTGCCGGCGACTTGAACGGCGACGGTCGGGCCGACTTCGTCGTCGGCGCGCCCAACGCGTTTACCGGCCGGATCGAAGTCGACAGCGGCACCGCCACCGCGATCCGTGGCGCCGCCTTCGTCATCTATGGCGACGACCGCGGGCAACTCGGCTCGGTGGCCGGCGACGGCCTGACCTGGGTGGTCGATACCGCGCGCCTGAGCGTCGACCGCGGTTTCGTCGTGCTGCCGGCGCAGAACGGGGTCACCGGCAGCTCGCGCACCGGCTACTCCGTGGCCGCCGCCGGCGACCTCAACGCCGACGGCTACGACGAGTTCATCGTCGGGACGTTCGACGACGCGTCCTACGGCGGAGCGGCTTACGTCGTTTTCGGCAAACCGGCACTGTCGACGGGTTCCATCGACGCCGCCGGACGGCGGCTGCTGACGCCCGATTTGATCGGCTCCACCGACGCGGTGTACTTCGACGGCGGCTACTCCGGCCGGGTCGGCGGATCGCTCCAAGGTATCGGCGACTTCGATGGCGACGGCGTCGACGATCTGGTGCTGGCCGATCCAATCGACTCGACCTACCTCGACGATCGCGTCGACCTCGTTTACGGCGTGCGCGGCGGTTTTCCCGGCACGGTCTCGACGGTGTTCGGGCCGCGGCAGATGTTCCTCGATTCAATCGCGCCATCGCTCGGCATGGTGTTCGAGGGCGCCAACGCGGTCGGCGCCGGCCGTGGCGACGTCAACGGCGACGGCGCGGGCGATCTGCTTCTCACCGACAGCAGCGAAGCCGGCCGCGGCGAGGTCTACGTCGTCTTCGGCGGTTCGCGCAGCCTCGGCGTCGTCGCCGGCGGCGAGCGCAAGGTGACGGCGGCCAGCCTGCAAGCCGACGACGGCTTCGTTCTTCGCGGCGCCGGCAGCGGCGCGCAGTTGGGTGCTGCCGCGGCGATCGTGGGCGACGTCAACGGCGATGGCTACGCGGATGTCCTCGTCGGCGCACCGGGCAGTGCCGAGGCCTATCTGATCTACGGCAAGGCCGGCGGTTGGGGCACGGTCGACGCCGCCGGCCGCCGCCTGGTCGATGTCGGGCAACTCGCGCCGGCCGACGGTGTGGTGCTGACCGGAGCCGCGCAACTGGGCCAGAGCGTGCAGGCCGCCGGCGACTTCAACGGCGACGGCTACGACGATCTGCTGATTGGCGCCAGCAACCAAGCCTATCTGGTGCTGGGCGGCGCGGCGCTCGGCTCCAGCGCCGGAGGTCGCCAGCAGTTTGACCTCGGCGGGGCCGGTGCTTCGCAGGTTCTGCGCTTCAACCGCAGCGGCACCGACTTCGGCTTCGGCAGCGAAGTGTCGGCCGCCGGCGATGTCGATGGCGACGGGTTCGACGATCTTTTGCTTTCTGCGCCGAGCGCTAGCTTTGGTTCGCAGTCCAGCGCAGGCGCCCTGGGCGGCACCTACCTCGTGTTTGGCAGCGACCTGCGAGGGCAGCGCGCATCTAGCGGCACCACGGCGGCGGAAGTGCTGATCGGCTCGTCCGCGGCCGACACCCTGTCCGGCGGCGGCGGTGCCGATGTCCTGCGCGGCGGCGCCGGCGACGATCTGCTGATCGTGCCCAGTGCCGGCTGGCAGCGCATCGACGGCGGCGCCGGTTTCGACACCCTGCGCATCGCCGGCGGCGGCGCGATCCTGCACGGTAACGAAGGCCTGCGCGGGCGCTGGAACAGCATCGAAGCGATCGACTTTGTCGGCAGCGGCACGCACGTGCTGGCGCTGGATGCGGCCGATGTCGTGGCCCTGTCCGATCGCCGCAGCGGCGGCTACACCCTGCTCGAAGTCCACGGCGATGGCGACGATCGTGTTGTCCTCGCCAACGGCGGCGGCGCGTGGACCGTGACCAGCGCCCCGGGCACGATCACGGCCACCCTCGGCGGCGCGCGCCTGATCGTCACCGGCGCCAGCGTCGAGCAAAACGCCGCACCGACGGTGACGCCGTTTACCGCCAGCATCACCGAAGACGACACCAGCGACACCATCAGCGGCAATCTGCTCGCCAACGCCAGCGACGCGGATGGCGGCCTGCACCTGTTGTCGCTCGGCGGCGAGTTTGGTGCGCTGGCGGCCGGCCAGACCGTGACCACCCGCTACGGCGTGCTCACCATCAATGCCGACGGCAGCTACGGCTACGAGCTGGACAACGGCAACTCGCTGGTGCAGAACCTCGATGCCGGCGAAAGCTTGACCGAGAACTTCAGCTTCGTCGCCGCCGACCTCTACGGCGGGCGCACCGAAGGCGCCTTCACCGTCACCGTGCAGGGGGCCAACGAGCCGCTTGGGTTGTCCGGCTTCCGGCTGGTGTCGGACACCGGTGCATCGCGTTCCGACAACATCACCGCGGACACCACGCCGACGGTGAGCTTCAATGTCGCCGGGGCGACCAGTGCGACGATCCAGTGGGGGGTTGGCGGCCCGATCCAGACGGTTACGTTTACCGACAGCAATCCGCAGGTCGCGCAGATCACGCTGCCCAGTGGGACGCCGCTGATGGCGGGGGCGCATCAACTCTCGTTGACGGTCACCGATGGGGTTCAGACCTCGGCGCAGGGCCTGACGATCCAGGTGTCGACCTCGTTGCAAAGCGGTCAGGTCGACGTGGTGGGCCTGTCGCCGGCGGTGGGCTTCGTCCTCGTCGGGACCACCGGCTACGACACCGTTGGCAGCCGTTACGCCAGTGGTGTCGATCTGAACGCCGATGGCTTCGACGATCTCATTGTCAGCAGCGCGAACAACGCCTACGTCGTCTGGGGACGGGCGACCGGCACGTTCGGCTCGCTCGACAGCTTCAACCGCTATGCGCTGGCCACGGAGCAACTGGGCGCAGCCGATGGCATGGTGTTCGTCAGCACCGGCGGCGGGTCGCTCAAGCTCGCCTCTGCGGGCGACGTCAATGGCGACGGATTCGACGACCTCGTCGTTGGCGCCTCCGGTTACGGCGGTCTTGGCGAAGCTTATGTCGTGTTTGGCAAGGCGGGCGGTGGCTTTGGGACGCTGAACACGGCTACCGGTCGCCAGGAATTCAACTTCGCCAACTTCAGCGCGGCGGACGGCTGGCGGTTGTTCTCGACCGCGGGGGGGCTGGCGGGGGCGGTGGTTGGCGGGGGCGGCGATCTGAACGGCGACGGCTACGACGATCTGCTCGTCGGTACCGGTTCGACCCAGGCCTACGCGATCTTCGGCGCGGCGGCCACGGCGTTTGGGTCGACCAGCGGCACTCAGCGCATCCTCGATGTGGCGACCATGGCGCCGGCGGCGGGATTGGCACTTACCGGGCGCGGCGCGGCGGGGTACGCATTGTCGGCCGTGGGCGACGTCAACGCCGACGGCTTCGCGGACTTCGCGGCGTCTGCGCCCAACGTCTATGCGGGGTCGTTCGATAACGGCAGCGACCCGGGCGAGGTCTATGTCGTCTACGGTCGCGCCGGTACGCTGTTCGGCTCCATCGGCGGCAATGGCCTGCAGACGCTCAGCCTCGCGAGCCTGAGTGCGGCGCAGGGCTTCGTCATCGGCAACGACCAGCCGCTGTCCGACCCGTTCAACAACTTCAGCAGCAACGGCTTCGGCGAGGTGCTGCGTGCCGCGGGCGACGTCAATGGCGACGGCATCGACGACCTGGCGTTTGGCTACCGTGTCCGCACCAACTATGACGGCGTGCTGGGCAGCGGCTTCTACATTTACGGTGCTGCCGGCGGCCCGCAGGGCGAAATCATCGACGGGCGCAACGTCATCGTCACCAGCCGCATCGGCGGCTCGCTCGGCGTTACGGTTGCCAACGGCGCCGTCGTCGGTACCGGTGGCGACTTCACCGGCAACGGCGTAGACGACTACGTCCGCTACATCAACGGTGGCAGCAACTCGGGTTCGGCGCTGCTCGATGGTGCGGGCTTTGCGCTCAGGTTGGTGAAGTCCGATTTGAACGACGACCTGGATCTTGGCAAGCGTTCCATCGGTCTGATCGGCGACATCGATGGCGACGGCCTCGACGATCTGCTGATCTCCGAGGAGAAGCAGTACGGCGCCTACAACGCGAGCCGCGCCTATGTGATCTTCGGTTTCGACATCTCCGCATTGAGCGACGGCACGGTCGGTACCGGCGCCGACATCGTGCATGGAACGCCGGGGGCGGATACGCTGGCCGGTGGCGGCGGGGCCGACGTGCTGATCGGCGGCAGCGGCAACGACCGCATTGAGATCGCAGATGTCGCCTTCGCGCGGGTCGACGGCGGCGCCGGCTTCGACACGCTGGCCGTGACCGGAGCGGGAACCACGCTGGCCTTGCCGGGTGTCAGTCGCCACCGGTTGACGGAGATCGAAGCGATCGATCTCCAGGGCACGGGCGCCAACACCCTGGTTCTGGATCGCGCAGCAGTGATCACCGCATCGGGGACGGCCTCCGCCGGCCGCGCCACCCTGCGGATCGAGGCGGGCGCGGACGACACTGTGCTGCTCGCCGACGGCAGCGCCTGGACCGTGACGGACGGCACGGGGGGGCTCGCCGGGTATCGCATCGCCACCTCCAGCACTGCGCAGCTTGCGGTGTCTGCGACGGCGTCGCTGGTGCTCAACCAGGCGCCGGTGCTCGTGGCCGACAGCGCGACCATTTCCGAGGACGGCACGACCGTCACCGGTGTGGTGCTCGGCAACGACAGCGACCCCGACAGCGGCGACACGATCGCCCTGCGCGGCTTTGGCCGCGTCGGTGGCGCGACGCTGGCGCCGGGCGCCACCCTCACCGCCGACTACGGACAGTTCGTCGTTGCCGCCGACGGCACCTTCACCTACACGCTCGACCGCCTGCGGCCGGCCGTGCAAGCCCTCGGCACGGGGGCGACGCTTGCCGATACGGTTCAGTACGTGGTGAGCGACCGGGGCGGTTTGCGCTACACGTCGTCGCTCAGTGTCACCATTACCGGCGCCGACGAGGTGCCCGCCATCTCCGGCCTGCGTCTGGCCGGTGCCAGCGACACCGGTGGCGTGCAAGGCGATGGCGTGACCGCCGACCGCACGCCGACCATCGCCTTCGTTGTCGAGGGCGGGACCGAGGTCCAGATTTCGTGGGGCAACGAGGCGGGCACGGTCGAGAGCTTCACCGTCACGGGCAGCGGGCCGCAAACGGTGTACCGCACGCTCGCCAGCGGCTACGTCGGCTCGGGGATCAAGCAGATCGAGGTGACAACCTCCAACGGCGGCGGCCAGACCGGTACCGCCACCCTGCGCCTGACGGTGCAGGCCGACGCCGCTGCCGCCGGCACGATCGACGCCAGCCGCCTCGGCCCGGCGCTGGGCATGCTGATCGCTGCCGACACCCACGGCGATCTGCTCGGTTCGAGCGTGGCTTGGCTCGACCTCAACAATGACGGGCTGAGCGATGCGCTGGTCGGCGCGCCGGGGGGCGCGTTTGTCCGGGTCGACGACAATTACCTGAACGATGGCCGCCTGGGCGCTGCCTTCGTCGTCTATGGCGCCGGCGGCGGTGTCGGGACGCTCGACAGTAGTGCCTACGGCGGCGCGACTATCGTCGGCGGCCGGCAGGCCCTGGACCTGACCGACCTGCGCTCCGGCCAGGGCGCGATGTTCATCGGGCCGTACTGGGGCACCGGCTTCGGTGTCTCCGTACAGCAGGCCGGCGACATCGACGGCGATGGCATCGGCGATTTGTTCGTCTCCAGCACGTCTACTGGCTACATCTGGTACGGCCGGGCCGACGGCAATTACGGTTCGGCTGACTCCCAATCGAGCCAGCAGCGCTGGTTCCGTCCCGGCGACGCGACTTCGCCGCAGGCAATCGAGGGCTTTCGGGTCTTCGGCAGCAGCGTGAATTTGAGTATCGGCGAAGCCGGCGACTTCAACGGCGACGGCTTGAACGACATCGCCGCAGCGCTGCCGAACGCGTCGGGCGGCAGAGGCGAGGTGTCGATCGTCTTCGGCCGCACCGATCGCGGCTTCGGCTCTGTATTCGACACCGGCTTCGGTCAAGGGCGCCAACTCAGCCTGGACAACCTGGGGGAGACCGCCGGATTGACGCTCATCGGGCCGTCCAGTCTCGGCGCCGAACCGATCGCCATCGACGGCCGCGGCGACTTCAATGGCGACGGCCTGGCCGACTTGCTGATCGGCCTGCGCGGTGTGGACCGGCCTGGCCTGACCAACGTCGGTTCGGCCTACATCGTGTTTGGCGACGGCAGTGGCACCTTCGGCAGCCTGCTTGGCGGGCGGCGGGTGCTGAGTTTGGACCGGCTCGATCCGACCGCCGGGGTGCGCCTGGATGGCACGCAGCAGGGCGAGGACGTCGGCCGCACCGTGGCCTTCGTCGGCGACGTCAATGGCGACGGCTATGACGATGTGCTGATCGCTGCGCCCGATCGCAACAGCGGCAGCGGTGAGGCCTACCTGCTGTTCGGCGGCCCCGGCCGCATCGTCGGGTCGCTGGCGACGGGCGACTCTGTGCAGAGCCTCACGCTCGCCAATTTGTCTGCTGCCGACGGTGTCGTCATCCGCAATTCCGGTAGCGCGGCGCAGCTCGGCGCGGCACTGGCGTCCGCCGGCGACTTTAATGGCGACGGCTACGGAGACTTCGTCCTCGGCGCCCCAGGTGCCGGCCGCGCCTACCTGTTCTTCGGCCGCGGCGACAGTCAGCTGGGAACGCTCGTCGCCGGGCAACGCATCATCGATCTGGCCGCGCTCACGCCGAGCGAGGGTCTGGTCTTCAGCGGCTCCGCCACCGCGCAGTTCGGCGCCTCCGTCGCCGGCGGTGGCGACGCCAACGGCGACGGGCTGGCCGACCTGTTGATCGGCGCGCCGGCCGGCACCAGCAACGGCACCAACTCGGGCGACGTGTACGTCGTCTATGGTTTCGACGTCGCCGACCAGGTACAGACCACCGCCAGCACGGGCGCCGACCGCTTGCTCGGCAGCCGCGGCGCCGATGTCATCTCCGGCCTGGGCGGCGCCGACGTCATCCACGCCGGTGCCGGCAACGATCTGCTGACCGTGAGCGACGACGGCTTCGTGCTCGTCGACGGCGGCAGCGGCAACGACCGGCTGACGGTGCTCGGCGCCGATCGCACGCTGACCGTCCTCAGTGATGCGCCCGACCGCCTGCAGGGCATTGAGATCATCGATCTGGATGCGGCTTCGACGGGTAGCCGGCTGGTGCTGGACAGCGCCGGGCTGATGGCCTTGTCCGACGACGATGCAGCTGCCGGTGGTTCGCGCCGGCTGCGCGTCGAAGGCGACGCGACCGACAGCGTGCTGCTGATCCGCGACGGCGACGGCAGCGCGTGGACGGCGGGCGCCTCAGGCGTGGCCGGCTTCGACGCCTGGACCAAGGGCCGTGCCACGGTGCTCGTGCAAAGCGGCGTGCAGGTGCAGCAGCAACTGCCGGTTGCCATCGACCAGTTGCGACTCGATGCCGCCAGCGATACCGGCTTCAGCGCCGTTGATAGTGTCACCGCTGACGCCACCCCCACGATCCGCTTCACGGCGACCGCGGGCAGCACGCTCTGGGTCGACTGGAGCGACGGCCGCGGCTATGTCGCCGCGGGGACAGCCACCGGCACCGAACAGTCGCTGACGCTCGACGTCGCTTATGGCACGGTCGCCTCGCACCGGATCGCGCTGCGGGCCGAGAGCAGCGGCCAGACCGCGACGTCCGATCTGCTGCTGCGCTACGACCCGCTCGGCGCGGTCACGCTCAACCTTGGGCGGATGGAAACCGGGCAGGGCTTCGTGATCCAGCCCGACGTTTCGACCTACTACGGCAGCAATGGCCAGTTCGGCAGATCACTGAGCTTCGCCCGCGACCTCAACGGCGACGGCTACTCCGACCTGCTGCTGGCGCAGTACAACGACACGCATCGCATAGCTGACAGCTACTACAACATCTATGTCGAAACCAGCAAGGCCTACGGCGTCTATGGCAACGTGCAGAACCTGCCGGTCGACTCGCTGGGACGGCCCACCTATGGTGTCGGCTACGTCGACGGCGGCAGCGGCTTCTCGATCCTCCCGTACGGCATCTCCGGCCCCTCCGGGCCGGTAGGTTCGGGCTGGAGCGGTATCAGTGCCCAGGGCGACATCAACGGCGACGGGTTCGCCGACCTCATCGTCGGCTCCGCCGGACTGACGGTGACGGGGCCGGGCAGCGCGCTGCCGACCTTGCCGTCGAGCACGGGTGTGGCCTCAATCGTGTTTGGCCGTGCCGGCACCGCCTTTGGCACGCTGGTTGGCGCGTCCACGGCGCGCGCCTTCACCTTTGGCAACGTGCCCGAGGGACAGGGCTTCCAAGTTCTCTCGTCCACCGGCAGCGGCGTCGGCGGCACGGTCGAGGTGATCCGCGACCTCAACGGCGACGGCTACGACGAACTTCTGATTGGCAAGCGCTCGATTTACGGCCAGTCGGTCGAAGAGTCGTACGTGCTGTTCGGCCGCCCCGGCACCGCCTGGGGCACGGTGGCGTCGGTGACCAGCGGCACCGTGCGCATCCTCGATGTGGCGTCGCTCGCGCCGGCGGACGGTTTCGTCTTGCAGGGCACTTCGAGCACGCAGTTCGCCAGCGACCTCACGAGTATCGGCGACCTCAATGGCGACGGCTACGGCGACTTCGCGCTGCGCGTTGCCGGCACCGGCAGCAACGGCAGGGTGCAGATTCTGTTCGGCCGTGGCGGTACTGCGTTTGGCGCGGCCAGCGGCGGCCGGCAGGTGCTCGACTTGACCGCCGTGCCGGCCAGCGGCGGCTTCGCCTTGGTGGGCGATGCCAGCGAACCCAACCTCGGGGTGTCGGTATCCGGTATCGGCGACTTCAACGGCGACGGCTTCGACGACTTCCTGGTCGGCGCGACCGGGTTGGGCAACTACGACTCGGGCGCGGGCCGCGCGTACATCGTTCTCGGGCGCGCGGGCACCGCCTTCGGGTTCAGCAATGGCACGTCGCAGGAACTGTCGGTGCTGAACCTCGGCTCCAACGCCGGTGTCGTGCTCGTCGGTGCCACCTCGGCCTCGCGCCTTGGCTTCGACGTGTCCGGGGCCGGCGACTTCAACGGCGACGGCTACAGCGACCTGATCGTCGTCGCTCATGGCGAACAGAACAACCTCGGCCGCGCCTACGTGATCTTCGGCCGCGACCTGCTCAACGATCCGCTGGGCACCGTGAGCGGCGGACGCAGCCTGTTCAACCTGGCCAACTTCGACGCTGCCGATGGGGTGGTGCTCGTCGGCTACGACACCCAAGGCGCCGAGCCGCAGCGGATGCGGCGCGTATCCGCCGCAGGGGACGTGAACGCCGACGGCTTCGACGACATCTTCATCGCGTCGAGCTATGTCAATCCGTTCAATACGATCGTCGACGACCGCGGTGTCGGGTACGTCATTTACGGCTTCGACCCGAGCGGACAGGCCACGCAGACGGGGACGAGCGGAGCAGACCGCCTGATCGGCAGCGCCGGCGCCGACACCCTCAGCGGCCTTGGGGGCGCCGATGTGCTGCGCGGCGGCGGTGGCAACGATCTGCTGATCTTCGGTGATGGCAGCATCGGCGAGGTCGATGGCGGCACCGGCATCGACTCCGCGCGCCTGACCGGCAGCGGCGCCTCGTTGCGGCTGACGGCCGGCGCCCCGGACGTCTTCCGCTACGTCGAGCGTATCGATCTGACGGGCAGCGGCAACAACTCGCTGACGGTCGATGCGCGCACGCTGCTCGTCACCACCGATGACGTGGTCAACGGTGCGCGCCGCCTCTTCATCGACGGCGACGCCGGCGACCCCGTGGTCGTCGCCGGCGGCGGCTGGGCGGCGGGCAGTGCGGGCAGCGGCGATGAGTCCGGCTACACCGTCTACGTCAACGGTCTGGCGCGGCTCGTCGTCAAAGATGCGGTGACGGTGACCACGCCGCCGCCGCTGTCGGTGAGCGGCCTGCGGCTGACGGCGGCCACCGACACCGGCTTCTCCAGCGCCGACAACGTCACCGCCAACCTGCAACCGTCGATCCAGTTCAGCACCGATGCCGGGGCGCAGATCGAAATCGACTGGGGCGACGGCAACGGTTACCAGTTGCAGGCGCAATCGGGTACGGGCGCCTTGCAGGTATTCGACAAGCCCGCCGGCTATGGCACCACGGGCAGCCGTACGGTGCAGGTGCGCGTCGGCGACGGCTCGACCACGGCAGTGCAGTCGCTCGTGGTCAATGTCGATCCGGTCGCATCGATCACCGTCAACCTCGGCAACCTGGTCGGCGCGGATGGCCTGCATCTGCGCGGCAGCCAGTCCTCCGAGAACCTCGGGCAGGGCGCGGCGCTGATTGGCGACATCAACGGCGACGGTCTCGCGGACTGGGCGGCTGGTGCGCCGTGGTTCGACGCGACCGGACGCAGTAACGCCGGCCGCGTTGCGGTGATCTTTGGCGGTGCCGCGGCGGGCAGCGTCGATAGTGCCGGTCGTGCGATCTTCAACGCCGGCTCGACTACCGACGGGCGCGGTTTCATCCTTCTGGGCGCCGCAGGCGCCACTGCTGGTTACAGCATCAGCAGCGCCGGCGACTACAACGGCGACGGCTTCGACGACTTTTTGATTGGCGCACCGCTGGTCACCGCCGGCGGCCTTAGCCGTGCCGGCGAGGCGTACCTGATCTTCGGTCGCAGCGGCACCGCCTTCGGCAGCTTGAGCGGGGGGGTGCGCACAATCGACCTGGCATCGCTGTCGGGGACCGACGGCTTCGTCATCCAGGGCTCGCAGTTGTACGAGTGGCTCGGCGCCTCCGTGGTGGCGGCCGGCGACATCAACGGCGACGGCTTCGACGATCTGATTGCCGGTACCTACTACTACGGCGCCAACAATAAGGCTGCGTACGAATCGGGCCGCGCGGCGATCGTCTTCGGTCGCGCCGGGCTGACCGGCCTGCCGGATGGCTCGCGCCGCGTGCTGAATCTCGGCAGCCTGACGACCACCGATGGCTTCCTGGTAAAGGGCGGACAGGAGGACAGTTCCGCCGGCCGCCGTAACGCTGGCCTCGGAGACTTCACTGGCGACGGCATCGACGACTTCGTGGTCGGCCAGCGTGGCGCGCCGACCTACAGCGGTCGCGGCCAGGCCGTGGTGGTGTTCGGCCGGCAAGGCAACTTCGGCAGCCTGGCCGGCGGCGGCCGGCGCGAACTGGGGGCCGCCGCCCTCAGCCCTGCCGACGGCCTGATCGTGCAGGGCGCGAGCGGCAGCGATTACCTCGGCCGCGCCGTCTACGGCGCTGGCGACTTCAACGGCGACGGGCTGCAGGACCTGATTGTCGGCGCGCCGTACGTCGACCGCGGCACGACAGGCAGCGTCGGCGAGACCTACATCGTCTTCGGCCGCCCGGGCGGGCAGATCGGCACGCTGGTCGGCTCCGCGCAGATACTGTTCACGGCCAGCCTGCGGCCGGACCAGGGCTTCGTCTTCGGCGGCTCGCCGGACGGCAACGGGTACTACGAATTCGGCTACGCCATCTCGGCCGCCGGCGACTTCAATGCGGACGGCTACGACGACCTGCTGGTGTCGATGCCCTACTACGACACCGCCGGTAGCGCCAACCGCGGCGCGGTCTACCTGCTGCTCGGCCGTGCCGACGGGGCGGCCGGCCTGGGCACGCTGGATGCGGCCGGGCGGCGCGACGTGAGTCTGGCGAGCTTCGCCGACGGCGCGGGCTTCATCTTCCTCGGCGCCAGTCCGAACGACGAACTCGGCGAATGGGCGGTCCACGGCGGCGGCGACGTCAACGGCGACGGCTACGACGATGTGATCGTCGGTGCGACCCGCAGCGACGCCGGAGCATCCGATGCCGGCGCCGCCTACGTGATCTACGGCCGCCCGACCAGCGGCACCCCCGGCGGCAACGGCACGCTAAGCCAGACCATCGCCGTATCGCCCACCGTCGGCGCCGCCGCGTATGCCGGCGCCGGCGACGATGTGCTTCAGGTCGCCAACGCGCAGTTCCGCCGGATCGACGGCGGCAGCGGCCTCGACACCCTGCGCGTGACCGGCGATGGCGTGGTGCTCAATCTGACCGCCCTGCACGGCGGCAGCGTGCGGCACGTCGAAACCATCGATCTCGTGGCCGGCAGCGGGGCGAATACGCTGGTGATCGACGCCGCCAGCCTGGCGGCGATGACGGATGACGTGACGGCGGGCGTCAGCCGCTTGCTCGTCAACGGCGGCGCCGAGGATCGGGTCTACCTGGTCGGCGACTGGAGCGACCCGGTCAACGGCAGTGGCGCCGAGGCCGGCTATGCGATCGTCACCCAGGGCAACGCGCGGTTGGCGGTGGCGCTCGGAGTGACTCTCGTCGAGGGTTTGCCGGTCGTCGTCAGTACGCCCACGCTGGAGGCCGCGTCCGACACCGGTCGCTCCGCCACCGACGCCGTCACTGCCGACCGGACACCGACCGTGAGCTTCAGCGCGACCACCGGCGCCGCGCTGCGGATCGACTGGGGCGACGGCAATGGTTACGTTGCCGTCGGTACCGCCTCCGGCTCTGCGCAGTCGTTCACTCTCGGCGGCAGCGGCTATGCCGACATCGGTGGGCGGTCGATCCGCATCGAAGCGACGCTCGATGGCGTATCGGCCGAACGGACGCTGGGCTTGTTCACTACCGACGCCGAAGGGGCGCAGGCGCTGCGTGTAGGGCAGTTGACCGCAGCGCAAGGCTTCGTCGTTTCTAGCGGCGAGGGCTACAGCCAGCAGGGCTACGTGGGGCTGCTGCGCGACATCAACGGCGACGGCCGCGGCGACTTCGCGGTGGGCGCCCCTTATGCCGACACCGGCGGCTCCAACAAGGGCGCGGTCGCGGTGGTGTTTGGTGGAGCGACCGCATCGATCGACAGCGCCGGGCGCGCCGTCTTCGCCGGCGGCGCAATTGGCGCCGGACAAGGGTTCGTGATCCGCGGTGCGCAGTCGTCGGCGCGATTGGGCTTCGAAATCGGCAGTGCGGGCGACGTCAATGCCGACGGCTACAACGACCTCCTGGTCAGTGCCAACGGCGAGTCGCGTGCCTACGTGCTGTTCGGCAAGGCGGGGTCGGTGTTCGGTACCTTGTCCGCGGGCGTTTACACGGTCGATCTGGCCTCGCTCGCACCGGCCGACGGCTTCCGCGTCACGGCACCGACGAGCGGCATCCGCATCGCCGGCGCCGGCGATTGGAACGCGGACGGCATCGACGACATCGCCGTGGGCGCCACCGGCAACAACGCCGTTTACGTGATCTACGGCCGCAACGGCACCAGCTTTGGAACGCTGGCCGGCGGTATCGCCGACGTGGGCGCTTCGGCGCTCGTGGCGGCAGATGGCTTGATTGTCCAGGGCCCGGCGGGCGCGAACTTCGGTACCGTGGCGCGTGCCGGCGACGTCAACGGCGACGGCATCGCCGATCTGCTAATTGGCGCTGCGACCGCAAGCAGCAATTCGGGTGAGGCCTACGTAGTGTTCGGCCGCGCCGGCGGGCCGGGAACGGATAGCGGCAGCCAGCGCGTCGTCGATGTGTCGGCCTTGAGTGCGGGCGACGGGATCGTGATCCGTGGCGAAGCGGGCGGGCTGGGCGCCGGGTACTCGGTCGCCAGCGCCGGCGACATTAACGGCGACGGATACGACGATCTGCTGATCGGTACCGATTCCCAGTCTGGCGGGCGGACCTACGTCGTCTTTGGCCGGGCGGGCGGCTTTGGCAGCCTGGTTGGCGGCCGCGCCGTCGTCGACTTGGGCGCGCTCGGCGATGGCGCCGGGCTGGTATTCGCGGCCAGTGGCGTCGCCGCGAAGTTCGGCTACGACGTGAGCGCCGCCGGCGACATCAACGGCGATGGTTTCGACGATCTGATCGTCGGCTCGTACGGGACGGAAACTTACGTCGATCCGGGCAAGGCCTACGTTGTCTTCGGGCGTGCGGGATTTGCCGGACTGGGCAGCGTCGACGGCGCGGGTCGCCGCGTGCTCGACGTTTCGAATCTGCCCGACGGTGCCGTGCTGCCGATCCATGGCGCGGTGATCGACGACGCCTTTGGCGGTCGCGTTGCGGGCGGGGTGGACGTCAATGGCGACGGCTTCGACGATGTCGCAATCGGCGCGCCCTACGCGGATACTCTGAGCGGCTACGACGGCGCGAGCTATCTGATCTACGGCGGCAGCGCTGGCAACACCGCGCGCACGCTGAGCGGTGACGGCGGCGCGAACCAATTGATCGGCGGCAGTGCCGCCGACACGCTGACCGGCGGCGGCGGCGCCGACGTGTTGCGCGGCGGTTCCGGCAACGACCGGCTGGTGGTGGGCGATGGCAGCTTCCTGCGCATCGATGGCGGCAGTGGCAGCGACACGCTGGTGTTCAGCGGGGTTGCGTTTGCGGCGGATCTGACCGCCAACGGCAGCCGCCTGAGCGATGTCGAAACCATCGACCTCGGTATCGGCAACACCGGCTACGGCCTCGCGGTGAGCCGCGGTGCCGTGCTGTCGGCCACCGGCGGCGCGACCGGCGCCACCCTGACCGTGCTCGGCGACGCGGCCGACACCTTCTCGCTGAGCGGCAGCGGCTGGACGATCGCCGCCGGCACCGGCGCCGACGCCGGCTACCTTATCGCCACGCAGACCAATGCGCGAGTGCGGGTCAGCGCCGACATCACCTTGACCGCGCCCACCGACGACCTCATCACGGCAACCGAGGACGGCATCACGGTGATCAGCGGCAACCTGCTCACCAACGACGTCGGCGTGGATCGCATCACGTCGGCGGGCGGTCAGGCGATTGCTGCGGGCGGCAGCGTCAATCTGACGACGGCTTACGGCACGCTGCAAGTTTCGGCCAACGGCAACTACACCTACACGCTGACCAATGGTGCGGTGCCGATTCAACTGCTGGCTTCCGGCCAGTCGCTGACCGAGGGCATCGGCTACACGGCGGCAGCCGGCAGCAGTGCGCCGAGTCCGGCCAGCCTCGTCGTCCGCATCGAAGGCAGCGACGAGCCGTCGTGGTTCGTGGCGCCCTCGCTCGCGTCCTGGTCGGATACGGGCACGTCCGCCAGCGACCGTATTACTGCCGACACCACACCGACCTTGCTGGTGCGGGCACCCGCTGGCGCGACCATCGAAGTCGATTGGGACGGCGCCGGCGGCGGCTATGGCTGGAGCGCACCGCTGACGGCGACCGGTGCCGATCAGGCGGTGACCGCGCCGAGCCTGACCGGCGGCAGCCGGACGGTCTGGGTGCGAGCCGTCTCGGGTGGGGTGGCGGCCTACGGCAGCCTCGACCTCGTCATCGACGGCGCGGCCACCAGCGGCGTGATCGACGTCGCCAATCTTTCGCGTGGCTTGGGTTTCGTGCTGCTGAACGCCTCGTTCAGCAGCTATGGCGGCAGTGGCCGGCTGGGCGCCGGCGTGGCTATCGTGAACGATCTGAATGCCGACGGTCTGGACGAGGTCGCCGCCGGCGCGCCAGGTCTGTCGTGGAGCGGCGCCGACGACGGCCATGCGTATCTCGTCTATGGACGCACCTCGGGCCCGGCCAGCGTCGACGGCGCCGGCCGCGCCGTGTTCCGGGTCGATTCCGATATCTACAACGCCACGCCCGCGCCGGGACTGCGCTTGGTCGGGCAAGTGAGTACGAACGGCGAATTCGGGACCGATCTCGCCTCCGCCGGCGACCTGAACAACGACGGCATCGGCGACTGGGTGATCGGCGCTCCCTTGGACGACAACAGCGGCCTCAATGCCAACGGCGCGGCCTATATCTTCTACGGCCGCGCCGGCGGGCTGGCCTCGAACGTGGACGCAAACAATCTGACGCCGGATGTGGGCTTCCGCATCGTTGGCGACCAGACCGGCGACTGGCTGGGCTGGAGTGTGGCCAGCGCCGGCGATCTGAACGCCGACGGCATCGACGACCTCATTATCGGCAGCAACTTCGCCGCCTACAGCGGCGATCCCGCCGGCAATTCCGGCGAGGCCTACGTGCTGTTCGGCCGCAGCGATACGCTGTTCGGCACCCTTAACGGCACGCGGCGCGAAGTGAACATCACGTCGCTGTTGCCGGCCGCGGGCTTCCTGATCAAGGGCGCCGCGGCGGATAGCGCGCTCGGCTTCGCGGTCAGTCACGCCGATTTCAACGGCGACGGCGTGGATGACCTGCTGGTCGGAGCGTACGGTGCTGCCGGCAGCGGCGAGGCGTACGTGATTTTCGGCAAACCGGGCACGGCATTCGGCACGCTGGCGGCGAGCGGGCGCAACGTGCTCGACGTGGCGGCGCTCGGCGCGGGCGATGGTCTGATCTTCCGTGGCGCGGCAGCGGATGATCTCGCAGGTTACAGCGTCGCCAGCAGCGGCGACTTCAACGGCGACGGCATCGCCGATATCGCGGTCGGCGCCTCGGCCGCCGACCGCGGCGGCGCGGCCGATGCCGGCGCTGTGTACGTCCTGTTCGGCCGCAGCAGCAGCAGCAGTGCGCTCGGCACGCTCGATGGCAGCGGCCGGCGCGTCGTCGATCTTGCAGGTCTGGGCGCGGCCGACGGCCTGACCCTCATCGGCGCCCAGGTGGGTGCATCGACCGGCGGCGCCCTCGCGCGGGTCGGCGACTTCAACGGCGACGGCTACGACGATCTGCTGGTCGGCGTACCGGGCACCAGCGGCGCCGGCGGCACCGCGGCGGGCGCGGCCTACCTGATCTTCGGTCGTGCGGCCGGCGGCACGGTCGACCTAGCGGCTCTGACGGCCGCCGATGGCTTGATCATCCGCGGCAACGAGACCGGCAACGACGTCCTCGGCGGCGTCGTCAGCGGTGGCGGCGACATCAATGGCGACGGCTACGACGACCTCGTCGTCAGCGACGATCTGGCCGACGAAGCCGGCACCGACAACGGCGCCGCTTACGTGATCTACGGCTTCGATCCGGACCGCGAGAACGTCACCGCAGGCAGCACCGCCGCCGACGTGCTGATCGGCGGCACCAGTGCCGACACCCTGACCGGCAACGGCGGCGCCGACGTGCTGCGCGGCGGGGCGGGCAACGACGTGCTCATCGTCGGCGACGGTGCGGCAACACAACTCGGGCAGCTGTTCCGTCGCGTCGATGGCGGGGGTGGCGTCGACACGCTGGCGCTGCGCGCGGGCACGATCACGGTCGACTTAACCACGCTGACGGAAGAGAAGGCCAGTTCGATCGAACGCATCGACCTTACCGCAGCCGGCAGCCAGACGCTCGTTCTCGATGCGCGCAGTGCGGCGCAGCTTTCCGAGAGGGGCGCGGGCGGGTTTGCGGTGCTGGAGGTCACGGGCACCAGCGCCGACGTCGTCACCTTGCTGGGTTCCGGCTGGCAGGCGAGCGCCGCCGGCGACGGCCTGCGCTTGCGCAGCGGCGGCACGCAGATCGACGTCTCCGGGGGCGCTGCCGTCCAGCTACCGGGTGTTGCCCTTGGCTTCAGCGGCCTCGCGCTCGCTGCCGGCAGCGACACCGGCGTCGGCACCAACGACGGGGTCACCGCCGACACCACGCCGACCTTGCAGTTCTCTGTCATGGGTGGTACCGATGTGACGGTCAATTGGGGTAATGGCACCACCCAGAACTTCGCGGTTGCGGGCAGCGGCGTGCAGATGCTGTCCGTAACCCCGACCACACCGTATGCAGCCGGGAACTACACGGCAACGGTCACGGTGACCCAAGGCGCGCAAACGGCTGGCGGCAACCTCAGCCTGGCGATCGAGACGCCGTTGTCGGCGAGCGGCCTCGATCTCGGCAGCCTGGGCAAGTCGCTCGGCTTCGTAATCCAGGGCACCGCCACGAGCTTTACGTATCTCGGGGTCGGCGTGGCGCTGGCGCCCGACATGACCGGTGACGGACTGGCCGATGTCGTCGTTGCCGCGCCGGGCGTCAACTCCGGCCGAGGCGAGGCCTACGTCTTCTTCGGCGTGCCGGATTCCCTCGTCACCGATTCACGCGGTCGCTTCTCGATCACCGCCTCGACCGTCCGTGCCGACGATGGTGCGGTCATCAAGGGCGCCCATACGCAATCCAACGCCTGGCATCTGGCGGTGGGCGATGTCAACGGCGACGGTTTATCTGATCTGCTGCGCGGCGCACCCAATGCCGATGCCAACAACTCGCGCATCGACAACGGCATCGCGCACATCATCTGGGGTCAAACGGGTGGCGCGATCGGCTACGTCAGCGGCACGCAACGCGTCCTGGATCTGTCGTCCTACGGCGGCGCGAGCGCCGTAGGAATCTACGGCCGAGGCTCGTACGAGTATCTCGGTCACGACGTTGCTGTCGGCGACTTCAACGGCGACGGTTACGAGGATGCCGCGTTTGCTGCACCCTGGAGCTCTCAGGGCAGCGCCAGCGGCGGCGCTACCTACATCGTCTTTGGAACAGGCTCGACCTATTGGCCTTACAACCTGTCCTTGGATCTGGCCAGCATAGGGTCGACGCCGGTGCGCGTTCTGTACGGGCCGACGTCCTCCTTGACCGGTTATTGGCAGTCGCTGGAAAACGCCGGCGACCTGAATGCCGACGGCATCGACGACCTGGTGATCGGCGGCGAGGGTGAACGGGCATACATCGTCTATGGCGCCGCAGCGATAAAGCCTGCAAGTGGCTTGGCTGCCACCACGCTGTCAGCGCTGACCTCCCAGGAGGGCTTCGTGGTCAGCGGCGATGCGGCTGGAGATCGGTTCGGCCGCTCCGCCGCTGGCATTGGCGACATCAACGGCGATGGTATTCAGGACGTGATTATCGGTGCCGAAAACGCGCCGCGTGGCAGCACCTCGGGCGCCGGTGCAGCCTACGTGCTGTTCGGTCGGGCCGGCGGCTGGGGCAGCATCGACGTATCTTCGGCTGCACTGGGCTTCACGCCGGAAGCCGGCTTCGTGCTGCAGGGCGAGGGCGGCTCGACCTCCGCCAACTTCGCGCGCCGGGTGTCGCCCGCCGGCGACTTCAACGGCGACGGCTTCGACGACTTCCTGATCGGCGCGGAGTTCAATGACGCCAACGGCACCGACGCGGGCAAGGTTTATCTCATCTACGGCAAGGCCGGCGGCTTCGGCACGCTGGATGCGACGACCGGTCGGCGCGTGCTGGATCTTGCCAACCTGACGCTGGCCGACGGCTTCGCGCTGCGGGGCGATGACGCCAACGACCGGCTGACCGCGGTGGCCGGCGGCGGCGACATCAACGGCGACGGCTACGACGACATCGTGATCGGCGCCGAAGGCAGCGCCGACAGCGGCTCCAGCTCCGCCGGCAGCGCCTACGTGCTGCTCGGCTTCGACACCACGGGGGTGCGCAGTACGGCGGGCACGACGGGCGCCGACATCCTGCTCGGCTCCGCCGGTGCCGATCGGCTGGCCGGCCGCGGCGGCGCGGACAGCATCCGTGCCGGTGCCGGCGACGACTTGATCGTGATGTCCGATGGAAACTTCCGGCGGATCGACGGTGGCACCGGCCGCGACACGCTGCTGATCGAGGGCGGTGGCGTCGTTCTGGAACTGCGTGGCACCGCGCCGGAGCGCCTGTCGGAGCTGGAGATCATTGATCTGAATGTGGGCGGCAGCAATACGCTGCTGCTGTCGCGCGCAGGCGTCACCGCCGCCAGTGGCCAGCGCAGCGGCGGTACTGTGATCCTGACCATCGAGGGCGACGCGCAGGACGCCGTGGTCCTGCCGGATACGAGCTGGACTACGACCGTCGGCACCGGGTCCGATGCCGGCTACCGCATCCTGTCGCCCGGCACGGGGCTGCAGGTTCGGGTTGCCACTGCGGTGCAGGTCGTCTCCGTCGGCAACGATGGTCTGACGGCAGCCGAAGAAGGCACTCCAGTGCTGGGAAATCTGCTGACCAACGACAGCGGAGTGTCTGCCGTCACTCAGGTCAACGGCGTGACGGTTGCAGCCAGCGGCACGACGGTGGTCTCCACCACCTACGGTCAGTTGACGATCGCCGCCGATGGCAGTTACAGCTTCAGCGTGGACAACTCGAAGGAAGCCGTGCAACTGCTGGGCGCCGGCGCGACGGTGCAGGAGACGCTGAACTACACCGCCACGGCCGGCACGGCCCTGGCGCAGGGGCAACTGGCGATTACCGTGCAGGGTGTGAACGAGCCGGCGTGGCTCGCGGTGCCGCGGCTGGCGCCCGCCAGCGATACCGGTGCTTCGAGCGCCGACGGCTACACCACGGACGCGACCCCGAGCGTGACCGTACGCAGCGCGGCGGGCGCCACCATCGACGTCGATTGGGATGGCGCGGGCGCAGGTGGCTGGACGCGGGTCGTCGACAGCGCGAGCGGCGCCGATCAATCGGTGGCGGCGCCCGCAGCGTTCACGCAAGGGGGCGCGCGCCAGATCTACGTGCGCTCGGAGTCGGGCGGCAGCGCCGCCTATTACACGCTGCCCTGGTACCTGGATCTGGCGGTCGCCGACGGTCAGGTGACGGCCAGCGGGCTGTCGGCCGCTGTGGGACTGGTGGTTCAAGGGCCGGTTGCCGGCGACACCGTGTGGAACGTCGCCGGGTTGGGCGATGTCAACGGCGACGGCCGCGACGACTATGCGCTGACCGACGGCACCGGCAATGGCACCGCCTACGTGGTTTACGGCGGCAGCAGCAATTTCACGGTCGATGCCTTCGGTCGTGCCGTGATCAATGCCGCGTCGATCACTGCCGACCCGGCGCTGGGCTACCGGATCATCGGCGAAGCCGGTGGCGCCCTCGGCAGCGCCATCTCCGCCGCGGGTGACATCAACGGCGACGGCATCGGCGACATCCTGGTGGGCGCGCCGGTGGCGGACGTCGCCGGCCGAACCGACTCGGGCGCCGCCTACGTGATTTACGGCCAGGCTGGCAGTGCGCGCGGGGCGGTCAGCGTGGCGGCGCTTGGAAGCAACGGATTTGCCATCGGTGCCGAAGCGGCTGGAGACCAACTGGGCTACGCGGTGAGCGCCGCCGGCGACGTCGATGGCGATGGCCGCGACGACCTTCTCGTCGGTGCACCCAACGTCACGGTGGGGGTGTCCAAAGCGGGTGCCGCCTACGTGTTGTTCGGCGACGGCACGGTGAGCGGGACGCTTGATCTGGCTGGCGCGCCGGCCTCGACCGCGGTGCGGCTCGATAACTCCGCCAACAGTGGCGATGCCGGGGCGGCGGTAGCTGGCATCGGTGACATCAACGGCGATGGCAGAGCCGACTTTGCCGTAGCGCAGCCGGGCGTGATCGTCCGTACCGCTGGTGGCGCGTATACGGTCGAGACCACCGCCTATGCGTGGACGGACATCACGACCTTGCCCGGATATGTCCAGATCCCGGGGCTCGGCGACGACAACTACCAGGCGGTGACCCTGCCATTTACCTTCAACTTCTATGGCTCGGCCAAGACGACCGCTTACATCACGTCCAATGGCATTGTCGGCTTCAACACGGGCGACCTGGTGTCGTGGACTCCGACGTCGCTGCCGACGAGCAGTACGCCCAACGATTTGATCGCTGCGCTGTGGCGGGACAATGTCGATAGCGGGTCGATCAGTTACTACAACGACACCGCGAATGGTCGCTTCATCGTCCAGTACAAGGCGATTTCTGGCTACGGCGGCGGGCCCTTTACCTATCAGGCGATCCTCGAAAACGACGGCGACATCGTTCTTCAGTACAACAGCATCAGTAGTTTGAACAGCGGCGTCATCGGCATCGAAAGCGCGTCGGGCACCACGGGATTGACGCTGTGGCAGTTCGGCGGCGTCAACACCTACCCGCCCACCGCCAACGCGGCTTACCGCATCTATCAGCCACCGGCAGGTAATCCGGTCGTCAAGGATGTGGTCTACGTCGTTCTCGGCGACGGCTCGCGGCCCAGTCTCGGTGCACTCGATCTCGCTGCGATGGGCAGTGCCGGCACTCGTCTGGTCGGGGCGGCCAATAGCAAGCTGGGTCAAAGCATCGCGGCGGCGGGCGACGTCGATGGCGACGGTTATGCCGATTACCTCGTTGGCGCGCCGGGCGCCGGCGCAGGCGGCCAGGCCTATCTGCTGTTCGGCTCCGGCGCGGGCTTTGCCGCGACCATCGACGTGGCCACGATGACCGCGGCGACCGGGCTGCGCTTCTCCGGCGCGGCCGCCGGCGACGCCTTGGGTAGCGCGGTATCCCGTGCGGGCGACTTCAACGGCGACGGGTTCGACGACTTCCTTGTCGCTGCGCCCGGCTTTGACGGCGGTGGACAGGCCGATCGCGGCGCAACCTACGTGATCTTCGGCGGCGGCAGTCGGTCCAGCCTGGGCGCCATCGATCTGGCCAACCTCGCTCCCGCACAGGGCTTCCGCATCCAGGGCGCAGCCAGCACCGACGCGCTGGGCAGTGCGGTATCGGCGGCGGGCGACCTCAACGGCGACGGCTTCGACGACCTGATCGTCTCGTCCAAGAACGCGGACGAAGGCGCGACCAACAACGGCGCCGCTTATGTGCTCTTTGGCTTCGCCGCCAACGTCTCCTTGAGTGGCGCGGCAACGCCGGGCGCCGATGCGCTCGTCGGTACCGCCGGCGACGACACGCTCGCCGGCGCCGGCGGCGCCGACGTACTGCGCGGCGGCGCCGGCAACGATGTACTGGCCGTGAGCCAGACTGCGGGCGGCGGGATCACGCTCGGCATTGCCGATCCGCTGCTGGGCAACGCGCTCAACGGGTTTGCCCGCATCGACGGCGGCGCCGGCAGCGACACGCTGCGGATCGACGGCGGCGGCCTGTTCCTCGACTTCACGCAACTGACGCCGGAGCGGGCCGCGTCGATCGAGCGGATCGACCTAACCGGCAGCGGCGACAACACGCTCAGGCTGGCCCTTGCCGACGTGCTCGACCTGTCCGAGGCGCGTACCAGCGGCGGACTGACGCCGTTGATCGTCAGCGGTAATGCCGGCGATGCGCTGCAGGTCGCCGACAGCGGCTGGACCTACTCGGCCGGGCTGAACCAGACCGTCGACGGCGAGACCTATTACGCCTACACCAACGGCAGCGCGCTGCTGCTCGTGGACCCCGACCTGCAGCGGTTCGGGTTGCCGACGCCGACGCCGTAACGCTCCTGCTCCGGTCGTTCGCGCCGCGCCACGCGGCCGCCGGAGCGCCGGTTTGCGAGCGGCCCAGGTTTTCGGCAGCGCGTTGCGCGCCAACCGCAGTAGTTGATCCAAGTCGCCCCTTCGACCTCATCTTGCGCTACCCTGTTTTTGGTAACAGGGAAACAAAGAGGAAGGTCTGTTTGTGGCTTTAGTCACCTCCTGGACTTTCCGGCAGATGGTTCAGTCGTTTAAGGGGCAGTAACCCCTCAAGGGGGGGAGCAGTTCTTGCGATTGCAGCGCCGTCCGCACCAACCGTGGGAATCCTTTAGGCGCCCGTTTGTCCTAAACGCGTGACGACGGTCGCGGCAGCGGTCCGATAAGAAATATGGGAGAGAGAAGACTCATTCGGATCCGGCGGGCCGACGGGCGCGTGGATGAGTTCGCCGTCGCTCCGCGCTTGATCTTTCTCGTCGGCCCAGCCGACAGCGTTCAGCAACTCAGTGACGAACCTGGTGCGCGGTGGCAGCCCTTCGTTCTGGAGCCTGAAGACCGGCAGCGGCTGTTGGTGCGTGGCATCGTCGAGATCGCACTCGGCGGGGCCGTGGCGCTGGATGGCACGCTGCCGGTGTTCTCCTTTTCGCCCTACGCCTTGTCGATCCTGGATCAGGGGTCGCTCGCACTGTTGTCCCCGCTCGCGGGTGTCGATCTGATTGGTTTGAGCGGCTCCGGCACGCTCGTTGCGCTCGGCGCCCCGGCGCTGTTGCCGATCGAAGGACCGGCTCTTCGCGGCAGTGCGCCGTCGACCCCGCGTGCGCCCGACACCCTCGTGCTGTCCAACGACAGCGTGCCGGAAAGCGCGCTGATCGGCACCAACGTAGGTACCTTTACGGTGTCCACCTCTGGGACGCTGCCGCCGTTCGTCTTCACCATCGTCTCCGACCCGAGCGGTGCATTTCGTATCGACGGCAATGTGCTGCAGGTCGCACAGCCGCTCGACTACGAGGCAGCGGCCAGCCTAACCATCGTCGTTCGCGCTACCGACTCGCGCGGCTTGTACGGCGATCAGATCTTCGTGATCACGATCCAGGATGTGCCGCCGCTGTTCACGACGGGGCCGGATCGGGTCGACTTCAACGCGATCGGCGCGGTCGATTACGACGCCGGTTCGCAGTACAACGCATTGGCCGGCGACGATCTCGTTTGGCTCCCGCTGGATGCCGCGGCGGCGCAAGAGGCCGGGTACGCGATCGGCACGCCGTTCGATGCCGGCGAAGGTGGCGACACCGTCTACGGCGGCAATCTCGCCGATACGGTCTATGGCGGCGCGGACGACGACACGCTGGCCGGCGGCGGCGGCGACGACACGCTCTTCGGCGGTGCTGGCCGGGATGTGCTGCAAGGCGGCGCCGGCGACGATCTGCTCGACGGCGGTACGGGGGACGATGCGGCGGACTACGCGTACGCCTCGTCGGCGCTGACGGTCACACTCGACAGTGCCGGCACCGCGGTACTGACCGTCGCCGGCGGCGATGCCGACCGGCTGCTTTCGATCGAAAACTTCATCGGCGGCAGCGGCAACGACACGATTGTCGGCGACTCCGGCGGCAACGCGCAGTTCGGCGGCGCCGGCGACGATAGCCTGGACGGCCGCGCCGGGGCCGATTGGATCGACGGCGGCGCCGGCAACGACATCGGCACGGTGACCTACGTTGCGACGCAATCCGCATTCGACACCTACCTCGGCGGTGCCGGCTTCGACACGCTCGTGGTGACGATCGACCCGACGGTGATCGTCGGCCCGGTGCTGACCGACTTGCAGGCGCTCGTTGCGCAGCCATCAGCCACTCAATCGCTGGACGCGCTGCACTTGGCGGTCGGCGGCTGGGAGGCAGTGCAGCTGCGCGACCTGAACGGCAACGTGATCTCGGCTCTGCCGCTGTTCAGCGCCGGCGACGATACGGTGGACTTCAATGCGACGCCGTTGTTCTACCTCGACGGCACGCAGTACGACGCGCTGGCCGGCGACGACGTCGTCACGCTCGCCAACACGCTGCAACAGGCGCAGGCCTGGGGTTTCGATCCGAGCCGTGGCTTCGACGGCGGCGGCGGCAACGATCGCGTCACCGGCGGCGCGCTGGCCGACACCATCGACGGCGGCAGTGGCAACGACACGATCGACGGCAGTTCCGGCGCCGACCGCATTGCCGGCGGCGGCGGCAACGACGCGGTCGTGTATCGGGTCGGCGCCGCGACCCTGGACGGCGGCGCCGACAGCGACACGCTGATCGTCGGCAGTGCCGTGACACTGGATCTTGAGCAACCGAACCAAAACGCCAGCGCGGGCGCGGTTGTTCTCGGGTTCGAAAACGTCGATGCCGGCGGCGCCACTGATGCCGTGACTTTGTTGGGCGGCGCGGACGCCAACACGCTTCGAGGCGGCAGTGGCGACGACAGCATCGACGGTGGCGGCGGTGCCGACCTTCTCGCTGCCGGCGTCGGCAACGACAGTGTGGCGTATGCCACCGCGGCGCTGTCCATCGATGGCGGCACCGGCGTCGATCGGCTGCGGGTCGGCAGCGGCGTGACGCTGAACCTCAACCTGACGAACCAGAACATCGGCGCGGGTCCGAGCGTCGCGGGATTCGAGAACGTCGATGCCGCGGACAGCACGCAATCGGTAACGCTGGTTGGCACTAGCGGTGTCAATACCCTGGTCGGCGGCAGCGCGGCCGACGTCATCGACGGTGCGGGCGGCGCCGATACGTTACTCGGCAATGCGGGCAGCGATCGCATCGTTTACAGCGGCACGGCGGTGGTGATCGACGGTGGCGTCGCAGACAACGACGGGCTGGTCGTCAAGAGCGCGGCGACCATCGACCTCACTGCCGCCGACCAGAGCAGCAACGACGCGGCCGTCATCACCGGTTTCGAGAGCGTGGACGCTACCGACAGCACGCAGTCGGTGACGCTGACCGGCGATGCAGGCGTCAACACCCTGATCGGTGGCAGCGCAGCCGACGTCATCGACGGCACGGGCGGCGCCGACACGTTACTCGGCAACGCGGGCAGCGACCGCATCGTCTACAGCGGCACGGCCGCGGTGATCGATGGTGGCGTGGGGGACAACGATCTGCTGGTGGTCAGTACGGCGGCCACCATCGATCTGAGCGCTGTCGACCAAAGCAGCAACGACGCCGCGGTCGTCGGCAACTTCGAAAGCGTGGATGCCGCCGACAGCACGCAGTCAGTCACGCTGACCGGAAGCGCGGGTGTCAACACCCTGATCGGCGGCAGCGGCGACGACACGCTGTTCGGCTTGGGTGGCGACGATTCGCTCTACGGCGGCAGTGGCGACGACACCGCCTACTACGACGCCATCGGCGTGTTCTCCGGCGTGACGCTGGCGCTCGTCGGCGGCGGCGCGGCGACCGGGGTTGGCGACGGCCTGGGCGGCTTCGATACCTTGGTCGGCATCGAGAACCTGGTGGGTACATCGCTGGCCGACCGGCTGGTCGGCGATGCTGGTGGCAACCGCTTGAGCGGACGGGCCGGCGACGACGTGCTGGACGGCGGCGCGGGTGCCGATTGGGTCGACGGCGGTGCCGGCGACGACACCGGCATCGTTGTTTACGACGCCTCGCAAAGCGGCAACGATTCCTATCTCGGCGGCGCCGGCACCGACACGCTGATCATCCGCCTGAACCCGGACCAGATCACCGGCGCGGTCTTGGCCGATCTGCTTGCCGTGCTGGCCGCGCCCGGCGCCAGCCAGACGCTCGATGCCCTGCATCTGACGGTCGATCAGTGGGAGACGGTGGTCGTCACCGACCTCGCCGGCAACACGATCACGCCGGTGGCCCTGTTCACCGCCGGCAACGACACGGTCGACTTCAACGCGGCGCCGTTCCTCTACCTCGGCAGCCCGCAGGATGCGCTGGCGGGTAACGATACGGTCTGGCTGCCCAACTCGGCGGCGCAAGCCAGCGCCTGGCTGTACGACCCGGCGCTGGGGTTGAACGGCAACACCGGTAACGACGTGCTGATCGGTGGCGCGCTGACCGACACCCTGCGGGGCGGCGCCAACGACGACACACTCAGCGGCGGTGCCAACGCCGACTGGCTCGAGGGCGGCGCCGGCGGCGATCTGTAGGGGAGAGGCGCCTG
>JBKCXU010000107.1:0-10323 GCA_046316025.1 Betaproteobacteria bacterium | reverse complement strand
ATGCACCATTCCCTACCATCGCTTCGATCGACCCGTCAAAGGCAAGCCGCAGGTGTACGACTAACGCTGAGACTCGGTCACACCGACGTCATCAAGGTGTACGACGAACGCTGAGACCTGCCCGGTGATCGGTGATCGGTGGTGGCGGAAACAGCCCGGTATTGTTGCGCAACGGATTACCGATCGCCGATCACGATCAACGATGAATCGCCTGCCCGCGGCGTCGCCGGATGCCATTGCCGCCAGCGAACGCCTGTGCGCGCTGATCCGCACCGAGATCGACGCGCACGGCGGCTGGCTTACGTTCGACCGCTACATGGAACTCGCGCTGTACGCGCCGGGCCTGGGCTACTACGCGGCGGGTGCGCACAAGCTGGGCGACTCGGCTGCCGGCGGCGACTTCGTCACCGCGCCGGAACTCTCACCGCTCTTTGGCCGCGCGCTCGCGGCGCAGGTGGCGCAACTCTTCGCGCACTGCGCGCCGCGCGTGCTGGAGTTCGGCGCCGGCTCGGGCGCGCTGGCGGCGCAGTTGCTCGATGCGCTGGCTGCCCTCGGCCGGCCCGCCGAGCGCTACGCGATCGTCGAGGTCTCGGCCGACCTTGCCGACCGCCAGCGCACGCGGCTGGCCGGCCGGCCGGTCGACTGGCTGGCCGCGCCGCCCGCGGACTTCGAAGGCGCGATCGTCGCCAACGAAGTGCTGGACGTGCTGCCGGTCAAGCTCTTTGCCAAGCGCGGTGCCGCCACGCTGGCGCGCGGCGTGGTCTGGCGCGAGGATCGGTTCGCCTTCGCCGATCGCCCCGCAGACGACGAACTGGCCGCTGCGGTCGCCGAGATCGAATCGGCGACGGGCGCGCTGCCCGATGGCTACGTCTCCGAAGTCGGCCTCGCCGCCCGCGCCTGGGCGCGCACGCTGCCGCAGTGGCTCGCGCGCGGCGCGGCGCTGCTTGTCGACTACGGTTTCCCGCGCGCGGAGTACTACCACCCGCAGCGGATCATGGGCACGATCATGTGCCACTACCGCCACCATGCGCATGCCGATCCGTTCTGGCTGCCGGGGTTGAACGACCTGACCGCGCACGTCGATTTCAGCGCCATCGCACAGTCCGCGCACGAGGCCGGCCTCGACGTGCGGGGCTACACATCACAGGCGCACTTCCTGCTCAACTGTGGGCTGGCCGAGGCGCTGCGCAGCGCCTCGGCCGCGGACAAGGCCGCCGCGCATCGCTTGATCTCGGAAGCGGAGATGGGCGAACTCTTCAAGGTGCTTGCCGTCGGGCGCGGCATCGACGCGCCGCTGCTCGGCTTTGCCCGCGGCGACCGGCGGCATCGTTTGTAGTCGCGGCAGAGCCGTCGCCCGACCCGATGCATGCGATCCGTCTTTCGCCCCGGTGGGCGCACCGCGCCGGGCCTGGCGCGGCCCGGCAAGCAGCACGCCGGCCGTGGGTTACGCCGGATAGACTTCCGGCCCGATGCGCTGGCTGCTCACACTCTTTCTCTCGCTCGCCGTGCTCACGGCCTTGCAGCCGTGGCTGCAGAAGCTCGGCATCGGTCGGCTGCCGGGAGACTTTCGCTTCCGCATCCGCGGGCGCGATTACGTGCTGCCCTTTGCGAGCACGGTGCTGCTGACGGCTCTGATGTTCTTGATCGGCAAGTTGCTCTGAGCGGGGCCGGTGGCCCGGCGTGGCTACTTGCGCAGGTCGCCGCCCACCAGCGTGTGCACGGCGCGGCCTTGCAACTCGTAGCCCTGGTAAGGCGTGTTCTTGCCGTGGCTGGCGAGCGCTTCGGGCTCGACGCGCCATGGCTGCACGGGGTCTAAGATCGTCAGATCGGCCTTGGCGCCGGGGGCGATGCGGCCGGTGTCTTCGCGCAGCACGCGCGCGGCGGCGCAGGTGACCTTGGCGAGCGCGGTGACGACTGGGGTGCCGGTTTCGCCGGCCCACTTGAGCACTAGCGGCAGCAGCGTTTCCAAACCGGTGGCGCCGGGTGCCGCCTCGTCGAAGGGCAGCAGCTTTTCTTCCTCGCCGAGCGGCGCGTGGTCGGAGCAAATCGCATCGATAGTGCCGTCGGCCAGCCCCGCGCGCAGCGCATCGCGGTCGCGCTGGCTGCGCAGCGGCGGGTCGAGCCGGAAGCGCGAGTCGAAGTAGCCGATATCCACGTCGGTCAGGTGCACGTGCAGGATCGCCACGTCGGCAGTGACCGGCAGCCCTTCGCGCTTGGCCTGCCGCACGAGTTCGACGCCCGCCGCGCTCGACAGCCGGCACAGATGCACGCGCGCGCCGGTGGCGCGTTGCAGTTCGAAGATCGTGTGCAGCGCGACGGTTTCCGCCTGCGGCGGGATCGACGGCAGCCCGAGCCGGCCCGCCACCGGCCCTGCGGCAGCGACACCTTTGCCGGCCAGCGTTGCATCGACCGGTCGCAACCACAACGGCAGATCGAAGGTCTTGGCATAACGCATCGCATGCAGCAACACGCCGTGGTCGCGCGGCAGGCTGCCGGTGTGCATGAAGGCGACACAGCCGACTTCGGCCAGCGTCTCGATCTGCGCCAGCGCTTCGCCGCGCAGCCCGGCCGTCAGCGCACCGAGCGGATAGAGCCGTGCGCCTTCCGCCTCGCGCGAGCGTTGGCGCAGCATGCGTACGAGGCCAGGCTCGTCCAGCGGCGGGTCGGTGTCCGGCGGGCAGACCACACCGGTCACGCCGCCGGCAAGTGCGGCGCGCATCTCGGTCTTGAGCGCGCCGTCGGTGCCCGGCTCGCGCAGCCGCGCGCAGAGATCGATCAACCCCGGTGCGACCACGCGGCCGCGCGCGTCGATTTCGCGCTCGGCGACAAAGCCACCGGGCGCGGCGCCCAGCGCGGCGATCCGGCTGCCGTCGATAAACAGATCGGCCACCGCGTCGTGCCCGGAGGCGGGGTCGATCAATCTGCCGTGACGAATTGCGATCTTCATGGCGTCGGTGCACCCGGTACTTGCGCAGCCGCCAAAGCGCCCTCACCCGGCGCCTGCGACGCGTGCCGCAGCCGCGCGCCGGCAGGCGCGCGTCGCTCCAGCGGCGCAAAGCTCTCGCTTTGCGAAGCCCCGCTTCCGCCCCGCTGATGCGGGCGAGGGTTGCCCGACGAAGACGCGACCATCGACAGCACCGCCATCCGCACCGCGATGCCGAAGGTGACCTGCGGCAGGATCACGCTCTGCGCGCCGTCGGCCACCGCGGAGTCGATCTCGACACCGCGGTTCATCGGCCCCGGGTGCATCACGATCGCATCGGGCTTGGCGAGCGCGAGTTTTTCCGGGGTCAACCCGTAGTTACGGAAGTACTCGGCCGCACTCGGCAGCAGCGTGCCGCTCATCCGCTCGTTCTGCAGCCGCAGCATGACGATCACGTCGGCGCCGCGGATGCCTTCGTCCAGCCGCGTGCAGACGCGCACGCCCATCTCCGCCAAGCCTGCCGGCAACAGCGTCAGCGGCCCGACCGCGCGAATCTCCGGCACGCCGAGGATCGACAGCGCATGGATGTCCGAGCGCGCCACGCGCGAATGCAGGATGTCGCCGACGATGGCCACCGTCAGCTGCGTGAAGTCGCGCTTGTAGTGGCGGATCGTGTACGCATCGAGAAGGCCCTGCGTCGGGTGCGCGTGGCGCCCGTCGCCGGCGTTGACCACGTGCACGTGCGGCGCCACGTGCCGCGCCACCAGGTAGGGCGCGCCGCTGGAGGCGTGCCGCACGACGAAGGTGTCGGCCTGCATCGCGGTCAGGTTGTCGATGGTGTCGAGCAGCGACTCGCCTTTGGCGGCGCTGCTGCGGTTGATGTCGAGGTTGAATACGTCGGCGCTCAAACGCCGCGCGGCAATCTCGAAGGTGGTGCGGGTGCGAGTGCTGTTCTCGAAGAACAGGTTGAACACGCTGCGCCCGCGCAGCAGCGGCACGTTCTTGACCTCGCGCTCCGCCACGTTGATGAAACTGTCGGCCGTCGCCAGGATGCGCTCGACGATCGCGCGCGGCAGCCCGTCGATGGACAGCAGATGGTGCAGCTCGCCGTGTGCGTTCAACTGGGGGTTGCGGCTAAGCACCGTTTTGCTCCAGCGTCAGATGGAAGCGCCCGTCGGCATCGCGCGCGAGTTCGACCTTCACCTCGGGCGGCACCTCGATCGTGCGGCCGACCACGCGCGGAGCGATCGGCAACTCGCGCCCGCCGCGGTCGATCAGCGCCGCCAGTTCGATGCGCGCCGGGCGGCCGTAGTCGAACAGCTCGTTCATCGCCGCGCGCACCGTGCGGCCGGTGAACAGCACGTCGTCCACCAGCACGATGTCCGCGCCCTGCACGTCGAACGGGATGTGCGACGGTTTCACATTTGCCTTCAAGCCCTGGCGCGCAAAGTCGTCGCGGTAGAAGCTGACATCGAGCGCGCCCACTGGCGCAGTCACGCCGAGATCGCGTGCCAGCCGCTCGGCAAGCCAGGCGCCGCCGCTGACGATGCCCACGAGCCGAACATCGCGCTCCGCGGTCTCCTCGCGCAGCCGGGCGGCAAAGGCGCGGTAGATCTGCTCGGCGTCGAGGTGCAGGCTCATCGCTCACCCAAATGCTGCTGCAAGATCACCGCCGCCGCCAGATCGTCGCGGCCGTCTTCGACCACGGCCGACGAGTAGCGCTCGTCCACCCGCGCCACCGGTAGGCGAAAGCGGCCTTCCAACTGGCGGGCGAACTTCTCGCAACGCGCGGTCAGCTCGTGCGCGGCGCCGTCGGGGTGACGCGGGATGCCGACGGCGAGTTCTGCCGGCTGCCATTGCTCGATCAACCCGGCAATCCGCGTCCAGCGTGCGTCGCCCTCCGCCGGCAGCACGGCCAATGGGCGTGCCTCGCCGGTCACGGTGTTGCCGATGGCCACACCGATGCGTCTTGCGCCGAAGTCGAAGCCCAGCATGACGGCCTCGGCCACCGGCGCCTCAAGCATGGCCGACCAGCCCCGACAACTGGGTCGCCGTCAGCCCGAGCAAACCGAGCGCTGCCGTGTAGCGCTCTTCCGGCGGCGTGTCGAACAGCACCCGCGGCTGCGCCTGCACCGTGAGCCAGGCGTTTTGCGCGATCTCGTTTTCCAGTTGGCCCTCACCCCAGCCGGAGTAGCCGAGCGTCACGAGCAGCTTGCTCGGGCCGCTGCCGGCGGCCACCGCTTCCAGCACGTCGCGCGATGTGGTGAGCGCAATGTCGTCGGCTACCAGCAGCGAAGAACTGTAGCCACCCTTCGGCGTATGCAGCACAAAGCCGCGCTCGGTGTGCACCGGGCCGCCGAGCAGCACCGGCGCGTCTCTCCAGGGCGCGATTTCGAGCTTCAGCTCGACCTTGTCGAAGAGGCTCGCCAGCGTCAGCTCGGTCGGCCGGTTCACGACCAGGCCCAGCGCGCCGCGCTCGTTGTGCTCGCACAGGTAGATCACGGTGCCGGAGAAGTTCGGATCGACCATCGCCGGCATGGCGATCAGGAACTGGTGGGTCAGGTTCACGGCGAAGGATTCTAGACGGCGCGTGGCGCCGCGTTACCCTAGAGCGTCATGGACTCCGCTCTCGTCTGGTTCCGCCGCGATCTGCGCCTCGCCGACCACGCGGCGCTGTACCACGCACTGAAAAACGCGCGGCGGGTGTTCTGCGCGTTCGTGTTCGATCGCGCGATCCTCGACCCGTTGCTGGCCGAAGGCAGCAACGCCGATCGGCGGGTGGAGTTCATCCGCGGCGCGGTGGTGGAACTCGACGCCGCACTGCGCGCGCGCGGTTCGGGGCTGATCGTGCGCCATGCGCCGGCGGCCGACGCCATCCCGCAATTGGCGGCCGAGCTTGGTGTCGCCGCCGTGTTCGCCAACCACGACGACGATCCCTACGCGCTCGCGCGCGATGCGCAGGTCGCCGCGCGGCTGGCCGCCGACGGGCGGCGCTGGCAGTCGTTCAAGGATCACGTGATTTTCGAGCGCAGCGAAGTGCTGACCGCGGGCGGCACGCCGTTTTCGGTCTTCACGCCGTACAAGAACGCGTGGCTGAAGAAGCTCACCCCCTTCTATCTCGCGGCCTATCCGGTCGAGCGCTACGCGGCGAGCCTCGCCGCGCCGCCAGCGCCGATGCCGTTGCCGCGCCTGGACGAGATCGGCTTCGCGCCGACCAACCTGCGCGCGCTCGGCATCGTGCCGGGCGAGGCTGGCGGCGGGCGCCTCTTCGCGGACTTCCTCATCCGCATCGACGGCTACGCGCAAGCGCGCGACTACCCCGCGGTCAAGGGGCCGTCGTATCTGTCGGTGCATCTGCGCTTCGGCACGGTGTCCATTCGCGCACTCGCCCGCGCCGCGTGGGAGCGCGCGCAGGCGGGAAGCGCCGGCGCGGCCACCTGGTTGTCGGAACTCGTCTGGCGCGACTTCTATCACCAGATCCTCCATCACCACCCGCAGGTGGCCGAGCGCGCGTTCAAGCCCGCCTACGACCGCATCGTCTGGGACAACGATCCGGCGCTCTTTGCCGCGTGGTGCGACGGCCGCACGGGCTACCCGCTGGTGGATTCGGCGATGGCGCAACTGAACCAGACCGGCTACATGCACAACCGGCTGCGGATGGTCGTGGCGAGCTTCCTCACCAAAGACCTCGGCATCGACTGGCGCTGGGGCGAGCGCTACTTTGCGCAGCAGTTGATCGACTTCGATCTGGCCGCCAACAACGGCGGCTGGCAGTGGGCGGCCTCCAGCGGTTGCGACGCGCAGCCGTACTTCCGCATCTTCAACCCGGTGGCGCAATCGCTGAGGTTCGACCCCGAGGGCAAGTTCATCAAGCGCTACCTGCCGCAGTTGGCGGGCTTTACCGCCAATGAGATTCATGCGCCGTGGGAGGTGCCCCCGCTGCGCCAGCAGGCGGCGGGTTGCGTGGTCGGCAGCGACTACCCATTGCCGATCGTCGATCACGCGCAAGCGCGCGCCCGCACGCTGGCGCGCTACGCGGTGGTGAAGGAAGGTCGCTGAGGTTTCCGCCTACGGCGCAGCCGAGCGGAACATTTCGATCCGCGCCGCATCGGCCGGGTGCGAGGAGAACGCAAGCGGCAGCTCGCGCGGCCCCCGCGCACCGTGCTCGGCGGCCAGCAGTTCGAACATCCGCGCCATCGATGCCGGCGGCAGTCCGGCGGCGCGCAGCATCCGCAGCGCTTCGAGGTCGGCTTCGCGCTCGCGCTCGCGCGAGTAGGCGAGCGTCACCAGCACGGCCGGCGCCAGCGCCAGCGTGCTGCCGTAGTCGCCCCACAGGGCACCGGCCAGCACGGCGAGCGAGATCGACTCGTACAGCCCACGCAAGCCGTGGCGCAGCCGCACATGGCCGACCTCGTGCGCAAACACGCCGTACAGCGCGGCGAAGTCCGGTGCCAGCTTCACCAACTCGTCGGTCAGCACCACGACGGCGCCGGGCAAGGCAAGCGCATTGGGGCCGATGTCGCCGGCGCGGAACTCGATACGCAACGCCTCAGGCATCCCGCCGCTGCGGGCCAGCGTATCGCGTAGCGAGTCTTCGATTTCGCGCCGCCTCGCTTCGGGTAGCTGCGATGGGCGCAGGTACTTGGCATCGAGGAGTTCCAGTGCGCCGACGGCCAGCGCACGTTCGATGGCGGCCGGCGTGTGCCGTGCGAGGAGACCGGCCGCCGCCGGTATGCCGGCAAACGCCAGCACAGCGATGGCAAGCAGCAGTCCGCCGAACGCGGCCAGTGCCCAGGCCCAGCGCTGCTGGACGCGCACGACCCAGCTTTCGCGCACGCCTGCGGTGGCGGCCAGCGCGCGGTAAGCGACACGGTCGTCGACCTCGACTGAGCGGCGCTGCGGCAGCCGCAGAATCAGCGCGCCATGACGGGTGCGCTCCGGCCACTGCACCTCGCCGGCGGCGAAGTCCAGCGCCAGCGCATCGCCGTCGACGTGCAGACGCCCGTCGCGGATCGTCAGGTTCACCCGTGCGGCGCGGGCGCTGCGACCATCGAAGTAGCGGCCGGCGCAGCCTGGCGGCTCTGCATCGGTCATAGCCCGATGTCGAAGCCGAAGACATCGGCCGCGGCGTCGCCCGTGGCGGCGACGCCGGCATCGTCGGCGCTGCCGATCACGTCGTCGAGCGCGACCGGCGCCACCACGGTCACCGCCGCCAGGCGAAGTTTGGCCACGGCCACCGCTGCCCATGGCCAATACAGGCCCAGCGTCAGTGCGATCAGCACCGCGTTCTTCAGGTACAGCCGCATGGTCGGGCCGAAGCGCAAGGCGCTGTCGAAGCCGATGGGGCCGAGCGTGGTGCGGCCCCAGATCAGGTTTTGCAGCCGCGACACCATGAACGGGGCCACCGAGACCAGCAGCAGCCCGTAGGCCAGCATGACCGCGGCGTAGATCAAGGCCAGTTGCATCAGGCTCGGCTCTGCCCCTCTTTCGACCGGGCCGATCAGTTGAAACACGCCGAACATCAGCGCGATCAGCAACGCCATCCATCCGATCAGAATGATGACCAGCGGGAAGTAGACCTTGTAGAAGTCGTCCCAGTCGGCGCTGAACTGCCCCGCCAAGGCGCCGTAGCGCGCGTGGCCGTGGTGGAAACGCTTGAAGCGGAAGTGCAACCAGGGGTAGAGCAGTAGAAGGGCGGCCGAGGCCACCAGCACGGGCCAGACCGTGCCGCCGTCGCCGAGCAACTGCAACACGACGGCGGCCGTGCTCGGCAACAACACCAGCGCCACCGCCGGGCCGAGCGCGCCATAGGCTTGCGCAGTGGTGCCGGTGAAGCCGAAGCGCAGCCCGCGGTAGCTCGAATTGACGTGTTTGAAACGGATCGCCCGCTGCACCAGCCAGGGCGCGGCGACCAACGCCATGCCGATGGCGGCGAGCGCCGCCCAGGGCGAGAACTGGAACGAGTAGTTGTAGGCGACGAACAGCGCCACGGCGATGACGCGGCCGAGCAGGATCTTCAGCGGACTGCCGTGAAAGTCGAAGGCCGCGCCGGCGAGTTGCGTGTTGCGGTAGAAGTACTGCAACTTGCGCACCTTGGCCCAGGCCGAGTAAATGCCGACCGTCACCACGATGAACAGCAGATTGACGATCCAGATGCGGAAGTACTCGCTGCCGGAACCGGTGAAGTCGATCGGATACCGTACGGGGGCGGTGGTCACTGCGGTCGGTGCGGCGGAAAGGTCGTCAGTCATGGCAGTCACTCGAAGCGGAACGAATGAAGACAACGGCGGCAAAGCGACCGTAATGCGACCGGCGCTCGCCGTAAGCGTACACGTCGCTCGGCGCCGTCGCGCCCTGACGTTGTTGGCACTGGCGGGCGGCATGCTGCCTCGCGCGCGCGCGGGCAACGCGCAAAGCCGGGCCACGCCAATGCTGGATGCGCCGCTGCTGTACCGGCAGCTGAGCCTCGAGGGCCGCGGCTTTGCCATGCAGCCGGTGGCCGGCCCGCGCGAGCCGGTGATCGTGCTCTTCGACCCGCAGTGCCGGTTCTGCATGCGGCTCTGGCAAAACGCGCTGCCACTCGCCGGCCGCGCGCTCTTCTTCTGGATGCCGGTGGCGATTCTCAACGACAAGAGCGCGTTGCAAGGCGCGGCGATCCTCGCCGCCGCCGATCCGCGCGCGACGATGGAGCGGCACGAAGCGGCGTTTGCGACGGGCGGTTTACCGGTGGACGGCGCGGTGGTGGACGCCGGCGCACTGGAGTCGGTACGCGCCAATACGCGCATCTTGGCGCGTGGCGGCGGCGAGGCCGTGCCGCTTACGGTCTTTCGCGACCGCGCCACCGGACAGGCGCGCGCGTTTTCGGGCGCGCTCGGTACCGACGATCTGCGCGAGCTGCTGCGGATCGGTTGAGTTTTCGGCCGCGGGCCGCCGGCGGCGCAGGAGACGCGGCAAAGAAAAAGCCCCGCCGCTCCGAAGAGTCGCGGGGCTTTGGGCCGCGCCGGCCCGCCGCGCAGAACGCCGCGACGGGCCGTGCTGGTGGCGGCTTACATGTCCATGCCGCCCATTTCACCCATGCCACCGCCCGGGCCGCCGGCGGGCTTGTCTTCCACCAGCTCGGCGACCATCGCATCGGTGGTCGGGATGAGACCCGCCCCGTCGCCAGCGTTGGCTCCCCGCACCACTGGCTGGTGTGAATCCGCGCATCGGCCACCGCGATCGAGGCGCGCTCCAGTTGCGCCATGTTGCGCGCACTGACCCGCACCGCGCCTACCGTCCCGGACTGCTTGGGCTGGAACACGTTGTCGATGCGCTGGATCACCCGAGTGGGCATCCCCTGCACGCGCGCATGGATCGCCGCGCCGCGGCGCAACGTGCCGTCGCGCGCGATCTTCTTCGAT
>JBKCXU010000106.1:0-34970 GCA_046316025.1 Betaproteobacteria bacterium | reverse complement strand
GCACCAAGGTCACGATCCCACCGACCACGCCTAACGCGCTCATCGCTCGCCCTTTCCGGTCCAGGCGGCCAGTCTAGCCCTGCGGCCTGCGCACGCCGCTCAGCGCGGATAGCTCGCCGCCAGCGCGCGCAGCGACAGGTTGCCGGTGCCGCCATCGGCGGCCAGTTGCGCGGCGCGATCGAGCGCGGCGGCGCGCAGGTTGCCGTGGTGGTAGGCGCGGCGGGCGGCAGTGACCATAAGTCGAATGTTACTGGTGTTGACATCGGCGCGCCCGCCGCTTAAAGTGAACACTGTTCACACCGGAGTCGCCGGTGCTGGCCGACCTCTGAAGGAGTTCTCCGATGCGCCGTTCCTCGATGCTGACCTGGATGTTTGCCGTCGCCGGCGTGGTGCCGCTGGCGGCGGGCTGTGCGTCGACCGCCGCGCCTGCGGCGGCGGTCGCGCCTGCCGCCGGCGAACGCCGCGTGCCCACCCCGGCCGGCGAACTCGTCGTGCGCGAAGCCGGCCGCGGGCGCACGCCGCTCGTGCTGTGGCACGCGCTGTACGCCGACCCGTCGATGTTCGAGCCGCTGATCGAGCGACTTGCCCCCGATTACCGGCTGCTCATCGTCGCCGCGCCGGGGCACGGGCCGAGCGGCTTGCCGGCCGGCCCGTTGACCAGCGCGGCCAGCGGCGCGGCGGTGCTGGCGATCCTCGATGCCTATGGCATCGATCGCGCGGCCGTGGTCGGCTGCTCCTGGGGTGGCATCGCCGGCATTCAGGCGGCGGCCCAGGCGCCGCAGCGGATTGCGGCGGTCGCCGCCTTCAACACGCCGTTCGGCCCCGGCAGCGACGACATCGGCACCCAGGCAATCGTCTGGATGACTGGCTGGATGGGCGACACGGAGTTCTTCGGGCGCCGGGTGGCGGCCGGCTTCTTCAGCCCGCAGACGCACAAGGACAAGCCGCAGCTCGTCGACAAGTTCATCGCGGTCTTCCCGACCCGCGACGAAGACAAATTGCAAGTCGCCGCGCGTGCCGTCCTGATCGAGCGCGAGTCGCTGCTGCCGCTGCTACCCAAGGTGCGGGCGCCCGTGCTGGTGGTGGCCGGTGCCGACGACGCGCGCTATCCGGCGGCCGAGGCCGAGGCGGCGGCCAAGCAAATGTCCAGTGCGAAGTTCGTGCGAGTGGAGAACTCGGCGCACCTGACGCCGCTGGAGCATCCGGAGGTGTCGGCGCGCTTGATTCGCGAGCTGATGCCGCCACGGTAGCCGTCGGCTGCCCAGCGCCGACGGCGGCGCCGTCCGATCCTCGATGAGCGTGTGTAAGCGCGCCGCCCGCAGGGCACTTGCCCTGCGAGCGGCGCGCGTTGGCCAACTATGACGTGCTTACCTGTCGTCGAGCACGACGAAGCGGAACGACTGGCCGTTGGCGGCGTTCAGCGCGCCGACCGCGGCAACCGTCTTCACGTCGCCGGCGGCGAGCGTGACCGGCACGCCAGCGGCGGTCGGCAACACCGGGGTGGACGCGCCCGTCGGCACGACGGCCAGCGTGTACGTGCCCGGGTCGAGTTCCAGGGACGTGGCCGTGGCGTTCGGGTAGGACAGGTTCGTCACCGGCCGCGCGGCGATGGCGCCGCCCGCCAGCACCACCACGTCCACCGCCGGCGCATCCGGCGACAGGTGGATCACCCGCACTTTGGCCTTGCCGGCGACCGGCGTGCGATCGTCGGTAAACGCCTTCAACTGCAACACCTGATCGCCCGTGCCGTTGAGCAGACCGATGGCGAACACACTGGTGTTGCTGGCGCGATCAAGCTTGGCGCCGTTCAGGTTCAGCACGCCGGTCAGCGTGCCGGCCAGCGCTACCGAGGCATCGTAGGTCCCCGCGGGCACCTGCAGGAAGCCCGAATCCTGCGGGAACGTCACCGCGGACAGCACCCGATTGGCATCGGAATTGGCCGCGCCTGGCGCCTTGAGGAAGACATCGACCGCCGGCACGTTGGGCGAGAAGTGCGCCACGCGCAGGTTGGCGCGCGCGTCGCGCACGAAGGCCGTGTTACCCGTGCGCGGTACCAACAGCAACTGGATCGGCGAGTTGCTCGGTCCGGCATCGGGGACGGCCACCAGCGCCCAGTCGGCGCCGGCCGGCACCGTCACCCGGCCCGAGTCGAAGGCGATCGCCGTCTGGCCCGCCACGCGGGCACGGATCCGGTAGTCGCCACCGGCGACCGACAACGCCGCCTGCCCGGAGGCGGGGGCCTGCTGGGCGAAGGCCAGGCCGGCGATGGTCGGCGTCGCCGGCAGCGCGGCATCCGGCGCAGTCACGAAGATGTCCACCGCGGGCACCGCCGGCGCACCGTGCAGCACGCGCAGCTTGGCCTGGCCGGCGGCCGGGGCAGCGCCGTCGTCGTCGATCAGCGCAGCTTGCAGGCGGGTGGCGCCGGTTGTGCCGCTGCCGATGGCGATGGCGGTATAGCTGCGATTGGCTGCGAGCGTCGGGGTTACGTCGATGGCTGCGCTGGAGGCCGGCTGACCCGCGAGGGTCACCTGTACGCGGGTTGCGCCAGCATGTACGCTCGCGAAGCCCGACGCGGCGCCGAACGAAACGTTGCCCACCGCGAGAGCGCCGTTGACGTAGATGTCGACGGCAGGGGTCGTTGCCGAGGCATGCACCGCACGCAACGAGGTGTTTTGGATGACTGAATCGTCGCTGCTGCCGCAGGCAGCGAGCAGCAGCGTGGCCATGGCGCCGATGCTGGCGGTTTTGAGGAAGTGTCTGCGCATGAACGTCTCCTTTCAAGAAAGGGGGTGGGAACCCAGATAAGGCGGTTTCGCGGAAGATCCGAGAAACCTGGCGCTGAAGTAACTGATTGGTTTGTTGATCTACTCGTCGGTTTCTTTGAGTTACTCATCGGTTTAAACATGCAGATAGTAACTAATCAGTACGTTCACGCAACCTAGTGGTTTACTATAGGTACTAGGCGGTAATCTTGAAATTATCCGTTAAAGAACAACAATTTAGACTTAGAGAGGCGTTGATCCTTGACGCGGTCAATACCCTTTTATCGGGTAAGGGTTTTGACGAGATGACCATGGATGACGTCGCGCATACGGTCGGCATCGGCAAGCCGAGCCTGTACAAGCACTTCGCGTCGAAGGAGCAACTCGCTGCAGCGGCCATGGCGCGCGTGCTGGAGCGCGCACTGAGCGTCGCGAGGGCCCAGCCTGCCGAGGCCGCGCCGATCGACAATCTGCGCGCGGTGCTGCGCTGGGCGCTGGAGCAGCACGCCGTAGATGCCATGCCGCTGCTGCCGTCGACCCGGTCGAGCCTGCGAGAAGCGCTGCTGAACTACCCGCCTTATGTGCAGCGGCTGGAAGAACTCGCCGCGACTTTGTCGGCGTGGATCGAGCAGGCGCAACGGCAGGGCCAGATGGTCGAACTGCCGGCCGAGGTCGTGCTGTACACCTTGTTTGCCCGCACCTGCGATCCAGTGCTGGAGTACCTGCGGCTCGGCGGCGCCTTTAGCGACGCCCAGATCGTCGACTTCCTGCTGGCGACGACGTTCGACGGTCTGCGCCGCCGCGATGAAGCCGGTGCACGAGACGACGCACCCACGATGGGGGGCCGCGATGACCGTACATCGCGAACGTAGAGGTCTGCTCGCCGCAGCCCCTGGCCTGTTGCCAGCAGGATCCTTGGCCCGGCAAGCGCCCGGCAAACCAGTGCGCCGGATGGTCCCCTACCCGGCGGGCGGCGGCTCGGACTTCCTGGCTCGCACGGTGGGCGCGCAATCGGTAGAGTAGCGCCCGCTTCGGCGCCGATGCTCAAGCCACGCTGGCGGCATGCGCCTGCTGGTCGGCGTAGTACGACGAGCGCACCAGCGGCGCGCAGGCGGCGTGCGAAAAGCCCATCGCCTGCGCCTCGCGCTCGAACATCGCAAAGGTCGCAGGCGGGACGTAGCGCTGCACCGGAAAGTGGTGGCTGCTCGGCGCGAGGTACTGGCCGATGGTCAGCATGTCCACCTCGTGCGCGCGCAGATCGCGCATGACTTCCAGGATTTCGTCGTCGGCTTCGCCCAGGCCCACCATCAGCCCGCTCTTGGTCGGCACCCCCGGCACGCGCCGCTTGAACTCGCCCAGCAGTTGCAGCGAATGGGCGTAGTCCGACCCCGGCCGCGCTACGCGATACAGCCGCGGCACGGTTTCGAGGTTATGGTTCATCACGTCGGGCGGCGCGGCTTGCAGGACATCGAGCGCGCGGTCCAGCCGGCCGCGAAAGTCCGGCACCAGCACTTCGATCCGCGTCGCCGGCGCTAGCTCGCGCACGGCGCGGATGCAATCGACGAAATGCTGCGCGCCGCCGTCGCGCAGATCGTCGCGGTCCACCGAGGTGATCACCACGTAACTGAGCTTGAGCGCGGCGATGGTCTTCGCCAGGTTGCGCGGCTCTTCTGCGTCGAGCGGCTCGGGCCGGCCGTGCGCCACGTCGCAGAAAGTGCAGCGGCGCGTGCACTTGTCGCCCATGATCATGAAGGTCGCGGTGCCCTTGCCGAAGCACTCGCCGATGTTGGGGCAGGTCGCCTCCTCGCACACCGTGTGCAGGCGGTGCTCGCGCAGGATGGCCTTGATCTCGTAGAAGCGGGTCGAGGGCGAGCCGGCCTTGACGCGGATCCAGTCCGGCTTGCGCTGCGGCGCGCGCGCTTCCTGCGCGGCGACCACCTGCACCGGGAACTTCTTGAACACGACGCCGGTCTTGGCGTCGCCTTTCTTTTTCGCAAAGGGCGGGGCGGGGTCGTTCATCGGGGGGTCAGCTGCGCGGCGAGCCGTTGCGCGAGCCGCTCGGCCGCTGTGTTCCATTCGGTAACGGCGCCGAGTGTAGCCAGATCGACCGTGCGCAGACCCGGATAGCCGCAGGGGTCGATGCGGGCAAAGGCAGTGAGATCCATCGCCACGTTCAGCGCCACGCCGTGATAGCAGCAACCGCGCGCGATCTTGATGCCGAGCGCGGCGATTTTGGCCAGGCCGGTGAAGTCGGGATGCGCGCGCGGCGCGGGGTCCCGCGCGGGATCCCTTTCGAGCGGCACATAGATGCCCGGTGCTCCGGGCACGCGCAGCCCAACCACGCCAAAGCTGTCCAGCGTCTGGATCGTCGCCGCCTCGATCCGGAACACGAGTTCCTTCACGTAGATGCCGAGCCGCCGCAGGTCGATCAGCGGGTAGACGACCACCTGCCCCGGTCCGTGGTAGGTGACCTGGCCGCCACGGTCGGTGGCCACCACCGGGATGTCGCCGGGATCGAGCAGATGATCGCGCCGCCCCGCCTGTCCGAGCGTGAACACTGGCGGATGCTCGACCACCCACAGTTCGTCGGGCGTGTCGCCCGTGCGCGCCGCGGTGAACTCGCGCATTGCCTGCCAGGTCGGCAGGTATTCGGCGCGGCCGAGCCAGCGCAGCGTCGGCCGGCCGTCGCTCACAAGACGAACTTCACCCCGGGTGCAGCCGTCAACGCGCGATACAGCGCATCCAGTTGCGGGCGCGAGGTGGCGCGGATGGTGGCGGTCAGCGACAGGTAGTTGGCCTGGCTGGAGACGCGCATTTCCAGCGTGGCAGGGTCGAAGTCCGGCGCGTGTTCGCGCACGATGGCGGCGATCGACCGGGCAAAGTCGTCGCGCCTCACGCCGACGATCTTGAGCGGAAAGTCGGTCGGGAAGTCGAACGGATCGGGTTCGGACTCGTTCACGCCACCGCTCCGTACTGGGCGAGCCAGCGCTCGCCGTCCTCGCGCTTGGCCTGTCCGAACCACTCGATCATCTGCCGGTACAGCGGGCCGGGGCGGCCGTCGCCCACCGGCACGCCGTCGATCCGCACCGCCGCCAGCACGTCGCGGCCCGACGAACTGATCCACACCTCGTCGGCCGAGCGCAACTCCGCCTCCGCAATCGGCCGCGCTTGGACCGGCACGCCGCGCGCGCGGGCGATGTCGAACGCGGCATCGTAGGTGATCCCCGGCAAGATGCGGTTGGACTTCTGCGGCGCGATCAGGGTGCCGCCGCGCACCACCAGCACGTTGGTGCTCGACCCTTCGGTGAGCCAGCCGTCGCGCAGCATCACGGTTTCGCTGGCGTCGTGCTCGACCGCGTACTGCTTCATCAGCACGTTACCCAGCAGCGACACGCTCTTGATGTCGCAATGCAGCCAGCGCTCGTCGGCGTGCGTGACCACGGCGATGCCCTGCTCGATCTGCTCGCGCGGAATCGGCGCCCACGGCGTGCTCATCGCAAAGACGGTCGGCGTCGCGCCGGCGGGAAACGGATGGTCGCGCCGCGCCACGCCGCGCGTGACTTGCAGGTAAAACGACTGCCGCGGCCACGCCGCGTTATGCGCGATGCTTTCCGTCAGCAGCCGCTGCCAGCCGTCCAGGTCGAATGGGTTGGCGATGCGCACGGCGGCCAGACTGCGTGCCAGCCGCTCGAAGTGCTCGCGCGCGCGAAACGGTGCGCTGCGCCCCGGCGCGATCGCATCGACCGGGATCACCTCGTACACGCCGTCGCCGAAAATGAAGCCGCGGTCGAGCACCGGGATGCGCGCGTCTTTCAGCGGCAGCCACTCGCCGTTCAGATAACAGGTTGCGTCTTGCCAGTCCATGGTCGTCGCGAATTGTCCAAGCCAGCCGCGACGATAGCGGCTTTGCCGCGGTCGTGTCGCCCGTGGCCTCGTTGCCGCCGAGCGTCAACGCCCGCGCAACTCGCGCAGGTAGGACTCGGCGGCGGCCGCACCGATCGCTCCGGCGAGCAGTCGCTCGGCCCGGCGCAGCGCTTCGGCCAACTCTTCGGCGCTGCGACAGGCTTCGATGCGGGCGGCCATGCCGTCGGCCTCCGGGCCGAGCCGCTCGATCAACCCGCGCGCGGCGCGGCGCTTGGCTTCTTCGAGCGACAGCAGCAGGCGCTCACTGCCGCCTTCGCGCGGCGGCGCCAGCGTTGGCCCCGCCGACGCCGCCACGGCGCCCACGGCCTCGATCAAGCCGAGTTGTTGCAGTTCGGCCAGCACCGTATCGATCTGCCCCGGCGGGGCGAGCGGGGTCAACTCGCGCACGCTGCGTTTGCCGTCGACCATGATCAGCACCCGCCGCGCGATGGCCGAGATCGCGTTGCTGCGCTGGGCCACTTCCGCGCTGCCTTTGGCCGTCTTGGCAAACACTGCTGCTGCTTCTGCCATTGCCTGTCCGTCTGCGCGGGGTGCGACTGCGCGCGCCTTGTAGCCGCTTCAGTCGGCGCCGTCAATCGAACTCGCGCCGCGCACGTGGCGCGCCACCAGGGTTTTGAGCAGCGTCAGCCGGCGGTGGAAGAAGTGATCGGCCCCCGGCACCACCACCACCGGCGCCTCCAGCGGCCGCGCCCAGGCGAGCACATCGGCCAGCGGGATCGTCTCGTCGAACTCGCCGTGCACGAGCAAGGCATCGGCAGGCACCGCCGGCATCGGCCACTTGCCGGCAGCGATACCAACAAGCACAAGGTGTGCCGGCGCCATGCCCTGTGCCGTCAATGCTGCAGCCGTCTGCGCGGCGACGAAGCTGCCGAACGAGAACCCGGCCAAGGCGAGCGGCAGCGCCGCGCCGCGCTCGAGCCAGCCGCGCGCGGCCTGCGTCACGAGCAAAAAGTCCTCGGTCTCGCCGCGCCCGTGGTCGTGCGTACCGGCGCTGGCGCCGACGCCGCGGAAGTTGGGCCGCACCGCCAGCCAGCCCAGCCCGGCAAAGGCGCGCGCCAATGTGGCCGCCACCTTGTTGTCGAGCGTGCCGCCGTACAGCGGATGCGGGTGGCCGATGCAGGCGATGCCGAGCGGCGCTGCGGCCGCGGGCCAGTCGAGCGCGACCTCGATCGCGCCGGCGCCGCCCGCCAGCGTGCGCCGCTCGGAGCGCGGCGTCATCGCAGCCGCAGCCGCTCGACCGGTTCGCCGCGCGCCAGGTGCGAATCGACGATCTCGTCGATGTCCTGCCGGTCGACGTAGGTGTACCAGGTGCCTTCCGGATACACGACGAGGCAAGGCCCCTCGTCGCAGCGATCCAGGCAGCCGGCTTTGTTGACGCGCACCTTGCCGGCGCCGTTCAAGCCCAGTTCCTTGATCCGCCGCTTGGCGTACTCCTGCATCGCGGCGGCGTCGTGCGTCGCGCAACAGGCGCGGCCGTCGTCGCGTTGGTTGAGACAGAAGAAGACGTGGCGCTGGTAGTAGCTCATCGCGGCGGGGCAGAGACGCAGGCAAGGCGCGCAAGTCTATCGGCTGGGCGCGCGGCGCAACCCCTGCACAAGCAAGGCAAGCAGCAGCGCAAAGGGCCAGCCGGCAGCGAGCCACTCCGCCGCTGCGTTGAAGTGCGCCAGCCGGCCCGAGCGCCACTGCGCCGTCCATTGGGTGAAGTACGGGTTGTCCGGCACCACCGCCACGGACGCCAGCAGCACGGTCGTGGCGAGCAGTGCCGCGGCCGCCAGCGCCGCCGGCCGGCCGCTCGCTGCGGCGAGGAGCGCCAGACCCCCGAGCGCGAGTCCGGTGGCCGCGCCGGGGGTGAGCCAGGCCCACAGATGCTCCGGTCCGAAGCGCAGGCCGTAGCCCACCGCCTTGACCGCCAGCGCGGCGACGATCAGCGCGGCCAGCAGCCGCAGCCGCGGTGCGCGCGGCTGCATCGCGCTCGCCAACGCGAGTCCCGCGGCGAGCAGCCCGGCGGTGCTGACGACGACCTCGGCCAGACGGAAGTCCGCCGGCTGCCAAGCGCCGCGTTCGGGCAGGAAGTCCAGGCCCTGTGCGCGCGCCCAGCCCAGTGCGGCGCCGTCGCCCCAACCGAGGCCGAAGAGCATCGGCATCGGGTGCAGTTGCGCCAATGGCCACAGCGCGGCCAGCAGCAGCAGCGGCGTGGCGGCGGTGCCGAACCAGGCGTGCCGCCAGCGGCGCAGGCGGCCGCGCTCGATCAGCCCCGCCGCGGCCGGCGCCGCCAGCAGCGCACCGGCCGTGGCGCCGGCCACGTTGGTCAGCCAGTCAACATTGGAGGCCACTCGCGCCGGCAGGAACGTCTGCAACGCCTCGACCCCCGCCGACAGCAACGCCGCCGCCGCGATGGCCAGCGCAACGGCGGCCAGCCCGCGCAGCCGCGGATACAGCGCCAGCACCGCCAGTGCGCCGAGCGGCGCGTAAGCCAGGACGTTGACGCCAAGGTCGAAACCCGTGATGTAGCGCGGCCACGGCGCGGTGAAAAAGGCCAGCGGATCGACCCCACGGTCCTGCCAACCGGACCACGGCGCCAGGCTGGCGTAGACGACGAGCAGCGCATACGCCGCCAGGGCGGCGCGCGCCAGCGGCGATCCGCCGGCGGCAGAGGAGCGAGGAGGCGCAGACACGGCGAGGCGGTGCGCGCTCGGCGCGCGCAACCCGATGGTAAATTGCATTGCACGATTCCCCGTCCCCACCGCCGACCGGCATGGCCCTGACTCCCAGCTCCGTCCCGACCGAGCGCCAGCGCGCCGCGTTCACCGTGCCGCTGGACGCGGCGGCGTTGGCGGCGGCGCTGGGCGGCGACTGTGCCGTGCAGGTCGCGCTGCGCACCGGTTCGACCAACGCCGACCTGCTGGCGCTGGCGCGCGCCGCCGCGCCGGCGCGGCCGGTGCTGCGTGCCACCCTGGAGCAGACCGCCGGGCGGGGCCGGCTCGGCCGCCGCTGGAGTACGCCGCCCGGTGCGGCGCTGCTGTTCTCGCTCGCCGTGCCGCTGCCCGCCGCGGCGGCGCCAGCGGCCTCGCTGGTGGCGGGCCTGGCGCTGGCCGAGGCCTTGCACGACGCCGGCGTCGGCGTGCAGGTCAAGTGGCCGAACGATCTGCTGCTCGGCGGCGGCAAGCTGGCCGGCATCCTGGTCGAGCTGGCCACCGCGGGCGACGGCGCCCGCACGCTGGTGGTCGGCGTCGGGCTCAACCTGTGGTGCACCGAGGCCCAGCGCGCCGAGGTCGGCCGCCCGCTGGCGGCACTCGCCGACGTGTTGTCGCTGGCCACGCTTGCCGCGCAGCGCGAGGCCTGGCTGGCGCGGCTGGCGCGCGCCCTGCTGGCCGCCCTGCGCCGCTTTGCCGCGGAGGGCTTCGTGCCGTTTCACGCCCGCTACGTGCGGCACCTGGCCTGGGTCGAGGCCGAGGTCGAACTGACCGAGCACCAGGCGCGCGTGGCCCGCGGCACGCTGCGCGGGGTCGATGGCGATGGGCGCCTGCTGGTCGAGGTGCAGGGGCGGCTGGCGGCCTTCGTCGCCGGCGAGTTGTCGCTGCGCCCCGCGGTGCCGGTGGCGGCGTGAGGATCGCGGCATGAGTTGGCTCGTCATCGACGCCGGCAACACGGCGATCAAGTGGGTGCGCAGCGACGCCGCCGGACGCCACTTCGCCGGCAGCGGCGTGCAAGCCACGGGCGCGGGCGGCGACGTCGCCGCCCAGCTGATCGCCGCTTGGGCCCAGCCGGTACCGACCGTCGCCTTCGGCGTGTGCGTGGCCGACGAGCGCATCCGAGCGGCCATCGAGGCGGCAGTGGCGAGCGTCGCCGCGCTGCCGGTGCAGTGGTTCGGCTCCGCGGCGGCGTTCGTCGGGCGCGGACCCGCGGCGGGCGTGGAGCTCTTCAACGGCTATCGCGACCCGGCGCAATTGGGCGCCGACCGCTGGCATGCGCTGATCGCCGCCTGTACGCAGTTCCGCGGCGAGCCGCTGCTGGTGGTGGGCGCCGGGACCGCGACCACGGTGGACAGTCTGGTCACCGAAGCGGGCGCGGTGCGCTTCATCGGCGGACTGATTGCCCCCGGCTACGCGCTGATGCGCGCCAGCCTCGCGCAGGGCACGGCGCGCCTGCCGCTGGCACAGGGTCGGCCGGTACGCTTTGCCGACAACACCGACGATGCCATCGCCACCGGCGTGCACTGCGCGCAGCTCGGGCTGATCGAACACCAGGCGCGCAAGATGGCCGAGGAACTCAAGCTGCGCGGACTGCCGCCGGCGCGCCTCGTGCTCACCGGCGGGGCGCGCCAGCTGCTGCGCGGGCCGCTGGCGCGCTCGCTGCGTGGCGACGGCACGGTGCGCGAGGTCAGCGCCGAAGACAGTCTCGTGCTGCGCGGCGTGGCGCTGCGCGCGCATGCCGAGCAGACGCAGGGCGGCGCGGCATGAGACTACTTGCCCTGGTGCTGCTGCTGGCCAACGTGCTCGCCTGGGCGTGGTGGCAGGGCTTGCTCGGCCTGCCGGCGCGCGGCGGCGGCGAGCCGCAGCGGACGGCCGCGCAGGTGGCGCCGGAGCGCCTGCGGCTGCTGTCCGCGGCGGAGCTGGAGGCGGCACGCGAGCGCTCGCGCCGGCACGGCGACCCGCTGGCGGCAATCGACTTTTCCGTCGGCACCGCCTGTCTCGAGCTGGGCGACTTTGCCGAGCCCGTCGCCAGCGGCGTGCGCGCGCGTGCGGCGGCGCTGGACTTCGCCGATCGTCTGGCACTGCGTGAGGTGCAAAGCCCGGGCTGGACGCTGGTCGTGCTGCCGTCGGCGCGAACGCGCGCCGACGGGGAGCGCCAACTCGCCGCCGCACGCAAGCAGGGCGTGCGCGGCGCCTGGCTGATCGACGATGCCGGCGCGCTGCGCTGGGCGGTAGCGTTGGGCGCGTTTCGCACCGGCGAGGCGGCGCGGCTGCATCTGGCCGTGGTGGAAAAGCTCGGCCTCAAGGAAGCGCGCGTGGTGCCGGCCCCGGCCACCGTGCCCGCGCTGCGACTGCGCATCGAAGCGGCCGATGCCGCGCTCGGCGCGCAACTCGCGGCGCTCGGACGGGAGTTTCCCGGCAGCCGGCTGGCTGTATGCGGTAGCTGACCGGCGGGGCTGTTCCGCGCGACGCCAGGCGCCGTCCGGGGCGATCCCGACCTTGGGCAAGCGGCTGCAACAGCAGATCCCTCGCTGCGCTCGGGACGACAAGGATGCACCGGCGGACTTCGCGATGGTCGATTTGGGTGCACAGCGCTCCTCCGCGCACGGTCGTTCCGAGCGCAGCGACGAGCCTGCTTCTGCGGCGATCAGCCCGAGCCGAGTTTTTGCTGGATGGCCGCAGCCAGCGCCGGCAACCGCGCGCGCCGGGCCGCGAGCACCGCGGCCGGCGTGTCGCGCTGCCGCGCGGCCCAGATCGCACCGGGGAAGAACGCGTCGTCGGCAAAGCGCGGGATCACGTGCCAGTGCAGGTGCGGCACCATGTTGCCGAGGCTCGCGACGTTGATCTTGGTGGGGGCGAGCACGGCGCGTTGCGCCGCTTCCACGGCGTACACGGCGTCCATCACGCGGGCGCGGTCGGCGGCGGCCAGGTCGGTCAGCTCCGCCACATGCGCGTTGACGATCACGCGGACGAAGCCGGGCAGGTCGGGGTCGTCGATCTGCACGACCCGCAGCAGGTCGTCGCGGAACAGCAGTTCGCCACCGGAGCCGTAGCACAGCGCGCAGGGTTGCGGCCCGGACATCGGCGTTCCTACCGCCGCATCACGGACTCGGCCGCCCAGGTGAACTGCGCGGCAAAGCGGTCGAAGTCGAAGCGCCGCAGCGTCTGCCGCGCGCCGGCGACGAGCGACTGCCGCACGCGCGCGTTGTCGAGCGCGAGGGCCAGATTCGCGGCCAGTAGATTGGTGTCGCCGACCGGGTGCAGCAGGCAGTTGTGGCCGTGCCGCCAAGTGCCTTCGTACGGCGCGAGGTCCGAGGCGCAGATGGGCACGCCCAGCTGCGCCGCTTCGAGCAGCGTCAGCGGTTGCGACTCCTGGCCGGAGGGCAGGCAGAACACGTCGGCGCCGGCCAGGTGCGACAGCGTGGCGAGCCGCGGCGACTCGCCCGGGGCGCGGAAGTCGGCCGGGCGCTCGCGCAACAGGCGCGGCAGATCGGCGGCGCAGGCGGCCAGATGCGCATTGGTCCCGAGGAACAGGCATTCCACGTCGCGGCGGCCGAGCTTTTCCACCGCCACGGCGAGGTCTTCGGGTCGTTTGCGCGGGTACACGCCGCCGATGAACAGCACGCGCCGACGCCCGTCGGCGGGCCGCGTCGGCTGCACCGCGGCGGCGTCGAACGGCGGCAGCCCATTGGCGATCGTCGACACGCGCTCGGGACCAAGATAGTTGAGGAAGGAGGCGAACACCTTGTCGCGCTGCCAGGCGCTTTGGAACACCACGTGCGCGAAGGCGCTGAAAATGCGCACCCAGTCGACCGCTTTGAGGTCCGTGCTCCATAACGGCGTGTCGCCCTCGTGCACCCACAGCAGGCACGGCACCTTGGGCGCGAGCTTCTGCGCGACGAACTGCAGCAACTGCGGCTGGGCGATGGTGTTGGCGAGCACCAGCGCGTAGTCGCCTGGAGCGACCCGCTCCACGGCGCGCACGCCGGCGGCAGTCAGAGGCTCCGGCACCACCAGCCGTGCGTCGTAGCGGTAGATCTCGACCTGCCAGCCGAGGGTGCGCGCCCAGTGCTCGGCGATGGCGCCGAGGATGACTGCCGCGCCGGTGCCGGTGTATTCGTGGGTGACGAGCAGGATGCGGGGCAGGGCCATGAACGTGAGGGAAGCGCGCTGCGCTGCGTCGTCTCGCTCAGTCTTGAAGCTTGACGCCGATACGCCCGGTGTAGTCGAGGCGGTTGAGCAGCATCGAGGTCGGTTGTTTGGCGAAAAACTCGTCCACCGCCGTGCGGCAGCCACGCCAGTGGCCATAGTCGTCGATGATGAGGACGCCACCTTTGACCAGCCGCGAATACAGGTGCTCGAGCTCGTGCTTGGTGGAGCGATACCAGTCCGTGTCCAGGCGCAGCAGCGCGATACGGTCCGGCGCATTTGCCGGGATGGTTTGCTCGACCGGACCGACGATGTAGCGAATCCGCTCGGCCGGATACGCCGTCTGCGCCATGACCGCGCGTACCTCTTCCAGTGGCGAGCGGCACCACTGCCCGGCTTGTATGCGACGGATACGCAGGTGCTCGGCTGCGGGCTGGCCGGAGTGATCGACGTCCGCACGCTCGGGCTCGGTCATGCCCGCAAAGGTGTCGTACAGCCATAACTGGCGGCTCGCGTCGCCGCATCGGAGCAGGGTCGATGCGGCCAACATGGTGCTTCCCCCTTTCCAGACCCCGCACTCGACGAAGTCGCCGTCGATGCGGTTGGCCACGAGATACTGCACTGCCTTGAAGAGGCCGTACATGCGTTCGGGCGAGGTCATCGTGTACGGACGCGCCGCGGCATAAAGAGGTATGAACTCCGGATCGAAGTCCGGGAAGCCCGCCATGGCGGGCTTGTCGTCACTGGTTGCCGGCACTTTGTCGGCGGATTCTCCTGAACCGCCGGTCCAGACGCGCAGGTGGTCCGGCCGCGTCCAACGCACAGCCGGGTCCGGCACGTGGTCGATGGGCCGCGCGCGCCCCCGCCATGCCGCACCCATGATCTGCATCGTGTCGTAGATGCGCGTGTGCCAACCCTTGCGCCGGAAGTAATCCAGCCCCTGGGAAACGTCCGGCGAGGCGAGGTCGTGGAACAGGATCAGCGCGTCGTCGGCGGCGAGGGCCTCGCACACTTGCGCGTCGTGCAGCGGGCCGGGGGCATCGTGATTGCCGTCGATGAAGATCAAAGACCAGCGGCGCCCATGCTGGCGGGCCAGCTCGCGCACCGCCTGCGGGCTCGGTCCGGGCACGAGGTTGACGCGGTCCAGCACCTGGGCGGCTGCCAGCGAGCGCTGCACGCTCGCGCGGATCTCCGCGCGCGCCAGCAGCGGATCGACGACGTCCAGGTGCACGCCGGCCAGCGCCAGATGGCAAGCCGACCAACCGAGCCAGCAGCCGATCTCCAGGGCGGGCTGGCCGGCAAACGGCAACGCGCTGTTGTACAGAATCTGCGCTTCGTCGCGGTTGAGAAAGCCCACGCGCGGTTGGCGCCGGTCGGCGAGGAAGTTGTGCGGGATTTCGCGCCGCAGCCAGGGCCAGTCGGTGCCGTTGCGATCGGCCACCACCAGATCGGGAAAGCAGGCGTCCGGCAGGACGATCCGCAAGCCGGGGGAGACGTAGTCGCCTGCCGGCAGATCGGCTGGCTGCGCGTGGCGTACGGTTGGCGCGGAGGGCGTCATTGCGGCACTTTGGCTGGCGGTTGCGGGTTGTCGAGCAGCCACCATGGTGGCGCGTGCGTGTTGAACTTCGGCTTCATCGCCCGCCGCCGAAAGCCTCGAGCGCCTCGGGCGGGAGCGGTGCGAAAAACGCCTCCGTCAGCCGCCCGCGGCCGCGCGCCAAACCCGGCGTGCGGCGCTTGGGGCCGTAGGGCACCAGCCGCGCGATCGGTCGCCCACCGCGCGCGATGACGATCTCCTCGCCGCGCTCGGCGCGTTCGATCAGGCGCGGCAGTTGCGTCTTGGCTTCGTGGATGCTGAACTGAATAACCATCGACCGGCTCCTCGAGAGGGTCGAATTGTGTGCTTGGCCGAGTCGCTTGCCCAAACGCGGCGATGCGCTACACCAGCACCCGCTCGATCCCGCCCGCGTTTGCCCGCGCCACATACTGCGGCAGCCAGTCGGGTCCCAACAGGTGCCGCGCCATCTCGACCACGATGTAGTCGGCGTCCGTCCCCGCGTCGTGGCTGTAGCGCGCCATGCCTTGCAGGCACGACGGGCACGAGGTCAGCACCTTGACCTGGCCGTCGAAGCCGTCGGCGCGCAGCGCGTCGGCGGTCTTGCGCATCTCGATTTCCTTGCGGAAGCGCACTTGCGTAGCGATGTCGGGCCGGGTGATCGCAAACGTGCCGCTCTCGCCGCAGCAGCGCTCGGTCTTTTCCACCTTGCGGCCGTCGGCGGTGGCGAGCAGTTCGTTGACGGTCTTCAGCGGCTCCTGGCGCTTGAGTGGGCTGTGGCAGGGGTCGTGGTACATGTAGCGCACGCCTTGCACGCCTTGCAGCTTCACGGCTTTTTCCAGCAGATATTCGTGGATGTCCACGATCCGACAGCCGGGGAAGATCTCCTCGAATTTGTAGCCCTGCAACTGGTCGTAGCAGGTGCCGCAGCTCACCACCACGGTCTTGATGTCGAGGTAATTGAGCGTGTTGGCCACGCGGTGGAACAGCACGCGGTTGTCGGTGATGATCTTCTCCGCTTTGTCGAACTGGCCGCTGCCGCGCTGCGGGTAGCCGCAGCACAGGTAGCCCGGCGGCAGCACGGTTTGCACGCCGACGTGCCAGAGCATCGCCTGGGTCGCCAGCCCCACCTGCGAGAAGAGCCGCTCCGAGCCGCAGCCGGGGAAGTAGAACACCGCTTCGGCGTCGCTGGCGGTGGCCTGGGGGTCGCGGATGATCGGCACGTAGTGCGCGTCTTCGATGTCGAGCAGCGCGCGCGCTGTTTTCTTGGGCAGGTTGCCCGGCATCTTTTTGTTGACGAAGTGGATCACCTGGCTCTTGATCGGCGGCTTGCCGGTGGTGGCCGGCGGCTGCTTGACTTGCAGGTGCGCGGGCAGCCTGAACAGCGTGTTGCCCAGCCGCTGCGCCTTGTAGCCCCAGTCGATCATCAGCTTGCGCGCGATCTTGATCGTCTGCGGGTCGCGCACGTTGAGGAAGAACATCGACGCCGCGTTGCCGGGGTTGAACTTCTTCTTGCCCATCCGCCGCAGCAGGTCCTTCATCGCCATCGTCACGTCGCCGAAGTCGATGTCCACCGGGCACGGCGTTTCGCACTTGTGGCAAACGGTGCAGTGGTCGGCCACGTCCGAGAACTCGTCCCAATGGCGGATGCTGATGCCGCGGCGGGTTTGTTCCTCGTACAGAAACGCTTCGATCAGCAGCGACGTGGCGAGGATCTTGTTGCGCGGCGAATAGAGCAGATTGGCGCGCGGCACGTGCGTGCTGCACACCGGCTTGCACTTGCCGCAGCGCAGGCAGTCCTTGATCGCGTCCGCGACACTCTTGATGTCGGACTGCTGCATGATCAGCGACTCGTGGCCGAGCAGGCTGAAGCTCGGCGTGTAGGCGGCTTCGAGTGCTGCACCCGGCATCAGCATGCCGCGGTTGAAGCGCCCTTCGGGATCGACGCGGTTCTTGTACGCGCGGAACGGGGCCAGTTCGGCGTCGGTCAGGAACTCAAGCTTGGTCAGGCCGATGCCGTGCTCGCCGGAGACGACGCCGCCCAACTCGCGCGCGATGCGCATGATGCGGCCCACCGCCTCGTGCGCGCGGGCGAGCATCGCGTAGTCGTCGGAGTTGACGGGGATGTTGGTGTGCACGTTGCCGTCGCCGGCGTGCATGTGCAGCGCCACCCAGGTGCGGCCACGCAGCACGCGCTGGTGGATCGCTTCGCATGCGGCCAGTACTGGGGCGAAGGCCGCGCCGCTGAAGATGCGCTCGAGCGGGGCGCGGATCTCGGTTTTCCAGGAGACGCGCAGGGTGTGGTCTTGGAGGAGGTCGATCAGGGTTGTGGCGCTGCTGGCCCTCACCCCCGGCCCCTCTCCCGCTGATGCGGGCGAGGGGAGCAAACCCTCTCCCCCATTAGGGGGAGAGGGTGGCGCGGCGCCCGCCGCGCCGGGTGAGGGCATGGGTGCCGCGATGTGCGTCACCCCTAGCTGCGCCAGCCGCGCCGCCGCCTTCTCCACCGGCGTATCGAAGTTCTCCAGCAGGTACGTCCACCGCTCGCGCGCAAACGCCAGCAGCTCCTGCGCCTGCTCGACGCGCGCCCCGACGATCTCCTCGCGCGGCAGGCGGTCGAACTCCACGTCGCCGGTATTGCCGAGCGCGAAGTCGCTGCGCAGGTACTCGGCCAGCGCATCCAGCAACTCCAGCTTGTTGCGGATCGAAAACTCTACGTTGATCCGCTCGATCGCGTCGGTGTAGTCGCCCATCCTCGGCAGCGGGATCACCACATCCTCGTTGAGCTTGAAAGCGTTGGTGTGGCGCGAGATGGCGGCCGTCTTGGCGCGGTCGAGCCAGAACTTCTTGCGCGCATCGGTGCTCACCGCGACGAAGCCCTCGCCCGCGCGCGAGTTGGCGATGCGCACTACCTCGCTCGCTGCGTGCGCGACCGCCGCGTCGTCGTCGCCGACGATGTCGCCGATCAGCACCATCTTCGGCAGATTGCCGCGACGCGACTTGGTGCTGTAGCCGACCGCGCGCAGGTAGCGGTCGTCCATGTGTTCGAGGCCGGCGAGCAGCGCGCCGCCCGGCTGCGTGGCCATGTAGCCGGTGATCTCCACGATCGACGGCACCGCATCCTTGGCCCGCCCGAAGAACTCCAGACACACCGTGCGGATGTTCTTCGGCATCCGGTGCAGCAACCAGCGCGCAGATGTGATCAACCCGTCGCAACCTTCCTTCTGCACGCCCGGCAGGCCGGAGAGGAACTTGTCGGTCACGTCCTTGCCCAGCCCCGCCTTGCGGAAGGCGGGGCCGGGGATCTCCAGCACTTCGCGCCGCAGCTCGCGCGCCTTGTCGGGCGCGCTGCGGCCGTCCTTCCACACGAGTTCGAAGCGCGCCGCCGGCGCGTCGTGAATCTTGCCAAGGTTGTGATCGAGCCGCGTGACTTCCAGCCAGTTGCCCTCGGGATCGACCATCCGCCACCAGACCAAGTTGTCCAGCGCCGTGCCCCACAGCACCGCCTTCTTGCCGCCGGCGTTCATCGCGATGTTGCCGCCCACGCAGGAGCTGTCGGCCGAGGTCGGATCGACCGCGAACACCAGCCCTGCGCGCTCGGCCGCGTCGGACACGCGGCGCGTCACCACGCCGGCGCCGGTAAACAACGTCGGCTGCGGCTCCGCCACGCCGGGCAGCGGCAGCAGCTCGACGGCGGAGATCGCCTCCAGCTTCTCGGTGTTGATCACCGCCGACAGCGGCGTGAGGGGAATCCCGCTCGCCGTGTACCCGGTGCCGCCGCCGCGCGGGATGATGGTCAGGCCCAGTTCGATGCAGGCGCGCACCAGCGCGGGTACTTCGGCTTCCTCGTCCGGCGCCAGCACCACGAAGGGGTACTCGACGCGCCAGTCGGTCGCATCGGTCACGTGCGCGGCGCGCGCAAAGGCGTCGAAGCAGGCGTTGTCGCTGCGGGTGATGCGACCGAACAGCCGCTTGGCGCGCGCGCGCAGTTCGGCGGTCGTGGCGAAGCCCGCTTCGAAGGCGGTCACCGCGCGCCGCGCCGCGTCCAGCAGCGCGGCCACCTTGGTGTCGCGCCCGGCATCCTCGCGCTCACGCCGCTTGTCGATCTCGGCCAGCCGGTGGTGCAGCGCCTCGATTAACGCGCGGCGCCGCTTGGGGTTGTCCAGCAGATCGTCCTGCAGGTAGGGATTGCGCTGCACGACCCAGATGTCGCCCAGCACCTCGTACAGCATCCGCGCGCTGCGGCCGGTGCGCCGCTCGCTGCGCAGCGCGTCGAGCAATCGCCAGGCGTCCGCTCCCAGCAGCCGGATCACGATCTCGCGGTCGGAAAACGACGTGTAGTTGTACGGAATTTCGCGCAGCCGGGCGGGCGGCTCGGCCGCCTCGGCGGCTGGGCGCAGGGTTTCGGGGGAGAGCGGCGCGTTCATTGTTGCAGCACGGCAAACCGGACAGCCGTCAGTGTATCGGCGCGCCACCGTGCGGCGAGCCTCCGTGGCGCAAGGAGCGTGTAAGCACAAAGGAAAGCATCGGTCAACGCGAAAATTCAGATGTTGGAGCCGGCTGCATATGACTTTGGTAAGGAGTGAAAATCCTGTGCGATCCCTATACTGCGGGCCACAAATTTTTGGGAGGTTTTGGGGGGATTTTGCTGTCGGGAACGTCTTCTATGTGCCCGATGCGGTCCATGCGACCGCGTCCGCGTGCGCTGACCGACGACGACCTCGCGCCTTGTCTTCCTCGGCCGACCCCGCAACGAAACTTCCGGAGTCCACGATGAGCGACGGCACCGACTTCACGATCGACCTTTCCGCCGGCACGACGTATACGTTTTCGGTCGCGGATTTCGGATTCACCGCGACCGACGGGAGCAGCTTTGGTGGCGTCCTGCTGCCCACGTGGCGCGGCGGCGACGTTTTGCTCGACGGGACGCCGCTCGTAACTGAAACCACGGTAACCGCGGAGCGGATCGCGGCCGGCCGGCTCACCTTCGTTGCCCCGACGGCGACGGGCGCCGGGCAGGTGGCGTTCAACGTGCTCGACTCCAACGGCGACTACGACGCGGTGGGCAACGCCGCGCTGTTCAGGGTCGCGGGCACCAACAGCGCGCCGACAGTCGGCGCCGGTGACGGAATCGCTGCGCCGCGCCTGCTGCCGACCGATGTGGCCGGAAGCTATCTGGATGCGCGCCGCGTGATCGTGCAGCCGGACGGCAAAGTGCTGGTGATGGGGCAGAGCGGAGGGATCGACGGTGCTTTCGATTTCTTCGTCGCGCGCTTCAACCCGGATGGCACGCCCGACGCCGGCTTCGGTGCCGGAGGGCGGTCGGGATACACGGTAGGTGGTACCGGCACCGGAGGAGCGCGCGGACTGGCACTGATGCCCGATGGAAGGATCGTCGTCTCCGGAGCCGACTGGGACACGGGCAACGCCCGGCTGACGCGCTTCAATGCCAATGGCGCTCTCGACACCACGTATGGCAGCGCAGGCGTGGTCGAACTCGATATGCCCGGTGGGTCTTTAGACGTACTGCGCGAGGTCGTCGTCAATCCCGACGGCAGCGTTGTCGCGGCGGTGACACGGCAAGGCCAGCTCGGCCTGGCGCGCTTCACGCCGAGCGGCGCGTTAGACACTAACTTCGATGGCGATGGGATCGCGATCGCAGTCGGCGCTTCGGTTGCAAACGCCTACACGCTGGTACGCCAATCGGACGGTAGGTACTTGGTGGCTGGGGACGAATCCTCCAATGGCGACGACTTCGTGGTGGCTCGCTTCAACGTCGATGGCTCGCTGGATACGAGTTTCGGCTCCAACGGCGTGGCGCGGATTTCGTCGGGAGGTGCTGCCTTCTTCAACTCGGGCCTCGCCGTACAGGCCGACGGCAAGATTATCGTTGCGGGGTCGGACGCTGCGACCGACACGGGCGCCAGCGGTACCCCCGTCGTCGCGCGGCTGCTGACCGACGGCACGTTCGACACGACCTTCGGCACCGCCGGCGTCGTGCGGCTGTCGTCCGTGGACGCAGGCATCTGGACGGCCGCCGTGCAGTCCAACGGAATGATCCTGCTCGCGGGTAACAGCGATGGCGCGGGTATCGTGATTCGTCTGTCCGCCAATGGTGAACTCGACACGAGTTTCGACGACGATGGCGTTGCGATGCCCGCAGGTACTTCGGCCGGGATCTTGAAGCTGGCACTCGCGCCCGACCGCGGCATCTTCGCGGCAGGAGGCGTTCCGACCGGCGACGACGCCTTCGGCCCCGCGGTGATCCGACTCAATGCCGGCGGCACGCTCGACACTCGCTTCGGCGTGCCGACATTCAAGATCGGCGGCTCTGCCGTAGTGCTCGACCCCGACCTGTACGTCTCGGACCCGCAACTCGCTGGGTTGACTCGGGTCGGTGCCTTTACGTTCGACGGATACCAGACGGCGGACTCGCCTAACGCGCAGCTCGAGTACGCCTTGCCCGAGATAGCCGGCAACTATTCCGGGGCCGTGCTGCTCATTCAGCGAGACCCTGGCGCCGACTCGTCCGATGTGTTCGGTGCCACGGGCAAGCTTTCATTTGTTGGTTCGAGCGTCCTTTTCAACGGCACTGCGGTTGGGAACCTGAATTCCAGCACGGCGCAGCTGCAAATCGTCTTCAACAGCGCGGCTACGCAGTCCGTTGTGACCGAGGCACTGCGCTCAATCACCTATTCCAATACTTCATCCACCCCACCGCGCTCGGTGGACTTGGCGATCACCCTCCTTGACGGCAACAGTGGTGCGCAGGGCGACGGCGGGGCTTTGTCCACCACGACGATGAGTACCGTCAACATCGTTTCCGGCGCCAGCACCGGACAACGACTGGACGGCACTTCCGGAGCAGATTCCATTTATGGCGGCGACGGCGCCGACACCCTGCTGGGGTACGGCAGCAACGACACGCTGGATGGCGGCGCCGGCGCCGACACGCTGCTGGGCGGCGACGGGCAAGACACCCTTGCCGGTGGCCCCGGCGACGACGTTCTCGACGGCGGTCTTGGGGTCGACGTGGCCGACTACAGCGGCGCCACCGGCAGTGTGACCGTCAACTTGGCCACGGGTGTAGCGAGCGGCGCCGCCGGGGTGGACGAGTTGATCGCCCTCGAGCGGGTGATCGGCTCGGCCTTTGGCGACACCATCACCGGCAGCGCGGCCGACGAGACTTTTGCCGGCAACGGTGGCGCGGACACCTTCGTGGGTGGCGGTGGCGCCGGGTTCGACTTTGTCGACTACAGCGGCGTGGGCGGCGCGATCACCGCCGATCTGAGCGCCGGGCGCGTTTTGCACGACGGCTTCACCGACTCGCTGACGGGTGTTCCCGGACTGATTGGGAGTGCCTTCGCCGACACGCTGGTCGGCGGCGCGGGTGACGAACAGTTTTTCGGCGGCGGCGGTAACGACACGATCGATGGCGGTGCAGGCACGGCCGACATCGCCGATTACGGCTTTTCCGCCGGCGCGGTGACGGCCGATCTCGCGCTCGGGCGAGTGTGGGGCGCCGACGGCACCGACACGCTGACCAACATCGAGCGGGTGTACGGCTCCAACTTCGACGACACCCTGTACGGCGACGCCGGCGCCAACTTCCTGCGCGGGCGCGGCGGCAACGACACGCTGGACGGGCGGGGGGGCTCCGACACGGCTGACTATCGCACCGCGATCGGCCCCGTGACCGTCAATCTCGCGACGGGTGCGGCGACCGGCCAGGGCACCGACACGCTGATCGACCTCGAAAACATCCGCGGCTCGCTCAACTTTGCCGACACGATGATCGGCAACGCAGGCGCCAACTCGCTCAACGGCCTGGGCGGAGACGACACGCTGCGCGGCGGCGCGGGCAGCGACACGCTCAATGGCGATGCCGGCTTCGACTACGCGCTCTACGACGACGCGACTGTTGGCCTCGTGGCCACGCTGAACAACAACGCCGGCACCGTGATGGTCGGCGGCGACACCGACACGCTGGTTTCGGTCGAGGCGGTGTTCGGCACCGGCCTGAACGACACCTACTTTGGCGGCAGCGGGTCGGACTTCTTCCGCGGCCTGGGCGGCGACGACAGCTTCGACGGTGGCGCGGGCAGCGATACGTTCGACACGCAGGGCGCGACCGCGGCGGTGGTGGCCAGTCTGGCCGCCGGCACCGCCACGGGTGGTGGTGGCAACGACCGCTTTACCGGTGTCGAGAACCTGTACGGCTCGGCCCACGACGACACCTTGACCGGCGATGCCGGTAACAACTTCCTGCGCGGCCGCGCCGGCAACGACTCGCTGGATGGCGGCGCGGGCGTAGACATCGCCGACTATCGCTTCGCCGGCGGCGCGGTGACGGTCGATCTGGCCAACAACACCGCCAGCGGCGGCGACGGCAACGACGTTCTGGCCAACTTCGAAGGCGTACGCACGCCCGACGGGTCTAACGACGTGGCCAGCGGTAACGCGCTAGACAACCTGTTCTACGACGGCGGCGGCAACGACACCTACTTCGGCGGCGACGGTAACGACACACTGTTCGGCGGCGCCGGCAACGACACCTTATACGGCGGTGCGGGCGATAACTCCTTCGCGTACGACATCGCACTCGATCAGGGGGTTGATCGCTTCGATCAGTCCGCGGCAAGCGGCGGCGGCGTGTTCTTCTTCAACGGCACCCCAGGAGTGGGCGCGTTCGGCCTGCAGACGACCATCCTGTCGGGCGACGACCCGACGGGACTGCGTGCCGGCCAGGTGATGGTCGGCACGCCCAGTGGCGGGTACACGCGGATCTATATCGGCACCAACGCGTCGCTGGGGGCCGATATCCAGTTCGACATCGACGGCAGTGTCACCGCCGGTGAACTGGTGGTGCAAAACGGTGTCGTCGTCAACGGCACCACCGGCGCGATTCTGGCCGGCGCGGACGCCACGCAATTTGGCACCACTGGGGCCGATGTCATCAACGGCACTTCGGCGGCGGACATCATCAACGGGTTGGCGGGCAACGACACGATCAACGGCGGCGGCGATAACGACACGCTGTTTGGCGGCGAGGGCGATGACGGTGTTTACGGTGGCGCCGGCAACGACGTGCTCTATGGCGGGGCCGGCGACGACGGTGCCTTCAGCCCGAATGCGTACCTGTCGGGCGGTGCTGGAGCCGACACGATCTACGGCGGCGACGGCAGCGACTACCTTCAGGGTTTCGAGTTCACGAGCGGCGTGTCCGGCGTGGGTGACTTGGCCGACACGCTGTACGGCGAAGCGGGCAACGACACGCTGCGCGGCAACGCCGGCGACGACAGCCTGTTTGGTGGCGACGGAAACGACAATCTGCGGGCCGACGAAGGCAACGACCTGATGGACGGCGGCGCGGGCATCGACTTGGTGAGCTATCGGTTCGACGAAGTGTCGGTGACTCAAGGCGTGGTTTACGACGCCTCTGCGGTGGGCGGTGCAAATGCGACGGTTGTATTGATCGACGAGCGCGGTGGCACCGACACGTTGGTGAGCATCGAGAGCGTATTCTTGACCGGATCCAGTCTGGCGGACACGCTCACCGGCTCGGTTGGCGGCGACTTGCTTGGCGGTATGGACGGCAACGACCTGATTTTCGGCGGCGCTGGCGACGACAGTATCGATGGCGGTGGCGGCGACGACACCGTTTACGGCGGTGCCGGAAGCGACTCCTTTCTTGGGTCCGCGGGCGACGACATCCTCGATGGCGGCGCGATTCTGGATCGCATCAACTACACCGACCAAAACACGGTCGGCTATCTCAATTCGACTGCGGCGGTGACGGTTAATCTGGCTGTCGGTACCGCGGTCGACGGTCAAGGCGGCACCGATACCCTGATCAACGTCAACTGGGTAGCGGGTTCGGGGCTGGCGGATACGCTCACTGGCAGCGCGGCACTGTGGCTTGAGCAGTTCGACGGTGGCGTCGGCGACGACACCATCGATGGTGGCGCGATCAGCGACACGCTGAACCAGGAGAACAACAACCGCGTGCGCTACACCGGCACGGGTTCGGCGGTCACCGTCGATCTGGCGGCCGGCACCGCCAGCGGTGGCGGCGGCAACGACCGGCTGATCAACATCAACCAGGTGCGCGGCGGCAACCTTGCCGACGTGCTGCGCGGCTCGGACAGCACGCTCACCGAGCAGTTCGAAGGCGGCGCGGGCAACGACAGCATCGACGGTCGCGGCGGGATCGATCTGGCGCGCTATGACAACGCGCCGGGCGCGGTCACCGTCAACCTGGCCCCCGGCATTGCCTACGACGGGCAGGGCGGCACCGACACGCTCACCAACATCGAGGGTGTGCGCGGCTCGGCGTTCAACGACACGCTGCTCGGCGGCAACGCGGCCAATGGCACGGGCAGCAGCGACGGGCTGGAGATCTTCCAAGGTCAGGGCGGCAACGACTGGATCGACGGCGGCACCGGTTACGACCGTGCGGACTACACCAACGCGACCAGCGGGGTCACGGTCGTGCTGGGTGGCGGTGGCACCGGGTGGGCGGTCGATGGGCAGGGCGGCACCGACGCGCTGCTGAACATCGAAGGCGTTCGCGGTTCGGCGTACGACGACTCGCTCACCGGCAGCGACAGTGGCGTATTCGAGTCCTTCGAGGGGCGCGAGGGCAACGACCGCATCGACGGCCTTGGCGGCATCGACCGCGTGGACTACAACGCCTCCAAGGCGGGAGTGAGCGTCAATCTTGCCAGTGGCGTCGCGCTGGACGGCTACGGTGGCACCGACACGCTCGCGAACATCGAGCAGGTGCGCGGCAGCCGCGACTTTGCCGATACGCTCATTGGTGATGGCGGAATCAACTCGATCGCCGGTCAAGGCGGCAGCGACCACATCGATGGCGCGGCCGGCAACGACACGCTCGATGGCGGTGGCGGCAACGACACGCTGCTGGGCGGCGAAGGCGACGACGGTGTCTTCGGTGGTGCGGGCAACGACGTGCTCTATGGCGGGGCCGGCGACGACGGTGCCTTCAGCCCGAATGCGTACCTGTCGGGCGGTGCCGGAGCCGACACCATCTACGGCGGCGAAGGTGCCGACTTTGTGCAGGGCTTTGAGTTCAACAGCGGCGTCTCCGGCACGGGCGACTTGGACGACACGCTGTACGGCGAAGGTGGCGACGACATCGTGCGCGGCAACGCCGGCGACGACAGTCTGTTTGGCGGCGAGGGCAACGACAATCTGCGCGGCGACGAAGGCAACGACCTGATCGACGGCGGCGCCGGCGTGGATGGCGCGGGCTACCGCTTCGATGAACTCGGCCTGAGCGCGGGCGTGACGCGCAGCTTCTCTGCGGTGGGCACGCAGGCGACGGTCACGCAGGTGGACGAGCGTGGCGGCACCGATACGCTGATGAGCGTGGAGTACGTGATCGTCACCGGCAGCAGCCTGGCGGACTCGATCACGGGTTCGGCCGGCGGCGACCAGATCGCAGGCGGCGGCGGCAACGACCTGATCGTCGGTGGTACGGGCGACGACTTCAACCTGCGCGGCGAGAGTGGCGACGACACCATCATCGGCGGTGCCGGTGCGGACATCATCCGCGGCGAGGACGGCAACGACTTCCTGTCGGGGCTGACCGGCTTTGGCGAAGGGGAAGACCCGGGCAACATCGACGGTGCAGACACCCTCGAAGGCGGCGGCGGCAACGACGTGCTGCGCAGCAACTCGGGTGCCGACACGCTGCTGGGCGGAGATGGCAACGACAACCTGCGTGGCGATGCGGGCAACGACCTGATCGATGGCGGCACCGGCGTGGATGGTGCGGCGTATCGCTTCGACGAGCTGGGCCTCACGGCGGGCGTGACTTTCAGTGCGGCAGCGATCAATCCGGCAGCAACCGTGGCGCTCGCGGACGGCCGCGGCGGCACCGACACGCTGGTCAGCGTCGAGTACGCGGTCCTCACCGGCAGCAGCCTTGCCGACACGCTGACCGGCTCGGCCGGCAACGATCAACTGAGCGGCAACGGCGGCAACGACCGGCTGACCGGCGGCGCCGGCAACGACAGCTTCCTGTTCTTCCTGGACGCGCCGCCCGGTGTCGACACCCTCACCGATGCGCAGGCGGGCGACCTGCTGACCTTCACGCGGGCCGTGCCCACGACCTTCGCGCTGACCACCATCAGCAGCGGCAACGACGCCACCGGTCTGGCGCTGGGCGAGGTGCGCGTTGGTGATGCCAGCGGCGGCGTCACGCCTTTGCGCGTGGGCGGGCCTGGCGGCGCGGTCACTATCGCGCTGGAGGGCAACTACGGTGTATCGAGCTTCGCCGTTGAAAACGGCGGCGGCATCGGCGGCCTGAGGCTTGTGGCCGGGCCGGCCGAGGGCCAGACCTTCCAGGGCGGCGCGGGCACGGACTCCTATGTCGGCGGCGGCGGTGACGATGTGCTCTTCGGCAATGGCGGCAACGACACGCTGGTCGGCGACGGCGGCGACGATCTGCTCGACGGCGGCGATGGCAGCGACAACCTGGACGGCGGCCCGGGCAATGACAGCCTGCTCGGTGGCGCCGGCGACGACTATCTGCTCGCGGGAGGCGACTCCAACCGCGGCAGCGATGTGATCGACGGTGGCACGGGCTCCGACACCGTCGCTTATTCGTACTTCAGCCGCACCACGCCGGTTACCTTCGTGGCCGCCGAAGACGGTATCCAGATCGATTCGCTCGGCGGCACCGATACGCTGACCGGCATCGAGGATTTGCAGTTCTACGGCGGCAGTGCCGCCGATGTCTTCGTCGGCAACAACCTGCGCAACCTGATCGTCGGCAACGGCGGTGACGACAGCTTGACCGGCGGCGGTGGTCAGGACATCTTCAGCTACAACCTGAACACCGCGGCGCTGGGTACTGACCGGATCACCGATCTGTCGGACGGCGACGGTTTGTCTTTTTCCCGCTCCGGTGTGCAGCCGTCGTTCGCCTTGGCGTTGACACCGAGTGCCAGCGGCGCAGCCCTGCTCGATGGCCAATGGACGCTGAGCGCGCCGAGCAACGGCGTGACGCGCTTTTCCCTCGGTACCGACAGCAATCCCGGAGCCGATCTGCAGATCGACCTCGTCGGCAGCTTCAACGCCGAGGACTTCAGGGTGCTCAACTTCGGCACCAATGCCGACCTCTTTTATGCGGCGCCGCGCAACGAAACCGGCAGCGCCGGCAACGACACCTATAGCGGCGGCCAGGGCCGCGATACCTACGACGGTCTGGGTGGCGACGACCAGATCAACGGCAGTGGCGGCAATGACACGCTCAGTGGCGGCGAGGGCAACGACTTCGTGAGCGGCGGATCGGGCAGCGATACGCTGCTTGGCGGCGCAGGCAACGACTATCTGATCGTCGGCGGCGTTGGTGAGGGGGATAACGATGTTGTCGACGGCGGTGACGGTTATGACATCGCGAGTTACAACTTCTCCGGCTGGTTCCTCGGGTTTAACTTTGTCGCGAGCGATAGTGGAACGCAGCTTGACTTGTTCGGTGGCACCGACACGCTGATCTCGATCGAAGAACTGCACCTCTTCGGCGGTAATGTTGCCGACGTGATCGTCGGCAACGGCCTGCGCAACTGGATCGTCGGCAACGGCGGCAGCGACACCCTGACCGGCAACGGCGGCAGCGACAGCTTCGTCTACGACCTGGCCGTTGCCAACGGCGTGGACCGGATCACTGACCTGGGCGCCGGTGACAACCTCGTGTTCTTCCGCAACAGCAGCAGTTTCGCGCTGGCGACGAGCGCCAGCGCTGCAACGCCGGGCGCATTGCTCGCCGGGCAGTGGACGCTGGGGGCTGCGCAGGGCGGTGTTACCCGGCTGTATGTCGGGGTTGACGGCAACGCGGGTGCCGATCTGGAGATCGACCTTGTCGGCACCGTGCTGGCTGCGGACCTCAACGTTTTCAATAACAGTTTCGGTGCGAACCTCAATTTGAACGCACCGCAGGTGCTGACCGGCACCCCCGGCAATGATCTGCTCAACGGTGGCGGCGGCCGCGACACGATCGATGGTCTTGCCGGCGACGACACGATCAACGGCAACGGCGGTGCCGACACGTTGACCGGCGGTGACGGCATCGATTCGGTCTGGGGCGGCGATGGCGACGACCTGATCTACGGCGGCGCCGGCGACGACGGCCAGGTGACCGGCTACCTGTCGGGCGGCGCCGGGGCCGACACCCTCTACGGCGGCGACGGCAACGACTTCCTCGGCGGCTTCAGCAGCAACAGCGGCGTCTCCGGTGCAGGCGACCTCTCCGACACGCTGTACGGCGAGGTCGGCAACGATGTGCTGCGTGGCAATGCCGGCGACGACAGTCTGTTCGGTGGCGACGGGAACGACAACCTGCGCGGCGACGCCGGCAATGATCTGCTCGATGGCGGTACCGGTGCCGACGTCGTGTCCTATCGCTTCGATCAACTGAGCCTGACGGCGGGCGTCGTGTTCAGCGCGGCGGCGGTGGGGATGGCCGATACGGTCACCCTGACCGACGAACGCGGCGGCACCGATGTCCTGGTCGGGATCGAGAGCGTAGTGCTGACCGGCAGCGCGCTGGCCGATACGCTGACCGGCTCCGCAGGCGGGGATCAGATCGCAGCCAACGGCGGCAACGACAGTGTCTACGGCGGCGACGGTGACGACGCCTACCTCGACGGCGGCGACGGTGACGACATGATCGACGGCGGTGCCGGCAACGACCTGGCCGGCTACGATGCCGCGGCGGGTGGCGTGACCGTCGATCTGGCGGCCGGTACGGCCAGCGGTGCGGCCGGTGCCGATACGCTGGTGTCGATCGAAAACCTCAGCGCTTCCGAGTTCGACGACAGTCTGTTCGGCAACGACGGTGCAAACACGTTCTATGGCCAGGGCGGCAATGACCGAATCACTGGCCGCGCCGGCGCCGACGTGGCCGGCTTCAGCGGGGCCCAGCCAGGCTACAGCGTGGTCTTGCTGGCTGGCGGCACCGTGCAAGTGGTGGACCTCGACGCCGCCGACTACAACGACGGCACCGACCTGCTGGTGGGCATCGAGACGCTGCGCTTCGCCGACGGCGATCTGGCGGCGCCGCTGAACGCGCCGCCCGTCGTGCCCGACTACAGCTTCACCGGCGTGGAAGACACGGTGCTGGTCGGGAACGTCCTGCTGGCCGCGACCGACCCGCAAAACGACCCGCTCACCGCGACGCTGCTGACGCAGGCGGCTCATGGCAGCCTGACGTTCGGCAGCGATGGCAGCTTCAACTACAGCCCGGACGCGAACTACAACGGCACCGACAGCTTCGTCTTCAGTGTGAGCGACGGCCAGGGCGGCAGCGTCACGGCGACTGCCAGCCTGACGGTGACGCCGGTCAACGATGCCCCGTTCGCGATCGACGACGCCGCGAGCGGCGGCGAAGACACGCTTCTCACCGGCAACGTGCTCGCCAACGACAGCGATGCCGACGTGGGCGCTGTTCTGACCGCGAGTCTCGTCACCGATGTTGTGCATGGCAGTCTCGTGCTCAACGGCAACGGCAGCTTCAGTTACACCCCGGATACCGATTTCTTCGGTGCGGACAGCTTCGTCTACCGCGCGAGCGACGGGCAAGGTGGCAGTGCCACGGCCACCGTGCAGTTGAGCGTGGCCGCGGTCAACGATGCGCCGACGGCGCTCGGCGATAACTACAGCCTCAGCGAGGACGACGGGCTGACAGTCGCCGCGGCGGCCGGCGTGCTGGCCAATGACAGCGACGTGGACGGCGGCAGCCTGACCGCGGCTCTCGTCACTGGCGCTGCGCACGGCACCGTGGTGCTCAACAGCGACGGCAGTTTCAGCTACACGCCGAACGCGAATTTCAATGGCGCAGACAGTTTCACCTATCGCGTGAGCGACGGGCAGGGCGGCAGCACCACCGCAACGGCGCAGTTGAGCATCGCCGCGGTCAACGACGTGCCGCTGGCCGCCAACGATGCGGCCAGCGTGACCGAAGACCTGACGGCCGCGGCCACCGGCAGCGTGCTCACCAACGACAGCGACATCGACGGTACGGCGCTTACCGCCACGCTGCTGTCGGCCGGCGCCGGGCAGTACGGCACGCTCAACCTGCAGGCCGACGGCAGCTATAGCTATCAGCTCGACAACGCCCGCGCGGCGGTCAACGATCTGAACACCGGCGATACGGTGTCCGACGTGTTCACCTACCGCGTGAGCGACGGCGTGCTCGCCGCGACAGCCACCCTGACGGTGACGGTCAACGGCCGCGACGACACGCTCACCGGCTCCGCTGCGGCGGACGTGCTCACGGGCGGTGGCGGCATCGATACGCTTCTGGGTTTGGGTGGCGATGACACGCTCACCGGCAATGCCGGCAATGACGTCATTCAGGCTGGCGCGGGCAACGATCGCATCCTGGGCGGTGGCGCCGGCAACGACGGCAGCGATGCGATCGAGGGCGGTAACGGCACCGACACCGTCGTCTACGACTATTCGTCGCGCGCGGGCAGCGTCTCGCTCAATGCTTCGGCCGACTCGGTGAACCACCTGGGCGTGAGCGTCGACAGCCTGACCGGTGTGGAGCGCATCGAGGTTATCGGCTCCGCAGGAGCGGATGACATCCGTGTTGACGGCCTGAGCGCGGTGCTGGACGGCGGCGCCGGCAACGACAACTTGCAAAGCGGCGGCCTCGACGATCTGCTGCGCGGTGGCGCCGGCGCCGACCAGATCAATGCCGCTTCCGGCACCGACGGCATCGTCTATCGCTTCGATCTCACGGGCGCGACGGCCGGCGTCACGTTCGCAGCCAACGCCGCGATCGGCATCAACATGGTGGTGGCCGCGGGCGATGAGTTCGGCGCGACCGACACCCTGATGAACATCGAATATGCCGCGATCACCGGCACGTCCTTCGGCGACACGCTGGCCGGCAGCGCCGGCAGCGATCTGCTCACCGGTGGCGGCGGCAGTGACGTGCTCGATGGCGGCAACGCGGGCACCGACACAGCGGTCTACGCGAGCGGCGTGTTCGCGAGTCAGATCGCCGATTTCAACAACGGCGGCAATGTGGGCTGGACGGTCCAGGTCGCCGACGGTGACACCGACACGCTGACCGGCATCGACTTCATCCGCCACGCGGGCGGCCGCTATCTGCTGATCGGCGGCGGCGGTTTTGCCGATGTCACGGCTGCGCTTGCCGCGCAGTTACGGGGTGATGCCTGGCTGTTCGCCGCGGCGCCGACGATCGACCTTGCCGGCAGCACCGACGATCTCGAACTGACCATCGCCACCGGTGGCACCGACGACGTGCTCATCAATACCGGCGGCGGCAACGACGTGCTCACGGTCGAGCAGACCAGCGGCGGTACGGTCACGCTCAACGCCGGTGACGGCGACAACAGCATCATCGTCGGCGGCAGTGCCGACGCGGTGATCACCTCCGGCAGCGGCACCGACTCGATCGCCGCCGGCGCCGGCAACGACGTCATCGACGCCGGCGGCGGCGACGACGTGGTCGAGCTCGGCGATGGCAACGACATCGTCGATGGCGGCGACGGCAACGACGTGATCGTCGCCGGCAACGCCGGCGGCGACGACCTGATCCTGGGCGGCGCGGGCAGCAACACGGTCACCTATCCGTCGGTCGGCGCGAGCGATTCGCTGCTGGTCGACCTGCGGGCACTCGACCGCAACGCCCGCGGTGAGTTGACGCCCACCCTCATCGGCCTGCTCAACGGCCGCTCGCTGGCGCTGGATACGCCGCTCGGCCTGGTGCTGGCGCGCGATGCCGGCGGCAACGTCTACAGCAACGACCTGCTGCAAGGCATCGCCAACGTCACCGGCGGTGCCGGCAACGATACCTTCATCGGCAACGCCGGGGCCAACGGCTTCGACGGTGCGGCCGGCGCCGACGAGGCCCGGCTGGACGACGTCTATGGCGACTGGAGCGTGAGCCAGCAGGGCAACGCAGTGCTGCTGGCCACCGGCGGGGTCACCGATACGCTGACGCAGATCGAGTCGCTGCGCTTCCTGGGCGCCGACGGCGTGGCCGGCACGTCCGACGATCGCCTTTTCGAAGTCGGCACCAGCGGCAACGTCAAGGTGCTGGCGCTGGTCGATACGGGCACTGCGACCGAGCAGGGCACGGTGGCTGGCAGCGATGCCGCCGGCAACGTGCTCGCCAACGACATCGAGCTCGAAGCCGGCGAGACGGCGACTGTGGTCGGCGTGGGTTTCGGCGCAACGAATGGCGCCGCAGGCAGCGCGCTGGCCGGCGCCTACGGCACGCTGACCCTGGCGGCCGACGGCAGTTACAGCTATGCGGTGAACAACGGCAACGCCACCGTCAACGCCTTGCGCACCGGCCAGACGCTGGCCGAGCTGTTCGCCTACACCGTGTCTGACGGCACCGACGTTTCGGTGAGCAGCCTGACCGTGATCATCAACGGCGCCAACGATGCGCCGGCTGCGGTGGCGGACAGCTTCACCGGAACCGAGGATCTGGCGTTCACCGGCGCCGTGCTCGGCAACGACAGCGACGTCGACGGCGATATGTTGACGGCCAGCGTCGTCAGCGGCCCGGCCAAGGGCAGCCTGACGCTCGATCCGAACGGCAGCTTCAGCTACACGCCCAACGCCAACGCCAACGGCGCCGACCGCTTCGTCTATCGCGTGAGCGATGGCCAGGGAGGCAGCGCCACGGCCACCGCGACCGTAACGCTCACACCGGTTAACGATCCACCGGTCGTGGTCGCTGATAGCTACACGCTGAACGAGGATGCCACGCTGACGGTGGCGCTGCCCGGAGTGCTGGGCAACGACAGCGACGTCGACGGCGATGCCCTGACCGCCGTCGTCGATACGCGGCCCAGCCACGGCGAGCTGACGCTCGATCCCGACGGCAGCTTCAGCTACACGCCGGCGGCTGACTACAACGGCACCGACAGCTTCCGCTATCGCCTGCGCGACAGCAAGAATGTCTTCGCCTCGGGCTTCGGAGTGGTGACCCTGGTGGTCAATCCTGTCAACGATGCACCGGCGGCGCAGGCCGATGCGGCCACGGTCACCGAAGACGTGCAGGTTAGTGCTACCGGCAATGTCGTCACTAACGACAGCGATCCGGAAGGCAGCACGCTGACGGTGCTGGACTTTGCCAGCGGCAGTAGCACGGCGACAGCCGGCACCCTGCTTACCGGCGCCTACGGCAACCTGCTGCTTCTGGCTGACGGCAGCTATACCTACCAGCCGGACAACAGTGCTCCGGCAGTGCAGGCCCTGAACGATGGCGACGCTCTCACCGACGCCTTCACCTACCGCGTCAGCGACGGCGCCCTGAGCGCCACCGCCACCCTGGCCATCACGGTGCGGGGCCGCAACGACACTCTGATGGGCGGCGACGGCAACGACAGCCTGACGGGCAGCAGCGGCATCGACACCATTGTGGGCGGCATCGGCAACAACCTGCTGGATGGCGGCGACGGCGACGACCTCATCGACGGCGGAGGCGGCAACGACAGCGTGTACGGCGGTGCCGGCGACGACGTGCTTGCTGGCGGTGCTGGCGAAGACATCGTCAGCGGCGGGGCCGGCGACGATCAGTTGCAGACCTCTGCCGACGGCGTCTGGGTCGAAAGCTACGTCGCGTACAACGCCGACAGCCGTCAGAGCGCGCGCCTGAGCGGCAGCGTCCGCTCGCTGGATCAGTTCGACGGCGGCCCCGGCCTCGACACCCTGCAAGGGGGTGCGGGCAACGACATCTTCCTGCTCGACGACGGTGTCAGCGGCAGCACAGCCGCCCAAGCCGCCGCGCGCGGCGCCGGCCTCGAAGTCTTCATGGGTGGAGCCGGCGACGACCTCATCAGTCTGGCCAGCAACCGCTTCCTCTACGGCGGCGCCGTTCTG
>JBKCXU010000105.1:0-4800 GCA_046316025.1 Betaproteobacteria bacterium | reverse complement strand
CCACGCCATTGTTCGCATGCAGATCGATCGCGCCATACACTGTCATCGCCGCTCTCCTTCGGGGCCTCTGCCCGTTGCACTTCGCACACAACGAACATACGCCCGGTCGGAGAGCCGGCTAGATGATTCTCAGGCTCGAATACTTTTTTTCCATCGCCGCCCTTAAGGCTATGCGAGTCCAGCCCAGTCAACTTCTTCTGGTCCCGTCGCCGCGCCCTTCCTTCAGAAGTGCCGCCAAGGCATCCACCTTGGTCTGCGGCTCATCCTTGCGCCAGATCAGCAGGGTGCGCACCGAACGGAAGCGGCCGGTCAGGCGGTGTACCGATAAACGGCCGCGTTCGCCGTAGCTGGCGAGCACGCCGGCCGGCATCAACGCCACGCCCATGCCCGCGGCGCAACAGCCCAGGATGGCGTGATACGAGCCGAGTTCGACGAGCCGCCGTGGTGCGACCTCATCGCGCGCGCACCAGGCTTCCAGGCGCTGCCGGTGCGGACAACCGGGTTCGAACACCAGCAGCGTGCCTTTGCGCAAGTCGTGTGCCGAACGGATCGGCGGGTGATCCTTGGGCGCGATGATGACGATGTCCTCGTCGTAGGCGGACTGGCGGGCGAGACGCGGATCGGACACCGGCTCGGCGACGAGCGCGGCGTCGAGCTCGCGCGCCAGCACCCGCGCGGTCAGCTCGGCGGGCGCGGCGGTGCGCAGTTCCACTTCGAGATCGGGATGGTGGCGCTGCAGCTGCGCAAATAGCGCGGGCAGGCGGGTCGCCGCGGTGCTTTCCATCGCGCCCAGCCGCAATACGCCGCGCGGCGGTCCGTCGTGCAGCGCCGCGCGCGCTTCCTCGGCGAGCGCAAGCAGACGCTGGGCGTAGTCGAACAGCACGCGGCCGCGCGCCGAAAGCTGAAGGCGCCGCCCTTCGCGCAGGAACAAGGCGAGGCCGAGTTCGGCTTCGAGCTGCTTTACGCGCGTGCTGACGTTGGACGGCACGCGATGCAAGCGGGCGGCCGCGCGCGTGACGCTGCCGGTCTCCGCCACCGCCTGAAAAACCCGCAAGTCACGCAGATCCATGTTCTCGTTTCGTGAACAAATCAGTACTCAGAATTCAGTTTACCGACAGAGCAGAGCTGCCTAGAGTCCACGGCGTCCCGATCCCACCAAGCAGAGCACCGATGATCCTCACTGTGTTTCGCTCAAGGCTGAATGCCCAGACGCTGGACGACTACCGCCGCTGCACCGAGCGCACCGTGGCGCTGGTCCGGGACCTGCCCGGCTACATCGGTCACAAGGGTTTCGTGGCCGACGACGGCGAGCGCGTCACCCTGGTGGAGTTTGCATCGGAGGATGCGCTGCACGCCTGGGCGCGGCATCCAGTGCATGCCGAGGCCAAGCGCAATGGTCGAAGTGCGTTGTTTACCGAGTACCGCGTGCAGGTTTGTCAGGTCCTGCGCGACAGCGCGGAGCGATCCAGCGCGTCCGCACCGATCGCGTAGCGGAGAGAAGTTAGTAACGCCCCAACGTCAACCCCTCCATCTCCACCTGCGGCTTGCGCCCGCCGATCAGATCGGCGATCACGCGACCGGTGCCGGCGGCCATGGTCCAGCCGAGCGTGCCGTGGCCGGTGGCCAGATGCAGGTTGGCGAGCGGCGAGGGGCCGAGGATCGGCGTGCCGTCGGGGGTCATCGGCCGCAGGCCGGTCCAGAACTCGGCGCGGCGCACGTCGCCGCCGGCGCCGAACAGGTCGGTCACCACGTGCTCCAGTGTGCCGCGCCGCGCCTCGCGCAGCCGCGTGCTGTAGCCGGCAAGCTCGGCCGTGCCGCCCACGCGGATGCGGTCGCCCAGGCGCGTGACCGCGACCTTGTGCGTCTCGTCCATGACGGTGGACTCGGGCGCGCCGGCCGGGTCGGTGATCGGCACCGTCAGCGAGTAGCCCTTGACCGGATACACCGGGAGGCGCATGCCCAGCGGCCGCGCCAGCAGCGGCGAGTAGCTGCCCAGCGCCAGCACGTAGGCGTCCGCCGCGACCTTGCCGCCTGCGGTGCGCACGCCGGTCACGCGGCCACCCTGCGCATCGATGCCCTCGATACGCGTGCCATAGCGAAACTCGGCCCCCGCCTGCGCCGCCAGCGTGGCCAGCCGCTGGGTGAACTTGAAGCAGTCACCCGTCTCGTCGCCCGGCAGCCGCAGGCCGCCGACGAATTTTTCGGCCACGCGCGCCAGCGCCGGCTCGTGGCGGATGCAGCCGGCGCGGTCGAGTGTTTCGAACGGCACGCCAAAGCGCCGCAGCACTTCCACGTCGGCGCCGGTGCCGTCCAGTTGCTTCTGCGTGCGGAACAGTTGCAGCGTGCCCTGCATGCGCTGGTCGTAGTCGATGCCGGTCTCGGCGCGCAGTTCGCGCAGGCAGTCGCGGCTGTATTCGGCCAGGCGCAGCATGCGGCTCTTGTTGATCTCATAGCGCGCCGCGGTGCAGTTGGCGAGCATAGCCAGGCCCCAGCGCCACATCGCCCAATCCGCCAGCGGCCAGATCACCAGCGGGCGATGGCGCATGAAGAGCCACTTGAGCGCCTTGACCGGGATGCCCGGCGCCGCCCAGGGTGCGGAGTAACCGGGTGAGACTTCGCCGGCGTTGCCGTAGCTGGTTTCCAGCCCCGCGCCGGGTTGGCGGTCGAGCACGGTGACGCGGTGGCCGTCGCGCACGAGGTTCCAGGCGATGCTGGTGCCGATGACGCCGGAGCCGAGGATGAGGATGTGCATTGGATTGGTGAGAGCAAACTCGTTGTGCGATTGTCAGCAACTAAGGGTCGGAGACAGTGGGGGGTGTCGCTCCGAGCCAGCGGTCTTGCCTCACCCCAACCCCACACCCGGGGGGGGCGGGGCGTTAAGTGCCAGCTCGCGCGGACGCTGGCCGATTTGCCGACAGCCGCCCGTATCATCGCCGCTCGCTATTCACCTCGCCCTGCCATGCCCACCCTCGACTACTCCCGCTTCTACAAGTACGACGAACTGATCGCGCATCTGCGCGCCTTTGCGGCCGAGTATCCGCAATACATCGCGCTGTCGTTCATCGGCAAGAGCCACGAGGGGCGCGAGATTCCGCTGCTCACGATCACCAACACGGCCACCGGCGCGGCCTCCGACAAGCCGGCCTACTGGGTGGACGGCAACATCCATTCGGTGGAACTGTCGGCCTCCAGCGCCTGCCTGTACTTCGTCAATTGGCTGATGACCGAGCGCGAGGTCAACGCCGAGATCGCACGCTGCCTCGACACCCGCGCCTTCTACGTCTGCCCGCGCATCAATCCGGACGGCGCGGAATGGGCGATGGCGGACAAGCCCAAGTACGTGCGCTCGTCCACGCGCCGCTACCCGTACGACGAAGAGCCTATCGAAGGTTTGCTCGTGGAGGACATGGATGGCGACGGCCGCATTCTGCAAATGCGCATCGCCGATGCCAACGGCCCGTGGAAGAAGCACCCCGACGAGCCGCGCCTGCTGGTGCGGCGCGACCCGACCGATCCCCCGGGCGGCGACTACTACCGCGTGATGCCCGAGGGTCGGCTGGAGAACTACGACGGCCGCACGATCCGCATGGCTGGGTTTACCGGCAGCCCGCAGGGGCTGGATCTCAACCGCAACTTCCCGGCCAACTGGCGGCAGGAGTTCGAGCAACTGGGCGCGGGCGACTTTCCAACCTCGGAGCCGGAAGTGCGCGCGGTGGTGGAGTTCTTCATCGCGCACCCGAACATTTGCGGCGGCACGAGCATCCACACCTTCAGCGGCGTGCTGCTGCGGCCCTTTGGCCATGCGCCCGACGACAAGCTGCCGCCGGAAGACCTGTGGACTTACCAGACGGTCGGCAAGAAGGGCGAGGAGCTGACCGGCTACCCGGCGATCTCCGTCTGGCACGAATTCCAGTACTACCCCGGCGAGTACATCTCCGGCAGCTTCGACTGGATCTATGAGCAGCTGGGCATGCTCACCTGGACCATCGAAATCTGGAACCCGAAAAAGGAAGCCGGCATCGACAACAAGGAGTGGGTGCACTGGTTCCGCGACCATCCGGCGAGCGACGACCTGAAGATGATCCAGTGGGCCGACCGCATCGCCCCGGGCGAGGGGCATGTGGAGTGGAAGCCCTACGACCATCCGCAACTAGGCCGGGTGGAGATCGGCGGCTGGAACCGGATGGCGGTTTTCACCAACCCACCGCCGGCGCTGCGCGAAAAAGAGATCGCGCGCTTCCCGCAATGGCTGCTGTGGCAGAACCTGATTTCGCCCAAGCTGGAACTACACGGCGTGGAGGTCATGGCGCTTGGCGGCGACCAGTGGCGCGTACGGTTGACCGTTCAGAACAGCGGCTGGCTGCCGACCTACGTCAGCAAGATGGCGGTCAAACGCAAGCTGCTGCGCGGCGTGCTGGCGGAGATCGAGCTACCCGCGGGTGCGGAACTCGTCTCGGGCAAGCCGCGGATGGAACTCGGCGAACTGGAGGGGTGGGCCTATCTGCACACGGGGGTCAGCTTCTGGCCCAACATGGGTATCACCGCCGACCGCGCGCACGTGGACTGGATCGTCAGCGCGCCGGCGGGGACGAGCGTGGGCCTGAGCGCGCGGCACGAGCGCGCCGGAGCCTTGCGCGCCGAGGCAACGCTGGGATGACCCGCAGGGCAACGCCGCCGCCGCGCCCGTCCGGCCTGCACTTTACGCTGCGCGTCGGCGCCAGCCGGATCGACGGCCAGGGCGCGTTTGCGCTGGAGCCGATTCCGGCGCGGCGCAAGGTCGGCGAGCTGACCGGCGAACGC
>JBKCXU010000104.1:0-27751 GCA_046316025.1 Betaproteobacteria bacterium | reverse complement strand
CCACGCCATTGTTCGCATGCAGATCGATCGCGCCATACACTGTCATCGCCGCTCTCCTTCGGGGCCTCTGCCCGTTGCACTTCGCACACAACGAACATACGCCCGGTCGGAGAGCCGGCTAGATGATTCTCAGGCTCGAATTGCTTTTCCGAAGCGAATCGATTGCTTCAAGCCTCTGATCTTTAGCGATGAGCACACCCGCCCGCAGTCGCCCTTCGCCCTCGGCGGAAGTGGCGCACTCGTCCGGAGAGAAGGTCGTTCATGACCTCGCCACTCTGCTTCCAGGCGACCACCGTCTCGCCGAGCAACTCATCGCCGGCGACCGCCGCGCGCTGGCCAAGACGATCACGCTGATCGAGTCCTCGCGCGCCGACCATCAGGCGCGCGCGCAGCGGCTGCTCGATGCGCTGCTGCCGCATACCGGCCAGTCGTTTCGGCTGGGCATCAGCGGCGCGCCGGGGGCGGGCAAGTCCACGTTGATCGAGGTGCTCGGTTGCCATCTGACCGCACAGGGCCATCGGGCCGCGGTGCTGGCAGTCGATCCGAGCAGCACGCTGTCCGGCGGCTCGATCCTCGGCGACAAGACGCGCATGGAGCGGCTCGCCGCCGACCCCAACGCTTTTGTCCGCCCCTCGCCCTCCGGCGCGACGCTGGGCGGCGTGGCGCGCAAGACGCGCGAGGCGATGCTCGCCTGCGAGGCCGCCGGCTACGACATCGTGATCGTCGAGACGGTGGGCGTGGGCCAGAGCGAGACGGCGGTGGCCGGCATGACCGACTGCTTCCTGCTGCTGGCGCTGCCCAACGCCGGCGACGACTTGCAGGCGATCAAGCGCGGCATCGTCGAACTGGTGGACTTCGTTCTCGTCAACAAGGCCGATCTCGATCCCAAGGCGGCGGAGATGGCGCGCACGCAGATCGCCGGCTCGCTCGCGCTGCTGCGCCCGCGCAGCGAAGGCTGGTCGCCCAAGGTGCTGACCGGCAGCGCGCGCACCGCCGATGGCATTGCCGAATTGTGGGCGGAGGTCGAGCGCTACCGCGCGCAGGCCAGCGCGAGCGGCGCGCTGGCGGCGCGCCGGCAAGCGCAGGCGCTCGACTGGATGGACGCGCTGATCGACGACGCCTTGCGGGCGCAGTTTCACGGTGCACAGGCCGTGCGCGCGGCGAGCGCCGAGGTGCGTGCGTTGGTTTCCGCGGGGCGTCTGTCGGCCGCGGCGGGGGCGGCGCGGCTGCTCGCGCTCGCGCATCCCCCAGTCGACCACGACGACGGGCGGTAGTCGCAGACTACGCCGCGGCGGCAGCGCCCGTGCCGGCCGATTTGAGCCGGCGGCGCTGCGCTCGTATAATCCGCGGTTGCCGTTTTGACGGGCCGGTTCCGGCTTAGTCAGGGCGGCTGCGCGAGGCGCCTGGCTGGGCCTCTCGCAAGCCTGTGAGTGATTCGGAAATGGGCTTTTCAGCCCATTTTTTGTTTGTAGGGTCGGAAGAAAGAAGACGCGGAAGCGAGATACGCGGTGACGATGTTGGCGGGCGATGTGCACGCTCTGGTGCGGCGGACGGTCGAGGGGCTCGGTTACGAGCTCGTCGAGTGCGAGCGCGCGGCCGGCGGGCTGCTGCGCGTCACGCTCGATGCGCCGGCTGCACCCCAGGGCGTGACGCTCGACGATTGCGAGCGCGTGACGCGGCAGCTCAACCACCTGTTGACGGTGGAGAACGTCGATTACTCGCGGCTGGAGGTCGGCTCGCCGGGCCTGGACCGGCCGCTGAAGACGGCGCGGGACTTTGCGCGCTTTGCCGGCGCCGAGGCGCGGGTGCAGTTGTTTGCGCCGGTGGACGGGCGCAAGCGCTTCGTCGGCCGCCTGCTTGAAGTAACCGGCGCCGCCGGCGCGGAGCGGGTGCGGCTGGAACAGTCGCCGGAGCCGGGCTCGGCGCCGGCGGGCAAGAGCCGCAAGGTCGGAGGCAGGAACAAGGCCGCGGCGGCAACGCCGGGCAAGGTTGTCGAGTTCGCGGTGGCGGACGTTGAAAAAGCGCGGCTTGTGCCGCAGGTCGATTTCGGGAGCGGGCGGAAATGAGCCGGGAAATTCTGTTGTTGGTCGATGCGCTGGCGCGCGAGAAGAACGTCGAGCGCGAGGTGGTCTTCGGCGCGCTGGAGTCCGCGCTCGCCGCGGCCACCAAGAAGCTCTTCGCCGAAGAGGACGTGGACATCCGCGTGGCGGTGGATCGCGAGACCGGCGATTACGACGCCTATCGCCGCTGGCATGTGGTGCCCGACGAAGCCGGCCTGCAGGAGCCGGGCCACCAGATCATTCTGTCCGATGCGCGCGAGCAGATCGCCGACATCGAGGTCGATGAGCACATCGAAGAACTGCTGCCGCATCAGGAGCTCGGCCGCCGCTTTGCGCAGGACACGAAGCAGGTGATCCTGCAAAAAATCCGCGACGCCGAGCGCGAGCAGCTGTTGCAGGACTTTCTCGCCCGCGGCGACCAGATCGTCAACGGCACGATCAAGCGGATGGACAAGGGCGATGCGATCCTGGAGATCGGCAAGATCGAGGCGCGCCTGCCCAAGAACGAGATGATCCCGAAGGAAAACCTGCGCATCGGCGACCGGGCGCGCGCCTTCGTCGCCAAGATCGACCGGCTGGCCCGCGGGCCGCAGGTGATCGTCTCGCGCACCTCGCCGGAGTTTCTGAGCAAGCTCTTCGAGCTCGAAGTGCCGGAGATCGAGCAGGGCCTGCTGGTGATCAAGTCCGCCGCGCGCGACGCCGGCATCCGCGCCAAGATCGCGGTGTGGACCAACGACCGGCGGATCGACCCGATCGGCACTTGCGTAGGGATGCGCGGCTCGCGCGTGCAGGCCGTCACCAACGAGTTGGCCGGCGAGCGGGTGGACATCGTGCTGTGGTCGGACGACCCGGCGCAGTTCGTGATCGGGGCGCTGGCCCCGGCCAACGTCAGCTCGATCGTCGTCGACGAAGAAAAGCACGCGATGGACGTGGTCGTCGATGAAGACAACCTCGCCATTGCCATCGGCCGCGGCGGGCAGAACGTGCGGCTGGCGTCCGAACTGACCGGCTGGCAGATCAACCTGATGTCGGCCGAGGAGTCCGCGGCCAAGAAGCAGGGCGAGCAGGAGGCGATCCGCAATCTCTTCGTCGAAAAACTCGACGTCGATGCCGAGGTGGCCGACATCCTGATCGCCGAGGGCTTCGCCACGCTCGACGAGATTGCCTACGTGCCGGCGTCGGAGCTGCTGGAGATCGAAGCCTTCGACGAAGACACCGTCGAAGAACTGCGCAACCGCGCGCGCAACGCGCTGCTGACCGAGGCGATCAAACGCGAAGAGAGCCTCGATCACGTCGAGCCTGAGCTGCTGGCCCTCGACGGCATGGACAACGAACTCGCCGCCAAGCTCGCCGGCCAGGGCATCGCCACGCGCGACGACCTGGGCGAACTGGCGGTCGATGAGCTGACCGAGTTGACCGGCATCGACGACGAACGCGCCAAGACGGTGATCATGGCCGCGCGCGCCCACTGGTTTGCGGACACCGAGTAGCGGGGACACACATGGCAGGTAAAACCGTTGCTGCGCTCGCCGCGGAACTGAAGCTCGAACCCACGCGGCTGCTCGAACAGCTGCGCGCCGCCGGTGTGGACAAGCGCGCCGAGGGCGATCTCGTGTCCGAAGAGGACAAGGCGCGCCTGCTCGAGTCGCTGCGCAAGTCGCACGGCGCGACCGGCGCGGCCGTCGAGAAGAAAAAGATCACCCTCACGCGCAAGCAGACCTCGGAGATCAAGCAGGCCGACGGCAGCGGCAAGGCGCGCACCATCCAAGTGGAGGTGCGCAAGAAGCGCGTCTTCGTCAAGCGCGACGAAGGCGCGCCCGTCGAGGCCGAGGCTGCCCCCGAGGCACCGGCCGCCCCCGTGATCGATGAGGCCGAACTGGCTCGCCGCGAAGAAGAAGCGCGCCGCGCCGCCGAACTGGTCGCGCGGCAGATGGCGGAGGCGCAGGAACGTGCCGAGGCCGCCAAGCGTGCGGTGGAAGCTGCGCACGAGGCCGAGAGGCGCGCGGCCGAGCAGCCGCAGGAGACGGCGGCCGAAGCCGCGCCGCCGGCGCTGGAAGCGGCGCGCCAGCGCGAGGCGCAGGCGCAGGCCGATGTGGCGCGCATCGCCGCCGAACAGGCTGCCGCCAAGAAGGCTGCGGAGAAAGCCGCCGCCGAAGCGCGCGCCGCGCAGGAGCGCGCCCGCCGCAAGGTCGAGGACGAAGTGGCGGCGATCAAGAACATGATGGCGGGGCCGCCCAAGGTGCTCAAGGCGGCGTCCGAGACGCCGCCGGCTGCCACACCGGGCACCTTGCACAAGCCCACCGGCAAGGCCGAGGCCAAGCCCGGCGAAGCCAAAAAGGGCGAGAAGAAGGGCGAAGTCAAGGAAGTCAAGTCTGGCAAGCTCGCGTCCAGCTGGTCGGAAGACGCCGCCAAGAAGCGCCAGATCAAGGCGCGCGGCACCGCAGGCCCGACCACCGGCTGGCGCGCGCCCAAGGGCCGCAAGCACGACAAGCACGAGGAAGAAGCCGCGCCGTCGCCGGCCGAGGCGATCGTGCGCGAAGTCGTCGTGCCGGAGACGATCACCGTCGCCGAACTCGCCCACAAGATGTCGGTCAAGGCGAGCGAGGTGATCAAGACCCTGATGAAGATGGGGCAGATGGTCACCATCAACCAGGTGCTCGACCAGGACACGGCGATGATCATCACCACCGAGATGGGCCACACTGCGGTGGCGGCCAAGCTCGACGACCCCGAGTCGCTGCTGGCCGAAGCCGGGGCCGAGGAGGGCGCGAAGGCCGAGGCCGAGACCCGTCCGCCCGTGGTCACCATCATGGGCCACGTCGATCACGGCAAGACCTCGCTGCTCGACTACATCCGCCGCACCAAGGTCGCGGCGGGCGAGGCGGGCGGCATCACCCAGCACATCGGCGCCTACCACGTGAAGACGCCGCGCGGCATCGTCACCTTTCTCGATACGCCGGGCCACGAGGCGTTTACCGCGATGCGCGCGCGCGGCGCCAAGGCGACCGACATCGTCGTGCTGGTGGTTGCCGCCGACGACGGTGTGATGCCGCAGACGAAGGAAGCCATCGCCCACGCGCGTGCCGCCGGCGTGCCGCTGGTGGTGGCGCTGAACAAGATCGACAAATCCGAGGCCAACCCCGAGCGCGTCAAGCAGGAACTGGTGACCGAAGGCGTGGTGCCCGAGGAGTACGGCGGCGATTCGCCGTTCATTCCGGTGTCGGCCAAGACCGGTGCCGGCGTGGACGCGCTGCTCGAAAACGTGCTGCTGCAAGCCGAAGTGCTGGAGTTGACGGCCGTGAAGGACGGCCCGGCGCGGGGCCTCATCATCGAGTCGCGGCTGGACAAGGGCCGCGGCCCGGTGGCGACCGTGCTCGTGCAAAGCGGCACGCTCAAGCGCGGCGACGTGGCGCTGGCCGGTGCGGCATTTGGCCGCATCCGCGCGATGCTCGACGAGGCCGGCAAGAACGTGGCCGAGGCCGACCCGTCGATCCCCGTGGAGATTCAGGGCTTGTCCGACGTGCCCGCCGCCGGCGACGAGCTGATCGTGCTCGGCGACGAGCGCAAGGCGCGCGAGATCGCGCTGTACCGGCAGGGCAAGTTCCGCGACACCAAGCTTGCCAAGCAGCAGGCCGCCAAGCTGGAGAGCATGCTCGAAGGCCCGGGCGACGGCAGCGTGCGCACCCTGCCGCTGGTGATCAAGTCCGACGTGCAGGGTTCGCAGGAGGCGCTGACGCATGCGCTGACCAAGCTGTCCACCGACGAAGTCAAGGTGCAGGTCGTGCACGCGCAGGTGGGCGGCATCACCGAGAGCGACGTCAACCTCGCGGTCGCGTCGAAGGCGGTGGTGATCGGCTTCAACGTGCGGGCCGACCCGTCCGCGCGCAAGCTCGCCGAAGGGCAGGGCGTGCAGATCCGCTACTACAACGTGATCTACGACGCGGTGGACGACGTGAAGGCCGCGCTGTCGGGCCTGCTGGCGCCGGAGCAGCGCGAGGCGGTATTGGGGTTGGTGGAAATCCGCCAGATCATCCGAGTGCCCAAGATTGGCTCGGTCGCCGGCTGCATGGTGCTCGATGGCCTGGTGCGCCGCACCGCTCAGGCGCGCTTGCTGCGCGAGCAGGTGGTGATCTGGACCGGCGAATTGAGTTCGCTCAAGCGCTTCAAGGACGACGTGCGCGAGGTCAAGGCCGGCTTCGAGTGCGGCCTGACGCTGAAGGGCTACGACGACATCAAGGAAGGCGATCAACTCGAGATCTTCGAGGTGACGGAGGTAGCCCGAACGCTATGAAGATGACGCGGCCTGCGGCCGCTGTGATCGCGCTGCGCGCTCGGTGAGCCGATCGCCCGGGCGTGAAGCTCATGGGCCGCGCAGCGGCCGTTCACAGGCGGCGCAGCCGCCGTCTCTTTCACCCGCGTAGAAAAGCGACACGCCGATGAAGCCATCCACCAAGCCCCAACGCGGCCAACGTGTCGCCGACCAGATCCAGCGCGATCTGGCGGAGCTCGTGCAGCGCGAGGTGCCGATGGATCGGGCCGGGCTGGTGACCATCAGCGGCGTCGATCTGTCGCCCGACTACGCGCACGCCAAGGTCTACTTCACCACGCTGGGCGCGCCGCCGGAGGCCGCCGCGCGGGTGTTGAACGACAAGGCCGGCTACTTTCATTCGCTGCTCTTCAAGCGGCTGTCGATCCACACCATTCCGCATCTGGTGTTCGTTCACGACACCTCGGTGGAAAAGGGCTTCGAGCTCGACAAGTTGATCGAGCAGGCGGTCGGTGGCATTCCTCCCGTCCCCAAGGAATGAGGCGCACGTGGCCCGCCGCCGCAAAGGGGACGCCGTCGATGGCGTCCTGCTGCTGGACAAACCGGCAGCGATCACCAGCAACCTCGCCCTGCAACAGGCGCGGCGGCTGCTGAACGCCGCCAAGGCCGGCCACGCCGGCACGCTCGACCCGCTGGCGACCGGGCTTTTACCGCTGCTCTTTGGCGAGGCGACCAAGTTCTCGGCCGACCTGCTGGACGCGGACAAGGAATACGACGCCACGCTGGCGCTGGGCGTGCGGACGACGACGGCCGATGCGGAAGGCGAAGTGGTCGAGACGCGCCCGGTGGCAGTGACTCGGGCGCAGGTCGATGCGGTGTTGCCGCGCTTTACCGGCGCCATCGAACAGGTGCCGCCGATGCATTCGGCGCTGAAGCGCGACGGCCGCGCGCTGTACGAGTACGCCCGCGCCGGGGTGGAACTGGAGCGGGCGCCGCGGCCGGTGTTCATCGCCGCGCTGGAGGTGTTGGACTTTGCAGGCGACCGGCTGCGGCTGCGGGTGGCATGCAGCAAGGGCACGTACGTGCGCACGTTGGCCGAAGACATCGGCGCCGTGCTGGGCTGCGGCGCGCATCTGGCGGCGCTGGAGCGCACGAGGGTGGGGCCACTGAAGCTGGTCGATGCGGTGACGCTCGATGCGCTTGCCGCGGAGCCGGAGCAAGCGCGCCGCGCGCGGCTGCTGCCGGTGGACACGCTGATCGCCGGCCTGCCGCGGGTGGAACTCGCCGAGGCCAAGGCGCGCCGCTTTGCCCACGGCGGCGAGCTCGACTTGGGCGGCGAGCCGGGTCGCAAGCGCGTCTACGGACCGAACGATGAATTGCTCGGCACGGCCGAGATGGATGCGGCGGGAGTGTTGCGGCCGCAGAGATTGATCGCTTTGGTGGGGGCTGTGCCGGGCTGAGAGGGTCTTCCCTCACCCGGCGGCTTCGCCGCCACCCTCCCCCGGAGGGGGAGGGTTGAAAAGCCCCTCTCCCTCCGGGAGAGGGGTTGGGGTGAGGGAAGACCGCGACCTCAAGGCAGGACGCCACGTATCGCGCCAGCGATCCGGAACCGAACACTTACTGGACTGACGAAAGCCAACCATGACCCAACGCGCCCTGCGCAACATCGCCATCATCGCCCACGTCGATCACGGCAAGACCACACTCGTGGACAAGCTGCTGCAACAGTCCGGCACCTTCCGCGACAACCAGCAGGTGGCCGAGCGCGTGATGGACTCCAACGACCTCGAACGCGAGCGCGGCATCACGATCCTCGCCAAGAACTGCGCGGTCGAGTACCGCGGCACGCACATCAACATCGTCGATACCCCCGGCCACGCCGACTTCGGCGGCGAGGTCGAGCGCGTGCTCTCCATGGTCGATGGCGTGCTGCTGCTGGTGGACGCGGTCGAGGGGCCGATGCCGCAGACCCGCTTCGTCACCCGCAAGGCGCTGGCGCTGGGTTTGAAACCGATCGTCGTCGTCAACAAGATCGACCGGCCCGGTGCGCGGCCCGACTACGTGGTCAACGCGACCTTCGATCTCTTCGACAAGCTCGGCGCAACCGAGGAGCAACTGGACTTTCCGGTCGTCTATGCCTCGGCGCTCAACGGCTACGCCGGCCTCGACCCGACTGTGCGCGGCGGCGACTTGCATCCGCTGTTCGAGGCGATTCTCGCCCATGTGCCGGAGCGCGCCGACGACCCGGACGGCCCGCTGCAACTGCAAATCTGCTCGCTCGATTACTCCAGCTACGTCGGCAAGATCGGCATCGGCCGGATCAACCGCGGGCGCATCCGCGCCGGGCAGGAGGTGCTGGTGCTGCACGGGCCGGAAGGCCACCAGAACGCGCCGACCACGCGCGGGCGCATCAACCAGGTGCTCAAGTTCAAGGGGCTGGAGCGGCAATTGGTGGACGAAGCGCAGGCCGGCGACATCGTGCTCGTCAACGGTATCGACGAGATCGGCATCGGCGTCACGCTCTGCCCGGTCGAGGCGCCGGATGCGCTGCCGCTGCTCAAGGTCGATGAGCCGACGCTGGTGATGAACTTCTGTGTCAACTCCAGCCCGCTCGCCGGGCGTGAGGGCAAGTTTGTCACCAGCCGCCAGTTGCGCGAGCGGCTGGAGCGGGAGCTGAAGGCCAACGTCGCGATGCGGATGCGCGAGACGGGCGATGAGACCGTGTTCGAAGTCGCCGGCCGCGGCGAACTGCATCTGACGATCCTGATCGAAAACATGCGGCGCGAGGGCTACGAGTTGGCCGTCTCCCGCCCGCGCGTGCTGACAAAAGACATCGACGGTGTGCGCCACGAGCCCTACGAACTACTGACCGTGGACATCGAAGACGCCAACCAGGGCGCGGTGATGGAAGAACTCGGCCGCCGCAAGGGCGATCTGCTCGACATGCAGCCCGACGGTCGCGGCCGCGTGCGGCTGGAGTACCGGATTCCGGCGCGCGGGCTGATCGGCTTCCAGGGCGAGTTCATGACGCTCACGCGCGGCACGGGACTCATGAGCCATATCTTCGACGACTACGCGCCGGCCCGTCCGGGTGCGCTCGGCGAGCGGCGCAATGGCGTGCTGATCTCGCAGGACGACGGCCCGGCGGTCGCCTATGCGCTGTGGAAGCTGCAAGAACGCGGCCGGATGTTCGTCAGCCCCGGCGAGCAGTTGTACGAGGGGATGATCGTCGGCATCCACTCGCGCGACAACGATCTGGTGGTCAACCCGATCCGCGAGAAGAAACTCACCAACGTGCGCGCCTCCGGCAAGGACGAGGCGATCGACCTCACGCCGCCGATCAAACTGACGCTGGAGTATGCGGTCGAGTTCATCGCCGACGACGAGCTGGTCGAGGTCACGCCGCAAAGCATCCGCCTGCGCAAGCGGTTCCTGAAGGAGCACGAGCGCAAGCGGGCGGAGCGGGATGGCCGCGAAGCGGCCTGACTCCGCCCCTCCCCGTCAAGGGGAGGGCTGGGGTGGGGATGGGTTGTATGGGACCCAGCGGCGAACGAGGCTGACCCTCACCACCCGTCCCCCTACCGGCCTCCCCCTTGAAGGGGGAGGAGCTTGGCCCGCAGCGTCGATCATGCACCCGCTCTCGCACCCCCGCGCCATCGTGCTGATGGTCGCCTGCACTCTCCTGTGGAGCACCGCGGGCGTGGTGACGCGCCATTTGAGCCCGGAACTGCAAGCGCAGGGCCGCTTCGAGATCACCTTCTGGCGTAGCGTCTTCGCTGCGCTCTTCGTTGCCGGCGTGCTTTTCATCTTCCGCCGCCAGCCGCTGCGCGTGCTGTGGGCGGGCGGGTGGGCGGGCGCCGTGTCGGGCGTCATGTGGGCGGTGATGTTCACTTTCTTCATGCTGGCGCTCACACTGACCACGGTGGCCAACACCTTGCTGGTGCTTTCGCTGGCGCCGCTGCTCACCGCGTTGCTGGCGCGCGCGACGCTCAAGTCGCCGATCCCGGCGCGCACCTGGGCGGCGATTGCGGTCGCCACCGCCGGCATGGTGTGGATGGTCTCCGGCGGCGGTCGCGGCCATCCGGCCGGTGCGCATTTGCTGGGCATGCTGGTCGCCTTTGCGGTACCGCTCGCCTCGGCGATCAACCTCGTGACGTTGCAGAAGACCCGCGCGCAGGTCGATCTGGTGCCGGCAGTGCTCATCGGCGGCGTGCTCTCCGCGTTGCTGGTGCTGCCGTTGGCGCTGCCGGTGCAGGCGACGGCAGCGGACTTGGCATTGCTCGCCGGACTCGGGTTTTTTCAGCTCGGCCTGCCCTGCATGCTGATGGTGGTGGCGGCGCGCACCTTGGCCGCGCCGGAGATCGCGCTGCTGGCGCTGCTGGAGGTGGTGTTCGGCACCGCCTGGGCTTGGCTCGGTGCCGGCGAAGTGCCGGCCAGCGCGACGCTTGCCGGCGGCGCGCTGGTGCTCGCCGCGCTGGTCGCCAATGAGGTGGTGGCGTTACGCCGCGAGCGAACGTGATTCAACCCGTGTTCCGCAACCCTGCCGAGATCCCGTTGATCGTCAGGTGGATGCCGCGCTTGAGGCGCTCGTCGCTGTCGTTTTGGACCTTGCCGGCGCGGTGGCGTTTGATCAACTCCACTTGCAAGTGGTTCAGCGGGTCCAGGTAGGGCTGGCGATGGCGGATGGCGCGGGCCAGCTCGGGGTTGGACTCCAGCAGCGTGCGCTGGCCGCTCAACGCCAGCCAGTGCTTGACCGTGAGCTTCCACTCGTCGCGGATCGCGGCGAAGATCGCCTGCGCGCGCTTGCGGTCGGCGGCGAGTTCGGCATAGCGGCCGGCGATCGCCAGATCGCTCTTGGCGAGCACCATCTCCATGTTCGACATCAGCGTGCGGAACGCCGGCCAGGCTGCCAGCATGCGCTTGAGCAGCGCGCCGCGGTTGCGGCGCGCCGCGGTTGAGCCGGCCGCGGCCAACCAGCGTTCGATCCCGCTGCCCACGCCGTACCAGCCGGGCAGCATCAGCCGGCACTGGCCCCAGGAGAACACCCAGGGGATTGCGCGCAGGTCTTCGATCCGCCCGGTGGCGCGGCGCGACGCCGGTCGGCTGCCGATGTTCAACTCCATGATCTCGGCAATCGGCGTGGCGCTGAAGAAGAACTCGGCGAAGCCCTCGGTTTCGTACACGAGCTCGCGGTAGGCGCGGTGCGCGTGGGCTGCAATCTCGCCCAATCCGGCCTCGTACTCGGCCGTCTCCACCGCCGGCGCCGCGGGTGCGAAGCTCGCTTCCAGTACGGCGCTGGCCAGCAGTTCCAGATGGCGGCGGCCGATGCGTGCGTCGGCGTACTTGGCCTGGATGATTTCGCCTTGTTCGGTGAGCCGAATCTGCCCGTTCACCGTGCCGGCCGGCTGCGCCAGGATCGCCTCGAAGCTCGGCCCCCCGCCGCGGCCTACGCTGCCGCCGCGCCCGTGAAAGAGCCGCAGTTGCACTCCGTGCTCGGCAAAGAGCGCATTGAGCTTCTGCGTCGCTTGATACAGGTTCCACTGCGAGGCGAGAAAGCCGCCGTCCTTGTTGCTGTCGCTGTAGCCGAGCATCACCTCCTGCACCGGCCGCCCGCCCTCGATCGGCACCAGCAGATGGCGCAAGCCCGGATGCGCGAGCAGCTCGCGCATGATCTCCGGTGCGCGTTGCAGGTCGTCGATGGTTTCAAAGAGCGGCACCGTCATCAGCGCGCAGCGGCGCACTTCGTTGCCGGTGAGCAGCCCCGTTTCCTTTTGCAGCAGCGCGACCTCGAGCAGATCGGACAGCGCCTCGGTGTGCGAGACGATGTGCTTGTCGATCGCCCGCTCGCCAAACCGCGCGCGCAGCTCGCGCGCGGTGTCGAAGACGGCGAGTTCGTTGCGCGTGCGCTCCGAATACGTCAGATGCGCGGACAGCAGCGGCCGCGCGTGCGCCAGCTCGCGCGTGAGCAGCTTGATGCGCTCGGCCTCGGGCAGCTTGCGGTAGTCCGGGCAGACCTCGGCGGCGGCGAGCAATTCGACGACGACCGACTCGAACACGTCGGAGCTTTGGCGCAGGTCGAGCGTGGCGCCGTGGAAGCCGAAGATCGATACCGTGCACCGCAGCGGCTCCAGCCGGTGCCGGCCGATCGCGGCGCCGTGATTGGCGGCGAGTGCGTCGTGGACGACTTGCAAATCGGCGGCAAAGTGCTCCGCCGAGGCGTAAGGCGCGGCCGCGCCGAGCGCGGCGCGTTGGCGCGTGTCCAGTTGCAGCGCGTCCGCGGTGGCCGACAGCCGTGCGTAGAGGCCGATCAGCGCGCGGCGGTACGGCTCGTCGGCGCGTTGTGGCGAGCGGTCGGGACTGGCGGCGGCGAGCTTCTGCAACTCGGCGCCCACCGGCACCAGCAGCGCGGACATCGGCAGCTCTGCGCCCAGCGCGTGCACTTCGGCCAGGTAGTGGTCGAACACCGTGCCTGCCTGCGCGCGCAGCGCGGCGTGCATCGTTGCCGCGCCCACGTGCGGGTGCCCGTCGCGGTCGCCGCCGATCCAGGTGCCGAGTCGGAAGAACGCCGGCACTTCGCCGACGTGCAGGCGGCGCGCCAGCTCGTCGTACAGGCGCGGCAATTCGGGCAGGAAGGTCGTCCGCCAGTAGGCAAGCGCGTTGGCGATCTCGTCGAACACCGTGAGCTTGACCGGCCGCAGCATCCGCGTCTGCCACAGGGTCGCCACCAGCGCGCGCAGCCGCTCTTCGCGCGGCGCATCCAGCTCGTCGGCGACTACGCCGTCGTCGATCAGCCGCGCGATCTCGCGCTCGGTGTCCAGGATGCTCTTGCGCCGCACCTCGGTCGGGTGCGCGGTCAGCACCGGCATCAGGCAGGCGCGCGCGAGCAGCGCGCGCACCTGCGCCGCCGTCACGCCGCGCTCGGCCAGCACCTGCAAGCTGTCGGCGAGCGCGCCGCGCGGCGTCTTGCCGCTGCGGCGCAGGCGGCGCAGCTCGCGCACCTGCTGCTGGTCTTCGGCAATGTTGGCCAGATGCGAGAAGTACGAGAAGGCCCGCACCACGCCGACGGCGTGATCGCGCGGTAGTTTGCGCAGCAGACGCTCCAGCTGGCGCGCGTCGGCGGCGTTGCCGTCGCGGCGGAAGCGCGTGGCGGTCTGGCGGATTTCTTCGACCGCCTCGTACAGCGCCGCGCCCTCCTGCGTGCGCACGGTCTCGCCGAGCAGGCGGCCGAGCAGGCGGATGTCGTCGCGCAGGGCGGAGTCGTTGCTGGTGGTCACGGGGTTCTCCTCGGCCGGCGAGCATATCGAAGCACCTTGCTAAAGTGCGCGCCGCGTCAAATCACGGAGCATGATCGATGCCAGCCCCCTGGATCATCGCCACTCGCGAAAGTCCGCTTGCCCTCTGGCAGGCCGAGCACATCCGGGACCGGCTCACTGCGCTGCACGGCGAGCCGGTTCGGCTTTTGGGGATGACCACGCGTGGCGACCAGATTCTCGACCGCGCACTGGCCAAGGTCGGCGGCAAGGGGCTGTTCATCAAGGAACTGGAGGTCGCGCTGCTCGAAGGTCGCGCGCATCTGGCCGTGCATTCGCTCAAAGACGTGCCGATGGTGCTCGAGCCGGGCTTTGCGCTGGCGGCGATCACCGCGCGCGAAGACCCGCGCGACGCCTTCGTCTCGCCGCACTACGCGAGCCTCGACGACATTCCGGCTGGCGGCAAGATCGGCACCTCCAGCCTGCGGCGCGAGTTGATGCTGCGCGCCGCGTATCCGCAGTTGGAGATTCTTCCGGTGCGTGGCAATGTGGGCTCGCGCTTGTCCAAGCTCGACCGCGGCAACTTCGATGCGCTGATCATGGCCGCTGCGGGGCTGAAGCGACTGGGGCTCGCGCAGCGCATCCGCCAGGTGTTGCCGACCGACAAGTTTCTGCCGGCGCCAGGGCAGGGCGCGTTGGGCATCGAAGTCTGCGCCGGCGATACGGCGGCCGCCGCGCTGGTCGCACCGCTGGAAGACGCCGCCGCCCGCGCCGCCACCGCGGCCGAGCGCGCGGTGTCGCGCGCGCTGGGCGGCAGTTGCGAAGTGCCGCTGGCCGCTTACGCGGAAGTCGAAGGCGGCCAGTTGTTCCTGCGTGCGCGCGTCGGCAACGCCAAGACCGGGGACTTCGTCGCCGCCGAGGGCCGCTGCGCCCCGGCCGACGGCGAGCGTCTGGCCGCCGATCTCGTCGCGCAACTGAAAGCGCAGGGCGCGCTGGCCTTGATCGCCGGCTGATTGTTTGCTCCCTCCCCTTCAAGGGGAGGGTCGGGGTGGGGATGGGTTGTGATCGCGACCAGTGGTTCGGCGAAACTCTCAAGCAACCCATCCCCCTCCCAACCTCCCCCTTGAAAGGGGAGGAGTAAAGCAACCTCATCGCCAATGTCCGTACCGATCGTCGTCACCCGCCCCGAAGATGCCGGCCGGCGGCTGACGGCGGAGCTGGCCGCGGCGGGCTTCGACGCGTTGTGGCTGCCGGCCTTCGATCTCGGCCCGGCGCCCGATCCGCAGGTGGTGGCACGTGCGCTGGCGCAGCTTGCCGGCTACGACCTCGCGGTGTTCGTCAGTCCCGCAGCAGTGCGGGCTGCTGCCGCGGCACTGTTCTGCGCGTGGCCGCCGAGTACGGCGATTGCCGTGGTCGGCGCGGCGACCGCGCGGGCGGTGCGGGAACACATTCCCGGCGCGGACGCGGCATCGCTCCTTTCCGCCAGTGGCGAAGACTCGGAGTCCGGCTCCGAAGGGCTGTGGGCGGTATTGCAGGCGCAGTCCGCGTTGCCACGGCGCGTGTTGATCCTGCGCGCGCAGGGCGGGCGCGAGTGGCTGCTCGACCGGCTGCGCGAAGCCGGAGCCAAGATTGAGCCGCTGGCGGTGTACGAGCGGCGCGTCCATGCGCCGAGCGTGGGCGACATCGACTGGTTGCGCGCGCAGGCGGCGCGCGGCGTCATCGCGACCGTGGTGACCAGCAGCGAGGCGGTCGCGGCGCTGATGGACGCGGTGCGCGATGCGCCGGCCGCGCTCGCCGCGTTGCGAGCGGGCCCTGCGCTCGCCTCGCACCCGCGCATTGCCGAGCGCCTGCGCGTGAGCGGATTCGGCGACGTGCGACTGTGCGCGCCCAACGCGGCGGCGATCCAGGCGGCGGTTGACGCGACGTAACGGCCTCGGTCAGTAGAATCGTCGCGCCTCTTGCGCGACCGATGGAAAAACCGCCGACACCGCCCGTATCGCCCAAGCCACGCGCACGCGCGCTTGCGTTGCTGGTGGCAGGCGCGGCGGCCGTTGCGCTGGCGGTCTGGGCCTATGCGACGGTACAGCGCGAGCAGGCGCGGCAGCGGCAGCAGATCGAACACTTGACCGCGGAGCTGCGCACCGCCCAGGAGCAGGCCGCGCAGCGTCAGGCCGCGCTCGACAAACTCGCCGCAGAGGTCGCGGACAACCGCACCAACGCCGCTGCGCTCGACGGTCTGGTGGCCGATCTGACGCGCGGGCGCGACGAGCTGGTGCTGCTCGAGGTCGACCGGCTGTTGACGCTCGCCGCGCACGAGTTGCAGTTCGGCGACGACGTGCCGGCGGCGCTGGCCGCGTTGCAGGCGGCCGACGCGCGGCTCGCGCGCAGCGAAACGCCGCGGCTGACGCCCCTGCGGCAGGCAATCGCGCGCGACCTGCAACGGCTGCGGGCGGTGCCCGCGTTCGACCTGAACGGCGTTTCGCTCAAGCTGGACCAGATGGCTCGCGCCAGCGACCAGTGGCCGCTGCTGGCGCAGGTGGACGCGCCGGCCAAGTCCGTCACCGCCCGGACGCCGGCGGCTGCGGCCGGGCCAGACGAGCCGGGCGGGTGGCCGCGCGTGCTGGCCTGGTTGCAGGCCGAGTTCGGCGATCTGATCCAGATTCGCCGTGCGTCGACCGCCGACGCGCTGCTGCTCACCGCGACCCAGCAGCAGCTCGTGCGCCAGCAGTTCCATCTGCGCCTGCTGGCCGCGCGGCTGGCGCTGCTCGACCGCAACGATGCTCTGTACCGCGCCGAGCTGGCCGAGGCGCAGTCGCTGCTCGCGCGTTACTTCGACGGCAAGGCGCCGGCGGCGGCCGCGGCCGCCGCCCAGTTGAAGCAGTGGGCGGGCGGCTCGGTGCGACTCGACCTGCCCAACCTCGCCGACAGTCTCGGTGCGTTGCGGTCGTTGCGCCCGGCCGCGCAGCGGTGAGCGCGCGCCGATGAAAGCCTTGTTCTGGGGTCTGCTGCTGGCGGTGGTCGGCATCGGCGTCGCATTGCTCGGTGTCGATGCGCAAGGGTTGGTGGTGTTTTTCGCACCGCCGTATCGCGTCGAACTGTCGTTCTTCCTCTTCGTGCTGCTGCTGTTGGCGCTGCTGGTGGCGACCTGGCTCGCCGCCTGGCTGGCGCAGCGGGTGGCGGACTTCCCGCGGCAGGTGACCGCGTACCGGCAGCGGCGCGCCGATGCCGGCAGCCGACGCGCGCTGCGGGCGGCGATCAAGGCGCTGTTCGAAGGCCGCTTCGCCCGCGCCGAGCGCGAGGCGCGCGCCGCGCAAGCCACGCCGGCCGATGCCGGTGTGGCCGCGCTGATCGGCGCGCGCGCCGCGCACCGGATGCAGGAGGCCGGCCGCCGCGACGAGTGGCTGGAGCGCGTGGACGGCGACCGCGACTTGGCGGTGGCGCAACTGGTGAGCGGCGCCGAGATGTGGGCAGAGAACCACGAAGGCGACCGAGCGCTAGCGGCCATCGACAAACTTCAAGCGGGCAGCGGCGCACGCTCGATCCATGCGGCGCGCATTGCGCTGGGCGCCAACGTGCAGGCTGGCCGCTGGGAGCAGGTGGTGCGCGGCGTGCAGGCGCTGGCCAAGCGCAACGCGGTCAACCCGGTGCTGGCCGACAAGTACCTCGGCCTGGCCTGGCGTGAACTGCTGAGTGAGCGCCGGCACGATCCGGCCGCGCTGGAAGCGAAGTGGAAGAAGATTCCGGCCGCCGAGCGCCAGCGACCGGAACTGGCGCTGCAAGGCGCGCGACTTCTTAATCTGGCCGGCCGCGGCCACGCTGCCGCCGTCGCCTTGCAGGACGCGCTGGCGGCGCAGTGGGAGCCGCGCTTGCTGGACGAATACGCCCGCGCGCGGGTCTTCCCCGGCCGCGAGCAGATCGAGCGCGCCGAAGGCTGGCTGGAAAGCCACCCGCAGGATGCGGCGCTGCTGCGCTGCCTGGGCCTGCTGTGCCAGCGCGAGCAACTGTGGGGCAAGGCGAAGAGCTATCTCGAAGACAGCCTGCGCCAGCAGCCGCACCCGGCTACCGTGCTGGCGCTGGCGCGGCTGGCCGAGGCGCTCGGCGACGAGGCCGAAGCCGCGCGCCAGTACCGCGAGGCGGCGCTGGGCTATGCCAACCTTGCCGGCGGTGCGGGTCAGGTTGTGTCTCCTGGCGCGCCGCCGGTCGAGCAAGCGCCAACCGACTGAGCCGCGCTCCCCGCCTGACGCGGCGCTGCCTTGGGCTACAGGTCGCCACCGGAAACACGGCGTGGGCTGCCGCCGACGCGGCAAGCCGACCTGCGGGACAGCGCGACATGAGCCGGACAGGTAGACGGTGGTTCTTGACGGATTTCGACCCCATCCTGCGGTGACCGGCGCGCATCGCGGCTCACGCGACCGACGCGGCGCCGGAGTTGCCGCGCTGGGCGCGACTACCGAAGTCATTCTCGAAACCCGCGGCCCGACCAAGGCGTTCAAAGGTTTCGCCGCCGTCGACGACGTGAACCTCAAGGTGCGGCGCGGCAGCATCCACGCGCTGATCGGTCTCAACGGCACCGGCGGCGGTGAGTCGATCAAGATGGCGATCGCCGAATTGGAAAAGCAGCTCCCCGACAAGAAGATCGAGCTGCTGACCACCGACCATCAGAACAAGGCAGATATCGCCTCGTCCAGGGCGCGCGAGTGGTTCGACCAGCGGGGCATGGACATGCTGATCGGCGGCATGGGTTCGATCAGGGGCGAGATTCTCACCGGCCTGATCTTCGTGTTGTGCGTGATGGCGTTCCGGCGCGGCATCGTCGGCGAGACTGCCGCTTGGTGGCAGCGGCGCTCGGCCGCGGCTGGCTGAGACCGGAGTGTGGATCGCCTTCCTTGACAAGGGCCCCGCGGCTGCGGCAGCCTTCACCCGCTTCCAAACGCGCGACACCCCCGTCCCGGCGGGTGCCGCCATTTTCAACGACAAGGAGACCGCATGAAACCCCTGAATTTCGCGCTCGGCGCCTGCGCCGTTGCGCTCGCAGCGGCCGGCCCGGTGGCGGCGCAGACCATCGTCCGCGTCTCGCACCCGACGCCCGCCACCTCGCACTACGGCGTCGGTACGCAGGCGTTTTGCGCCGACCTCGAGAAGCGCACCGCCAACCGCTACAAGTGTCAGATCCAGGCGGGTGCCAACGACGAGCGCGCCAGCATCGAGGCGGTGCAGCTGGGCACGCTCGACGTGACCAACACCTCGACAGGGCCGGTCAGCAACTTCGTGCCGGAGGTCGGCATCGTCGACATCCCCTTCCTGTTCCGCGACTACGACCACGCGCGCAAGACGCTGGACGGCCCGATCGGCCAGGAGATTCTCGTCAAGTTCCCGGACAAGGGGATCATCGCGCTCGCCTGGACCGAAAACGGCTTCCGCCACCTGACCAACAGCAAGCGCGCGGTGGTCAAGCCCGACGACGTCAAGGGGCTGAAGGTGCGCACCATGCAGAACCCGGTGCATATCCAGGCATTCCAGTCGATCGGGGTGCAGCCGACGCCGATGGCCTTCTCCGAACTCTTCACCGCCTTGCAACAGGGCGTTGTGGACGGTCAGGAAAATCCGATTCCGGTGATCCTGTCGTCGAAGTTCTCGCAGGTGCAGAAGCACCTGTCGCTGACCGGCCACGTCTATTCGCCGGCCCTGCTGCTGATGTCGCCGGCGCTGTGGAACAAGCTGTCCGACGCTGACAAGGCCGCGTTCCGCGAAGCCGCCAAGGTCGGTGCCGCCGCGCAGCGCAAGAAAGTCAACGACGACGAAGCCGCCGGCATCGCGCAACTGCGCGCCGACGGTATGGAGGTGGTGGTCGCCGTCGACGGTAACGCCTTCCGCACCGCGCTCACGCCGGTGTGGACCGACTTCGCCAAGAAGTACGGCGTCGACAACATTCGGCGCATTCAGGACGTCAAATAGGCACGGCCGGCACGCCGGATGTTGTGTCTGACTCAGAAAAACGGGCCGCACGGCCCGTTTTTCTTTCTCGCGAACTACTTCGTCGCCAGCCCGCTCAAGGCCGGGAGCCAGGTCGACAGCCCCGGCCACAGCGTGATGAGCGCCAGAACCAGCAGATGGGCCAGCATGAAAGGCTTCAGTTCGCGCGACAGGTCGGTCAGCGGCACCCGCGCCACCGCGCTGGTGACGAACAGCAGCCCGCCCACCGGCGGCGTGATCATCCCCAGCGTCAGGTTGTAGATCACGATCATCGCGAAGTGCACCGGGTCGATGCCGGCGGCATGCGCCACCGGCGCCAGGATCGGCACCAGCACCATCACGCCCGGCAGCGGCTCGATGAAGATGCCGAAGATGAGCAGGAAGATGTTGATGATCAGCAGCAGCGCGATCGGCTCCAGGCCCTGATGCGCGATCCAGGCCGAGATCGCCTGCGGTACGTTCTCGGTGGTCAGTACCCAGGCAAAGGCGTTGCTCGCGGCGACGATGAACAGTACCGAGGCGGTCAGGATCGCGGTACGCGCCAGGATGCTCGGCACCGCCCTCCATTGCAAGGTGCGATAAAGGTACTTGCCGACCAGCAGCGCGTAGACCACCGCGACCACCGAGGCCTCGGTCGGCGTGAAGATGCCCGAGCGCATGCCGCCCAGGATGATCACCGGCAGCAGCAGCGCCGGAATCGCGCGCACTGAGTTGGCGAGCATCTGCGCCACGTTTGGCCGCGGCAGGTCCGACTTGTAGTTGCGCCGGATGCAGACGATCTGATTGGTGACCATCATCGCCGCCGCGATCACGAGCCCCGGCAGGATGCCCGCCATGAAAAGCGCCAGCGGCGTGACCCGATCATCCTGCAGGCAATAGATGATCATGATGATCGACGGCGGGATGATCGGCCCGACGATCGCGGTCGAGGCGGTCAGCGCCGCCGCGTAAGCGCGGTCGTAGCCGGCTCTTTCCATCATCCGGATCAGCATCGCGCCGGGGCCGGCCGCATCGGCCAGCGCCGAGCCGCTGATGCCGGAAAACAGCGTCAGGCTCAGCACGTTGGCATGCCCCAGCCCGCCGCGCCGGTGGCCGACGAACTGGCTGGCAAAGCGCAGCAGCACCTCGGTCAGCGACCCGCCGCTCATCAGTTCCGCAGCGAGGATGAAAAACGGCACCGCCAACAGGGCAAAACTGTCGATGCCGACGAACATCTCCTTTAACACCACCACCAGCGGAAAGTCGCTGCCGGCCCAGACCGCCAGCAGCGTGGCGCCGGCCAGCGTGAAGCCCACCGGCAGGCCGAGCGCCAGCAGCACGACCGTGGTCACCGCCAGGATGATCGACATCGTCATGCGGCGCTCTTCACAGCGCCGCCGCAGCGTCGTGGTCGACGCCATCGTCGGCCACGAACTCGCGCCCGCGCACGTAGCCGCGCACGATCAGCAGCAGGTGCGCCGCCAGCAGCGCGCAGCCGATCGGCATGCCGCTGTAGACCCAGAACATCGAGATTCCCAGCGCCGCGCTGATCTGAAAGCGAGTGCGCAACGCGTAGTCCACCCCGTACCAAGCGAGGGCGACGAACAGCAGCAGCATCCCCGCCACCAGCAGCGCGCGCAGCGCCCGCGCGGCGCGCGGCGGCAGCGCATCCTGCAGGCTGTCGATGCCGATCTGCGCGCCGCTGCGCAGCGCCAGCCCGCTGCCGACGAAGGTGAGCCAGATCATCAGATGGCGCGCCACCTCCTCCGACCAGATCACCGAGGTGCCGAGCAGATAGCGCATCACCACGTTGGCGAACACCACCACCACCATCGCCGCCAGCAGCCCGATCAGCAGCCAGCGGTTGACCTGGACGAAGAGCCGTTCGAAGGTGCGCATGAAGTGGGGGGAAGCAGCGGCGGGGCGCCTAGCTTAAGCCGCGCGTGCGGGACGGGCTTTGCGCTGCGCGCCGGGCCGGGCTGCTCGCCACCCTCGGCGTGCTGCCGACCGCGATGCGGCGGCCGGGACAGCGACCGTCGGTTACGGGCAAGCCGGCCGTGGGCCCTGTCGAAGAAACATACGGAACACCCGCTCTTCCCCGAGCGCCCGGCCCAGTTCCCGGATCACGCAGTAATTGAAGATGATCACCAGCAGGACGATTTGTATGGCCCAGAAGTGAGGCCAGACGATCTCTGCCAACAGCCGGGCGTTACCCGCCGCGATCCCGCCCGCCGCCTTGGCATGGTCGTACAGCCGCTCCAGGTAGTGGATGAGGCTCGCAACCAGGAAGTACACGCCCGTCTTCCAGGCGATGTTGTAGAGCAGCGGCTTCTCCGGAAACCGGTTGATCGGCGGCCACAGGTCCGCCAGCAGGACTGCCTTGCCGATGATCAGCGCCGCAATGGCGATCTGCGCCGAAGAGGACACCGGCAGCCCGGTGCCTTCGGTCATCAGTCTGCGGACCAGCCCGACAATGTGCAGCGCGATAAAAAAGAAGAGCGTCGGCGGGATCAGCGCAAGAAACTCTTCCTTCACCTTTTCAACGGAAATTTTCATCTCAACCTCTGCTGTGCCGTCGCGGCGTCCAGACCGTGATGATGCCTTGCTTCGGGCCCGGCGCCCCGCGAGCACTGCCTGCTTATCGCTGATGGTGCGGTCGCGTTGCGCGGGCCGACCAGCTTACCGGGCCTGGACGATGGCGAGTTCGACGCGACGATTCTTGGTCGGGAAGCGGGTCGGCAGTTCCGGTCTGCCGGGGGATTCCGCCGCTGGTCCGGAACCTCGCCGGCACACGGGCGTCTAGCCCGGAAACTTCATCGAAGGAGTCAGCGCCCGCGTGCTGAGCCGCGTTAAATCAAGCGGTTGAGTTCGATTTTGCGGAGGAGGCGGCGATGGCAAAGTGTAACGACGGAGAGTTGTTGTTCGGGCAGATTGGCCGGCTGGCGGTGCAGGCGCGGTTCGATGGTGGAGACAATCGGATCGGACGGCGGCGCACTGCTGCTGCGCCGGGTCGATGAGCGGCTGGGGTTGTGCCGGCGCGTGGCGGCGGTGCTGGCCGATCCGCGCGATCGGAGCCGGATTCGTCACACGCAGCAGGACATGGTGCGGCAGCGCGTCTTTGGCTTGGCGCTGGGTAACGAGGATTTGAACGATCACGGCGCGTTGCGCACGGACACGCTGCTGCAGACGGCGGTCTGACGCGCTGAGGAATTGGCCAGCGCGCCGACGCTGTGCCGGCTGGAAGGGCGCGCCGACCGCGCCATGGCCTGGGCGCTGCACGGTGTACTGCTGGACTTGTTTGTCGAGTCTTTCGCGCACCCCCGCAGGAGTTGGTGCTGGACTTCGACGCCAGCGACGTGCCGCTGCACGGAACGCAGGAGGGGCGGTTCTTCTACGGTTACGCAGCCTGCCCCCGCGAAGGCGGGGGACCACTACTGCTACCTGCCGTTGTACGTGTTCTGCGGCGAGCGACTGCTGGCCTGCGTGTTGCGCCCGAGTAATCGGGACGGGGCCTACCAAGCGGCAGCGGTGCTCAAGCGGCTGGTCAAGCGGCTGCGGCAGGCGTGGCCGGGCGTGTGCATCGTGCTGCGCGGCGACTCGGGGTTTTGCCGACGGCGGCTGATGAACTGGTGCGAGCGCAACGCGGTGAGCTACGTGATCGGGCTGGCGCGCAACGCGCGGCTGCACGAGCGGGTGGCGCTGGTCGAGCGGGCCTTGGAAGAAGAGTATCGGGCCAGCGGCGTGAAGCAGCGCGGGATCGGCGAGTTTGTCTACGCCGCCGGCAGTTGGAAGAGCCAGCGGCGCGTGGTGACGCGGCTGGAGTATGGCGCCGAAGGTACGAACCCGCGCTTTGTGGTGACCAACCTGGAGGAACCGGCGGCAGCGATTTACGACGAGCGCTACTGCGCCCGCGGCGAAGCCGAGAACCGGATCAAGGAAGTGCAACTGGGACTGTTCGGCACCCGCGCCAGTGGCCACAAGATGGCAACCAATCAGCTGCGGTTGCTCTTCTCGGCGCTGGCCTGCACGCTGATCGAGCGGCTGCGCGCACTGGCCTTGGCGGGCACCGCCCTGGCCCGCGCGCAGGCCGCCACGATCCGCGTGCGCCTGCTCAAGATCGGCGCGACCATCGTGTGCAACACGCGTCGTGTGCGCATCTTCCTCCCCGCGCACCACCCCGCACGCGACACCTTCCTCGCCGCTGCCCGCGCGCTGGCGCCGTAGTCCCCGCGCAGTGCTGTCCCCGGGACGTTCAAACAACGGGGGGTAGGGGGGAGTGCGTCCAAAACGCCTGCAAAACCCACTTCCAGCTTCACTTTGCGGGCAGCACAACCGCGATCACCGCGCGCACCTATCCGCGAAGCCGAAATCGGCGGTCGCGCAAACCCCGGTGAAACATGCGGGCTAGCGCCAGCGGCGGTCAACGCTTGCCGAGCCAGTGTTGCGCGTGCTGCATGTCCAGCAGGTGGGCGGGGCAGGTCATCTTCAGGCCGTCGGCCTGATGCAGGCAGACCTGCAACATCTGCGCGGTGGCGAGCGCGTCGGCCAGCGCATCGTGGCGCGACAGCATGCGGATGTTCATCCGCGCCAGCCAGTCGTCCATCGTCTTGCACTCGTTGGACGGGTAGAGCGCCGGCAGCAACTCGGCCAGATCGAGCCAATGGCTTTGCGTGGCGGTGCCGAGCCCCTGGTCGAGCTCGCGGTCGATCATCGTGCGGTCGAACTCGGCGCGAAACGCTACCAGCGGCGCATGATCGACGAACTCCAGAAAACCCAATAGCGCCTCGGCCGGGTCGGCGCCGGCGAGTTGGCGCTGCCCGCCGATGCGGTGGATCAGGATGTTCGCGGTGGGCGAGCTCTGCGGCTGCCGCAGCACGACCTCGAAGCAGTGCGCCAGATCGATCCGGCAGCGTTCGATCGCCACCGCGCCGATCGACAGCACGCGGTCGTGCCGCAGATCGAGCCCGGTCGTCTCCACGTCCACGGTCACGTAACGCGAGGCTGCGTGGCGGTTGCGCGTCGGCGGCCGGCCGCGCTCGGCGAGCTTTTGCAAACGCTCCTGCAACGCCGGCCCCAGGGAGGGCCGCGACCGCAACACGTTGGCGAACCACCCCATCGCCGAGCGCCGCTCACACGGCGAAGCTGTAGCTCTCTTTGAGCCGGTGCTGCAGCTTGCGCGCCTGCCGCAGCGCCTCCAGCAGCACGCGCTGGTCGATCTCGTTCAACGCGTAGGGCTCGATCCGGTTGGGGTTGCCGTAGCGCCCGATCTCCTGCGCCCGTAGCCGCTGGATTTGCAGGTAGTGGAAGGCGTCGACCGTCGCTTCGACGTGTCGCGGTTCGACGCCCAGCACTTGTCCTGCGCGGCGCAACCGCTCGGCGGTGCCGGTTTCGTCAAAGCCCTGTGCCAAGGCGAAGACGCGTGCCGCGTCGACGAAGATGCGCGTGCCGCGTTTCTTGAGGTCGACGGTGCCTTCCCTGCCCGGCTTGTCGGAGACCCGAAAGGCGCGGATCAGCCCCAGCGGCGGCTCGGTTTGCAGCGCGTTGTCGATCATCAGACGCAGGAAGATCTTCTGCTCCGGCGTGCGCGCCAGCAGCCAGGCGCGCAGCCGCTCGGCCAGTTGCGCGTTGCCGTGCAGCGGGCGCAGATCGAAGTAGATGTTGGCGTTGAGCAGCGCCGCCGGGGTCGGCTCGGCAAGCCAGCCGGTGAAGCGCGCCTGCCACTCGGTTTCGGTCAGGCAGCACTCGGGGTTGGAGGCCATGATGTTGCCGCGGCACAGCGGAAAACCCATCTCGGCGAGCGACTGGTTGGCCTCGCCGGCGAAGGCGAGCAGCGCGTGCCGCCGCCGCGGCAGATCGTCGGCGCTGCCCGTGGCGAAGACAATCGCATTGTCCTGATCGGTGGCCAGCGTTTGCTCGTGGCGGCCCTCCGAGCCCAGCGCCAGCCAGCACCAGTCGATGCCGGCCAGCGCATGGTTGCGCAGGACGAGATTGATCGTCTCGCGCGTCAGCACGTCGTTCAGCGAGGCGATGGTGCGGGTCAACGCCTCGGCGCTCACACCTTGCGCGAGCAGGTTGCGCGCGAGGTTGCGGATGTCGCCGGCCACGTGCGCCAGCGCCGCCACGCTGCGCGCCGAGCGGATCGCGTGGTTGATCTGGCGCAGGCTGACCCGTTGCATCGCAAAGAGATCGTGCTCGAAGATCGTGCCCACCACCCGCCCGCCGTCGGTGACGATCATCTGGTGAAAGCCGCCGGCCGCCATCGCCTGGATCGCCTCGGCCGCCGTGGCCTGCGCGGGCAGCGTGGTCGGGTTGCGCGTCATCACCTGCGCCACCGGGGTCGTGAGCGGCACGTCCTCCAGCACCACGCGGTCGCGCAAATCGTTCAGGGTGAACACGCCGAGCGGGCCGCGTGCGTCGTCGACGACGATGATCGAGCGCACCGCCTCCTCGCGCATCCGTGAGAGCGCTTCGCGCAGCGGCGTGTCGGCCGTGCAGGTGACGGGTTCGGCCGGCACCAGTTCGGCCAGAGGCCGGGTCAGCGAGTGCTGGTCGGCCGCCACCTGACGGTAATGGCGCTGCAATTCGGCGAGCGACTGCTGCGCCAGCACCGCGACCGCCTCGGTGCAGTAGGCCTCGAACTCCTTGGAGATGCGGCGCAGTTCGCGAAAGTCGTCCACCGACAACTGGTAGGCGAACACGTCCTCCGCTGCGCGGTAGGCGCGCGTGGGTTTGCCGCCAGCGGACAGCGCGCCGACCGGGAAGCATTCGCCTGGCCCCAGCACGCGGTCGGGCAGGGTGTCCAGCCCGGCGGTGACGCTGGCGACGTGGCCGCTTTGGACGATGTGCAGCGGCGGAAAATCCGCGTCGCGGTCGAGGATCGTGCTGTCCTTGGCAAAGTAGGCGAGCGACAGGCGCGGCACGAGGAAGCGCAGCACCTCCTCGCTCATCGAAGAAAACGGCACGTGCCGCGCTAAGAACGCGCGGACGGAGGACTCGATCAGGGGCGGGGTCTGCATCGTGTGAGGACGCGCCTTGCGGCGTTGGATGATGGATGATCGCGCCGCCCGCGGCGGCGCATGATGGATGAGGTCGGGCGCGGTGCCGATGTTGAAGGTCCGCCGGCGAGTCGACAGCGCACCCCCATCATTCATCATCCATCATTCATCATCGCGCCCCGCGCGCCCTTCAATGCGCATGCGCCTTGGCGACCAGGATGCCGGTGTTCTGCCGCACGTACAGCTCGTCCCACATGTCCTCGGCGCGCTTGTCGCGGTAGAAGAGCGAGCCGAGAATCACCGCGAGGAAGCCGAGCGGGATCGAGATCAGCCCCGGGTTTTTCAATTCGAAGAGCGGCTTTTCCAGGCCGACCAGGCTTGTGTTGTCGTTGGCGAGCCGCGTCAGGTCGCCGTTGGCTTTGGCCAGCGCGGCGTCGAGCGCCTTCTTGTCTTTCTCCGCCTTGGCGACGCGCGCGGCGTCGCCGGAAGCAAGCGCCTCCGCGATGGCGGTGGCGCGCGCGGGAGCGCCGTCCACGACCTTTTGCGCGGCGGCCTTGATCGCCTTGGGGTAGGTCATGTTGGGCGAAACGAGCACCAGACCGATGGCGGTGAAGGTGCCCACGATCATCCCGGCCACGATGCCGCCGGTATTGCAGCGCTTCCAGTACAGCGTCAGCAGCACGCAGGGGAAGTTGGCCGATGCGGCCACCGCAAAGGCCAGCGCCACCAGGTGCGCGACGTTCTGCCCCTTGGCGGTGATGCCGATAGCGATGGCGAGCGCGCCGACGATCACCGTGGCGATGCGCGCGGCCTTGACCTGCTCCTGCGGGGTCACGTGCTCGCCGCGGATCACGCCCACGTACAGGTCGTGCGCCATGGCGCTGGCCGCGGCCAGCACCAGCCCGGCGACCACCGCGACGATAGTGGCGAAGGCCACCGCCGCCACGAAGGCGAGGAAGAGATTGCCGAGGAAGCTGTCCTGCCCGCCGCCGACGAATTGCGCCAGCATCGGCGCGGCCATGTTGCCGCCGGGGTCGATGGCGCGGATGTTGGCCGCGCCGACGTGCATCGCCGCGCCCAGCCCCAGGAAGAGGGTCAGCACGTAGAAACCGCCGATGATGGCCATCGCCCAGATCACCGACTTGCGCGCTTCCTGCGCCGTGGGCACGGTGAAGAAGCGCATCAGGATGTGCGGCAGCCCCGCGGTGCCGAAGACGAGCGCCATGC